>NZ_JAYSAH010000019.1:0-72786 GCF_041916015.1 Sphingopyxis sp. | reverse complement strand
CCAGCCTTCGCGTGTCTCGACTTCGCTCGACACGAACGGGAGTATAGCTTTGGCTTGTCCCCTTCCGGTCGATACCCGCCATCCCGATTGACCTTCCCACCCATTCGGCGCAGCATCGCGCCATGACGCTCACCATCACCCCCAGCGGTCAGGCGTGCGGCGCGCGCGTGACCGGCATCGATCTGACGCAGCCTCTCGATGAAACCACCATCGCCGAAATCCGCGCGGCATGGCTCGATCATCATGTCCTCGCCTTCCCTGAGCAGAAGATGAGCGAGGAGGATCTCGAACGCTTCACCGGCTATTTCGGCGGCTTCGGCGACGATCCCTTCATCCGCCCGATTCCGGGCCACGAACATATCATCGCGGTGAAGCGCAAGGCCGACGAAACCGCGCCGCTCTTCGCCGAAAACTGGCATAGCGACTGGAGTTTCCAGGATCGCCCGCCCGCGGGAACCTGCCTGTTCGGCATCACCATCCCGCCGGTCGGCGGCAACACCGAATTTTCCAACCAGCATGCCGCGCTCGATGCGATGCCCGCCGATCTTCGCGCCCGCGTCGAGGGGCTGCTGGCGGTCCACAGCGCGCGGGGCGGCTACGCGCCCCAAGGCATGTACGGCGCGAACGACCCTAAGGGACCGGGCGGGCGGAGCATGGATATCCGTTCGAGCGACGAAGCGCTCGACACGCAACTTCACCCCTTCATTCGCGAGCATCCCGAAACCGGGCGCAAGGGCCTGTTCGGCTGCGCGGGCTATATTATCGGCTTCGACGGCCTCGACGATGCCGAAGGCCTGCCTTTGCTCTATGAGCTGGCCCAATGGCAGGGACGCGAGGAGTTTCGCTACAGCCACGCTTGGGAACCCGACATGCTCGTCATGTGGGACAATCGCTCGGTGCTCCACCGCGCGACCGGGGGCTATGACGGCTACGACCGCCTGCTCCATCGCACGACGGTCGCGGCGTGGGACGGGCAGGCCTAAAGCATTCCAATAAAGGGACTATCTGTGATCCGGTGCATTTGCGATGCGTCCGGATGCCGGTAAGTGCGGCCCGTCGACCCCGCCTACGGAGATTTTCCATGCGCCTTGTCCCGCTCGCCATCCTCCCGCTCGCCGCACTTCTGACGGGCGGAGCCACCGCTGAAAGGAAGCGTGCCCCCTTCGATGGCGCATGGATGAGCTGCGAGACCTATCAGGGCTCGCGCATCTGCTCCTACACGCTGACGGCGCAGCGCGGCGCGCGGGTGTGCGGTGTCCAGCGCGATTTCGCGACCAACGCTTATTATACGCAGCGCTTCATCGCGAGGGCCGAAGGAAATCGCGCGGACATCGACAAGATCTGCGGCGACCCGGGGTCGGAAACCGACACCTATTGTGCCGGCCAGGCCCCCGCAAACGCGGAGAAAGTCGGCTGGAGCACCTCCGATCAGACGCTCCATGCGTGCGGGAACAGGCTGTACGGCACCGAAGCCGGCACATCTTTCCGTTGCGCCGCCGCGCGGCCGGCCGCCGGATTGCCGAAGGTCCGCAGCCTTGGCGGCGAAGGACCGGAGCCCGAGGATGCCGCGTGGATGGCATCCTGCCTCCGCGGCGAAGATTAAGCCTCGTCGCGCACGAGCGTCCCGACCACGCCCCATGCGATCAGCGCCTGTCCTGCGAAATAGAGCGGCCACACGAACCATATCGTGACGTCCCGGGACAATACGCCTCCTTCGCCTGCGAAGATGAAGAGGTCGCTGGCAAGGAACATCATTGCGCCGATTCCGGTGCGATAGCGCGGAAAGCGGCTCGCCCAAGCGGTCGCGGCCATTGCCGCGACGATCGCGGTATAGCCGATCGCGGCGCCCATCTGGCCGGCCGGTGCGCTCTTCGTCAGCCCCCAGGCGATCAGCAGCGCGAGCGGCACCGTCAAAAGGCCGAGCATCGTCTGCGACACCGTGCGCTTTCGCCGCCGGTTGCGAAGATAGAGCGCGATCGCGATCAGGTGCCCGGCTGCGAAGGCGATCGCGCCCGGAACCAATCCGACGGCATCGAGCAGCCAGTCGCCAAGCGCCCCGAAACCCAGCACCGCAGCGATCATCCAGCCGCCGGTGTTTCGCGCGTTCGCGGCTGCCCACACGGCGAGAAGACCGACACCGCTCGTCTTCCACGCCCAGATCGCCGGGCCATCGAGCCGCAGAAAGACTGCGCCGAAGAAGCTGATGCCGCCCAGCAGCGCGAGCCACCACAGCCAGTGCAGCCGATCCCAACCCTGTTCCGCCACCGAACGCCACCCCTTTGCATCTTGTTCGCAAGGAGCCTAGTGCGCGGCAACTGCCGCGCAAGTCAACCGGTGCGCGCGGCCTACCCCTCGCAAGACAACGGACAGGGTAAATGACGCAGGACATTCACATCATCGGCGGCGGCCTTGCCGGTTCCGAGGCGGCTTGGCAGCTCGCCGAGGCGGGCTATCGCGTGCGCCTGTCCGAAATGCGCGGCGGCGGCGACATGACGCCGGCGCATCAGGGCGACACCCTCGCCGAAATGGTTTGCTCGAACAGCTTTCGCAGCGACGACGGCGACAGCAACGCCGTCGGCCTGCTCCACCGCGAGATGCGCGTGCTCGGCTCGATCATCATGCGCGAGGCCGATGCCACCAAGGTGCCCGCAGGTTCGGCGCTCGCGGTCGATCGCGACCTTTTCTCGGGCGGCGTCACGAGCGCGCTCGAAAACCATCCGAACGTCACCATCGTCCGCGAGCGCATCGACACGCTCCCGAGCGAAGGCCTGACGATCGTCGCTACCGGCCCGCTCACCGCCTCGGGCCTCGCCGAGAGCATCGGCACCGCGACCGGCAAGGACGCCCTCGCCTTTTTCGACGCGATCGCGCCGATCGTCTACCGCGACAGCATCGACATGGACGTCGCATGGATGGCAAGCCGCTGGGACAAGGTCGGGCCGATCGGCGACGGCAAGGATTATATCAACTGCCCGATGGACAAGGACCAGTATCACGCCTTCGTCCAGGGGCTGATCGACGGCGACAAGACCGACTTCAAGGACTGGGAAAAGGACACGCCCTATTTCGAGGGCTGCATGCCGATAGAGGTCATGGCGGAGCGCGGGGTCGAAACCTTGCGCTTCGGTCCGATGAAAGGGGTTGGCCTCGACAATCCGCGCACGGGGCGCTGGCCCTATGCCGTCGTCCAGCTCAGGCAGGACAATGCGCTCGGCACCTTGTGGAACATGGTCGGCTTCCAGACCAAGCTCAAGCACGGCGCACAGGTCGAACTGTTCCGCACCATCCCCGGTCTCGAGAAAGCCGAATTCGCCCGCCTTGGCGGCCTCCATCGCAACAGCTTCATCCGCTCGCCCGAACTGCTCGATCAGCAGCTACGCCTCAAATCGGCGCCGCACATACGCTTCGCCGGCCAGATCACGGGCTGCGAAGGCTATGTCGAGAGTGCCGCGATCGGCCTCGCGGCTGCGCGCTTCGCCATCGCCGAGCTGGCGGGCCGCGCCCTGCCCCCGCCACCGCCGGAAACCGCACTCGGCGCGCTTCTCGGCCACATCACCGGCGGCGCCGACGCGTCCTCCTATCAGCCGATGAACGTCAATTTCGGCCTCTTCCCGCCGCTCGCCGAAGATGTCCGCAAGAAGGACCGCAAGCTCGGCTATACGCAGCGCGCCGGGCGGGCGCTGGCGGAGTGGATGAAGCTGGCCGACGGCGTCGCGGCCTAGCAGCCGCACTTCGGCTTCACGACCCGCTTCGGCGCCGTGGTCGCGAACTCGGCGCGCGTCAGGTCGCCCGATCGGTCGCCATCGGCCTTTGCAAAGCGTTCGCCCGTCGCCGCCGCCCATTCCTCGAAGGTCAGCAGATTGTTGCCGTCCTTGTCGAGCTTGCGGAACGCCGCGGTGCGTGAGGACATCAGCTCGACGCGGCTGATCCGGTCGTTACGGTCGCGGTCGAAGCGGTTGAAACGCCGTTCCTCGCGCGACGCCTCCTTCGCGGCGGGCAACGCCGGCGGCGCCGGCCCGCGCCTCGGCGCGTTCGCCCCCGCAACGGGGATGGCGGGTAGTCCCGGCGGCGGCTCGGGCAGCACCTCTTCCTCGGCGATCTGGCTATAGCCCTTCCACATGAAAAGCCCGCCGGTGAGCAGCAATGCGCTCGCAATACCGCCGATCAGGAATCTGGAAATCGCCATGCATCCCTCCGATGGTAGGCTTGCTATCACGGCGCGGAGAAGACCAGCAACAGACGCCGCCATATTGGCGACAAATGTTGATCGGAAAGATTGTTCAAAATCGGCAACGCAATTGCTATATCCGATCAATGCAAAATTACCTGCCATCGCTGAAGCAGATGCAATATCTGGTCGCGCTCCACGAGCACGGCCATTTCGGCCGCGCCGCCGACGCCTGCAACGTCACCCAGTCGACCCTCTCGGCGGGCATTCGCGAGCTTGAGACGCTGCTCGGCCAGACCCTCGTCGAGCGCACCCGCCGCGTCGTCCGCTTCACAGGGCTCGGCGACAAGATCGTCGACAAGGCCCACCGCGTGCTCCGCGAGGCCGAGGAACTCGCCGACATGGCCGCGGCCGCCGCGGCGCCGCTGGTCGGCGAACTGCGCATGAGCGTCATCCCGACGATCGCGCCCTTCCTGCTCCCCGGCCTGCTTCCGCGCCTCCGCAAGGAACGCCCGTCGCTCAAGCTCTTCCTGCGCGAGGAGCCGAGCGCACAGGCGTGCGAATCGCTCCATCACGGCATGGTCGACTGTGTGCTCCTCGCCCTCCCCTATGCCTGCGGCGACGTCGAGAGCGAGAAATTGTTCGACGACGCGTTGTTCGTCGCCTTCCCCGGCGAGCAGGCCGAAAACCTGCCCGCCATGGTCAGCGCCGATCAGATCGACCCCGCGCAGATGCTGATGCTCGAGGACGGGCATTGCCTGAAGGATCATGCGCTCGCCGCGTGCAACCGGCCCGAGCTGCGCGCCGGCGCGCGGATGATGGGGACCTCGCTTCACACGCTCGTCCAGATGGTCGACAATGGCCTTGGCATCACGATGCTGCCGCAGATGGCGATCGAGGCCGGAATCCTCGATCACACCGACATCGACACGCGCCCGCTCGATTCGGACCACGACTGGCGCACCATCGCGCTCGTCTGGCGCAAGGGCAGCCCGCGCGCCGACGAGTTCCGGATGCTCGCCGACATCTTCCGCAAGCATCAGGCGAATTAGGGATTCCACCGCTCCGCGCGATCATCATCGCTGTCGCGCGGCTCTACCCACCGGATGCGCCCGTCGGCGAAGCTCTCGCGCTTCCACAGCATCACATCGGTCTTGAGCCGGTCGATCAGAAACTCGGTCGCGGCCAGCGCCTCCGCCCGATGCCGGCTGCTTGCGAGCACCAGCACGATCGTCTCGCCGGGAGCCAGCGCGCCGACGCGGTGGATCAGCGTCAACGCCGCGAGTCCCCAGCGATCGGTGGCGGCATGGGCGAGTTCAGCGAGCCCTGAGGCGGTCAGCACCGGATGATGTTCGAGGAACAATTCGGTCAGCCCCTCATCGCCGCGCACCCGCCCGACGAAACTCGCGCTGGCGCCATGCCCCCCGGCGTCGTGCCGATCGAGCTCGGCCGGAACGTCGATCGCCTCCGCCTGAACGAGAACGCGGATCATCCGCCCGTCACCGGCGGGAACAGCGCCACCTCATCGCCGAGCAGCGCTTCGGAACCGGCCATGGCGCCACCGATCGCCGCGCGAATGCGCCCCGGCTCGGCGAAAGCGAAGGCGCCGCGCTCGTCCCGCGCCGCGAGCCAGCGCACCAGATCGCCCACGGTCGTCACATCGACCGGGGCATCGACCCGCTCTTCCGCGACCCCCATCCGTTCGCGCACCCAGGAGAAATAAGAGATATGCAGCGCCATCGCGCTCAATCCATATGCTTGAGGCCGACGCGCAGATAATCCCAGCCGGTGATCAGCGTCAGCACCGCCGCGCCCCACAGCGAGGCGAGCCCGACGATCTTGATCC
The DNA here is from genome assembly GCF_041916015.1 of Sphingopyxis sp. Classification (GTDB taxonomy): domain Bacteria; phylum Pseudomonadota; class Alphaproteobacteria; order Sphingomonadales; family Sphingomonadaceae; genus Sphingopyxis. The sequence continues at coordinate 66,772 of NZ_JAYSAH010000019.1, read as the reverse complement.
ACGCCATCGCCGGCAGCGCGCCGGCAAGGATCAGCGCGCCGAAGGCGATGAGCTGAAAGGTCGTCTTCCATTTGGCGAGCTGGGTCACCGGCATCGACACCTGCAAGGTCGCGAGGAATTCGCGCAGCCCCGACACGATGATCTCGCGCAACAGGATCATCAGCGCCGCGATGACATGATAGCCCGCGATGTCGCGCGTGAAGACGAGCAGCAGGATCACCGCCGCAATCATGATCTTGTCGGCGATCGGATCGAGGAAGGCGCCGAGCCGCGACACGATCCCGCGCGCGCGCGCCACATAGCCGTCGAAATAGTCGGTAACGCCCATCAGGCAATAGAGACCGAAGGCCAGCGCATAATCGATCGGTTTCGGCTGCAAGGTCCCTTCGGTCACGCCAGGCCACAGCAGGAAAAGCAGGATGGGAACCGCCAGAATGCGCGACAGCGTCAGGATATTGGGAAGGCTGAGCATGATCCCCGAAGGTTCGTCCGTTCCAAAATGGGCTTTGACCCCATCCGCCCTAACCGATAAGCCCCCCTCGCGACAACAGGATTGCCTTTGGGGGGAGTTTCCGGGGCAGCACTTGTCGGCATGTCGGGCTGCAACCATGGATTTTCAATGACCGGTTCCTTCGCGCTGCTGAATCAACGCCGGTTCCTTCCTCTGTTCGTCACCCAGCTGCTCGGCGCCTTCAACGACAATCTGTTCAAGAACGCGATGGTGCTGTTCGTCGTCTATGGCGTGTTCAACGACGAGGCGTCGGAGACGCTGTTCAGTGCGGTCGCGACCGGCCTGTTCATCCTCCCCTTCTTCCTGCTCTCCGCACTGGCGGGACAGCTTGCCGATACGCGCGACAAGGCGATGCTCATCCGCATCATCAAATTCTGCGAGATATTGATCATGTTCGTCGGCGGCACGGGCCTCGTGCTCGCGTGGATGGGCCTTGCCGTCCATCTCGTCGCCATCCCGCTGATGATGCTCGCGCTGTTCGCGATGGGCATCCACTCGACCTTCTTCGGCCCGATCAAATATGCAATCCTGCCCCAGCATCTCGAAAACGACGAGGTTCTCGCCGGCACCGGCCTCGTCGAGGCGGGAACCTATATCGCCATCCTCGCCGGCACGATTCTCGCCGGGGTAATCGCGGTCGAATGGGCCGCGCTCGGCGTCGTTCTCGTCGCCGCGCTCGGTTACTGGACCGGGCGCAAGGTGCCCCCCGCGCCGCCCCAGCACGAGGAAACGGGGATCGACTGGCACATCATCCGCTCGTCGAACGCACTCGTCCGCGCGACGATGCACATCCCGCGCCTCTATCTCGCGATCCTGTCGATCAGCTTCTTCTGGACGATCGGCGCGGTGCTGTTCATCCAGTTTCCGCCGCTCGCCAAGAATATCCTCCATGCCGACAAGAGCGTCGCGAGCCTGTTCCTCGCGGTCTTCTCGATCGGCATCGCGATCGGGTCGGTCGCCGTCAATCAATTGCTCAAGGGCAAGGTTTCGGCACGCTACAGCCCGGCGAGCGTCCTCGTGATGGCGCTGTTCGTCCTCGCCTTCTATTGGGTCTGCCGCAACTGGGGCACCGAACCGGCGGGCGAGCTTTACGACATCAAGGGTTTCCTCGCGCACAAGCAGGTCGTTCTGCTCCTGCTCAGCCTCCTCGGCATCGCGATCAGCGGCGGGATGTTCGTCGTCCCGCTCTATGCTTTCCTGACGACGACCGTCCCCAAGGACCAGACCGCGCGGACGGTGGCCGCGAACAATATCGTCAATTCGGGCGCGATGGTCGCGGGCTCCCTGCTCGCGATGGGCCTGGGCTTCGCGGGCGTCGGAACGGTCGATCAATTGCTGATGAGCGCCGCGATGTGCCTCGTCTCCGCCTGGCTGGCGGTGAAGCTCCACCGCGCCTGCGATTAGAGCAGAAACATCATCGTCGCGACGAAGAAGATCGCGAAACTTTCGAGGAACAGCCGGGTATCGCTACCCCGCGCCCATGGCGACGGCAGCACGCGCTGCGCGCGCAGCACTTCGCGCAATTCGCCCTGCCAGTCATCGGGCGCACCAAGGCGCGCGATGGTCAGTTGCCGCGCGGCCTGCGCGCGCAGACGTCCGCGAATGTCGATCTGTCCGTCCGAATCCATGCCCGCGAAGCTAGGGCGGCGTTAACGAGTCGATAAGGTTAAAAAAGCGTTAACGGCGCACTTGTCCCGCGCCGGGACGAAAGCCGGCGCCAGACTTAACGGCCCGGCATCGGCCGCACACGCACGGCGCGGCGGTCGGCGGCGCCCTTCTGGAACGGCCGGCATTGCTGCGGGCGCATCCGCGGGCCAAGGCAAAGACGCACCTCGTCGAGCCAGCCGTCGCGATCGACGCCCACTGCAATCATCCTTTCCTTCCACCCCGGATTGATCGTGGCAAAGGCGCGGCGGATGCTACCGGCGGTCTGCGGCGCTGCGGCGAGCCGCTTCATGTCGGGGAAGCGCACGGTACGGAACAATATCTCGGCGGCGCGAAAATAGGCTGCGGGGTGAGGACTCATGCAGGTCCCGTGCTTGGCCCATTCATGCTGGAGCAGCTGCGCCGAAGGCGTCATGCACATATGCCGGCGCAGCACTGGCTGCGGGACGATCTTTGCCGGACGGCACCATTGCGGATAGCCCGGATTGTCGGCCTCGGGCCACAGCCCGTGCAGCACCCAACCGAAGCGGCCACTCTCGCCCGAGCATTGGAAGCGGTCGCGCGCGTCCCTGGCGCTGCGAACCCCCGCGCAATGCTGCGGCGACCAGCTCAATGTCAGCAGATAGCCTGCGACCGGCGGCTTGCGAACGGGTTCGCCGCGGCGCGGCTGTTCGAGGCGCGGGACGGGAATGCGGTCGGGCGCGGAGCAGGCAAGCGATTGCGCCTGCGCCGCGACCGGGACCAGCGCAAGCGCGGCGGCGCTAAGCCAGCGCAAAGTCGAGCCCGATGTCCGCCGCCGGCGCCGACTGCGTGAGGCGGCCCACGGAGACATAGGTCACCCCTGTCGCCCCGATCGCGCCGATCGTGTCGAGCCGCACGCCCCCCGACGCTTCGGTCGGCACCCGGCCGCCGACTTGTCCGACCGCCTCCCGCAGTGCGTCGAGCCCCATATTGTCGAGCAGCAGGTGCGTTGCCCCGGCCTTCAGCGCCGGCTCGACTTGATCTACCCGGTCGACCTCGACGATGATGTTCTCGATCCCCGCCGCGACCGCGCGCCGCACCGCCTCCTCGACCGATCCGGCGACCGCGACATGATTGTCCTTGATCATCGCCGCGTCCCAGAGGCCCATGCGGTGATTCGTCGCGCCGCCCATCCGCGTCGCATATTTCTCCAGCACCCGCAGGCCGGGAATCGTCTTGCGCGTGTCGAGCAGTGTCGCTCCCCCGGCCAGCGCATCGACATAGGTGCGCGTCATCGTCGCGATTCCCGACAGGTGCTGCACCGTGTTGAGCGCCGAGCGTTCGGCGGTCAGCATCGCGCGCGCATTGCCCGACAGCCGCATCAGGTCGCTACCCGCGGGTACGCTCTCGCCCTCCTCGACCAATATCTCGATCTCCATCGCCGGGTCGAGCGCGCGAAAGAATCGCTCGGCGATCGGCAATCCCGCGACGGTGATCGCATCGCGGCTGTCCATCACGCCTGAAAAGCGCGCATCGGCAGGGATGGTCGCCATCGAGGTGATGTCGCCGCCCGAACCGAGATCTTCGGCCAGCGTGCTGCGGACGAAAGCGTCGAGGTCGAAACCGGGGAGAGAAAATTGGGTCATAAGCCCGCGATAATCGGCTCGCGTAGCAAATCAACTTGACGTTTACGTCAACTGTCGCTGACATAGATGCCAATAGCCAAGCCCACTCCGTCATTGCGAGGAGCCGAAGGCGACGCGGCAATCCAGAATCGGCGCGAACCGCCCTGGATTGCGTCACCCGGCTGCACCGGGTTCGCAATGACGCGTGGGGTAATCGGGAGAAGAAAATTGCAATCCCCCATCTGCACGATGCTCGGAATCGAATTTCCGCTGCTCGCCTTCTCGCACTGCCGCGACGTCGTCGTCGCGGTGTCGAAGGCGGGCGGCATGGGCGTGTTCGGCGCTGCCTCGCTGCCGCCCGAGCGGCTCGAAGAGGAATTGGCATGGATCGACGCGCATATCGGCGGCCTGCCCTATGGCGTCGACCTGATCGTGCCGAACAGCTTCGCGGGCAAGGGCGAGGCGCCCTCGGCGCTGCCCAAGGTGCCCGACAGCCACAAGCAGTTCGCCGCCGAGTTGCTCGGCAAGTTCGACGTCGATGCCGCCGGGCTCGACGCTGCGGCGGAGGCGCGGCAGAGCTTCGGCGAGAATCTGCGCGAGGATGGCGCGGCCAAGCTGCTCGAAGTCGCCTTCCGCCACCCGATCAAGCTCATCGCCAACGCGCTCGGGGTGCCGCCGCAACTGATGCTCGACCTCGGCAAGCGGCACGGCGTTCCGGTCGCCGCACTCGTCGGCACCCGCGATCATGCGCTGGCGCAGGTCCGCGCCGGGGTCGATATCCTCGTCGTCGCGGGCGGCGAGGCGGGCGGCCATTGCGGCGAGGTCGCGACGATGGTGCTGGTGCCCGAGGTCGCGGCAGCGGTCGAGGCGGTCGGCGCGACCACGCCGATCCTCGCGGCGGGCGGCATCGTCACCGGACGCCAGATGGCAGCGGCGATGGCGATGGGCGCGCATGGCGCCTGGACCGGATCGGTGTGGCTGACCACGGCCGAGGCCGAAACCAATCCGGTCGTGAAGGAAAAGATGCTCGCCGCGACCTCGCGCGACACGGTGCGGTCGAAGAGTCGCACGGGCAAGCCCTCGCGCCAGCTCCGCTCGCCATGGACCGACGCGTGGGAAGCCGAAGGCGCGCCCAAGCCGCTTCCCATGCCGCTGCAATCACTGGTTAGCGAACCCGCGCTCCGCAAGATCGACAAATTGTCGGAGGGCGGCCACGAAGGCGCCAAGGCGCTCGCGACCTATTGGGTCGGCCAGGGCGTGGGCCTGATGAACGAGGCGATGGGCGCCGGACAGGTCGTGCAGGCGTTCAAGGAAGACTGGATCGCCGCCTGCGAACGGCTGAACGGGTTCGTGGGAGAGTAAGAAAAATCATCCCGATAGAGCGCACGCGTGTCCCCGCGAAGGCGGGGACCCATCATCCGGCGGTTCGAAACAGATCCTGCCGGAGATGGGCTCCCGCCTTCGCGGGAGCACGCAGCCATATAATTCCCCGATCGCGCTCCTGACGCGCAAGCGAACTCACCGCCGCTCGCACAAAAAGAGCGAAAGGGAGATTATTCCGAAACCGTCGCCTTGACGATCTTGCCCGGCTCGCGCGGCGGCTCGCCCTTGGGCAGCGCGTCGACATTTTCCATGCCTTCAATCACTTCGCCCCAGACGGTATATTGATTGTCGAGGAAGCGCGCGTCCTCGAAGCAGATGAAAAACTGGCTGTTCGCGCTGTTCGGGTTCTGCGCGCGCGCCATCGAGCAGACGCCGCGGACATGCGGCTCGCTGCTGAATTCCTGCGGCAGATCGGGCAGCTTGCTGCCACCCATGCCGGTGCCCGTCGGGTCGCCGCCCTGCGCCATGAAGCCGGGGATCACGCGGTGAAAGACGACGCCGTCGTAAAAGCCTTCCTTGGCAAGCGTCGTGATCCGCTCGACATGCTGCGGCGCGAGATCGGGGCGCAGGCGGATGACGACATCGCCGGTCGACAGCGAAAGGGTGAGCGTCTGGTCGGACATGATTTGCTCCTTGCTTGGGATTTGCCGGACCCATAGCCGCGCCGCGCCGCAAAGCCACGCCCTAATTGCACAAAAAGCATGCTCCGCGGCGTTGCCATCATGCGGCGGCGGGACTAGGGGGAAGCCGGAAGCCACATCACACGCCGCACATTCCAGGGAGGACCGCGCGATGGACAAACGCGAAGAATCCCTGCCCCCTGACGACGCGATCATCACCGACGATCGCGAGATCGATCGCGACCCGGCGCAGCGCGAGGCTGAAACCGAACTCGACGAGGACGACCGGCTGAAGCCGGCCTTCGTCCGCGACGTGATCGACCTTGCCGAAGCCGGCGAGGTCGAGGCGGCGCGTGATCGCGTCGGCCGTCTCCACCCCGCCGACATCGCCGACCTGTTCGAGCTCGTCTCGGACGAGGATCGTCCGCTGCTCGCACATGTCCTCGGCGACATGGTCTCGCCCGACGTGCTCGCGGAGATGAACGACCATGTGCGCGAGCGGCTGATCGATCTGCTCGCGCCGGAGCAAGTGGCCGAAATCGCGTCCGAACTCGATACCGACGACGCCGTCGCGATCATCGAGGACATGGAGGAGGACGAGCAGCAGGCCGTCCTCCAGGCGATGGAGCCCGAGGATCGCGCCGCGATCGAGGACGCCCTCTCCTATCCCGAGGAAACCGCCGGGCGCCTGATGCAGCGCGAATATGTCGCGGTGCCCGAGCATGTGACCGTCGGCGACGTGATCGACCGCCTCCGCGAGGATGTCGATCTCGCCACCGATTTCTGGGAAATCTTCGTCGTCGATCCGATGCACCGCCCGGTCGGCACCTGTCAGCTCAGCTGGATCTTGCGCGCGCCGCGCACCATTGCGATCAGCGACCTGATGAAACGCGAACAGACGCTGATCCCGGTCGATATGGACCAGGAAGAGGTCGCGCTGCGCTTTCAGAAATATGCGCTGATCTCCGCGGCGGTCGTCGACAAGGCCGGGCGCCTCGTCGGCATGATCACCGTCGACGATATCGTCCACATCATTCAGGAAGAGGCTGGCGAGGACATCCTTCGCCTGTCCGGCGCGGGCGACGGCGACATCAACGAACCGATCGCCATGACGATCCGCACCCGGCTGAGCTGGCTGGTCGTCAATCTCGGCACCGCAATGCTGGCCGCATCGGTCGTCGGCTTCTTCGAGGGTGCGATCGCCAAATTCGCGCTGCTCGCGGTGCTGATGCCGATCGTCTCGGGCATGGGCGGCAATGCGGGCACGCAGACGCTGGCGGTCACCGTGCGCGCGATCGCGACCAATCAGCTGACCGCATCGAACACGCTGCGCATGATCTTCCGCGAATTCCGCATCGCGACGGTCAACGGCCTGTCGCTCGGCGTGCTGATCGGCACCGGAACCGCGTTGATCTTCGGCAATCCGCTGCTCGGCATCGTCATCGCCTCGGCGATGCTGATTAACAATCTGGTCGCGGGGCTTGCGGGCATCTTGGTTCCGGTGACGCTCGACCGGTTCGACATCGACCCCGCGGTTTCGTCGGCGGTTTTCGTGACCACGTTGACCGACATCATGGGCTTTTTCTCGTTCCTGGGGCTCGCGGTCCTGAGCGGCCTCACTGCGATGAGTTGATCAAAACCTTGAGATTCAAGCGATTCAAAAGAATCGCGAAAAAAAATTCATCGCCGCAATTTTTTTCGGGAACTTATCCGCCGCGCCGGTCGTTTCCCATTCGAGCAGCGGTCATCGCCCCCCCGCAGCGCTGCTCAGCAACATTGGCCCGGCCCGCATTCCCTCCCCCCCCCTCGAAAGCGTGCCGGGCCATTTTGCACCAGTTCCTGAGAGGTGAAGAATATGACGAGTGTCCGTGTAATCCTCCTCACCCTGCTCGCCAGCTTTCTGGTCGCTGGCTGCAATACGGTGAAGGGTGCTGGCCGCGATATCGAATCGGTCGGCCAGGCGGGTAGCGACGCCATCCACTGATCGGGCGTTGCCCGCTTACCCTAAGCCTCTTCGAGAGGCTCGACAGGCGCCGCTTCGGCGCCTGTTTTGCGTCGGCGCTGGGTGAACCATATCGCGACGATCGACAGCTCATAGAGAAGCACCAGCGGGATCGCGAGCAACAGCTGGCTCAGCACGTCGGGCGGCGTGAAGACCGCGGCGATCGCGAAGGCCCCGACGATCATGTAGCGGCGGGCGCCGATCAGCTGCTCGCGCGTGACCAGCCCGGCGCGCTCGATCAGCATCAGCAGGATCGGCAACAGGAAGGCGATGCCGAACGCCATCAGAAACTGCATGATGAACGAGATATACTCGCCGGTCGCGGGCAGCGCCTCCTGCGTCACGCCCCCCAGGTCGCGCTGGAATCCGAACAGGAAGTGCAGCGCGGTTGGGATGGTGACGAAATAGGCGAAGCAGGCCCCCGTCGCGAACAGGATCGGCGTCGCGAACAGGAAGGGCAGCAGCGCGCGCTTTTCCTTGCGATAGAGACCCGGCGCAACGAATTTCCACAGCTGGTTCGCGATCACCGGAAAGGCCAGCATGATCGCGGCGAACAGCGCGACCTTCATCTCGACGAAAAAGGCTTCGGTCGGCTTGGTATAGATGAGCTTCTTTAGCCCCGCCTCGGTAAGCGGGTGAACGAGCACAGTCAGAATGGCGCGCGCGAAATAGAGGCAGAGCAGAAAGGCCGCCCCGATCGCGAGCAGCGATTTGAGCAGGCGCGAGCGGAGCTCGATCAGATGGTCAAGCAGCGGCATCTTGCCGCCGGCGCCATCCTCGTCAGCCGTAACCGGCGTTTCCACCGTCATGGCAGCGGTCCGTCCCGCGGCGGTATTTCGTGGGTTTCGGGCTTGGTCGCCGCTGCGGCGAAATCGGGATTTTCGGGCGGCGCTTCGGTCGTCGGCGCGCTCGTGTCCCCGGCGGGCAGCAAGGGCGGCGTCCCTGCCCCCGCCTCATCGACCCGCGGAAATTCGCGCATGATCGCGTCGTTCTGCGCGCGCCATTGCTTTTCGAGTTCTTCGAGCTCGGCCTCGCGCATCATCGTGTCGAGCCCCGAGCGGAAATGGCGCGCCATGCCGCGCGCCTTGCCGACCCATTTGCCGACAAAACGCATCGCCTTGGGAAGGTCCTTGGGGCCGATGACGACCAAGGCCACCACCACGACGAGCAGCAACTCGGTGGGCGCGACGTCGAACATGAACTAAACTTTCCCCCGCGAACGGACCGCGGTCAGCGGATTTCGGTTTCCGCGGTCGGCGTCGGGGTCGCGTCGGGCGCCCGCTGGCCGTCGATCTGGCGCGGCGCGGGCGGCGGCGTGTCGTCGTCGGCCATGCCCTTCTTGAAGCTCTTCAGACCCTTGGCGACGTCGCCCATCATGTCCGAGAAGCGTCCCTTGCCGAACAACAGCAGGATGATCAGGCCCAGGACAAGCCAATGAACGAGACTAAAGCTACCCATCTTGAATTCTCCTTGAGGCCTTTATCTAGGCCTCTTCCCCATCTTTTACTAGGTCCAGTTCGCCCATCGCCTCCTCGAAGGCGAGATCGACGGGATCGAGCAGGCCCGCTGCGCGCAAATCCTCGATTCCCGGCAGGTCCTTGCGGCTGGCGAGGCCGAAATGCTGCAGGAAAGCGTCGGTCGTCCTGTAAATCAGCGGCCGCCCCGGAACCTCGCGGCGCCCGGCTGGGGCGATCCACTCGGCTTCCATCAGCACGTCGAGTGTGCCTTTCGACGTCTGGACGCCGCGGATCGCCTCGATCTCGGCGCGGCTGACCGGCTCGTGATAGGCGACGATCGCCAGCACCTCGGCCGCCGCGCGCGACAGCTTGCGCGGGTCGTCACGCTCGCGGCGGAGCAGATGGGCGAGGTCGGCGGGCGTCTGGAAATGCCAGTGACCGCCGCGCTCGACGAGTTCGATCCCGCTGCCGGCGTGACGTTCGGCGATCGCCACGATGATCGCGCGCACCGCGCCTGGCGTCATTTCGTCGCCAAGTCGTCCCGCTACCTGCCGCGCATCGAGCGGTTCGTCGCTCGCGAACAGCATCGCCTCTATCGCGCGTTCCAGATCGTCGATCATGCTCCGGCTGCCTTCAGATAAAGCGGCTCGAACGCGCCGTTCTGCTTGAGATCGACCCGGCCCTGCCGCGCCAGTTCGAGCGCCGCCACGAAGCTCGATGCGATCGCCGACCGCCGCAGCGGCCCCTGATAGTCGGATGGCAGGAAATCGGAAAGCTCGGCCCAGTCGAGCCGCACCCCGATCATCCGTTCGAGATGCTGGAGCGCGGCGTCGAGCGTGATCACCGGGCGCCGCGCCACCATATGCACGACGGGCTCGGTCCTGAGTTTGACCTGCCCATAGGCCGACAGAAGATCGTAAAGGCTCGCATCCCAGCGCCGTACCTTGACGTCGCGCAGCCCTTCGGGCTTGGCACGCAGGAAGACGTCGCGCCCGACCCGGTCGCGCGCCAGCAGCCGCGCCGCCGCCTCGCGCATTGCTGCGAGCCGCTGGAGCCGCAATTGCAGCCGCAGCGCCAGCTCGTCGGGCGACGGCTCCTCGAGCGGGTCCTTTGGCAGCAGCAGCGCCGATTTCAAATAGGCCAGCCACGCCGCCATCACCAGATAATCGGCCGCGACCTCCAGCTTCGCGCGCATTTCGGCGATGAAGGCGAGATATTGCTCGACGAGTTGGAGGATCGAGATCTGCCGGAGATCGACCTTCTGGCTGCGCGCGAGCGTCAGCAGCAGGTCGAGCGGCCCCTCCCAGCTGTCGAGATTGAGCTGCAACGCATCCTCGCGCTCTGCCGCCGCCGGAGCCAGGTCGAAGGCGAGCGGCAGCTCTTCCATCAGGTCAGCGCCAGCAGAGCGTCGCGCTGATCGACGAGCACCGCAAACTGCCGCGGATCGGAGTCGCCGACGATGCGGTCCATCGCGCCTTCGAGCCGTGCGAGAGAGAGCGTGCTGATCGGATCGAGCGCCTTGGCGATCCCGATCATGTCGTCCATCTTTGCCCAGCAATTGAGCGCGATGTCGCACCCGGCGGCGATCGCATCGGCGGCGCGCGACGGAACATCGCCCGACAGTGCCTTCATGTCGAGGTCGTCGGTCATCAGCAGGCCGTGGAACCCGACGCGCTGGCGGATGATGCTGTCGATCACCACCGGCGACAGCGTCGCAGGGCGCTCGGCATCCCATACGTCGAAAATGACATGGCAGGTCATCGCCATCGCCGCGTCGCGGAGCGCCGCGAAGGGGGCGAGATCGCTTTGCAGATCATGATCCGAGGCGGTGACCGTCGGCAGCGCCTCGTGCGTGTCCAGCATCGCGCGGCCATGGCCGGGGATATGCTTGACGACGCCGACGACGCCGCCATCTTGCAGCCCGCTCAGGATCGCGCGGCCGAGCGCGGCGACGCGCATCGGCTCGCTGCCGAGCGCGCGGTCGCCGATCACGTCGCTGGCGCCCGGTTGGCGCACGTCGAGCAGCGGCAAGCAATCGACGGTGATCCCGACTTCCGAAAGCATCGACGCCAGCGCCATCGCGTTGAGCCGCGCCGCCTCGATCGCGCTCGCGGGCGCGCGCTCATAGAGCGCATCGAACGCCGCGCCACTCGGGAAATCGGGCCATTCGGGCGCCTTCATCCGCGCGACCCGGCCGCCTTCCTGATCGATCAGGATCGGCAGGTTAGTGCGCCCGTCGAGGCTGCGCAGATCGTCGGTCAAACGCCGCAACTGCTCGCGGTTCTCGATATTGCGACCGAAGAGAATATAGCCCGCAGGCTCGCTGTCGCGAAAAAAGGCGCGCTCGTCATCGGTCAGGGTCAGGCCCGAAAGCCCGAAAATCGCGGGTATCATCGTGCGTCAACCTCCATAGGCCGGCGCCCCCTCGGACCCAACATGGCACGGCGAAAGAGGCGAACCAATGTCCGGTGCGGCCAAACGGGCCGAATCAGCGGACGACGACGCAATTTTCACCCGCAACGCGCAATTTTCCGCACAGCGATGCGGCATTGGCGGCCGATCCCGCCGAGGCGCGCAAGCGATAGACGGTCTTGTCGCCGGCCTTCGCGGGCGACACCGACTTGCCGAGGCTCGCGAGATAGGGAAAGCGCTTCGACAGGTTCGTCCAGGCGCTGCTCGCCGCGGCTTCGCTGCTGAACGCTCCAAGCTGGATCATCCCCGTTCCGCCCGCCGGTGCAGCGTCTTTCGCGCCGGCTTCGGCCGTCTTGACCGACATCGCAGCCGGCTTGGGCTTGCCTTTGTCGGCCGCCGCGATGCGCGCGGCTTCGGCCTTCGCCGCTGCCGCTTTCTCGCCATCCGCCTTGGCTTTTTCGGCCTTGGCGGCGGCTTCACGCTCAGCCGGCGTCACCGCCGGCTCCTCGGGCATCCGCGTCGGATCGACCTTACCACCGGGCGCGGCGCCCTCGGTCGCGGCGAAGCTCGCATCGCCCTCGCCCTCGAACGTCTTCGCGCCATCGCTCTTCGGGGCGACCTTATAATTGCCTTTCTGCGCTGCGATAAGTTCGCCTTGCCCGCGCGCACCGCCGTTCTGGAGCCACCAGAGGCCGCCCAGCACGGCGCCGATCAGCAGCAGGCCGCCGAGCACCATCACCAGCAGGCGGACGGGCGAAACCTCGCCATCCTCGTCATAATCGTCGGCGGCTTCGAGCCAGGGCAGCCGGTCCTCGCCTTCCAGCCCCAAACCGCCATCGTTCTGGCCGCCGTCGTTCTGGCCCCCTTCATTCCGGCCAGCGCCGTCCTGATCCGCGTCATTCCCCGCCATCAGCTCATCTCCTCAAGGGCTTCCACTCCCATCAGGTGGAGCCCGTTTCGGATAACCTGCCCGATTCCGTCGGCCAAATAAAGCCGCGTCGCGGTCAGTTCGGGATCGTTTGCCAAAATGACACGCGCCTCGGGGCGATCGTTACCCATGTTCCACCACGCGTGGAACGCCGCAGCGACCTCGCCGAGGAAGAAAGCGATGCGATGCGGCTCGCGCGCCGACGCCGCAGCCTCGACGATCCGCGGGAATTGCGCGAGCAGCTTGACCAGCCCGAGCTCATAGTCGTCGAGCCGTGCGGTATCGGGAGCCGCCGCATCGACGCCTGCCTCGGCGAGCTTGCGCTTCAGCGACGCGATCCGCGCATGGGCATATTGGACATAGAAGACCGGATTGTCGCGCGACGCCTCGACGACCTTGGCGAAGTCAAAGTCCATCTGCGCGTCGGCCTTGCGCGTCAGCATCGTGAAGCGCACCGCATCCTTGCCGACCTCGTCGACGATGTCGGCGAGCGTGACGAAATTGCCCGCGCGCTTCGACATCTTGAACGGCTCGCCATTCTTGAGCAGCCGGACCATCTGGACCAGCTTGACGTCGAACCGCGTCTTGCCACCGGTCAGCGCCGCGACCGCCGCCTTGATCCGCTTGACGGTGCCCGCATGGTCGGCGCCCCAGATGTCAATGAGTTCGTCGGCGTCCCGGCTTTTCTGGAAATGATAAGCAAGGTCGGCCCCGAAATAGGTCCAGCTGCCGTCCGACTTCTTGATCGGACGGTCCTGATCGTCACCGAATTCGGTCGAGCGGAACAGCGGCAACTCGACCGGCTCCCAATCCTCGGGAGTCTCGCCTTTGGGTGCCTCGAGCTGACCATCATAGACGAGGCCATGGTCGCGCAGCCACTTTTCGGCGGCGGCGGGCTTGCCCTCGGCCTGCAATTCGGCTTCCGACGAGAAGAGGTCGTGGTGGATGCCGAGCTTGGCGAGGTCGGCGCGGATCATGTCCATCATCGCGCTGACCGCCTCGGCACGGAACAGGCCGAGCCACGCGCTCTCGGGCGCGCCGACATAAAGGTCGCCATATTCGGCCGCGAGCTTCTCGGCGACGGGCTTCAGATAATCGCCGGGATAGAGCCCCTCGGGGATCGCGCCGATCTCCTCGCCCAGCGCCTCGCGGTAGCGCACGTGCACCGAGCGCGCGAGCACGTCGACCTGCGCGCCCGCGTCGTTGACATAATATTCGCGGATGACCTTGTGCCCCGCATATTCGAGCAGCGCGGCGAGCGCGTCGCCGACGACCGCGCCGCGGCAATGGCCGACGTGCATCGGGCCGGTCGGGTTGGCCGAGACATATTCGACATTGACGCGCAGCCCCTTGCCCATCGCCGAGCGGCCGTAATCGCCGCCCTCGGCGTGGATCAGCGCCAGTTCGTCGCGCCAGCTATCATCGGCGAGCCGCAGATTGATGAAGCCCGGCCCCGCGACGCTCGCCTCGGTCACCTCGTCGAGCGCGCCGAGTTCGGCGACGAGCAGCTCGGCGAGCGCGCGCGGATTGGTCCCCGCGGGCTTGGCGAGCACCATCGCGGCGTTGGTCGCGACATCGCCGTGCGACGGATCGCGCGGCGGCTCGACGCTGATCGGGCTACGGTCGAGCCCGGCGGGAAGCGCATCACGGGCGACGAGCGCATCGAGCGCGGTGTCGATATGATCGGAGAAACGGCTGAACAGGGTCACGGCGGGCCTATCCTCAGTTTGACGGAACAATCCGTCTATATGGAACTATCGCGAGCGCCCTAATCCAGCCAGAGGCACGCGAAAAGCCCTGCCTCAGCGCGGCAGGGCACAAGCGAAAGCGAACGGCGCGACTGCGCCGCCGCCCGTCCTATCGTCGGACGTTATATTCGAGCTGGTCCTGCGTGAGCTGGAAACCGACGAGCAGTTCGAAGCTCGCGCGCTGCACCGCGGCGCGGACCTCGGGAACGCTCAGCGGGTCGATCGCGGCATCTTCCTCGCCCGCCTTGCGGCGGCGCGTGATGCGCTCCTGAATGTCGGCGGGCAACGTCGCCGCCGCGCGGTCGACATAGGCCGACGCCTGGCCGTGCCCGGTGCCGCGCACCTGCCCTTCGGCAAAGCTCACCGTCACCTGGCCGATCCGCTTCGCGACGACGGCGGTGCCGCCCTGCACGACGGTCGAGAAATAGGGCAAGGTCACCGTGCGCGCAGGCCCGGCGTCGCGGCGGGTCGCCATCACGTCGAAATCGGCGAGCTGATAGACTTTTTCGCCCTGATCGTTGCACTGCGGCGTGAGGTTGGTGATTGTCGCCACCACGTCGATCGCGCGCGCATCGCGGCTCGCCGCGGGGTCAAAAAGGGTGATATCCCCGGTATAGGCCGGAACCGCGACCGCGGGGCAGGTGCTACGCGTCGCGGTGATGCCCGCGCCGCCGCCCGACACGTCGATGTCATTGTCCTTCGCGCAGCCGGCCGCCGTCGCCATGGCCGCGGTTCCGCACAGCACGGCGATGATCTTTCGGGGCGAAGAGGGCATGAACATCATAGAAACCGGGCTTTCCAAATCTCGGGCAGGCTCGACGAACCGATTGTTCGAAGCTCCATGCGCGCCGCTTCTTATCGGTGCGATGAACGAGGCGCAACAGGACGAAGCCGCTTTACCCGACAGGCCGTGCTGCGCTAGAGCGCGCGCATCATGAACGCACCCCATGTCCTGGCGCGCCCCGAAGGCGGCGAAAGCACGGAACAAGCCCCGGAACTGAGGGTTTTGATCGCGGCGCCGCGCGGCTTTTGCGCCGGGGTCGACCGCGCGATCCGCATCGTCGAGCTGGCGCTCGTCCGTTTCGGCGCGCCGGTCTATGTCCGCCACGAAATCGTCCACAACCGCTATGTCGTGGAATCGCTGAAGGCCAAGGGCGCGATTTTCGTCGAATCGCTCGATCAGGTTCCCGACGGCGTTCCGGTCGTGTTCAGCGCGCACGGTGTGCCCAAGGCGGTCCCCGCCAAGGCCGAGGCGCGCGGGCTCGACTATATCGACGCGACCTGCCCGCTGGTGTCGAAGGTTCATCGCCAGGCCGAACGCGCGCATGAGGGCGGGCGGCACATCATCTTCATCGGCCATGCCGGCCATCCCGAGGTGATCGGGACGCTCGGCCAGTTGCCCGAAGGCGCGATGACCTTGGTCGAATCGGTCGACGATGTCACAGGGCTCGCGCCCGCCGACCCGGACATGCTGTCTTTCCTGACCCAGACGACGCTGTCGGTCGACGACACGCGCGATATTGTCGCCGCGCTGCAGCATCGCTTCCCGTCGATCGCGGGCCCGCGCGGCGAGGATATCTGCTATGCGACCTCGAACCGGCAGGATGCGGTGAAGGCGATCGCCGGCGGCTGCGACCGGATGATCGTGATCGGCGCGCCGAACAGCTCGAACAGCCTGCGCCTTGTCGAGGTCGCCGAGCGGCTTGGTACCCCCGCGCATCTCGTCCAGCGCGGCAGCGACATCGATCCCGCCTGGCTGGCCGACATCGGCACGCTCGGCGTCACCGCGGGCGCGAGCGCGCCCGAAACGCTCGTCCGCGAAGTGATCGATGCAGTCGCGGCGCACCGGCGCATCGTCGAGGATGTCGTCGTAACCGCCGAGGAAAATATGGTCTTCAAGCTCCCGCGCGGGCTCGATCCGGCGAACGCGTAATGGCCGTTTACACGCACGTCGATCCCGACGACCTCGCCGGGCTCGTCGCCCGCTACGACATCGGAACGGTGATCTCGTGCAAGGGGATCGCCGAGGGGGTCGAGAACAGCAATTTCCTGCTCGAAACGACCGGCGGCCGCTTCATCCTGACGCTCTACGAAAAGCGCGTTCAGGTGGGCGACCTTCCTTTCTTCGTCGATCTGCTCGGCCACCTCGCGGCCAGGGGCTGCCCGGTTCCCGCGATGATCCGCGACCGCGACGGCACCGCCATCCAGCAGATCGCGGGCCGCGCCGCCTGCATCATCCAGTTCCTGCCCGGCATCTCGCTGACCAAGCCCACGGCGGGCCAGTGCCAAGCTGCCGGGGCGGCGCTCGGCACAATGCACCGCGCCGTCGCCGATTTCAGCGGCGCGCGTGAGAACAGCATGGGGCGTCGCTACTGGCGCGGCGTGGCCGAAGCGGCGGGCGACCTCGATACGGTGATTCCCGGCTTGCAGGCGGCCGTCGATGCGGAACTGGCCTTCCTCGACGCGAACTGGCCCGCCGATCTTCCCGCGCATGTCATCCATGCCGACCTTTTTCCCGACAATGTGCTGATGCTCGGCGAAACGGTGACGGGATTGATCGATTTCTATTTCGCGGCGACCGACTATCGCGCCTATGATGTCGCGGTCACCCATGCCTCCTGGGCCTTTTCGACCGATGGCAGCCGCTGCGATGCCGACCGCGCCCATGCGCTGATGCGCGGCTATGCCCGCGAAATAGCGCTGCTGCCCGAGGAAATCGCCGCGCTGCCGCTGCTCGCGCGCGGCGCCTCGCTGCGCTTCCTGCTGACCCGCGCCCACGACTGGGTACATACCCCCGCCGACGCGCTCGTCACGCGCAAGGACCCGGCGCCCTTCCTCAACCGCCTGCGCCGCTATCAGGCCGCCGACGCTGCAAGCCTGTTCACGACCGCATGAGCGAGGGACGGACGGTGATCGTCGTCACCGACGGCGCGTGCAAGGGCAACCCCGGACCCGGAGGCTGGGGCGCGGTGCTGCGCTGGGGCGATGTCGTGAAAACGCTTTCGGGCGGCGAGCCCGACACGACGAACAACCGCATGGAACTGCTGGCGGCGATCGAGGCGCTTGCGGCGCTGAAACGGTCGTGCAACGTCGAACTGTCGACCGACAGCGTCTATGTCCGTGACGGCATCACCAAATGGGTCCACGGCTGGCAGAGGAACGGCTGGAAGACCGCCGCGAAAAAGCCGGTCGCCAACGCCGATCTGTGGCAGCGCCTGATCGCCGAGGCGAAACGGCACACGATCGAATGGCTGTGGGTCAAGGGCCATGCCGGGCACCGCGACAATGAACTGGCCGACAAGCTCGCGAGCGACGCGGCGCTGGAGGTTGCGCGGGCGCGCTGAACGCCCGCGCTTCATTCGTCATTCGGCTTCGCGCGTTTCGGCCGGAGGACCATTTTTCTTGATCGACTCGATGGCGTTCTTGGCGGAAGCCTTGCTGCTATAGCCCTCGGTCCAGAAGATCGTTTCGCTATTATATTTGAAATAGGCGACAAATTCGCCCTTCTTGTTCTTCTTGATCTCGAAATAATGGGCCATGCCATCCTCCACAAGGTCAGGCCGCGCCGGGGATGGCGCGGCCAAGCTCATGGTAATCCGCCCGTTTCGCCGCGCAAGCCGCTAGACGATCAAAAGAAACGCGAGGGCGCAAAGGGCGCAGCATCAACCGCCGCGATCACCCGGTCCGGCGCAGGCGCGCCGAGTTCCGCCGCGAGCAGTCCTGCGATCGCGGGCGAGGTTTGAATTCCGAAACCGCCCTGCCCCGCGCACCAGTAAAAGCCGGCGGCATGCGGATCGGCGCCGAACACCGGCAGGCGATCAGGGGCGAAGCTTCTCAGCCCCGCCCATTTGCGCTCGACCGCGGCGACCGGCCAGTCGACGACCTGCTGCAGGCGGTCGATCGCGAGCGCGACATCGAGTTCCTCAGGCGCCGCGTCGCACGGTTCAGAGGGCGTCTCGTCGTGCGGGCTCAGCCAGATACGTCCCTCGCCCGTGCCCTTGAAATAGAAATCGCCGCCGAGATGGACGACCAGCGGAAGGCTGGCGGGAATGGGTACGCCCAGCCGCACCTGCGCCACCGTCCGGCGATAGGGCCTGATACCGATCGGCGCGGCGCTGCAGGCTTCGGCGACGCGATCCGCCCAGGCGCCCGCCGCGTTGACGATGGCGTCGGCGTGGACCACCGAGGTGCCCAGCCGGACCTCCCACCCCGCACCCGTCCGCCGCGCACCGTCGAGCCGGGCGCGCGTCGCGAGTACCGCACCGCCGCGCGCCGCCGCGCGCAGATAGGCGGCGTGCAGCGCGCCGACGTCGATGTCGCTGCACGCAGGCTCATAAGCGGCCTCGCTCCACTCGGGCCGAAGGCCCGGAACGAGGCGCTCAATCGCGGCGCCCGCCATCCGCTCGACGGGGACGCCCTGCGCCGCAAAACGCGCAGTGAACGCATCCACCGCCGCCGCATCCTCGCGCCGCGCGAGATTGAGCGCCGTGCGCGGCGACAGGAACCCGCGATCCGAAAATAAGCGCGGCGGATCGTTCAGCATCGCGAAGGAGGCGACCGACAGCGGCTGCACCCCAGCCCCGCCATAGGTTTCGTGCCAGAAGGCCGCCGACCGTCCCGTCGCATGATAGCCGGGCGCATCCTCGGCCTCGACCAGCAGCACCCGGCGATAGGGAGCCAGCGCGGCGGCCAGGCTGGCGCCTGCGATACCCGCGCCGACGATCAGCACGTCGGTAGAGGATGGCGGCAGGTGGGTCATGCGCCGCCGCATATCGGCTGCACGCGGGAATGCAACCCGCTGCACGGCGAAGATGGTTACTCTTTGGTAAGCCATATTGCGTAGAGGAAAGCCGATGCAAAGCGGCTTTGTCTCCCTTGGCCTGATGGCCCTGCTCGGCGTGCTGATGATCGCCGCGGCGGTTAGCGACCTCAGGTCGCGCACCATCTCCAACGGACTCAATGCCGCGATGGCGCTGCTCGCGATCCCTTTCTGGTTCGCCGCGGGATGGTCGATCTGGCCCGATATTCCGCTGCAGTTCGGCGCCGCTTTCGCGGTCTTCCTGCTCTTCGCCGGCCTCTTCGCGATCGGCGCGATGGGCGGCGGCGATGTGAAGATGATCGGCGCGGTAATGTTATGGATTCCGCTGCCGCTGATCGTTCCGGCGCTGACAATCATGGCGATCGGGGGCGGAATCCTGTCCGCCGTGATGCTGGTCCGGTCGAAAATCCGCCCTTCCGACAAGGCGATAGAGGTTCCCTATGGGGTCGCGATCGCAATTGCGGGGCTTTGGGCGCTTCACCAACAATATCTTAACCACTTTCAGTTTATCGCATCGAGTTGAGGGCAAGCGCCACCACCTCTGGCTGGCGTTAGGAGGCGAAAATCGTGGATACGCGAAAAATAATGCTGATCGTCGGCGCGCTGGTGATCGCCATCGGCGCGGCGTTCGGGGTCAACCAGATGATGCGCGGTTCGTCGGCACCGGCCGCTCGCGCAGCGGCTGCGCCGGACATCAACGGCCCGATGATCCTTGTCGCAACCCGGCAGCTGCCATCGGGGACCATCATCGGCCCGGACAGCTTCCGCTTTCAGCCCTGGCCGAAGGAATTGGTCGAAAAGGCCTATTTCCTGAAGGACAAGACCGACGTCCAGAATCTGGTCGGTACGGTCGTGCGCTATCCGATCACCGCGGGCCAGCCGCTGACGCAGGGCGCGCTCGTCCATCCCGACGACCGCGGCTTCCTCGCCGCGGCGCTCGGCCCGGGCATGCGCGCCGTAACGGTACGCGTGTCGCAGGAACAGGGCGTCGCCGGCTTCGTCTTTCCGGGCGACCGCGTCGATGTGGTTCTGGCGCAGAAGATTTCGGTCAAGGAAGGCAGTGCCTATCCCGACGACGAACTCTACACCGCCGAAACGATCGTCCGCAACGTCCGCGTGCTCGCGACCGACCAGCGCTACGACGCCGAAGACGAAACCGGCAAGACGCCGGTCCGCACCTTCGGAACCGTGACGCTCGAGGCGACGCCGGAGATCGCGGAAAAGATCGCCGTTGCGCAGGACATGGGCAAGCTGTCGCTCTCGCTTCGTCCGCTCGCGGACAGCAGCGGCGACCTGGAAGCCGCGATCGCGTCGGGTGCAGTCAATGTTCCCGCTGGCGGCGGCACCGCAGCCGAAAAGAAGATGCTGGCCGAAGCCGCCGCGCGGCCGACCGCGAGCAAGGGTTCGGCAACGACGGGCGGCGACGTTTCGCGCTTCTGGATACCCGTGAGCGGCCGCGTGTCGGCTCCGCGGCAGCAACCGCAGCCGCAGCAGGCTTATGCCGGCGGCGGATCGCCCGCGCGGATGGGAGCACCTGTCGTGCAGGGCCCGGTGGTCCGCGTGACGCGCGGCGACAAGATGACCGAAGTTCCGGTTGGGGGTAAGTAAGATGACCAGCAAACTCCACTTCAAGGCGGCCGCGCTCGCCCGCACCCTGGCCATCGGCCTCGTCGCGGCGACCCTCGTGTCGGCCCCGGCGCAGCAGGCTTCGGCTCAGGCGACGCAGAATGCCAGCAGCAGCATCGACCTGTCGGTCGGCCGCGGCCGCCTGGTGAGCCTGTCGGCGCCGATGACCGACGTCTTCGTCGCCGACGACAAGGTCGCCGACGTCCAGGTCCGCTCGGGCCGCCAGCTCTATGTCTTCGGCAAGACGCCGGGCGAAACGAGCATCTACGCGACCGACGCCAGCGGCCGGGTGGTCTATTCGACCGTCGCCCGCGTCGGCAACAATATCGAGACGATCGACCAGATGCTGACGCTGGCGATGCCCGATGCGAAGATCAACTCGAACACGATGAACGGCTTCGTCCTCCTCACCGGCACCGTGGCGTCGCCCGACGACGCGGCCGAAGCCGAACGGCTGGTACAGGCGTTCGTCGGCGAACAGACCAAGGTGCTCTCGCGCCTCCGCACCGCGACGCCGCTGCAGGTCAACCTGCAGGTCCGCATCGCCGAGGTGAACCGCTCGCTTGTCAAGGAAATCAGCGGCAACCTGCTGACCCGCGACCGCGACGGCCCGCTCGGAAACGGATTTCTCGGCGGTGTGTTCGGCGGTCGCACGCCCGGCACGATCTCCGACATTCAGGCGCCTACCGCCGTTTTCCCGGGCAGCTCGGTCCCGCGACCCTATAACCCGGTTACCGGCCAGCCGATCAACAGCCAGTATCTGGGCACCAGCTACCAGTTCACCACTCCGTCGGGCACCCGCAGCCTTGCCGGCGCAGGCCGCCTGTTCGGCCTCGACCTGATGGCTTCGCTCGACATGGGCGAACGTTCGGGGCTCGTGGCGACGCTGGCGCAGCCGAACCTGACCGCAATTTCGGGTGAAACCGCCGATTTCCTCGCGGGCGGCGAATTCCCGATCCCGATCCCCGGCAATTTCGCGGGCACGACGATCGAATATCGCAAATATGGTGTCAGCCTGGCCTATACGCCGACGGTGCTGTCGAACGGCCGCATCAGCCTGCGCGTGCGGCCCGAAGTGTCGGAACTGTCGACCGAAGGCGCGATCGAAATGCAGGGGTTCCAGATCCCGGCGCTGACGATCCGCCGCGCGGAGACGACGGTCGAGCTGGGCTCGGGCGAAAGCTTCATGATCGCCGGCCTGATGAACAACCGCTCGATCGGCGCGATCGACAAGATGCCCGGGCTTGGCGACGTGCCGATCCTCGGCACGCTGTTCAAGTCGGACAGCTTCCGCCGCGGCGAGACCGAGCTTGTCATCGTCGTCACGCCATATCTGGTCCAGCCGGTTTCGGCGAACGAGATCAAGCTGCCGACCGATGCCTATCGGGATGCCAACGACCTCGCTCGCCTGCTGACGAACCAGACCAGCGACGGCGTAACCGGCGGCGAACGGCCGAAGCCGTCGCTCGACACGACGGTCGGGGATGCCGATCGCACGCGCGGCGGCGGCGGCGAAGCCGCACCCGGCTTCAGCCTGAACAAGAAGTGACGTGGTGGTTTTGGGGAGCAGAGTGATGAAGACAATCGCAACTTGGACCGCCCTCGCCCTGGCAACATCGCTGGCGGGCTGTACGGGGACCGCCAACAGCAACCGAAGCCTGGACTCGGTCCACCAGCCGGTCGTCCGCAACACCATCTATCAGTTCGACGTCGCGGTCGGCAGCGGCGACCTCGCCCCCAGCGAGCAGGGCCGTCTGCAGGGATGGCTCGACGCGATGGGCGTTCGCTATGGCGACCGGGTCGCGATCGAGGATCCGTCGGTCTATGGCGCGGGCGAAGCGCAATCGACGATCCGCACGCTGGTCGAACGCCGCGGCCTGCTGCTGAGCCAGGATGTTCCGGTCACGACGGGCGCGATTCCTTCGGGATATGTTCGCGTGGTTGTGACCCGCGCGTCGGCCCAGGTGCCAGGCTGTCCGGACTGGTCGAGCAAGTCGTCGATCAATTTCAACAATGCGACCTCGTCCAACTACGGCTGCGCGACGAACAGCAATCTTGCCGCGATGGTCGCGGATCCCAACGACCTGATCAAGGGCAACCGGGCAACGGTCAACGATCCGAACTCGGCAACGCGGGCCATCAAGACCTATCGCGAAAAGCCCCAGACGGGCGCCGGCGAACTCAAGGATACGGCAACCAGCAACAGCGGAGGCGGCAAGTGAACGCTCCTTTCAAAGCAGCCGGGCTGCGTGATCCCTTCAATGCCTTCGTCTGTGACGACGACACGCTGGAGCTGATCCGCGTCGCATCGGCCGACATGGGCTGGCCGATCGAGAAGTGCAACAAGGGCGGCCTTCGCAACGCCGTCCAGTCGCTCTCGGTGTCGGCGAGCCCGAACATCCTGTTCGTCGACATGTCGGAATCGGGAGATCCGATCAACGACATCAACGCACTGGCCGAAGTCTGCGAGCCCGGCACCGTGGTGATCGCGGCGGGTCAGGTGAACGACGTGCGTCTGTACCGCGACCTTCTGTCGAGCGGCATCCAGGATTATCTGCTGAAGCCGCTGTCGCTCGACCAGGTCCGCGAAAGCTTCACCATGGCGCAGGCCATGCTGTCGGCGCCGAAGCATGCCGACATCCACGACGACAAGCCGCATCACATGATGGCGGTCGTCGGCGTGCGCGGCGGTGTCGGCGCGTCGCTCGTATCGACCTCGCTGGCGTGGGTGATGAGCGAACAGGGCGATCGCCAGACCGCGCTGCTCGATCTCGACGTGCATTTCGGGACCGGCGCGCTCACGCTCGACCTCGAGCCGGGGCGCGGCCTGATCGACGCGATCGACAATCCCAGCCGCATCGATGGCCTGTTCATCGAGCGCGCGATGGTCCGCGCATCGGACAAGCTCAGCCTGCTGTCGGCCGAAGCGCCGATCCATCAGCCGGTGATGACCGATGGTTCGGCCTTCTTCCAGCTGGAAGAGGAACTGCGCAATGCCTTCGAGATGACGATTGTCGACATCCCGCGCCATGTCCTGATCCCTTTCCCGCACCTGGTGCAGGAAGCCGGCACGATCCTGCTCGTCAGCGATGTAACCCTGGCGGGCGCGCGCGACACGATCCGTCTGCTGTCCTGGTTCAAGCAGAATGTTCCGGGCGCGCGCGTGGTTCTTGTTGCGAACAAGTTTCAGACCGCGATCGGCGAACTTTCACGCAAGGACTTCGAATCGTCGATCGAGCGTCCGATCGACATCGTCATTCCGTTCGATCCCAAACTGGTCAGCCAGGCCGCGAAACTCGGCAAATCCTATGCCGAACTGTGCAAGGGAACCAAGGCGTCGCAGCCGTGGACGAGCCTGATGCGGACCATCGTCGATGGCGCCGACGAAAGCGCCGAGGACGCAGCCGTCGCAAAGGCGAAACCGAACGGCGGCTCGCTGCTCGGCAAGCTCGGCGGTCTTGGGACGCTGGTCGCGAAAAAGGGCGCAAAATAAGGGCACCGCGGCACTCCGGAACGCCGGATCGCCGCACACCCTGAAGCTGGAAGCCGATAAAGGGCCATCATGAACCTCGATCTGCCCATGATTCTGACCATCGCCGCCGCTGTCGTGGCGCTTGCGATGCTCGTCCTCGCTTTTGCCGGCCCCTCGGCGGGCAAGGCCAAGAGCCGCCGCCTGGCGTCGGTTCGCGACCGGCACGCCGCATCGACCGAAGCCGTCGTCGCCGCGCAGATGCGAAAGACGGTCCAGGCAGTCGGCGGACAAACGGGGACCACCCTCTCCAACCTGATGCCGCGCCGCGAGCTGATGGAAAAGCGTCTGCGCCGCACCGGCAAGAACTGGCACATCACCCAATATATGTTCTGGTGCATGGGCGTATTCGTCGCGGCGGCCGGCGGGCTGCTCGTCTTGCGCACGCCTTTCCTGCTCGCGGTGATGGCGGGCCTGATGGTCGGGATTGGCCTGCCGCACATGCTTGTCGGGCGGCTCATCAAGAAAAGGGTCAACGCATTCACCAGCCGCTTTCCGGACGCGATCGACCTGCTCGTTCGCGGTTTGAAATCGGGCCTTCCGGTCACCGAAACCTTCCAGGTCGTCAGCCACGAACTGCCGGGACCGGTCGGCGAGGAATTCAGGGCCGTCGTCGAACGCATCCGCATCGGTAACACGATGGAGGCGGCGCTCCAGGAATCGGCCGAAATGCTCGACACGGCTGAATTCCAATTCTTTTGCATCACCATTGCGATCCAGCGCGAAACGGGTGGCAATCTCGCCGAAACACTCGCGAATCTGTCGGATGTGCTCCGCAAGCGCGCCCAGATGAAGCTGAAGATCAAGGCGATGTCGTCGGAAGCCAAGGCGTCCGCCTATATCGTCGGCGCCCTGCCTTTCTTCGTGTTCGGCATCGTTTGGTCCATGAACCCCGAATATCTTGCGGGTTTCTTTTCAGAGCAGCGTCTGATGATCACCGGCCTCGGCGGACTCGTCTGGATGAGCATCGGTGCGTTCATCATGAAAAAAATGATCAGTTTCGAGATCTGAGGGCGGACGATGAACAGCAATCTTCTTCTTTCCGCCTTTTCGGGAGCGCAGCAGGGCCCGACGCTGATGGGCGTCGATGTCGTCTGGGCCGCGACGATGCTGGCGGCAGTCGGCGTCGGCGCGGTACTCTTCGCCATCTATGGCGCGCTGACCGTCCGCAATCCGATGGCGAAGCGCGTCAAGGCGCTGAACGATCGCCGCGAACAGCTGAAGGCGGGCATCACCGCTTCGACCGCGAAGCGCCGGGCGAAGCTGGTCCGCAAGAACCAGACCGCCGACAAGATGCGGACCTTCCTCGGCCGCCTGCAGGTCCTGCAGGAAGCTCAGATCAAGGAAGTCCAGCAAAAGCTGGCCCAGGCCGGCATCCGGTCCAAGGATCTGGCGGTCACCGTCATTTTCGGCCGCCTCGTGCTGCCGATCCTGTTCGGCGCGACCGCCTTCATCCTGATCTATTGGCTGGATATGTGGCCCGACATGACGCCGTTCAAGCGCGCCGGCTTCACCATGGCCGCGCTGCTTCTCGGCTATAAGGCGCCCGACCTGTTCGTCGATAACAAGCGGCAGAAGCGCACCGACGCGATCCGCAAGGGCCTTCCCGACGCGCTCGATCTGCTCGTCATCTGTGCCGAGGCCGGGCTGACCGTCGATGCCGCCTTCTCGCGCGTATCGCGGGAATTGGGCCGCGCTTATCCCGAGCTTGGCGAAGAATTCGCGCTGACCTCGATCGAACTCGGCTTTCTGACCGAACGCCGCCAAGCGTTCGAGAATCTCGCTTACCGCGTCAATCTCGAATCGGTGAAGGGCGTCGTCACGACGATGATCCAGACCGAGAAATATGGTACGCCGCTCGCCAGCGCGCTTCGCGTCCTGTCAGCCGAGTTCCGCAACGAACGCATGATGCGCGCCGAGGAAAAGGCCGCGCGCCTTCCCGCCATCATGACGGTGCCGCTGATCCTTTTCATTCTGCCGGTGCTGTTCATCGTCATTCTCGGCCCGGCGGCCTGTTCGCTCAAGGATGCGCTAGGCGGCGTCATGGGCTGACGCAAAGGCCAGTCCGGCCCGATGCAAAGGGGCGGGATTTTCCCGCCCCTTTTTCGTTTCATCCCACCGTCTGCTCGATCGCGCCGAAGATGCTGTGGTGGCGATCGTCGTCCATCCAGATGCGGACCGTGTCGCCCTTCTGCATGAACGGGGTCTTCGCCTCCCCCTGCAGGATGGTTTCGACGGTGCGGACTTCGGCAAGGCAGCTATAGCCCAGCCCGCCCTCGCCGATCGGTTTGCCCGGCCCGCCGTCCGCGTCGCGGTTCGAGACCGTACCCGACCCGATGATCGTCCCCGCGCCCAGATTGCGCGTCTTCGCGGCGTGCGCGATCAGCTGACCGAAATCGAAGGTCATGTCGATACCGGCATCGGCGCGGCCGAGCGGCTGGCCGTTGAGATCGACGCACAGCGTCCCGTGCAGCTTGCCGTCCTGCCAGCGCGCGCCGAGCGCCTCCGGGGTCACGAACACCGGCGACATCGCGCTCGACGGTTTCGACTGGAAAAAACCGAAGCCCTTGGCGAGTTCGGGCGGGATCAGCCCGCGCAGCGACACGTCGTTGGTCAGCCCGACGAGCAGGACGTACTCGCGCGCCGCGACCGCATCGATCCCCGCTGGCACGTCGCCGGTCACGACGACCACCTCGGCCTCCATGTCGCAACCCCACGCCGGATCGCCGAGCGGAATCGGGTCGCGCGGCGCCAGAAAGGCATCGCTGCCGCCCTGATACATCAGCGGGTCGTGCCAGAAACTGTCGGGCATTTCCGCACCGCGCGCCTGCCGCACCAGCGCGACATGGTTCACATAGGCGCTACCGTCGGCCCATTGATAGGCGCGCGGCAACGGCGAGGCTGCCTCATGCTCGTGAAACCGCTCTTTCGGAATCGCGTCGTGATTGAGGTCCTCGGCGAGCGCGGCGAGCCGCGGTGCCGCTTCGGCCCAATCGTCGAGCGCCGCCTGCAGCGTCGGCGCGATCTGGCCGGCGTCGGCATACCAGGCGAGGTCGTCAGAAACGACGACAAGCCGTCCGTCGCGGCCATGCTTGAGCGAAGCAAGTTTCACATCAATCCCTTTTGTCTGCGATGCGACCGCGCCGCCATCGCAGACAGGGAAGCGATGGTCAGCGCGGCATCTGGATGGAAGCGAAACAGGTAAAGCCGCTCTGCCCCGCCTGCAAGCGCCGGATATATTGCAGATAGGCCTGCGACTGGTTGTAGGTCGCGCCCGGCAGCGTCTGGCCGCGGAACGCGCGCTTGACCTCTTCGCCGGTGAAGGGGCGCGGCGAGCCCGGAAAGGCGCCCTTGGTCCCCGCAGGCACCAGCTTGCCCGACGCATCGATATATTTTCCGGCGCCCGACGGCCCCGGCACGGGAATCTGGCAGTTCATCACCGAGACCGCGGTCTGCGCGAAGGCGGGACGGATCGTCAGCGCCGCAGAGACGCCGGCCGCGCCGAGCGCCAGCATCTTGCGCCGCGAGGGAACGGCCTCGTCGCCAGACAGGGTGCTTTCGGGCGGAATGTCGCTGTTTTCCATGACCTCGCGCATAACCCAATGAGGCGGTGAGGAAAAGCGAAGACCGTTCCGTCTCGCCGCGCCATCCCGCTTTGAGACACCGCCGCGGAAAAGCGTAACCGCCGCGAACGGCCTTGCCACGAAGCTCCGCTTCGTGCGAGGCGCACCGGGATGTTCGATCGCCTGTCGAGTCTTGCCGTCGCGCTGACGCTGATCGTCGTGGCGATCATATTCGCCTCACTCGCGGGTGGGGACGCGCTATCGATCGCGATTCTGGCCCTGGCGGGGGGCATCGGGGCCGTGACCGTTTATACTGCGATCGCCCCCGCCGCGCCGGCCGTCATCGCTGACCATTCGCCTCCCCCCGAACCGGCCCGGATCTCGCTGCTCCGCCATCCCGATTTCGCACAATGGGTCGATCAGGAAAAGGAGCCGCTGATCGGCACCGCCGACAAGATCGTGACGATCGCCAATGACGCCGCGGTCCGCCTGCTCGGCCGCCATATCGTCGGCGCCGACATCCGCACCGCGATCCGTCACCCCGCCGCGACCGAATGGCTGTCGCAGGCGCACGGCGACGGGCCGGCCGAAACGCTCAACCTCGTCGACTTTCCGCGCCCCGGCCAGCATTGGACGATGCGCATCGCGGCCTTATCCGGCGGCGACCGGATCATCTTTCTGTCCGACCGCTCGGCGATCGACGCGGCCGACCGGATGCGGTCCGATTTCGTCGCCAACGCGAGCCACGAGCTTCGCACGCCGCTGGCGGCGATCCTCGGCTATGTCGAAACGCTGCAGGACATGAACGGCGACGCCGACCCGCCGACCCGCCACCGCTTCCTGTCGATCATCGAGCGCGAAGCCCGGCGGATGCAGCAACTCGTCATCGACCTCCTGTCGATTTCGCGCGTCGAGGCCGACCGTTTCCGGCGTCCGACGACGCCGGTCGATCTCGCCGCGATCGTGCGGAGCACCGTCGGCCAGCTCCGCGACAGCGAACAGGCCCGCCCAAGGGACGTCGTCACGCGAATCGACGACGCCCGCCAGCCAATGCTGGGGGACGAGGCGCAGCTCGCTCAGCTCGCGCACAACATCATCTCGAACGCGATGAAATACGGCCGACCCGGCACCCCGGTCACGGTCGAACTGGCACGCGAGGGCAAGCGCGTGCGTCTGTCGGTGACCGACGAGGGCGACGGCATCGCCCCCGACCATCTGCCGCGCCTGACCGAGCGCTTCTACCGCGTCGACGAAGCGCGCAGCCGATCGGTCGGCGGCACCGGGCTCGGCCTCGCGATCGTCAAGCACATCAGCGAGCGCCACCAGGGGCAGCTCGACATCGCAAGCGAGCTGGGCAAGGGCACCCGCGTGTCGGTGACCTTCCCGCTAAGCGGCGAGGCCTGAGCCCCTACTCGCCGTCGCGCCTCGCGCGGCGACGGCGCAGATAGATCAGCCCCGCGACGCTCAGCCCGAACAGGCCGACCATGCCCGGTTCGGGCACCGGAACGGGATCGCCGCCCGAACTCGACCCGCCGGACGATCCGCCCGACGAGGAACCGCCCGCCGGCGGCGGCGAATAATGGCCCGCATAGGTGCCGACGTGCATCTCGCCATTCTGCTTGAGGCTGCCGAACACGCCCGATCCCTGGATGTAATTGCGCGTCTCGGCATCGGCGAGCGGCGCAAGCACCGACCCGCCCCACGCGGTCGTGAGCTTCAAATCCTCGGCATCGGGGAAATTCCAGATCACATGCTCGCCAAGATTGTTCGTGCCGCCGAGGAAATTGTCGTTGAGGGTGATCGAGCGCCCGCTGACATTGACGATCGCGGTGTCGGCGCCGTTCAGGTTGAACTGGATCTCGCCGATCTTGTCGAGGTCGGCGGCGGTGATGTTGAACACCGCCATCCCCTTCGCATCGGGCTGCGCGGTGAAGACGCCGCGATTGCCTTGGACGCTGAACTGGCTGTTCGTCGCGAGCGTGCCCATCGCGAACGACAGGCTGCCCATGCTGTCGGCGAGCCGGGTCTTCTGCTGCTGGAGCTGAACCGTGAAGGCAGGGTCCGTGGCGCCGAGGTTCGAGACGACGGTGTTCTGGTTGACGTTGGTGTTGCTGATCGTCCCGCCGACCTTCACCGTCTGGGGTGCGCCGTTGAGATTGAAACCGCTGCTGACATTGCCGCCAACAACGGCGCCCGATCCGTTGTTGAGATTCTTGTGCCCGCCGGTGACATCGCCGACGACGGTCAGCCCAGCTTGGCCGTTGGCCGAGGGCGCGCCGCCGCGAATGTTGTAATTGGACGAATTGCCCGTGAGGTTCCCGCCGACGAACGTTCGTCCCTCGACCTCGGACGAGGATTCGAGATTGCCGAGGACGACGAGATTCCATTCCTTGAGCGCATCGATGCCGGTGACCGGCGATGCCGACTGGGCAAGAGCGGGCAAGGCCGCGAGCGACGCCGCGACGACCGCCGGGGCGAGGTAACGAAAGGCAAAGGGCACGGTAAAAACCTGTTTCAATGGGGGATTCGCCTGTTCCGGCGTTTCGGCCCCCTACTGCATTTCGCCCGCATTGACCATATCAGGCTTGTCCCGTTCCGGCACAGCCGATCCTTTCATTCCGCAGGCCGTGGCAAATCTGCGGCGGTATCAGCCGATCGTGTTCAGCAGGTCGCCGATCTTTCCGAACATCTCGTCGATCTCGCCCTTTTCGACGATCAGCGGCGGCGACAGCGCGATGATGTCGCCGGTCGCGCGGACGAGCAGACCGTTGTCGAAACAGGCGTGGAACAATTCCATTGCGCGCGCCGTCGGCGCGCCGGGGCGCGGTTCGAGCTCGATGCCCGCGACGAGTCCGGTCGTGCGGATGTCGATGATGTGCCTCCGGCCTTTCAGGCTGAAGGCCGCATCCTCCCAATAAGCGGCCAGTTCGTTCGCGCGCTCGAACAGCCCCTCGCGCGCATAGAGGTCGAGCGTCGCGAGCCCCGCCGCGCTCGCGAGCGGATGGCCGGAATAAGTATAGCCGTGCGCCAGCTCGATCCCGCCGGCAACGCTCTCGATCACCGCGTCGTGCAGTTCGCGCTTCACCGCGACCGCGCCCATCGGCACCGCGGCGTTGGTGAGCCCCTTCGCCATGGTGATGATGTCGGGGGTGACGCCCCACGCCTCCGCCGCAGTCGCAGCGCCGACGCGCCCGAAGGCGGTGATCACCTCGTCGAAGATCAGGAGGATGCCGTGCCGGTCGCAAATCTCGCGTAGCCGCTGGAGATAGCCGACCGGCGGAATGAGGACGCCCGTCGAGCCCGCCATCGGCTCGACGATCACCGCCGCAATCGTCTCGGCTCCGTGCAGATCGACGAGGCGCTGAAGATCGTCGGCGAGTTCGGCGCCATACTGCGGAAAACCGCGCGTGAAAGCGTTGCGCGCGAGGTCGTGCGTGTGCCGAAGATGATCGGTGCCCGGCAGCCCCTGCCACGTGCGGCGATTGCCGACGATCCCGCCGACGCTGATCCCGCCGAAGCCGACGCCATGATAACCGCGCTCGCGCCCGATCAGCCGGGTGCGCGTCCCCTGCCCCTTCGCGCGCTGGACGGCGAGCGCGATCTTGAGCGCGGTATCGACCGACTCCGACCCGCTGTTGGTGAAGAAAATGCGGTCGAGCCCCGCAGGCATCAGCGCCGCGACCCGCTGCGCGAGCTCGAATGGCAGCGGGTGACCGAGTTGAAAGGTCGGCGCGAAATCGAGCGTCGTCGCGGCCTTTGCGATCGCCTCGGCGATCTCGGGCCGGCAATGCCCGGCATTGCAGCACCAGAGGCCCGCGGTGCCGTCAAGGATCGTGCGCCCGTCGGCCGACTGATAGTGCATCCCGCTCGCCGACACGAGTTGGCGCGGGTTCGCCTTGTACGCGCGGTTGGCGGTAAAGGGCATCCAGAAGGAAGCCAGAACGTCATTGTCACCCTTCACCGCGATGCTCCTCTTCCCAAACATCGTCATTGCGAGGAGCCGAAGGCGGCGCGGCAATCCAGGGCGTGCGCGAACCGCTCGGGATTGCTTCCCCTGGCTCTCGCCGGGGTCGCAATGACGATGCTTAATCTGACGCCAGGCGGCTGCTCTGGCAATGCCCAAAACCCGCCCTCTGGCGCTCCGTCCGACTTCGCGATAGGCTGCGCGCATCCACAACCGGGTCGGCTTCTCGGCCCAATCGGGGGCGCATGTCAGTCAATCTGGAACAATGGATCAGCGACCACAAGATCGACGAAGTCGAATGTATCGTCCCCGACATCAACGGGGTCCAGCGCGGCAAGGTTCTGCCCGCCAGGAAGTTCCTCTCCTCGGTCAAGGACAAGTCGCTGCGCATTCCGGGCAGCGTCTTCATCTGCACCATCGACGGTCATTATCCGGAGGATATCGACGACATCTGGGACAAGGACCCCGACAAGATATTGCTCGCCGACCCCGACACGATTTGCGTCGCGCCGGGCTTCACCTCGCCGACCGCCTTCGTGATCGCCGATGCGTATAACGGCGACGGGACCGAGGTGGACATCGCACCACGCACGATCCTGAAGAGGGTGCTCGCCCTCTATGCCGACAAGGGCTGGAAGCCGATCATCGCGCCCGAGGTCGAATTCTATCTCGTCTCGCAGAACGCCGACCCCGATTTCCCCCTGACGCCCCCCGTCGGCCAGTCGGGACGCAGCGAGACCGCGAGTCAGCCATACGGGCTGGAGGCGATGAACGAATATGAGGACATCATCGATCATATCTATGACGATTGCGAGCTGATGGGGCTCGATATCGACACGATGATCCACGAAATGGGCGCGGCGCAGCTCGAGGTGAATTTCATCCACGGCGACCCGCTGCGCCTCGCCGACGAGGTCTTTCTATTCAAGCGCGTCGTTCGCAACGTCGCGAAGCAGCACGATGTCTATGCGACTTTCATGGCGAACCCGATGGCGGGCCAGCCGGGCAGCGCGATGCACATCCATCAGTCGATTGTCGATGCCGAGACCGGGCGCAATCTTTTCGCGACCGCGAACGGGCGCGACAGCGCGGCCTTCCGTTCCTATGTCGCCGGCCTCATCCGCTTCATGCCGCAAATCTCGCCGATGTGGGCGCCCAATGTGAACAGCTTCCGCCGGATGCGCCCCGACAGCGCGGCGCCGATCAACGTGCAATGGGGCGTCGACAATCGCTCGTGCGGGTTCCGCGTGCCGGTGTCGGACCGCCACAACCGCCGCGTCGAGAACCGCCTGCCGGGTGCCGACAGCAATCCCTATCTGGCGATCGCGGCGTCGCTCGTCTGCGGCTATATCGGGATGGTCGACCGCATGGTGCCGCCGAAACCGATCACCGGCAGCGCATACAACCGCGCGCGGACCCTGCCGCGCACGCTGGAGGCAGCGCTCGACCGCTTCGCCTCGTGCAAGAAGGTCCGCAATCTGCTCGGCGACGATTTCTTTGAAATCTTCTTCGCGGTAAAGGACTATGAGCTGTTCAACTATCAATCGGTGGTGTCGAGCTGGGAACGCGAACATCTGCTGATGCGGGTTTGATCCGCCTACGGCCATGACCGATCCGCTGAGCCATAGCTATTATGCGGCGACCGCGCACGCATGGCACCCGCGCCCCGACCAGGGCGACGACCGTTGCGATGTTGCGGTCATCGGCGGCGGCTTTACGGGACTCAGCGCGGCGCTCGCCTGTGCAGAGCGGGGTTTTTCGGTCATTCTCGTCGAAGCCGAACGAATCGGTTTCGGAGCATCGGGACGCAACGGCGGGCAATTGATACCCGGCCTGCGCTGGTCGGCTTCGGAACTGGAAGCGGAATTCGGCAGCGAGCGCGCCGATGCGCTGTTCGACCTCTGCTGGCGCGACAACCGGGTGAAGGCGAGAATCGCAAAATACGGCATCGCCTGCGACCTGAAGGCCGGACATCTGGAGGCGGCATGGACGCCCAAGGATTTTGACGCGATGCAGCAAGAAGCGGACTGTCTGGCGAGACGGTTCGGTTATGACAGCCAAACTGTCGAAAAGGCTGACATGCCCGCGCATATCGCGAGCCCATTATACCACGGCGGCATTTACGATCCGCAAGGCGGGCATTTTCATCCGCTGAACTATGCCGTCGGCCTGGCAAAAGCCGCGGAGGCAGCGGGCGTCCGCATTCGGGAAAATGATCGGGTACATGTAATCGATCGATCCTGTTGCGACCCTATCGAACTCATCACCGAACGAACAATCATCGGCGCCCGCTATGTGATCGATGCGACCGATAGCTGGATCGGCGATCTTGAACCCGATCTCGGCCGCTACACGGTGCCGATCATGAACTATAATATCGCGACCGAACCGCTCGCGAACGCCGATGAACTGCTGCCCAGCAACGCCGCGGTCGCCGACAGCCGGTTCGTGCTCAACTATTTCCGCCTCTCGGCCGACAAGCGCCTGATCTTCGGCGGCGGCGAGCGCTATTCGCAAACGCCGCCGCGCGACATCGCGGCCTTCGTGCGGCCGTTCATGGCGGAGGTCTTTCCGCAGATCGCTAATGCGAAGATCGACTATGGCTGGGGCGGCGCGGTCGCGGTGACACGGAACCGGCTGCCGCATATCGGGCGGCGCGGGAACGTCTTTTTCGCGCACGGCTTTTCGGGGCATGGCGCGCTGGTGACGACGCTCGCAGGCGAGTTGATCGCCGAGGCGATGGCGGGAACCGCCGAGCGGTTCGACATTCTCGCCAGCCTGCCGTCGCAGCCCTTCCCCGGCGGGAAATGGCTGCGCCGACCGCTCGCCACGCTCGGATTGCTCTGGTATGCGCTGCGCGACCGATTGGGGTAAGGAGCGAAACATAATGTCGAAATCATCGGGCGTGATCGCCCCGCGGTCGGAGGCGGAGGCCTTTTTCAAGGCCAATCCCGACGTCGATTCGATCGAGATGATCTACACCGACATGGGCGGCGTTCCGCGGGGCAAGCGGCTGCGCCGGCACGAGGTGCTCGCGGTCTATGACAGCGGCCGCATGTTCCCCGGCTCGATCACTGTCGTCGATATCACGGGGCAGGATACGGTCGAGACCGGCCTCGTGTGGGAGGATGGCGACGCCGACCGCTCGATGAAGCCCGTTCCCGGCACCCTCGTCCGTACCCCGTGGGGCGGCGAGCAGACCGCGCAGTTCCTGACCAGCTTCTACGAGCTCGACGGCACCCCGCACGACCTCGACCCGCGCCATGTCCTCGGGCGCGTTCTCGATCGCTTCGCGGCCGACGGCCTGACCCCGGTGCTCGCGGTCGAACTCGAATTCTATCTCGTCGATCCGCGCCGCGCGCGCGATGGGCGCATCCGCCCCGCCCGGCCCGCCTACAGCCGCGACACGCCGCGCAATGTCGAGGTCTATGGCCTGCGCGAGCTCGACGATTTCCGGCCCTTCTTCGACGCGCTTTATGCCGCGGCCGATGCGCAGGGCCTGCCGCTCGAAAGCGCGATCTCCGAATTCGCGCCGGGCCAGTTCGAGCTGACGCTGCGCCACAAGCCGGACGCCCTGCGCGCCTGCGACGATGCGATCATGTACAAGCGCCTCGTAAAGGCGATCGCGCAGGCGCACGGGCTGGAGGCGACCTTCATGGCGAAACCCTTCGCCGATCAGGCGGGCAGCGGGATGCATATCCATGTGTCGGTCGACGACACGGCAGGCGCCAACATCTTCGCGAGCGACGATCCCGAAGGGACGCCCGCGCTGCGCCACGCGATCGGCGGCATGATCGCCAGCGTCGGCGACGGCTTCGCGCTCTTTGCGCCGCATGCGAACAGCTATCGCCGCTTCAAGGCGAACAGCTACGCCCCGGTCGCGCCAACGTGGGGCGTCAACAACCGCACCGTTTCCTTTCGCATCCCGGCCGGGCCGCCCGCGAGCCGCCATGTCGAGCATCGCGCCTGCGGCGCCGATGCGAACCCCTATCTCGCGGTCGCCGCCGTCTTGGCGGGGATGCATCACGGCATGGCATCCAAGACCGATCCGGGCGCCGCGGTGGTCGGCAATGGCTATGATCGCGACGCTTCGGGCGACGACAAGCCGCCGTCGAACTGGTTCGCCGCGGTCGATCGCTTCCACAATTCGCAGTTGATGCGCGACTACCTCGGCACCCGCTTCGTCGACATGTTCAGCATCGTCAAGCGCGTCGAGCAGGACAATTATTTCAGCGTCGTCCCGACCCTCGATTACGACTGGTATCTGCGGAACGCCTGAAACGAAGCAACTATCTTCCAAAGATTTCTGCTGCAGCGCAAAAAAGCCTCTTTCCAAGCCGCGATTATTGAGTCAGCTTCGCGAAACAAACAGGGAGGCCGGCCATGGATCTGAAAGAGTTTCTCGGGCAAAGCCGGGGCCGTCGTTCGTTGCTTCAGGCCATGGGCGTCGCCGCGGTCGGGATCAGCTTCGGCGGCCTCGCGGCGTGCGGCAAGGGCGAAGGCAAGAAGCTCGCGAACGGCGAGGAAGCCAAGCTCAACTTCTACAACTGGGACACCTATATCGGCGAGACGACGCTCGACGATTTCAAGAGCGCGACCGGCGTCGAGGTCACGATGGACCTGTTCGACAGCAACGACACGCTGTTCGCGAAGTTCAAGGCGGGCAATCCCGGCTATGACGTGATCGTCCCGTCGAACGATTTCGTCGAGCGCATGATCCGCGCCGACATGCTCCAGCCGCTCGACCATGCACAGATTCCGAACATCAAGAATATCGACCCGAGCTTCATCAACGTCGATTACGACCCGGGCCGCAAATTCTCGATGCCCTATACCTGGCTGGTGCTCGGCATCGGCTATCGCAAGTCGAAGGTGAAGACGAAGCCCGACAGCTGGAAGGTGCTGTTCGACAGCGACGAATATAAGGACCGCATCGCCTGGCTGTCCGAGGCCGGCGACATGTACCGTCTCTACGGCAAATATCTCGGCAAGTCGGTCAACGCGCTGACCCCCGCCGATATCGAGACGATCTCGGCGATGATGATCAAGCAAAAGCCCTATGTGAAGAAATTCCACGAGGACGACGGGCAGGATCTGCTGATGAAGGGCGACTGCGACGTCGTCCTCGAATATAATGGCGACATCGCGCAGGTGATGACCGAGGACGACGACCTCGATTTCGTCGTGCCCAAGGAAGGCAGCCAGTTCAATTCGGACACCTTGTGCATCCCGAAGGGGGCTCCGCACCCGAAGAACGCACACGCCTTCATCAACTATATGCTCGATGCCGAGGTCGACAAGAAGATCACCGAGACGATCCTCTTCCCGACCCCCAATGCCGCGGCGAAGGCGCTGATGCCCGACAGCTACAAGAACAATCCCGTCATTTATCCGCCCGCCGACGTCCTCGCGCGCTGCGAATATGCGAAGTTCAACGAAAAGCTGCAACCGCTTTACGAGGAAGCCTTCACCAAGGTGCGGGCGGCGTAAGCCGTGGGCGCGTTCAACAGCTTCGTCATTGCGCCTCGTCATTGCGGGGGCCGAAGGCCCGCGGCAATCCAGAGCGGGTGCAAATCACCCTGGATTGCTTCGCTTCGCTCGCAATGACGGAGTGTAATATCGCAAACACATTATAGTCTGGAGGCATCGGGGGGATGGCCGAGCAGGACTGGAAAGCCAACAAAAGGGTGTTCGCGGCGGTGTCGCTGCCGACCCTGCTCTGGACGATCGCGTTTTTCGTCGTCCCGATGGCGATCGTCTGGGCCTATAGTTTCGGCCACAATGCCGGACTCAACGACATCCGCATTTCGGGCACGCTCGACAATTACAAGCGCGCGACCGAGTGGCTCTACCTCAGTATCTTCGGCAAGAGCTTCGCGGTCGCCGCGCTCGTCACCCTGATCTGCCTGATCGTCGGCTTTCCCGTCGCGATGGCGATCACCTTCGCCAGCGACAAATGGCGGCCCTGGCTGCTCCTCGGCATCATGCTGCCTTTCTGGACCAACCTCCTCGTCCGCACCTATGCGCTGATGATCCTGCTCGGGCAGCAGGGCTATGCCAACAAGGGACTCGGGATGCTGTGGGGCGGCGCGAGTTGGGTGAAGACGCTGGCCGGGCTCCAGCCACTGCCGACATGGGAGCCGGTGCAACTCCTCTTCAACAATTTCGCGGTCGTCTTCGGGCTCGTCTATGTCCACCTGCCCTTCATGGTTCTCCCCCTCTACGCGGCGCTCGACCGGCTCGACCGCAGCCTGATCGAGGCGAGCCTCGATCTCGGCGCCGGCCATTTCCGCACGATCATGCGGATCGTCGTGCCGCTCGCCGCGCCGGGGATCGTCGCGGGGGTGATGATCACATTGATCCCGGCGCTCGGCGCCTATCTCACCCCCGACCTGATGGGTGGGACCGACAGCCAGATGATCGCGAACGTCATCGAACGGCAGTTCAAGAAGGCGAACGACTGGCCTTTCGGATCGGCGCTGTCCTTCATCCTCATCTATGCGATGTTCATCCTGATCGCGCTGCAATCGCTGCGCCGGAAAGTGCCGGAGGCCGGCTGATGGCACTTTTCTCCCGCTCGCCCGTAGCGCCGCTCGAATATAGCCGCACCCTGTGGATGCGGCTCTGGGTCGGCACGGTCATGGTCTTCCTTTATGCGCCGCTCATCGTGCTGATGATCTTCAGCTTCAACGACAGCAAGCGCAACGTCGTCTGGCGCGGCTTCACGCTCAAATATTACGACAAGGCACTGAACAACGACTCGCTGATCGAAGCGCTGATCAATTCGCTGACCATCGCCGCGCTCGCGACGATCTTCAGTCTGATTCTCGGCGCCATTGCCGCGGTGATGCTCTGGCGCTTCCGTTTCCCGTTCAAGGGCGCGGTCGATGGAACGATCTCGCTACCGATCATCGTTCCCGAAATCTGCATGGGCGTCGCTTTCCTGATCTTCTTCGCCAAAGGGCTCCACTGGCCGACCGATCTCGTCTGGCCGCTTAATCTG
Source organism: Sphingopyxis sp. (assembly GCF_041916015.1). GTDB lineage: Bacteria > Pseudomonadota > Alphaproteobacteria > Sphingomonadales > Sphingomonadaceae > Sphingopyxis. The sequence goes on along the minus strand of NZ_JAYSAH010000019.1, from coordinate 27,956 downwards.
GGCGCGATCACCATCGCGCACATCACCTTCTGCTTCCCCTTCGTCACCATGGTCGTGCGATCGCGCCTCGCAAGCTTCAACCGCGAGCAGGAGGAGGCCGCAAAGGACCTCGGCGCGGGCGAGTGGCAGATGTTCCGCGACGTGCTGATCCCGCACATGCGCCCGGCGCTCGTCGCGGGCGCGCTGCTCTCCTTCACGCTCAGCCTCGACGATTTCGTCATCACCTATTTCACCAGCGGCCCCGACACCGTGACCTTCCCGGTGAAGGTCTATTCGATGCTCCGCTTCTCGGTGACGCCGGAGGTCAATGCGGCCTCGACCATCCTCATCATCCTGACCATCGTCCTGACCGCCATCGCGCTGAAGCTTCAGGGCGTGAAGGCCATCGCGGAAACCCACTGATCATGACCGACGCCAAACAACCGATCATCCAGATTCGGAATGTCACCAAACGCTTCGGCAAGGTCGCGGCGGTCGATAATGTCAGCCTCGACATTCTCGCGGGGGAATTCTTCGTGCTGCTCGGTCCGTCGGGCTGCGGCAAGACGACCTTGCTCCGCATGATCGCGGGCTTCGAACTGCCGACGGAGGGCAGCATCCTGATCGACGGGCAGGATATGGCGGGCATCCCGCCGAACAGGCGGCCGGTGAACATGGTGTTCCAGAGCTATGCCGTCTTCCCGCACATGAGCGTTGCCGACAATGTCGCCTACGGCCTGAAGATCGCCGGCGTGAAGGGCGGTGAGACTCGCGACCGCGTTGCCGAGGCGCTCGATCTCGTCAAGCTCGGCGGGTTCGAGAGCCGCATGCCCGACCAGATGTCGGGCGGCCAGCGCCAGCGCGTCGCGCTCGCGCGCAGCCTCGTCATGCGGCCGAAGGTGCTGCTGCTCGACGAACCGCTGTCGGCACTGGATGCCAAGCTGCGCGCGCAGATGCAGTTCGAGCTTTCGGAATTGCAGGAAAAGGTCGGCATCACCTTCGTCACCGTTACCCACGATCAGGACGAAGCGCTGTCGATGGCGTGCCGTATCGGCGTGATCAACAAGGGCGAGGTCGCGCAGCTCGCCACTCCATCCGACCTTTACGAATATCCGGCCAATCGCTTCGTTGCCGATTTCGTCGGGTCGGTAAATATCTTCGAGGGCAAGCTGATCCTCGACGAACCCGACAAGGCCGCGGTCGACTGCCCGGGACTCGGCAAGGTCTATCTCAATCATGGCGTCACCGGCCCGCACGGCGCAGATGTCTGGATCGCACTGCGGCCCGAGAAAATCTATCTCCACGTTCCAGGCGAAGGAAAAGCCGTGCGCGCAGCGGCACAGGACGCCCCCGACGGCCATAATTTCGCACGCGGGGTCATCAAGGGCATGAGCTATCTCGGCGACATCACCCTGTTCGAGATCGAGCTCGAATCGGGCGCCCGTCTGCGCGTCTCCCGTCCGAACCTGTCGCGCCACGACCAGGAGGATTTCACCTGGGACGACAAGGTCAGCATGCACTGGCGCGCGGACAGCCCCGTCGTGTTGCTGGGCTGACGCCCATCCCGAAAAAACTTTCCTACATTATTTTAATGTGCGAGCCCGATCTTCGGCTCTTTCTCTCCGTCGCATGGCATTCGATGTCGTTCGCCTGAAGCCGCAGGGCTTAAAGCGACAAAGGAGACATTTCCGACGCGCCCATACGTATCCTTTGTCGCCTTAAAGCCACAAAAGACACGAATCATATGTACGTATGCGAGGCTTTTTTGAGGCTCCCAGTGAGATCAAAAGGTCAATGCGCCGCTTTCTTGCCCGGCAGGACGTGCAAAACCCCGACGATCACCCCGCCCAGCAACAGCCCGAAGATGCCGTCGCCGGCGGCCTTGATCAGCCAGGTCCAAAGCCCTTCAAGCGGCAGGCCTCCCGCGACGGAATGCGCCAGCGCTTCCAGCGCTTCGGCAATGCCGCCGATATGATATTCGTGAAGCCCGTGCAGCACGATCTGACCGCCGACCCACAGCATCGCCGCGGTGCCGATCGTCGCGAGCGCGGCGAGCAGCTTCGGCATGAAATCGACCAAACCGCGCCCGACCGCGCGGCGCGCCTTATTGCCTTCCTTCGCCATGTGAAGGCCGATGTCGTCCATCTTAACGATCAGCCCGACGACGCCATAGACCGCGACGGTGATGATGACCGCGACGAGCGCGAGCGTCGCGCCGCGCATCACCAGATGCTCGTCGAGCACTTCGTTCAGCGCGATCACCATGATCTCCGCCGACAGGATGAAATCGGTACGCACCGCGCCCTTCACCATCGTCTCTTCGTGATTCTTGTCGGCGACGATCTCGGCATCCTCGGCGAGGCTCGTCTTGTCCTCCTGGAGCGAATGGATGACCTTCTCGGCGCCCTCGAAGCAGAGATAGGCGCCGCCAACCATCAGGAGCGGCGTGATCGCCCACGGCAGGAAGGTCGAGAGCAGCAGCAGCGCCGGCAGGATCAGCACCAGCTTGTTGAACAGCGATCCCTTGGTGATCCGCCAGATGATCGGCAGTTCGCGGTCGGGGGTAAAGCCGGTCACATAGCGCGGCGTCACCGCGGTATCGTCGACCACGACCCCCGCCGCCTTGGCCCCGGCCTTCGACGCCGCGGCACCGATATCGTCGATGCTCGAAGCTGCGACCTTGGCGATGGTGGCAACGTCGTCGAGCAGGGCAAAAAGGCCGGATGGCATAAAGGTTTGAACTTTCCTCTTTAGAGTGCGCGGAGTCTGGGTTCGATCTCATCGAGAGATTTGCGGATGATGGCAACCATCTCGTCGATTTGTTCGGTCGTGATGATCAGCGGCGGGCACATGACCAGCGTGTCGCGGATGCCGCGCACCATCAGCCCGTTCGCGATGCAGGCGTCACGCGCCAGCGGTCCCGCCGTTCCTTCGGCGCCACCAAAGCGCGCGCGGCTTTCCTTGTCGGCGACGATCTCAAGCGCGCCGAGCAGGCCGATCGAGCGCGTTTCCCCGACGAGCGGGTGATCGTTCAGCGTCGCGAGCGCCTTCGCCAGATGCGGGCCAGTGACGCTGCCGGTGCGTTCGACGAGTCCCTCACGTTCGATGATCTCGATATTCTTGAGCGCCACGGCGGCGCAGACCGGATGCCCCGAGTAAGTGAAGCCATGGACGAAATCGCCGCCGGTCTTCAGCACATCGACGACATGGCTAGCGACCGCGGTGGCGGATATCGGGAGGTAACCCGACGACAGCCCTTTCGCCATCGGCATCAGGTCGGGGGTAAAGCCCATCGTCTCGTGCCCCCACATCTTGCCGGTACGCCCGAAGCCGCAAATCACCTCGTCGGACACCAGCAGCAGGCCATATTTGCGGACGACCGCCTCGACCTTCGGCCAATAGCCCTTCGGCGGGATGATCACGCCGCCCGCGCCCTGCACCGGCTCGCCGATGAAGGCGGCGCAATTTTCGGGACCGACCTCGAGGATCCTGTCCTCGATCGCCTTCACGCAGGCGTTGCAGAAATCCTCCTCGCTCATCCCCTGCCCTTCGCCATAGAAATACGGCTGGCGGACATGTTCGACACCGGGGATCGGCAGGTCGCCCTGCGCGTGCATGGCTTTCATCCCGCCGAGCGAGACGCCAGCGACGGTCGATCCATGATAGGCGTTCCAGCGGCTGATGAAGACCGTGCGCTTCGGCTCGCCCTTCAGTTTCCAATAGTGGCGCACCATGCGAAAGACGGTATCGTTCGCCTCGCTGCCCGACGCATTGAAGAAAATATGCGGCAGGCGCTGGCCCGTGAGTTCGGCGACCTTTGCCGCGAGCGTCACCGTCGGCGGCGTCGCGGTCTTGAAGAAAGTGTTGTAGAAGGGCAGCTCGCGCATCTGCGCCGCCGCCGCCTCGACCAACTCCTCGCGGCCATAGCCGACGTTGACGCACCAGAGGCCCGCCATGCCGTCGAGGATGCGGTGGCCGTCGCCATCGGTGATGTACGCGCCCTCGGCATGGGTGATGATGCGGCTGCCGCCTAGCCTTTCGATCTCGGCCCAGTCGGCCTGCGCGGGCAGATGGTGCGCGATGTCGAGGCGGCGCAGTTCGGCGATGTCATGATTGCGGGGCATATATTTGTTCCTGATCCAGAAGTCCGTTCGCATCGGGCGCGGTGGAGATGTCCCTCGACCCTGCGCCACGACGATGGGTATCTCGACTTCGCTCGACACGAACGGAGACGAGAAGCTGGCTTTCCGGTCAGGGCGAAAATCCGAGCCGTGCGAGGTAGCGGTTATAGCGGGTAACGCAGCGGTTCATAACGCGCCCCGCAGGGCCCGCCCGAGCAGGCGGAAATAGGTCTGGCTCTGCTCATGATCGTCCGCCGCCCATTCGGGATGCCATTGCACTGCAAGCAAGGGCGCGCCGTTCGGACGCGCGCTGTACGCCTCGACGAGCCCATCGGGTGCCCGCGCCTCGACAATCAGCCCGTCGGCAAGCTGGCCGATGCCCTGATAATGCACCGAGTTCACGTCGAGCGATGGTACTTCATAGGCCTCCGCGAGCAGCCCGCCCTCGACCAGATCGACCTTGTGATGATGGTCGAACATCGCATCGAACGCCACGCCGCCGGCGGCATGGTGATGCAGCAGATGCTCGTTCGCCGACGTGTCGCGCCGCAGCGTCCCGCCCAGCGCGACGTTGATTTCCTGAAAGCCGCGGCAGATACCGAACAAGGGCCGCTGCGCCTCAATCACCGCTTCGACCAATTCAAGCATCATGCAGTCGCGGTCGGGATCGAACGGCCCCTCCCCCGCCGCCGGGTCGCCATAGCGCGCCGGCTCGACATTGGAGGGGGTGCCGGTCAGCAGCACGCCGTCGAGCCGCCCCGCGACCTCGCTCGCCTTCATATAATCGGGAAGCGACGGGATGATCAGCGCCGCGCAATCGGCGTGTCGCATTGCAGCGGTCGCATAGCGGTTGATCACCACCTGCGCGACCTCGCTCCCGACCGTGCGGTTGCAGGCGATAATACCGAGGACGGGGCGCGAGGACATGCCCCCTTGCTGCCGATTTTCGTCGGCGTGCGCCAGCGGAATTTCAGCCGCGCTGGCGCGCGAAGGCCGCGGCCGCGCCGAACAATCCCGGCTGGGGATGGGTGATCAGCTTGACGGGCAGCGCCGCCATGAAATTCTCGAACCGGCCCTTGGCGACGAAACGCTCAGGAAAGCCCGAACGGACGAGCTGGTCGCGGATGCGGAGGCCAAGGCCGCCCGCGATCACGACGCCGCTCGCCCCCTGCGCGAGCGCAAGGTCGCCCGCGACGCTGCCGAGCGACAGGCAGAAACGATCGGCGGCGGCAGCGGCCAGCGCATCCTCGCCGCTCATCGCCGCCGTCCAGATGGTGCGGTCGCCCTGCGGCGTGATCGCGCGTCCCTCCATGCTCGCCAATGTTTCGTAAATATCGACGATCCCGGGGCCCGACACGATACGCTCGATCGACACGCGGCGGTGGCGCTTTCTCAGGCGGGCGAGGATCGCATCCTCAATGCTGTCGAGCGGCGCAAAGTCGATATGCCCGCCCTCGGTCGCCTGGACGCGATAGCCGGTGTCGTCGCGCCAGACATGCGCGACCCCGAGCCCGGTGCCGGGGCCGATGACGCTGATCGTGCCCTTCGCGGGAAGCGGCGCGTCGGGTCCGGTCAGCCGCTCGAAATAGCGCGCCTCGGCCTGCGCCACCGCGTGTCCCACCGCCTCGAAATCATTGACGAGCGCATAGCGATCGACATTCAGCTTCTCGCCGATCAGCGCCGGACGGATGATCCAGGGATTGTTGGTGAATCGGATGATCTCGCCGCGCGTCGGGCCGGCGATCGCGATCGCGACCGCGCGCGGCAGCGCCCCGCCCTGCTGACGCTCGAATTCCTGCCAGGCGGTCTGGAAGCTCGCATGATCTTTCGTGTGGAGCGTCGTTTCGGGGCCGAGCGAGACGACCCGCCCCGCCTCGACATCCGCAATCGCGAAGCGCGCGTGGGTGCCGCCGATATCGACCGTGACAATGGCTTCGCTCATGACTCTCCCTTGCCGGTCCGTTGCAGCCGGGTCGGCGCCGGAATGTCGCACGCGCAGCGGCGATGCAACAGCGCATAGCTATGCGCGGGCGCGACCTCGCGCCAGAATTTTCGCCGATAGAAGGGGAATGGCGCACCCGGAACGATTCGAACGTCCGACCCCCAGATTCGTAGTCTGGTGCTCTATCCAGCTGAGCTACGGGTGCGTGGAGACGCGCCTTTAAGGGGCTGCGCGGAGTCGCGCAACCCCCTTTGCGCGATTATTTTCTGAGGGCCGCCTGCGCCGCCGCAAGCCGCGCGATCGGCACGCGGTAAGGCGAGGCGCTGACGTAATCGAGCCCCGTTTTCTCGCAGAAATGAATGCTCGGCGCATCGCCGCCATGCTCGCCGCAGATGCCGAGCTTGATGCCCGCCCGCGTGCCGCGACCGCGCGCTGCGGCAAGTTCGATGAGTTGGCCGACACCCTCGACATCAAGGCTGACGAAGGGGTCGGTGACGAAAATGCCCTTGTCGACATATTGCGTCAGGAAGCGGCCCGCATCGTCGCGGCTGATGCCGATCGTCGTTTGGGTGAGGTCGTTGGTGCCGAAGGAGAAGAATTCGGCCGTTTCGGCGATCTCGCCCGCCATCAGCGCGGCGCGCGGCAGTTCGATCATCGTGCCGACGAGATAGGCGATCTCGCGGCCCTTTTCGGCGAACACCGCCTTGGCCTGCGCATCGACGACCGCCTTCATCAGGTCGAACTCGCGGCGCGTCGCGACCAGCGGGATCATCACCTCGGGGATCGGCGCGGCGCCGGTTTCGGCGGCGACGTCGCACGCCGCCTCGAAGATCGCGCGCGCCTGCATCTCATAGATTTCGGGATAGGTGACACCGAGGCGGCAGCCGCGGTGGCCGAGCATCGGGTTGAATTCGTGAAGCTCGTTGGCGCGCGCCTTGAGCGCCTCGATCCCGACGCCCGCGGCGGCGGCAACATCGGCGAAATCCTCCTCGCGCGTCGGCAGGAATTCGTGGAGCGGCGGATCGAGCAGGCGAATGGTCACGGGCAGCCCGGCCATTACGCGGAAGATCTCGGCGAAGTCGCCGCGCTGTTCGGGCAGCAGCTTGGCGAGCGCGGCGCGGCGGCCGTCCTCGCTGTCGGCGAGGATCATCTCGCGCACCGCGGTGATGCGCGCGGCATCGAAGAACATATGTTCGGTGCGGCAAAGGCCGATGCCCTCGGCACCGAAATCGCGCGCGACCTGCGCGTCGGCGGGGGTTTCGGCGTTGGTGCGCACCTTCATGCGGCGGACCTTGTCGGCCCAGCCCATCAGCGTGCCGAAATCGCCGACCAGTTCGGGCAGCAGGGTCGGAACCTCGCCCGCCATCACCTCGCCGGTCGAACCGTCGAGGGTCAGGATGTCGCCTTCGCGCAGTTCGCGCCCCGCGACGCGCAGCACGCGCGCGTTGCCGTCGATCGCCAGCCCGCCCGCGCCCGAAACGCAGGGGCGGCCCATGCCGCGCGCGACGACCGCCGCGTGGCTGGTCATCCCGCCGCGCGCGGTCAAAATGCCCTTCGCCGCGTGCATGCCGTGGATATCCTCGGGCGACGTTTCGACGCGGACGAGGATCACCGCCTCGCCCATGCCGGCGGCCTTTTCGGCGCTGTCGGCATCGAACATGATCTTGCCCGACGCGGCCCCGGGGCTGGCGGGCAGCCCCTTCGTCAGCACGTCGCGCGGCGCCTTCGGGTCGAGCGTCGGGTGGAGAAGCTGGTCGAGCGCGCCCGGATCGACGCGGCCGACGGCTTCCTCTTCGGTGATCAGCCCTTCGGCGGCCATCTCGACAGCGATGCGCAGCGCCGCTTTGGCGGTGCGCTTGCCCGAGCGAGTCTGAAGCATCCAGAGCGTCCCGCGTTCGACGGTGAACTCGATGTCCTGCATGTCGCGATAATGCGTTTCGAGCGTGTCGAAGACGCGGCCGAGCTCGCCGAAGGTTTCGGGCATCGCCTCTTCCATCGACAGCGGCTTGGCGCCCGCCTTTTCGCGCGCGATCTTCGTCAAATATTGCGGGGTTCGGATGCCCGCAACAACATCTTCGCCTTGGGCATTGATCAGCCATTCGCCGTACCAGGCGCGCTCGCCCGTGGCAGGATCGCGCGTGAAGGCGACGCCGGTCGCCGAGGTGTCGCCCATATTGCCGAACACCATCGCCTGCACATTGACCGCGGTGCCCCATTCGCCGGGGATCGAATTCAGGCGGCGATAGACCTTCGCGCGGTCGCTTTCCCAGCTCGCGAAGACCGCGCCGACGGCGCCCCACAGCTGGTCGTTCGGTTCCTGCGGGAACGGCGCGCCGGTTTCGCGCTCGACGATCGCCTGATATTCCTTGACCAGCGCCTGCCAATCCTCGGCGGTCATCTCCGTGTCGAGGTAGAAGCCCTTGTCTTCCTTCGCGATCTCCAGCGCTTCCTCGAACTCGGCATGGTCGAGCCCCATCACCACGTCGGCGTACATCTGGACGAAGCGGCGATAGCTGTCCCACGCGAAGCGCGGGTCGCCCGAAGCTTCGGACAGGCCGACGACCGTCTTGTCGTTGAGCCCGAGGTTGAGGACGGTATCCATCATCCCCGGCATCGACACGCGCGCGCCCGAACGCACCGAGACGAGCAAAGGATCGGCGGCGTCGCCGAAGCGCTTGCCGGTGATCTCCTCGATATGCGCGATACCCGCAGCGACATCCTCGACCAGACCCGCCGGGAATTGCTCGCCATTGGCATAGTAGGCGGTGCAGACGTCGGTGGTGATCGTAAAGCCCGGGGGCACCGGCAGGCCGATCGAGGCCATTTCGGCAAGGTTCGAACCTTTACCGCCGAGCAATTCCTTCGAGCGTTCGGCCGTCGTGGCCGCTCCGCCGAACAAATGCACCATCTTCGTCATGTCATGCTCCTGCTGCCCCGGGGAGGAGGTTGCGGCTGGGTAGGTATGCAATCGTGTTTGGTCGATTCAGAATTACTTCGTTCGTTATAAGCTGCGGCACATAACGCCCGCGTCAGCCCTCGATCTTCGAGAAATCCGCGACGCCATGCACCGCGCCGGTAAATCGCGCGAGCAGGCCGAGGCGATAGGCGCGCACCGCTTCGTCGGGATCGTTGACCATCACGCCCTCGAAAAAGGCGTCGATCGGCGCGCGCAGGCTGGCGAGCGCCGCCATCGCGTCGGTGAAGCGTTCTTCGGTGACGGCGGCGGAGGCCGCGGGTTCGGCGGTGTCGAGCGCGGCGAGCAACGCGGCATCGGCGTCGGTCGGCGCCGCCGCGGCAGCAGTACCGCTCACCTCGCCCGCCTGCTTCAGGATATTCGCCGCTCGCTTGTAGCCCGCGAGCAGATTGGTGCCGTCCTCGGTCGCCATGAACGCCTGCAGCGCCTTCACGCGGTCGAGCAGGCGAACAAGATCATCTTCGCCCCCGAGCGCGAAAACTGCGTCGATCAGGTCATGACGGACACCGGCTTCGCGTTGCTGAACTTTGAGGCGGTCTGCGAAGAAGTTGAGTAGCTCGAGTACATCAGGGCTTTGCTTAGCCTCAAGGTAACGCTTAAAAGTGCCTGCCTCGGGCGTCGGAACCGTAACGACCAATTTTTCGCCAATGTAGATGGCCGTGGCATCGGCTGATGATCTAAATGAAAAGCCGCCCTTATTGCCATCAGCTGGTTTGGGAAGATCAGAGAAACTGATGCCGACCGCAAGTCTCTCAATGTACAGCAGATGCGCCTTCTCGATAGCTTCAACCATACCCAACGAAAGACCGGAAGTTTCTAGCGTGCGCAGGATACCAAGAGCCGCGCGCCGCAGGGCAAACGGATCTTTCGATCCCGTTGGCTTTTCCCCGATAGCAAAGAAGCAAACGACCGTATCCAGCTTATCCGCCAGCGCCACAGCCACCGTCACCGGCGCGATCGGGACGTCATCGCCCTGCCCGACCGGCTTGTAATGGTCGCGGATCGCGTCGGCGACGGCATCGGGCAGGCCTTCGGCGCGGGCGTAATAACCGCCCATCAGGCCCTGTAGCTCGGGGAATTCGCCGACCATTTCGGTGACGAGGTCGGCCTTTGCGAGCTCGGCCGCCTGCCGCGCGAGCGCGGGGTCGCAGTTCGGGACGATGCCTTCGCTCGCAAGCCATTCGGCAAGCTTCGCGACGCGCTCGACCTTGTCGGCGACGGTGCCAAGCTTTTCGTGGAAGGTAATGTTCGCCAGCTTCTCCGCATGCTGCGCGAGCGTCTTCTTCTGGTCCTGTTCCCAGAAAAAGCGCGCATCGGAGAGGCGCGCGGCGAGGACCTTGCGGTTGCCCGCGACGATCTCCGCGCCGCCGTCCTTCGCGTCGATGTTCGCGGTGCAGACAAAGCCGTTGGCGAGCTTGCCGTCGGCGCCGTTCACGACGAAATATTTCTGGTTCACGCGGGCGGTGAGCTGGATGACCTCGGGCGGCACTTCGAGGAAGACTTCGTCGAAGCGGCCGAGCAAGGGCACCGGCCATTCGGTGAGTCCGGCATTCTCGATCACCAGCCCCTCATCCTCGACGAGCGTCAGCCCGGCGTCAGCTGCGGCTTTCGCGGCACCGTCGCGGACGATCGCCTGCCGCTCCTCATGGTCGACGATGACGTGGCACGCACGCAGCTTTTCGGCATAGTCGGCCGCCGATCCGATCGTAATCTCGCCCGGGCAGTGAAAGCGGTGGCCGCGCGTCACGAAACCCGCGGAAATCCCGCTAACTTCACACGCAACCAAGTCTTCGCCGAAGATCGCGACGATGCCCGACAGCGGGCGCACCCAGCGCAGGCTTTCGCTACTCGCGCTGGCCTTGCCCCAGCGCATCGACTTGGGCCACGAAAAGCCGCGGACGATCGCGGGGATCGCCTCGGCGAGCACCTCGGCGGTCGCGCGGCCAGGCTTGTCGATCACGGCGAAGTACACGCCGTCGCGGTCTTCGAGCTGGTCCTGAGTCAGGCCCGTCTTGCGGAGGAAGCCTTCGAGTGCCTGCGGCGGCGCGCTGCTGCGCGGGCCCTTGAGTTCCTCGCTGACCGCTGCAGTCGCTTCGGGCAAACCCTTGGCGATCAGCGCGAGGCGGCGTGGGGTCGACCAGATGGTGAGGTCGCCCGTTTCTAGCCCGGCAGCGCTCAATTGCGCGCGGAACAATTTTTCCAGCTCGGCGCGCGCACCGGCCTGCATCCGTGCCGGAATTTCCTCGCTGCGCAGTTCGAGAAGAAAGTCGGTCACAGCGTCCACCCCGGATATTTTGCGGTCCAGTTTTCGGACTGGCTGTCGATCCACGCCTTGCAGCTGCCCTTGGCGAGGTCGCGGACGCGCGCCATGTAGTTGGCGCGTTCCTGCACACTGATTACGCCGCGCGCCTGCAGCAGGTTGAACAGGTGGCTCGCCTCGATCGCCTGATCATAGGCCGCGAGCGGCACGCCCGCCGCGATCGCGCGCTGGCATTCGGCCTCGGCCGCCTTGAAACCCGCAAATAGCGTGTCGGTGTCGGCAACCTCGAAATTCCATTTCGAGAATTGCCGTTCGTTTTCCAGATACACGTCGCCATAGCTCAGCGCCGCAACGTCGCCGACCGCGTCGGAAAAGCGCAGGTCGTACACATTGTCGACGTTCTGGATATACATGGCGAGGCGCTCGAGCCCGTAGGTGAGCTCGCCCGCGACGGGCTTGCAGTCGAAGCCGCCCATCTGCTGAAAGTAAGTGAACTGGGTGACTTCCATCCCGTCGCACCAGACTTCCCAGCCCAGGCCCCACGCGCCGAGCGTCGGCGATTCCCAATCGTCCTCGACGAAGCGGATATCGTGGAGCAGCGGGTCGATGCCGATCGCGGCGAGGCTGCCCAGATACTGCTCCTGCAGGTCGGCGGGCGACGGCTTCAGGATCACTTGATACTGGTAATAATGCTGGAGCCGGTTCGGGTTCTCACCATAGCGGCCGTCGGTCGGGCGGCGGCTCGGCTGGACATAGGCGACGTTCCACGGCTCGGGACCAAGGCTGCGCAGCGTCGTCGCGGGGTGAAAGGTGCCCGCCCCGACGCGCATGTCATAAGGCTGAAGAATCGCACAGCCGCGCGCGCTCCAATAGGCATGCAGCGTCAGGATCATGTCCTGAAAGCTGAGGACTTTCTTTTCCGCCCTTTCGGTCACCTTTTCCCCGTCTTTCGCAGGTGCAACAATCTCTGCCGCCCTTGGCGCAGCGGCGCCGCGTGGTCAAGGACCGCTGCGTCGATATGGCGCGCCCGCCTCACATCCGTGTCATCCTTCCATTGCAAAATGGAAAGCGTTATTGACATAGTCAACGAATCATGTCATTTAGTCAATAACAGCTGACACAATGTCATGCTTTGATGACCAGAGGTGATGCATGGAGAACCGGCTGAAGGTGCTTCGGGCGATGCGGAACTGGAGCCAGGCCGAACTGGCCGACCGGCTCGACGTATCGCGGCAGGCAGTGAATGCGATCGAAACGGGCAAATACGACCCATCGCTGCCGCTCGCCTTCAAGCTCGCCCGGCTTTTCGAGATGCCGATTGAGGAGATTTTCGACGATGGTTTTGAAGGAAACGGCCATGACTGACGGCAAGACCGCCAAGCAGCCGATGTCGCCGCGCCGGAAGCGCTACTGGTTCTCGCTCGGCTTTGCAGCGGTGATCGGCGGCATCATCGGCGGATGGATGACCGCGGACCAACCGCACGATCGGGCAGCGATCGAGTTACTGAGCAATGGCGCCCTCACGCCGGGTTTCGCAATCGGCGCTGCGATCACATGGTCGCTCGGCCTGGCGATCGCGATGATCTTCTATCATCGTTCGATCGACGATCATGAAGAACATGCGTGGGTGTGGGCGAGTACCTGGGGATGGTATGCCTTCATCTTCACCACGCCGGTATGGTGGGTGCTCCACCGCGCCGCGCTGGCACCCAGCCCCAACGCCATGCTGCTGTTCCTGCTGTCGATGGCCGTGAACCTCGCGGTCTATCTCTGGCTCAAATTCCGCTGACTTTCCCCTCCCCTTCCCTGCTTAATCCGGCCATAAGGCCATGACTGAAAGGTGTTTTTCGATGAAAAGCTGGTTCAAGACATTCGTTGCCGGCAGCGCGGTCATCCCCTTTGCGGCCTGCACGCTGGTGCCCGGCAATACCGTCTTCGCCAAGGAGCCGGAGGCCGCGGCCACAACGATGGCCGCCGCGAAGCCCGGCATGTGGACGGTCAAGGACGCCGACACGACCATCTATCTCTTCGGCACCGTGCATGTGCTGAAGCCCGGCCTCGGCTGGTTCGACGGCGCCGTGAAGAAGGCGTTCGACAAGTCGGACGAGCTGGTGCTCGAAATGGTGCTGCCCGAGGATCAGGCGGAGGCCGCGAAGGTCACCATGCCGCTCGCGATGGACAAGAGCGGCACGACCCTGTCGGCCAAGCTCGATCCCGACGCGCTCAAGGCCTATCAGGCGGCGCTTACCAGCCTCGGCGTCCCGGTCGCCGCATTCGATGCCTTCAAGCCCTGGTTCGCCGCGGTCACCCTGTCGGTCCTGCCGCTGACCAAGCTCGGCTATGATCCGACGCAGGGCGCCGAGATGCAGCTCACCGCCGCCGCCAAGACAGCGACCAAGCCGATTTCGGGCTTCGAGACGCTCGAAGAGCAGCTCGGCTTCTTCGACGCGCTTCCCGAGGACGGCCAGATCGCCTTCCTCAATGCCACGGTGAAGGATGTCGACAAGCTGGGTCCGCAGCTCGACACGATGGTGACCTTGTGGAGCAAGGGCGACACCGTCAATCTCGCCAATACGATGAACGAGAGCATGTCGGCGACCCCCGAGTTGACCAAGATCCTGCTCTGGGACCGCAACGCGCGCTGGGCCGACCAGATCAAGGCACGGCTCGACAAGCCCGGCACGGTCTTCGTCGCGGTCGGCGCAGGCCATCTCGCAGGCCAGAAGAGCGTCCAGGACTATCTGAAGGAACGCGGCCTGAAAGTGACGCGGGTCCAGTGACGCCTGCCGGGACCGCCATTCCCAAAACGAAGGGTCGCCGCCTTGCGGCGGCCCTTCTGCCGTTGCTGCTCGCCGCATGCCAGACGCAGCCGGAGGTGGAGGCACGGCCGGCGATGTGGCTGGTCGAAGATGCCGACACGCATATCTATATGCTGGGCACGATGCACGCCCTGCCCGCGGGGACCGACTGGGACCGCGGCAAGGTCGCCGATGCGATCGGCGCGGCGGACGAACTGATGCTCGAACTCTCGCCGCGCGAGCTCGCCGCCGCGGGCGAGATATTTCGGGAACTCGCCCCGCGCAGCGCGCCGCTGGCGATGAAGGCGCGGCTGTCGGGGCCGGCGCTCGCGGGCTATCGCGCGATCGAGGGCGATGGCGACTTCGGCGGCGACACGCTCGACGACTGGGCGGTCCTCGTCCAGATGGGCCAGCGCGTCGCGCAGCGCGCCGAACTGTCACCCGCCGACGGCGTCGAGGCGGGGCTGACCGCCGCCTTTCAAAAGGCCGGCAAGCCGATCAGCGGGCTCGAAAGCGCGCGGACGCAGCTGATGCTGTTCGAGACGCTCGACCCCGCGACCCAGCGCGCTTTGCTCGTCCAGGCCGCTGAAAATGCGGCGCATGCCCAAAGCGACGTACTCGCAATGACCGCCGCCTGGTCGCGCGGCGATGCCGACGCACTGGCGAAGGTCGTGAACGAGGACGTCGATAAGGTTCCTGCGGCGCGCAAGGCGATCATCACCGACCGCAACGGGCGCTGGACCGCGTGGGTGAAGCGGCGGATGGACCGGCCCGGCACCGTGCTGATGGCGGTGGGCGCCGGACATCTGGTGGGCGACGACGGCGTGCCGGCGATGCTGGCGGCTGAGGGATACAGGGTGGTCCGGGCACAGTAGCGCTTGCGAATATCGGGTCCGGCGGAGCGCCGAGGTCCGCAGCCAAGGTCACCCGAGCTACCGCTGACAATTGACCAAATTGCCAGCGGCCTGGCTCCATCATTTACGGCCGAACAGTCGCTCCACGTCCGCCATCTGCAACTTCACCCACGTCGGCCGCCCGTGGTTGCACTGCCCCGAGTGGGGCGTGACCTCCATCTGGCGAAGCAGCGCGTTCATCTCGGCGACGTTCAGCGTCCGCCCCGCGCGCACCGAGCCGTGGCACGCCATCGTCGCGGCGACGAGTTCGAGCTTTTCCGACAGGCCGAGCGCCGCGTCGTAGCCCGCGAGATCATCGGCGATATCGGTAACGAGCTTGTGGCAATCGATCGGCCCGAGCATCGCGGGGGTCGCGCGCACCATCACCGCGGCGGGGCCGAAGCGTTCGAGTTCGACGCCGAGCGCGGCAAGCTGCGGCGACGCGGCTTCGAGCCGGTCGCACGCGGGCTCGTCGAGTTCGACGACCTCGGGCAGCAGCAAGCCCTGTGACTGCACCGCCTGTCCGCCCATGCCGCGGCGGAGCTGTTCGAGCACGAGGCGTTCGTGCGCGGCGTGCTGATCGACGATGACGAGGCCGTCCTCGGCTTCGGCGACGATATAGGTCTTCGCGATCTGCCCTCGCGCGATGCCGAGCGGATGTTCGTCGGCCTGCGGCGGTGCGATTTCGGCCACCTCGGCGCGCCCCGCGATCGGCGCGGCGGAGGCAAACGGCACCAGCCGGTCATAGACGCGCGCGACATCCTCGCCCGGCGGCGGCGCGTCGGTGCCGAACAGATGCACCGCGGGCTCGGTCCGGCGGCCGAAGAGGAAGCCGGTCGCGGGCTCAGGGGGGCGCAGCGGCTCCTGCTGCCACGCGGCGAGCGCGGCCTCGGCGGGGCGCTGGACGCTGCGGAAGCCATGCTCGTCGAGCGCCCGGCGGAGCCCCCCCACGATCATCCCGCGGATGAGCTGCGGGTCGCGGAAACGCACTTCGGTCTTCGCGGGATGGACGTTCACGTCGACCTCGCTCGTCGGAATGTCGAGGAACAGCGCCACGACCGGATGGCGGTCGCGTGCGAGCAGGTCGGCGTATGCGCCGCGCAAGGCGCCCACCAGCAGCCGGTCTTTCACCGGGCGGCCGTTGACGAACAGATATTGATGATCGGCGATGCCGCGGTTGTAGGTCGGCAGGCTGATCACGCCGCCGAGATGCACCTCGCCGCGGTCGAGATCGACGCCGATGCTGTTCGCGGCGAGTTCGCGCTGGGTCAGCGCGGCGACGCGCGCGAGCCGGTCCTGCCCGCCCTGCACGTCGAGCACGCGGCGCCCGTCATGTTCGACGGCGAAGGCGATATCGGGCCGCGCCATCGCGAGCCGCTTCACGACGTCGAGGCAGGCGGCATATTCGCTGCGCCCGCTGCGCAGAAACTTGCGCCGCGCCGGAACGCGCGCGAACAGATCCTCGACGAGGACGCGGGTGCCCTTCGCAAGCGCCGCCGGTCCTTCGGCCGCGACCGCGCCATTGTCGACGACGCGCTTCCACCCGTCGCCGCCCGCCACCCGACTTTCGAGCGTCAGCCGCGCGACGCTGGCGATCGAGGGCAGCGCCTCGCCGCGGAAGCCCAGCGTCGTCACATCCTCGATCGCGTCGTCGGGCAGCTTCGACGTGGCGTGGCGTTCGAGCGCGAGCGCCATGTCGGCGGCGGTCATGCCGCAGCCGTCATCCTCGACCTCCAGCCGCGATATTCCGCCCTCGGCGATTCGCACCGAAATGCGAGTCGCACCGGCGTCGATGGCGTTTTCAACCAGTTCTTTCAGCGCCGCGGCGGGTCTTTCAACCACTTCACCGGCTGCGATCCGATTTACGAGCTTTTCCGGCAGGCGGCGTATTGACATAAAGCCTCTCCTAGCGCAGTCGGACGCAAATCGCGACCCACCCGCACAGCCCGCATCATTTTGTCCAGCCACTCCTGACGGACGAGCCGGAATCTCCCCCTGATTGTAGCTGTCGCCGGCCGGGCACGCGGATATAATTGCGACAGGGGCGGCGGTCCATTCAGGGCCGGCGGCGCCGATGACAGGAAACAGTGTAGATGTCCTTCTTTTCCCGGTTTCTGAAATTCAACTCCCAAGACATGGCGATCGACCTCGGCACCGCGAACACGGTGGTCTATGTGCGCGGCAAGGGCATCGTGCTCAACGAGCCTTCGGTGGTCGCGGTCGAGACGCTGAACGGGATCAAGCGGGTGAAGGCGGTCGGCGACGACGCCAAGCTGATGATGGGCAAGACCCCCGACAGCATCGAGGCGATCCGCCCGCTGCGCGACGGCGTCATCGCCGACATCGACGTCGCCGAGCAGATGATCAAGCACTTCATCACCAAGGTGCACGGCGGCAAGCCCAACGCCTTCCGCAGCCCCGAAATCGTGATCTGCGTCCCCTCGGGCTCGACGAGCGTCGAACGCCGCGCGATCCGCGACGCCGCGTCGAACGCGGGCGCGAGCGAAGTGTGGCTGATCGAGGAACCGATGGCGGCCGCGATCGGCGCCGACATGCCGGTGACCGAACCGATCGGGTCGATGGTCGTCGATATCGGCGGCGGCACGACCGAAGTCGCGGTGCTCTCGCTCCGCGGCCTCGCCTACACAACCTCGGTTCGCGCGGGCGGCGACAAGATGGACGAGGCGATCGTCTCCTATGTCCGCCGACACCATAATCTGCTGATCGGCGAAGCGACCGCCGAGCGGATCAAGAAGGATTTCGGAATCGCGCGCATCCCGGCCGACGGCGTCGGCATGACGATCCACATCAAGGGCCGCGACCTCGTCAACGGCGTGCCGAAGGAAATCTCGATCAACCAGGCGCAGATCGCCGAGGCGCTGTCCGAACCGATCGGCACGATCGTCGAGGGCGTGCGCATCGCGCTCGAGAACACGGCGCCCGAACTCGCGGCCGACATCGTCGACCAGGGCATCGTCCTCACCGGCGGCGGCGCGCTGATCGCCGAGCTCGACGAGTTGCTGCGCGACGCGACCGGCCTACCGGTCACGGTCGCCGAGGACCCGCTGACCTGCGTCGCGATCGGCACCGGCCGCGCGATGGAAGATCCGGCCTTCCGCGGCGTGCTGCAGCAAGCCTGATCGAAGGCTTCTGACTCATGGTCCGCCCGGCACATCGGCGTCCGGGGCAATCCCGAAAGGCTCAGTACAGCCTGTTCGCTGCCTATGTCATTGCGGTGACCGGGGCGGTGGCGGGCTTGCTGCTGGCGATCCTGTCGGTCGCTGACCCCGTCGGATTCGCCCAGCTTCGCCTCGCCAGCCAGGAGGTGACGGCGCCGGTAGCGCGCGCCACCCGGTCGGTGATCGGCTCGATCTCCGGCATCGACGATGCCGTGTCGGCCTATGTCGGCGCGGGGTCGCAGAACCGGCGGCTGCGCAAGGAGCTCGCCGAGACGCGGCGGCAGCTCGTCGCGACCAGCTCGCTGCAGGAAGAGAATCGCCAGTTGAAGGCGCTGCTCAAGCTGCAGGAAACCGACAAGAGCGCGATCGCCAACGGCTATCTCCTCACCTCGACCTCGACGAGCAGCAAGCGCATCGCTCTGCTCAGCATCGGCCGCAATCTCGGCGTCGCGGCCGGACAGCCGGTGCGCGGTGCCGACGGGCTGATCGGACGCGTGCTGGGGTCGGGACCATCGGTGTCGCAGGTATTGCTGATCACCGACATCGACACGATCGTCCCCGTCCGCCGCGCGCGCGATGGCCTGCCCGCGCTTGCCTATGGCCGCGGCAACGGCGACCTCGACGTCCGCACGCTCAATATCGCGAACAATCCGTTCAAGCCCGGCGACATCCTCGTCACCTCAGGTACAGGCGGCCTCTATCCGCCCAACATCCCGGTCGCGATCGTCGTGCGCCGCCAGAATGACGGCGCGCTCGCCCGCCCGCTCGCCGACCCGGCAAAGGTCGATGCGGTGTCGGTGCTGCGTCCTTATACACCGGAAGACGCCGAAGCGCAGTTGCTGAAGCCTGCGCCGGGCGCCATCCCCGAAGTCCCGAAGGCGCCATGACCCCGAAGGGACCCCGCCTCGGCGAGCCGGCCTCGCGCTGGCGGATGCTTGTCGTGCCGATCGCGAGCGTGATGGTCGCCTCGGCGCTGCCGCTGATGCTGCCGCTCGTCGCAAGCTCGCCGGTGCTGCCGCCGCTCGGCTTGCTCTTCTTCCTGTCGTGGCAACTGCTCAGGACCGAGATGTGGCCGGTGTGGATCGGCCTGCCGCTCGGCCTGTGGGACGATCTGTTCAGCGGTGCGCCGATCGGCACCGCGGTCTTCCTGTGGACCGCCGCCAGCATCGCGATCGCCTATCTCTCGCAGCGCATCTATTGGCGCGGTTTTTTTCACGACTGGGCGATTGGCGCTTTACTTGTCGCGATCATCCAGGCTCTCGCGGCGCTGCTCACGCATCCCCACGCCGCAACGGGACGTGTTCTGGGGCTCGTCGCGCCGCAGATCATCGTTTCGGTCCTCCTCGTTCCGCTCTTCCTTCGCTTGACGGGGAAGTTTGACAATTTCCGCCTGAAACGCAGATAAATTCGCTCGATGTTCGGCAAGAAGAGCCCACCCATTACC
The DNA here is from genome assembly GCF_041916015.1 of Sphingopyxis sp. Lineage (GTDB taxonomy): Bacteria > Pseudomonadota > Alphaproteobacteria > Sphingomonadales > Sphingomonadaceae > Sphingopyxis. Next base: position 8,366 of record NZ_JAYSAH010000019.1, on the reverse strand, counting down.
GAAGCCTGGAGGGGCATCACCTTCACCCGCCGCGCGATCGTCGTCGGCGGCGCGCAGACAGCGTTGTTCGGCGCGCTCGCGGCGCGCATGGCCTATATCTCGGTCGTCGATAACGAACGCTATGTGCTTCAGTCGGAAAGCAATCGCGTCAATCTGACGCTCGTTCCGCCGCGCCGCGGGTGGATCGTCGACCGCCACGGCAAGGCGCTCGCCAACAACCGCGTTTCGCTGCGCGTCGACATCATTCCCGACCGCCTCCACAACAAGGATCTGGTGCTCGGGCAATTGAAGACGCTGCTGCGGCTCGACGGCGACGCGATGGAGCGGATCGAGCGCGACCTGAAAGCCGCATCGGGCTTTCAGCCGGTCGCGGTCGCCGAGGACATGACCGAGCAGGAATATAGCTCGATCCTCGTCCACCTCCCCGAGCTTCCCGGCATCGCGCCGCAGCGCGGCTTTGCACGCAACTATCCGACCGGCGCCGCGGTCGGCCATCTGATCGGCTATGTCGGCGCACCGACCGCCGAGGAATATGAGAAGGTCAAGGACCCGCTTTACATCACACCCGGCTACAAGACCGGCAAGGACGGGCTCGAGAAATATTTCCAGACCATGCTGCGTGGCAAGCCCGGCGCCAAGCGCGTCGAAGTCACCGCGCGCGGCAAGGTGGTGCGCGAACTGTCGACCCAGCCCGACACGCAGGGTAAGACCGTCCATCTGACGATCGATGCCGACCTGCAGGAATATGCCGCGCGGCGCATGGGCCCCGAATCCGGCGCGGCGATCGTCATCGACACGCTGACCGGCGACATCCTCGCCTTCGTTTCGATGCCGAGCTTCGACCCGAACAGCTTTTCGGACGGGATCAGCAATTCGGAATATAGCTGGCTGCGCGCCGACGATCACCAGCCGCTGATCAACAAGGCGACGCGCGGCCTCTATCCGCCGGGATCGACGCTGAAGCCGATGGCCGCGATCGCCGCGATCGGCCATGGCATCGATCCCAGCGAGCGCCACACCTGCATCGGCGGCTACCGCCTCGGTAACCGTTTCTTCCGCTGCCTCGGCACGCACGGCAGCCTCGACATGCCGCATGCGATCATGAAGAGTTGCAACAGCTATTTCTACTGGGTTGCCGACCGGCTGGGCTATGACGCGATCGCACCGACCGCACGCCTGATGGGGCTCGGCGAGGAATTCCAGCTTGCGGGCAGCAACCAGCGGTTCGGGACGATCCCCGACAGCGCGTGGAAGATGAAGAAATACCACCAACCCTGGTCGGCGTCGGATTCGCTGAACGCCGTGATCGGCCAAGGCTATGTCAGCGTGAATCCGCTCCAGCTCGCGGTCATGGCCTCGCGCATCGCCTCGGGCCGCAGCCTCTATCCGCGCCTCGTCAACCGGCACTTCAAGAACGATCCCCTCCCCTTCTCCGCCGAGGCGCTCGCCACCGCGCGGCTGGGCATGGACCTCGTGGTCAACGGGCCGGGAGGGACCGCCGGGCGCAGCCGCCTGCCGCTCGACGGGATTACGATGGCGGGCAAGACCGGCACCGCGCAGGTGCGCGGGCTCAACACCGGCAACGGCAAGGGCGGGACGTGGAAATTTCGCGACCACGGCCTGTTCATCGGCTTCGCGCCCGTCGACGATCCCCGCTACGCCATATCGGTCATCATCGAGCACGGCATGGGCGGCAGCCGCGCCGCCGCGCCGGTCGCGAAGGACATCTTCACTTTCATCTACGATCGCGAAAAGGGGATGGAGGCGCTCGAAACCTTCGAGGCCGGCTGGGGCGGCACGATCAAGGATCGCATGGACCGCAGCTATGCCGCGTGGAAGGCCGGCATTGCAGCGCCCGATCCGGGGCTCGCGCAATGATCCCCGTTCCGCCCGCCATCCAGCGCATCCCGTGGAAGCTGATCGCGCTGCTGAGCTCGATCGTCGTCTTCGATCTCCTCGTCCTCTATTCGGCGGCGGGCGGCAGCTGGTCGCCCTGGGCATGGCAGCAGGGCGTGCGTTTCCTCGTCTTCCTCGCCATCATGCTGGGCATCAGCCGCATGCCGCTCCGGATATTCGAGGACTTCTCCTATCTCGGCTATCTCGGCGTGCTGCTGTTGCTCGTCGCGGTGGAATTGCTGGGGTTCGTCGGCGGCGGCAGCCAGCGATGGCTCAACCTCGGTTTCATGAACCTTCAGCCGTCAGAACTGATGAAGGTCGCGATCGTCCTTGCGCTTGCACGCTTCTACGCGCAGCTGCCGCCGGGCAACACGCGTACCTTCACCGCGCTCTGGCCCGCGCTCGCGGCGATCGGCGTTCCCGCCGCGCTCGTCATGCTCCAGCCCGACCTCGGCACCGCGCTCGCGATCTGCATCGGCGGCGTGGTGGTGATGTTTGTCGCCGGCCTGCCCTTCTGGTGGTTCGGCAGCGCCGGCGCCGCGGGCGCCGCGGCGTTGCCGGTACTCTTCTCGATGCTCCACGACTATCAGCAGAAGCGCGTGCTGATCTTCCTCGATCCCGAAAGCGATCCGCTCGGCGCCGGCTATCATATCAGCCAGTCGAAGATCGCGATCGGATCGGGCGGGATCGGCGGCAAAGGCTTCCTCAACGGGTCGCAGAGCCACCTCGACTATCTGCCCGAGGGCCACACCGATTTCATCTTCGCAACGATGGCCGAGGAATGGGGGCTGATCGGCGGGCTCGGCCTGCTCTTCGCCTTCTTCCTGCTGATCCGCTGGGGCACGCGCGTCGCGCTCCGCGCCCGTACCCGCTTCGGTCAGCTCACTGCGGCCGGCCTCACGATGACGATCTTCTTCTACATCGCGATCAACCTGTCGATGGTGATGGGCATGGCGCCGGTGGTCGGTATCCCGCTGCCGCTCTTTTCCTATGGCGGCTCGTCGATGCTGACGATCATGACCTGTGTCGGTATCATCCTGGCGGTCGAAAACGACAGTAAAACCGGCACCCGCCGCTTTCATTGAGAAAAATTTTCGCGAAGGGCATTGCCAAGCGCGCAACCCCATGATAGCGGCGCGCTCTCTTCGCGAGACAGGGAGTTTCCCCGCCCCGCAAAGAATGCCGAAACCGGCATGTGGACGCATAGCTCAGTTGGTAGAGCAGCTGACTCTTAATCAGCGGGTCCTAGGTTCGAGCCCTAGTGCGTCCACCATTTTCCCCCTACTTTTCAATCAGATACTAAGGTCGCCGGATCGGGCGATTGAGAGCATTTTTGTGCTAGGTAGCTCTCTAGGTAGCAGCGCGCTAATTCGGCACTGCGGCTGCTCAGCCTCCGCACATCAGCGTTCACGGTGAAAGATTCATGGCCTGCGCTTTGTCCGACTGCGCTTGTGCGAGTCGTCGTTTCACCTCCCAGCCAGCGCGACTGCTACCCATCTTGCTCCGCACCAGCATCGCACGCTGGGATGGCCGCTTAGAGCCTCAGGCAGCGCGGTGTCATAATGACAGCTAGGTCACCCGAGCTCCGATCCAGATCACCCGGCCGACAATATCGACGCCCTTGCGCGGGATGCCCTGCCAGCTCGGATATGCAGGGTGGTCAGTAAGAACGGTCAGACGGTTCTTCGTTGGGTCGATCGCTATTCGCCTTACGAAGATTTCAGAAGACCCACGGATGGCGTAAAGGCCTTCACGCACGCTTTCCTGGAAGCGAACTCGGCTAATCATAACCTCGTCGCCATTGCAGAGGGTGGGCTCCATCGCCTCGCCAACGATTGGCAAGATTGCGACACTGGCGGGCTGATCACACAGCCGACCGAGCCAAGCCGCATCAACCAGCCGCCATTGTGAGCGTGAATCGTTACCTGTCCCGTTCAGCAAGGGGACTTTGACTATCGAACGCTGCCCGACCGTCGGCCCCTCCTTTCCACCGAGCTTCTCTACGGGCACGTCAAAATGCAATGCCAGCAGCGCTATATCGCTTTGGTCAAGGCGGACTGGAGAACCTCGTTTAATGAACTGCTGGATGTATGCCGAGTTTCTCCCGAGGAGGCGCGAAATTGATGCGTAGGTCTCTCCTCGCTCGCTGATTAGGCCATCCAACGCCTCCCGCGGCCCCATCCTATCATCTCCTTCGATTTCCTACCTCACTATCACATGCCGGAGGACGAATCCTAGTCGGACAGCCCCGACAAGGTCAGTAGGGCAAGCGAAAGAAACAAACGTCGTACGGGAGCACAATGCCACGGCACCTGCGCTACTGGGTCGGCCTCGACGCCGGCCACTTGGAGACTGCGGTCTGCCTCGTCGATGTCGAAGGACACGTTTTCTTCGAGGCAATGACTGAGACCCGCGCTGCTCCGATAAGAGATATCCTTCGACGGTTCGGCGTTGAGCCTGTCCAGTCTATTACGATCGAGGCCGGTGTCGGCACTCAAATGGTTCGGGATCTCCGTTCATTCGGGTTTCCCGTTCAAGTCGTCGACGTTCGCAAATCAAGCAAATTCCTGGCGATCCGACGTCAAAAGACTGATGCGAATGATGCCAAAGGTCTCGCTGAGCTTGGCCGACTGGCGCAGTCCTTCGGTCCCCATGTTTTCATCAAACCGGTGGAGCACCAGGACATCCGGATAATGATCAACATCCGTCGAACCCTGCTAAAGCATCGAGCCAGGACGGATGCGCTGCTCCAGTCCATATTCAGATTGCACGGTGCCAGTATCAAGCTCCTGCATGGGCGAGGATCGCTCGCAGCTGAAGTCGCGAATCAACTCAGGCTTTTGAGGACCAACGGCGTGACGATCCGCGTCGATTTGGATCCCCTGGTCAGGATGGGAGAAGAACTGCGCTCTCATATCTGGGATATGGATCGAAAGATGCGCACAATGGCCGCCAGCATCCCGGTTTGCGCCAGATTTCAGACGATTCCTGGCGTTGGGACAATTACAGCGCTGTCATTTTACAGCGCCGTCGGAGACCCGTACCGCTTTAGAAGCAATCAAGATGTCGGGCCTTATCTCGGCCTAACGCCCAATCTGTATCAATCCGGCGCCACCGCGCGCCGCGGCCGGATCAGCCGTTACGGAAACAAGCTGACCAGGTCGCACCTAATCACGGCAGCCACCGTGCTGCTTCGCACAATCAAAACCGAAAGTTCATTGCGTACTTGGGGCCTCCGGCTGGCAACAAAGATCGGATTTCTCAAGGCTCGCGTTGCCGTCGCAAGGAAGCTCGCTGTGATCATGATGGCAATGTGGAAGACGGGCGCCTCGTTTGATCCAGACAAATCGAAACCGCGGTTCCTCCAGCCGGAGGAGGCAGGCTTGGACCCCGCACGTATTTCTGGGACCAAGATCCCGTTGTAGGTAATTGGGCCAAGCCTGCCGTCTGATCCCGCCGCCGGGGGCCTTCTGTAAAGGGTCGAACCTGACGCATTATCCGCTAATTCACCGATAGGGCATCAAGCATGACACATTATGTGCCCATGGGCAGCAATGCGGGCCGAACAGCAACGCCGCCGATCGCTGCCATGTATCGGCCGCGACGTTAGTTTGAGAGCGCGACTGCCGGGAACGCCAGATTACGCGCGAGATTCTCAATTTTGTCGCGCCATGCCAGCTTTTCTAGCCATGATCGGCGGATCGACGATGCGCCGTAAATTGCGCCAGCCAACTGCCCGGCAATTGCGGCAGTAGTGTCGGCATCCTCACCGAGGTTGGCTGCCAACAGCACTGCGTCGTCGAAGCTCGTCGTGTTTGCCACGGACCAGATCGCTGCTTCGAGGCTGTGCGCGACGAATCCGCTGCTCGCAATCTGATCGCGTGCTTTCCCGCGCCAGCTACCGGCCATGATTGGACCGACCTCCGGTCCATATTCGCCCGAGGGAACCGCCAGTGCTTCCTCAAAGTCGGCACCTAGGATAGCCGCCCGCAAGACCAGTGCATACGCTTCACAGGCCTCGAGGCACGCATCTGCAGCGTGCGTGGTCATGCTCTGTAGGCGGGCTACTCGTGTCACTACTGCGGGATCTTGCTGTATCCCCCAGATCGCGACTGGCGCGAGCCTCATTAGTGAGCCGTTGCCTGCTGAGTACGGATCGGTCGAGCCGGCAATCGGGTCGCCCGTTTCCTCGAACCGAGAAAGGGCCTGCCGGGTTGCGATCCCGATATCAAAACAACTGCCCGTGGGACTGAAGGCGCCGTTCCTCCACCAATCGACAAAGCGCCGTTGTGCTTCTCCCGGCTCAAACGCCGAGCCCTTGGCCGCGCTGGCGAGCAGAGCTTCTCCCAGCGCAAGGGCCATGGAGGTGTCATCGGTCCAGGTCCCGGCATCCAAGCCGAATGGCCCTCCCCCGACCATGTCCGTGATGTGGGCATAGCTGTCGCGCGGCTTGAACTCGAGCGTCGCCCCCACAGCATCTCCGACCGCCAGTCCAACCAAACAGCCATATGAGCAATCATAGATACGCTCGATCTCTCGCAAGTGATCTTCTTGTGCCTTCGTCTCAATGGCGCCAGGCCTGACGCCACGAACGTGAGCGATTGCACCACTAGCGTCAGCAAGGCCAAGTTCGATGAGCAGTCTCGCCGCCACTGTGCCGGCTCGGCCCAGCCCTCCCCGGCAATGGATAAAGACGCTTTTCCCGTCGGTGAGTAGACTGCGCAGCCGGGCTCCGGCCGTGTGCCATCGTTGCTCGAATTCCTCGCCAGGAGCGGTGACGTCGGGGATTGGGAGATGAAACCATTCCATCCCACGCGCAGCAACCGCAGTCTCCAGGTCTGCGACCCCCAGCAGCTCCATCTCGTGCTTCTCAATCAGAGAGACGACAGCGGCAGCCCCCCACCCACGCACCGCGTCTAGATCGGTCGCAAGATCACGCTTCCAGGTAAAGCCAGCGAGCGCAGGCCCTTGTTTTCCTGGACAGAAGGATATGCCGATGCGTCCTGATGCGGCCGGAAGTGTAGGGATCTGGATCGGATCAGTGGTGCTTGTTCGAATATTTCTGCTCATCGCGCTTTGATATGACCCATGTACGACATTATCGGTCGCATGCCCCAAAGGCGTCAGAAAAGGTATTGGTTAGCGCAAGGAGGCAGCCGGGCTTTCATCCGGCTGTTGCCTTTTGGGGTTTAGGTTGGCCCGTCTTCCCAGACGGAGAGACCCGGATTTGCAAATGCCCGGTCTCCGTTCTGCGTGAGTCAAAGCCGCCGGCCTTCTCGACCAGGTCGCTCAGCTTGCTTTCACCATAAGTTCGGGGGTCAAAGTCTGAGGCGAGCGCTGCGAGGCGTTGGCCCACCCGCCCTAGAGGCACCCAGCCCCCTTCATCATCGAGCTGTGAGATGGCAGTTCGGATCAAGGGTGCGGCAGCAGTGGGCGACTTCTTTACGCTAGCCGGACGGGTATCCAGTCGGCCAAGTTCATCTGACGTTTGCGCCTCCGGCAGTAGGTTCTCGGTGTAGATGAAACGGCGACAGGCTTGCCGGAAGCTCTCGGGAGTTTTCTGCTCTCCGAAGCCGTAGACATCGATCCCCTGCTCACGGATACGCGAGGCCAGCCCGGTAAAATCACTGTCGGAAGAGACAAGGCAAAACCCGTCGAACCGACCGGTATGCAAAAGATCCATCGCGTCGATGACCAAAGCGATATCCGAAGCATTCTTGCCGCTGGTGTACGCAAAGTTCTGGTGCGCCTTGATCGCATGCGTGGCGAGAACGTCGGCCCATGATTTAAGCCTAGTCCCGGAGAAATCGCCGTAAATGCGGCGAACACTTGCCTCACCGATCTTGGCAATCTCTTCAAAAAGGCGCGGTGCGATCCGGGAGGATGCATTATCTGCGTCAATCAAGACAGCAAGCCGTGGGGTGCGAGGTTCATTAGCCATTTTGCACCATTGCCTTGATATCCATTAATCAGCCGATAAAACTTGCAAGGCGGCGGCTGACAATGGCCTGATCTTGATGGGTCCTGAGCAGGCGCTTGGCCCTATCGTGCGCGAATTCATCCACATTGAGAACGACTAAACTGTAGCCATGCCTCGGCAGCAAGTCGGCGCGGCGCTCATCATATCGTCGGCGCTGTTCGCCCCGAGGTACCCCGGAAACCGTTGGCTTATCGTCGAAGAATCCGACACGTTCGCGGTGTTGGCGCTCATGATATTCCACGACGAGGCCAAGAGCAGGATAGAATCCGTCGACAGGCAGCGGCTTTCGGTAACCACGCCGATCTGGATCGCCGGTAAGAAACTCAAAGCAGTGCTGCCGGACGGCCTTCAGCCTGGTGACACGCCTCGAAGAGGAGACCCGGATCGGCAAGGGCGGGACCCTGGCGGCGCAGCTGTCGCGGCTCGACCTGGTGGTGCTCGACGAGCTTGGATATCTGCCGTTCGCACGCTCGGGAGGACAGTTGCTGTT
>NZ_JAYSAH010000018.1:0-20076 GCF_041916015.1 Sphingopyxis sp. | reverse complement strand
TATGGCATGTTCCTCGAATATGACGAGATGCGCGCCAAGCACGACTATATGGGCACCTTCGGGGTCGAGAGCGACGAGGATATCGCGCGCACCCTCGCGATGTTCGGCGGCTTCACCGAGGGGCTGCAGCTTTTCGCCAGCTTCGCGATGCTGATGAACTTCCCGCGCTTCAACAAGATGAAGGGCATGGGCCAGATCGTCAGCTGGTCGATCCGCGACGAAAGCCTCCACTGCGAAGGCATCATCAAGCTGTTCCACACCTTCGTGAAGGAACGCGGCTGCCTGACCAAGGCGGTGAAGGAAGACATCATCGACACCTGCCAGAAGACGGTGCGGCTTGAGGATGCGTTCATCGACCTCGCGTTCGAACAGGGCCCCGTCCCCGGCATGACGCCGAAGGAGATCAAGCGCTACATCCGCTACATCGCCGACTGGCGCCTGGGGCAGCTCGGCTTCCAGCCGATCTACATGATCGACGAGCACCCCCTCCCCTGGCTCGCCCCGCTCCTCAACGGCGTCGAGCACGCGAACTTCTTCGAAACCCGCGCGACCGAGTACAGCAAGGGCGCGACGCGCGGCGACTGGAACAGCGTCTGGACCAGCTTCGACAACCGCAAGAAGGCCAAGGCCAACGACGACGGCGCCGCGGCCCCCGAGGCGAGCGACGAAGGCGAGGACATGTTCGCGAAAGCGGGCATCGCGGCGGAGTAAACCCACGCCAAAACCCCTCCCGCCTGCGGGAGGGGCAGCAAGACTTGGGAGCTTGCTCCCTAGTCGCCGCGGGGAGGGCAGCAACGCCGACGCACGGCACAACAACGACAAGAGTCAAAGAGGCCACCCGAATGACCGACAAGAAAAAGCTGAAACTGCTGATCCTCAGCCAACCCCAGCGCGCGACCCTCGAAGGCCTCTCGAACCGCCGCCCCCAACTCCCCAGCGACCCCATCCGCGACGAACTCGTCGCGCTGGGCCTGGTGGTGCAGCAGGGCGCCAAATGGGCGCTGACCCCGACGGGCAAGAAAGTGCTGGCAGCGGGGTCGAATAGGAGGAATGCTGGGGGGTTTTCGGTTTGATAGAATCTCCGTCCATTGTTGAAATGATTGCACTGTAGCGGCTTGACGCTTCCCATTAGCTAGGCCAAGATCTCATTATGTTCTCGCCCAACATCCCGCTTAGCGAAGCCGCAATCGATCTACTCGCTACGGCGCGTGGGAAAAAATTCGGGACGATTCTCGCTGATCCACCGTGGCAATTTCAGAATCGCACGGGGAAGATAGCTCCAGAACACAAGCGCCTTAACCGCTACGGAACCATGACGCTTGACGAGATCTGCGCCCTGCCAGTTTCCGACATCGCAGATGAGCCCTCGCATCTATATCTCTGGGTGCCGAACGCCCTCTTGCCCGAGGGTCTTAAGGTGATGGACGCGTGGGGCTATCGCTACATCTCAAACATCGTGTGGCATAAGATCCGCAAGGATGGCGGCTCCGACGGGCGAGGCGTTGGGTTTTATTTTCGGAACGTCACAGAGCTATTACTGTTCGGCGTTCGCGGGAAGAATGCTCGAACTCTCGATCCGGGCCGTAGTCAGGTCAACATGCTCCAGACGCGCAAGCGTGAGCATAGCCGAAAGCCCGATGAGCAATATAAACTCATAGAGGATTGCAGTTGGGGGCCCCGACTTGAAATGTTCAGCCGAGGGAAACGGCAGGGCTGGACAGTTTGGGGCAATCAGGCAGACGATGATTATAGACCCACTTGGGATACGTATAATTATAACAGTTCAGTAGAGATTGCCGCTGAATAAATTATAGTTCTTCATCATCCTCGATGGGCTCGGATAGATTTCCTAAATCACCCGCGTTGCGGATGATCGGATGATCGTTCTTCCAGCTTTCAAAGTCTGAAACGACCGTCGGCGTAATGCCGATTGCGAGTATCGGACAACCTCCATTACGCGCGGCATCCAGGCGGTAAGTTAACTTACCCATCCAAGTCGTGCTCGCACCATATTTGCTCTTGAAGTCCTTGATATTAACTCGATCGCCGATTTCTCGAAACATAGGCGCCAGCGATGCGTCCCGCGTAAGCAGCACACCGGCATCAATGATGCCGGCTTCATAGAAAGCACGCATAGCATAAAGGTCACGATCGAAAGTCTGATCCTTGCTATTCCATTCAAGATCGAATGCGACTCTATTCTTTACAAAATCGATCTTATGCCCATCAATAACCTTTAAGATTTTGAATCTCTCTGAAGAAACAATGGTCTTCTTCTGGCCTCTTTTCCCATGATCGGGGTTTGGTCGCGTCACGATCTTTTCAATCAGCATATCTGCTCGGATACGAGTTTCATACCAACCCTTTGGATTCAACAAAGAATCCATATTTTTTGCGATCTCAGACTTGTTCCCACCGCCCTTCACCATTTCGGGCGTGGAGATAGAGAAAGCCATCAAGCTATTAATAAGCTCGGACAAGTCAGACGAGGCGGCGCTCGATAAGATACGTGCCGCATTCCGATAGCTAAGGACATTGAAACGATCCAAAAACGCTTGGGGTAGGATATCGCCGAGATCGTCGTCCTTCGCAGAAAGCAAGGGAGTTTTATCGAGCAGAGAATCGTATTCGTCAGTCATTTTCACCTTGAAATCCTACCAACTCGGCTTGGCAACCATGTAGAACTTTTGACCTTTACTGCCATGCATCTGCTCGCTTCGTCAAAACTCAATTCACCGTCACCCCACCCGGCACCCCGCGCATTCCCGACGCCGCGAACAGCACCCCGCCGCGCACCGCCTCGGCCGAGCCTTCGAGCAGGGGCAGCGGCACCAGCCCCCGCGTCACCTCGCTGTCGTCGTCGACGACCAGCCGCAGCGTCGGCACGCCGAGCCCGCCGCGCTCGATCACCACGTCGCGGATCGCCGCCAGCGGCCACGAGAGGGTGCTGCCGCGGTACAATCGCACGCCGTCGTGGACCACATAGGCGTCACGCTGGCGCCACAGCCGCAGGCAGGTCCAGAACCCCCAGGCCGCGACCAGCATCGCCACCGTCGCCACCGCATCGCCGAACAGGATCGACCGCAGCATCTCCCCCGCCCCGTCGCCGCGCACCGGTCCCGCCTGCCGCAGCGCCAGCCCCGCGAACAGCAGCGCGCAAATCACCTGCCCCGCGAGCAGCGGCTTGCCCTTCAGCCGCGCGACGACGATATTTTTCCGGTCCCGATGCTCCATCGCCCGCACACATAGGGATGGCGGCGGCGTAGCGCCACCTATCGATCCTCCCTGTCATCCGATCCCCCACCTCCGTTCGTGTCGAGCGTAGTCGAGACACGCAAGCACAGCGCCAGATGCATCTCGACTGCGCTCGATGCGAACGGAAGTTGGATGACGCCCTTCGATATTCCCGCGTACAGCAATCCCACCAGCCGAACCAAAAACCGCTTTCCTACATTTAGCCCATATGGTTCACTCCTGCCATTTCCCTCAACCAAAGGAGCAGAGCCCATGGAACCCGCCACCGTCACCGCGCACGACCCCGATACCCGCTATCCCGCGACCAGCTACCACTGGACCCCGGCGCTCCAGCGCGATTTCCTCGCGCACCTCGCGATCACCGGATCGGTTCAGATCAGCGCCGCGCGCGTGTCGATGTCGCCGGGCGCCGCCTATCAGCTTCGCCACAAGCCGCAGGGCGCGGCCTTTCGGCTCGGCTGGGCGGCGGCGGTGCTGATCGCCCGCGCGCGGCTCGCCGACGAGCTGCTCGACCGCGCGATCTGGGGGATCGAGGAGACCTATGAGCGCGGCCCGGCAGAGCGCGAGGGCTATCATTTTCATAAGCGCCGCCGCCAGGACCCGCGCCTCGGCCTCGCGATGCTCGCGCGGCTCGATCGCGCCGTGGAGACGCGCGCACGGGCGGGCGAGGAGATGCTGGCGCAGATCATCGCCGGCGACTGGGACGGCTTCCTGTCGCTGTTCGCGGTCGAAACCGACGGCGAAGTCGGCGGCCACAACGCCGCGCTCGCGCTGTGGCTCGCGGGGCGCGACAATCGCGCCAACCCGGTCGCGACGCTGTGGAAGGACAGCGCAATCGCGAATGAAGTTGCACGCTTTTCCGCCGATGCCGACCCCGAGCCCGAAGCCGAGCCCACCCCCGAGGAGGAAGCCGCCGCCATGTCGGTCTGGCCCGACGGGGAAAGCGGCGAGCTGCGCACCAATTTCCCGCCCCCCGAGGATTATGTCGGCATCGAGGAAGGCGAATTCGGCGAACCCGATTACGAGCGCACGCTCGACGCGGACGAGCAGGAGGCGTTCGACGCCGCCTTCCGCGCCGCGATCGCGCCGCTGCGCGCGGCGGGCGAAGCGGCGCGGCGCGCCTATTTCGGCCTCCCGGCGCCCGCCAACGACGCGGGCGGCGCGCCCGGCGCGGCGCCGATCCGCCATTCCGTCTCGCCAGCACGGTGAGCCGTTCGCACGGACGGCGCGGCGGTGCTATGCTGGCGCGCGAAAGGAGAAAGCCGATGCAGGCCGTAACCGAAGGCGACCGCCGCAAGGAGCTCGCCGTCCTTTTGGAGGCGATGCGCGCGCATCCCGAGCGCGACTGGAGCGCCGCGCGGGCGCGCGCCGCGACGCTGACCAAGCTGATCGCGGGGCCGTCCGTCCCCCGACAGCGCACCACGCCGCACTGACGCGCGGTTCGTCGCGCCGCCGGTGCGCTCCGCCGTCCCGTCCGCAACATCTCCCCGCCCCGCCGGTTTTGTTCGGGAAAGAGCAGTCCCGGGGGCGGTCCCCGGCGGCTGCCCGAAGCAAAGGAGACCATCCCCATGCACAAGGCTCTCACCCTTCTCGCCGCGGGCGCCGCGATCCTCGCCGTCCCGGCCCTCGCTCAAGTCGGCGGAACCGTCGGCGGCAGCGTCGATACGACGGTCGACACCGGGCCGGTCGCGGGCACCGTCGGCAATGTGACCGGACAGGTCGGCAAGACGGTCGAGCACGTCGATGGCGCGGTGAACGGCGCGATCGATTCGACGAAGCTCGTCGTCGCGACCCGCGAACAGGTCCGCGCGGGCGCGCAGATCGTCGATACCCAGGGCAACAGCGTCGGCACCGTGCAGAGCATCGACGGCGCCAATGCGGTGATCGTCGATGGCGGCAAGCTCTACAACATCCCGCTCGCCGAGCTCTACAGCAAGGCCGCCAGCGTCACCGGCCCCCTCGTGACCAAGCTGCCCAGGGCCGAAATCCGCGCCCGCGTTCAGGGCGGCGCGGCGGCCGAAACGCGCTGAAGGACCGGAGGTCAGGCGCCGTCCCTGCGGGTCGCAAGGGGCGGACAGGAACGGAGCCGGTTTCCCCCCTCCCGGCTCCGTTTTCCTGTGAGAAGCGTTCCAGTGAGAAGCGGGGGGAGCGCAAAACGAAAACGGCCCGCCCCCGCTGTGGTGGGGACGGGCCAGTTTCGAGTGCCGGGGGCGCCGGATTGCGGCCCCGGCCATCTGGATTCGATGGCTTACTCCTCGAACAGGTCGATCGCGTTCGCGGCGTTCGCCGACAGCCGCACCGTGTCGCCATCGACCGCGGCGACCAGGCCGGCGGGGAGGTAATGATGCTTGCCATCGACGCTGTCGGCCCTGGTCAGCTTGATGCGCTCGCCGTCGATATGATCGACGGTGCCGATATGGACGCCGTCGGCGCCGATGACGGTCATGTCTTCCTTGATCGCGCTGTGGTCATGCTCGGCCATGATGAATCTCCTTGGTGCTCCCGAAGGGAACTGGGGGCGCTCCCGAAGGGGTGGGAGCCATGCCGATCATACGCATGGAAAGCGAGTCGGCTCCACCCCCTCCGACGAGCCGCCCGAAAGCCGCGCCGGAGCTGCAGGGTGCTAACACCAGGGCAGCCGATGCCCCTCCCACCGCCGCGCCAACCCCTCCGCGACCAGCACGTCGCCGACGCTCGCGCCGCCGCGCGTCACGATCCGCAGCTTGCGGCCATAGCGATCGGTGTCGCGGCCGGGGCTGTCGAGGCTGAACGCCCCGGCATTGAGCCACGCCTGCAACCGCCCGGTCGCCGCCGCGCCGAGTGCCGCTTCCCCGGCGCAGCGGGCGGGGTGGGTTTCGGGCGTGTCGATGTCGGCGATGCGATATTTCTCGCCGGCGAACCAGAAGGTGTCGCCATCGACGACGCAGTCGCGCCCGCCGCCGGTGTGGCAAAGCCCGAACCGCGCCGACAGCGTATCCCCGGCAGCGGCGGACCCGCCGCCGGCAAAGGGCATCGCCGCCTTCTCGCCGTTGCCCGGCATGTGCTGGAACGTCGCAAGCGCCGCGACGAACGCGACCGCCATCAGGGGCGCGAGCCACGGGTTCGCCCGGAGTGTCGAACGCGAGCGCACGGGTGGCTTTCGGTAACGGCGAGCGCGAACGCTGTGCCGCCGTTTCAGAGGGAAATCGGGTCCGGACATGGTGCCGACCCTAGCGGCGAAGGTTTAGCGAAATCCCAATGGAGCCGCTCTGCCGCGGTGCAAAAGCGGGGCAATCATCCCCGTGCCGGTGCCGGAACCGACCGATCGGGGGCCACGACACTCTCCGGCCGGTTTGCGGCTACGGCGCCCCGCGCGGCTGGTCGTCCTCGACCCCGCCCGGACCGAGCTCCTCTTCTTCGTCGTCGTCGCTGCGTTCGCCGCGATAGGCATCCATATCGATTCGGCCCGACCGCTCCATCTGGCGCATATGATCGACCAGATCCTGGGCATCGTCGGTATCGCCGCCGCCCTTCGCTTTCCTGCTGTCCGCAAGCCCGCGGTCATGCCGCGCCGCTGCGGCAACGGTCTGCGCCTGCGCCTCCTCGTCCTCCTGTTCGCGGTTGTGCGCTTCGGGGGCTTCGCTGTCGGGAATGCGGGGATCGTCGATCATGGCCGGCTCCTTTCTGGGGACTGCCGGAAAACGCGCCGTCGCCTCTCCTCGTTCCCTCAGGCCGCGGCCGCCAGCACCTTGGTCTCGATCACCCGGATGAAAACCTCCGGGTCCTGCGCGCCGGGGATCAGCATCCGGCCGCCGAGGATGAAGGCGGGAACGCCGGTGACATTCTGATCGGCCCAATAGGCCTCTTCGGCGCGCACCATCTCGCCATAATCGCCGTTCGACAGGATCGCCGCCGCCCGGTCGCGGTCGAGCCCGACCGAGGCCGCGACGTCGGCGAGCACCGCGGGATCGCTCACATCGCGGTTGTCGGTGAAATGGGCGCGGAACAAGGCCAGCTTGAGCGCGGTCTGCATCCCCGTCGCTACCGCCTGCCCGGGCTCCTCCAGCGCGCCCGCCCAGGTCAGCAGCCGGTGCGCGTCGAAGCTGTTGCGCATCCGGAAATCCGGCCCGCGGTTGAAGGTGAAACCAAGCTCGGCGGCGATCGCCGCCAGCCGCCCCGTGTTGGCGCGGCTCTGTTCGGCGCTGATGCCATATTTGCGCATCACATGCGCTGCGGCGTCCTCGCCCTCGCGCGGCATGTCGGGGTTGAGCTCAAAGGGGTGCCACTGGACGCGAAAGTCCAGCCGCCCCTCGAAATGCGTCATCACCCTCTCGAATTTCAGCCAGCCGATGATGCACCATGGGCACATCACGTCGGAAACGATGTCGATCGAAAGGCGCGGCAGGTCGGTCAAATCACTTTCTCCAGCAAGGCGGGCGCCGCGCTACGACCTGTCGGACTCGCGGCGATCCTTGCCCGAGCGCCGGTCGCCCTTGCGGCGCTCCGGCCCCTTGTAATCGGGGTCGTCGGCTGTCCGCCGATCCTCCCCCCGCCTGTCGGCGCCTCGTTTGTCGTCGGCTGCCATACGCTCCCCCTTCCACCACCAAAGGAAACAGAAGCGACCCGGACGCCAGTAACTCACATAATGGTAAAAAAGACAAGTTGGCCGGGTTCAATGCACCGTATCGCCGGATGCCTCGGCCGCCGCCGGCGCGGGGCGCGAGAGGACCCACCAGCTTCCGACCATCAGCCCGGTCGACAGCGCCTCGATGATCATCGCCTGCACGATCCCCGCATTCACGAAGTCCCCGCTGCCGACGCCGATCAGGCGCCCGATCAGCGCGGTGCCATAGAGCGCTGCCGGCACCAGCAGCGCGCGCGACCAGCCGGGCACCAGCGCGCCGACCGCCGCGGCGCCCGCCGCCACAAGGAAAAAGGCCGACAGGTCGGCCCGAACCGTATTGGCCGCTGCGCCCTCGACGATGATGCCGAAGGTTTCGGTGAAGCTCGCCGGGTCGAATATCCCGCGCAGCCCGACGATCGCAAAGAACAGCGCCCACAGCAGGACGGCACCGCGCAAGACCCAGTTGACCATATTGTCTCTCCCTGTTTGCCGGCAAGGCTGCGGCATCGGGAGGAAAAGTGCAAATTATTCCGCCGCGAACGTCTCTTCGATCCAGCCGCCGCCGAGCACGCGGCTCTCGTCCGCGGCGTCGTAGAGCACCGCCGCCTGTCCCGGCGCGACGCCATATTCGGGCGCCGCGAAGACCAGCCGCTCGCCTTCGACATGCGCCGGAACCGGCTTCGCCATGCTGCGGACCTTCGCCAGCACCGGCCGGCCTTCGACCGCGCCGAGCCAGTTCGCTTCACCGAGCCGCGCGCCCGATACCGCGAGCGCACGCCGCGGCCCGACGATCACCTGCTTCTTTTCCGCGTCGAGCCGCACGACATAGAGCGGCTCGGCCTGCCCGCCGATCTCGATGCCGCGCCGCTGGCCGACGGTATAGTGGATCAGCCCCTTGTGTGTGCCGAGCACGGCGCCGTCGACATGGACGATCTCGCCCTTGTCGTCGGCCTCTGGACGAAGCTTCTTCACCAAAGTCGCATAATCGCCGTCGGGGACGAAGCAGATGTCCTGGCTGTCGGGCTTGCCCGCGACACCGAGCCCCAGGTCGCGCGCAATCTCGCGCACCACGCTCTTCTCCATTCCGCCCAAGGGGAAGCGCAGAAAGTCGAGCTGCTCCTGCGTCGTCGCGAAGAGGAAATAGCTCTGGTCGCGCGCCGGATCGACCGCGCGGTGCAACTCGGCACCCGCCGGCCCCATCATGCGGCGGACATAATGGCCGGTCGCGAGGCAGTCGGCGCCCAGATCCTTCGCGAGCTGGAACAGGTCGGTGAACTTCACCCCCATGTTGCAGCGGACGCAGGGGATCGGCGTGCGCCCGGCCAGATATTCGTCGGCGAACTGGTCGATCACCGTGTCGCGAAAGCGGCTTTCATGGTCATGGACATGGTGGGCGAAGCCCAGCCGGTCGGCGACGGCGCGTGCGTCGCGGATGTCCTGCCCCGCACAACAGGCGCCGACACGCTTCGCTTTCGCGCCATGATCATAGAGCTGCAGCGTGACGCCGATCACCTCGGCGCCCGACCGGGCGGCGAGCGCAGCGACGACGCTCGAATCAACACCGCCCGACATGGCGACGACGACTCGCCGGTCCTTCAGCGGCTCGGCAAGCTGGAAGTCGGCCCGGACGGCGCCATTGGGTGGAGAAATCGTCTCGATCATCGCTCGCGCCATCTAGGGAGGCGGCGCCCGAAATGCCAGCTTTTCCGCCGCGCCCGTCAAGATATTGACGGGGGTTAAGCTTCGCTAACAGGTGATGAAATGGACATTTACCGGGCCTTAGCCCCTCCGCGGTAGACGGATGACATGAACGCCGCGCCGTCAAAATTTCCGCAGGTCGCCGATGCGGCCCGCCTGTCGAGGCCGGGCTTCGACATATTGCTGGCGGTATCGGAAGCGCGGCAGGCCGCGCTGCCGACAGTGCGCCTGCTCCACGAACGCGCGACTCGCGAACGCCACGCGGCCCGCGTTAACACCGTTCGTCATTTTCTGGCCGCCGTGCCCGCCGCACGGGAACAAATGGCGGCGCGGCCCGTTCGCTTTCTCGACCTGTCCGACGAAGCGAACGCCCTGCCCGAAACTATGAACAGCCCATTTACCAGAGGGTTTCAGCCGATGTTGAACCCCTTGCTTGTAGCAGCTTGGTCGTCGGCTCTGCCGATCCCCCACGACGAAGACGATATGGAATGAACATGATCGAGAATCAGAAAATCCGGCCCGCTCAGGTCATCGGTCCGCTCGGCGAACCGCTGACCCTCGACTCGCTGCCTCCGCCGACGACGACCCGCTGGGTCGTTCGCCGCAAGGCCGAAGTCGTCGCCGCGGTCAACGGCGGCCTGCTGACCGTCGATGAGGCGTGCGAACGCTATGGCCTGACGCTCGAGGAGTTCGCCGGCTGGCAGCGGTCGATCGACCGCAGCGGCATGCCGGGCCTGCGCGTCACCCGCATCCAGCACTATCGCGATCTGTACGAGCGCCAGCAGCGTTTCTGATCGCGGCGCGCATCCAAGGGTCATGAAGAGGGCGCCTCCGGGCGCCCTCTTTTTTTGCGGATCAAGGAATGATGATCTCCGCGCCCGACTTCACCCGGTCGAGCGCGATCAGGCTGCGAAAGCTCGCGACCGCATCATTGTCGGCGAAGAGGCGCCGGGTGATCGCCTCATATTCGATCATGTCGGTCGTCACGATCACCAGCACGAAGCTGATGCCGCCGGTCACATAATAGCATAGCTGGACTTCGGGGGCCGCAAGGAACAGCGCCTTCGCGCCATCGACCGTCGGCGGCCGCTCGTCGATCAGATGCACCTCGACGATCGCGGTGATCGTCATCCCCAGCGCCCGGGTATCGGCGATCGCGACATTGCGTTCGATGATCCCCGCCGCCTCCATCGCCGCGATCCGCCGCTGCACCGCGGCCGCCGAAAGATGCACCGCTTCGGCGATCGCCCGTTGCGGCGTCTTGTTGTCGCGCTGAAGGATTCGCAGGATCGCACGATCGAAGCTGTCGAGATTTCGGTTCGTCCGGGCCATGGGCGAGTATTTGTTGCATTTGACGGCCCGATCAAGAGCGCAAATCCCGCCTTGCCGATGATAAGTCCCGGCTTGCACAATCAGGAAATTCGTCGTGAACGCCGCAATCGCCCACCCCTCTCCAAACAAGGACCTCTTTCGGGGGATCGCCTGCGGCATGGGCGCCGGAGCGCTTTGGGGGCTCGTCTTTCTCGCCCCGGCGCTCGTCCCCGACTTCACGCCGATCCAGCTCGCTATCGGCCGTTACCTTGCCTACGGCTTCCTGTCCGCCACGCTGATCGGCCGCAACCGGAAGCGGTTGATGGCGGCGATGACGCCGCGCGAATGGGTCTCGCTGATCTGGCTCTCGCTGGCGGGAAACACGCTCTATTATATTCTCCTCGCGGCCGCGATCCAGATGGGCGGCATCGCGATGACGTCGCTCATCATCGGCTTTCTTCCGATCGCGGTGACGATCATCGGAAGCCGCGACGATAACGCAGTGCCGCTCCGCAAGCTCGCCCCCTCGCTGATGCTCTGTACCGCAGGCGCCATCTGCATCGGCTGGCAGGCGCTCACGGCCCCGGCGTCCGGATCGACCGAAACGCAGCTCGCCGGTTTGCTCTGTGCGGCCGGCGCGCTTCTCTCGTGGACGGCCTATGCCGTGGGCAACAGCCGCTGCCTCGCCCGTCTCGACCATGTCTCCGCGCACGACTGGAGTCTGCTGACCGGCCTCGTGACCGGCGCCCAGGTGATGACCCTCATTCCGATCACCCTGCTGTTCGAGCCGGTCCGCCACCCCGCCCCGGCATGGCTGGCTTTCGCCGCCGTCTCGGTCGCCGTGGCGTTTCTCGCCTCGATCGCCGGTAACGCCCTCTGGAATCGCATGAGTCGGCTCTTGCCCCTGACGCTGACCGGACAGATGATATTGCTCGAGACGGTGTTCGCCCTGCTCTATGGGTTCCTGTGGGAGCATCGGCTGCCGACGATCATGGAGACAACGGCCTTTTCCCTCATTGTCCTGAGCGTGACGAGGTGCATCGCGGTGCATCAGACATATGCGAGCAACGAGCGCGGTCGCGTTCCAGCGCAATGACATAATATAATTCTCCATTTTCAATATCTTGCAGTTTTCGTGCAACTCCGGCGTTCACCCGGCGTTAAGCCTCGGAGTCAACTTTGGAGAGAATTCGACATGCGTAAGACGATCATTGCCCTCACCGTTGCTTCGGCGCTCGCGCTCGGCGCTTGCCAGAGCAAGCCGGCCGATCAGGTCGAGGATCAGGCCGAGGCCAAGGCCGACGCCATCGATGCCCAGGCCGACGCGATGCCCGAAGGTCCGGCGAAGGAAGCGACCGAGGCGAAGGCCGACGCGGTCGAAGAGGCCGGCGAAGCGAAGGCCGATGCGATCGACAATGGCACGGCACCGCCGCCGGCCGATTCGAAGATGGCGCCCGCCGCCCCCGAACCGCAGAAGAAATAGGCCCGTCCGGAAAAGGACAGCGCCGACTTGGAAGGGCGCCGGAGCCAGTCTCCGGCGCCCTTTTCGCATCCACTGCAAAAATCACATCCTGTGACGCACGTCACGGCGGCGTCATGCCGCCGCGGCTAGAACAATCGACGAGGGATGCGGCCGCCAGGCGCGGCCATGACCCTCACCCTCCTGCCGCGAGTCGCGACCCCTCGCGGCGGGAGGGACTAGCTGTTCACAGCCCCGTCAGCGCGTGAAACACATCCTCGACGCCCGGCGCCTCGGGATCGGCGCGCAGCGAAGCTACCCCGCTCGCAACGTCCAGCCGATAGTCGGCGACGCCCGCGCTTTCCGCCGTCCAGACGGCGCCCAGCGATTTGACCAGCCGCCGGGCGGCGTCATTTTCCGACAGCATATGGATGTCAAGCGTCAGCATATCCTCGGCAAGGCACTGGATCAGCAGCGCCGCCGTCAGCATCCGGGCGAGACCCTTGCCGTGGAAGGCGTCGAGTATCGCAATCGAATATTCGCCCGCCGGGCCGTCGGGGCGATGACGCACCGCGTGTACCGCACCGATCGCCGGCCAGTCGTCGCAATCGGTGCAGATCGCGCCCCAGCCGATATGGTCATGTCCATCGACATCGACGAGCCGCTGGACCACCGCGTCGGGCAGGATCGGGGCGGGCGAGAAGAAACGCAGGTAGCGCGCTTCGGCCGACAGCTTGGCGACGCCGTCGCGCAGGCGTTCCTCGTCGGCGGGCGTGATGCAGCGCAGCGACACGCGCGTGCCGTCATTGAGCCGGCTGTGCACGATGATGCGATCCATGGATCGCGCCTGCGTCTCGATCATCGCCATCGATCCTCCGGTGTCGATCGGTATCCGAAAGCTAGCCCGCGACCTCCGACATGGCAATCACACTACCCAGCGGGAAAAGTTGAAAGAGTCGCGGAACTTACGCTGCTAAATTGTGTTGCTTAAGAAAATTAACCTGGGTCAACACGCTTTGCACAACACTCCTATTTCGCCATCCACGCCGGGCACCGTGCCGCTCGACAGTCTTCTCGACAATCCATCCAATGAATTCGCTCTCGCTCGTGAAAGTTTCGGCCAGCGCATCGCACGGCTCCGAAAGGCACGACAATGGACGCAGGCCGACCTCGCGAAACGGCTCGACGTGACCGAGACCTCGGTCTGCTATTGGGAACAGGGCCGTTCGCGGCCCCGGACGGCACGCCTGCAATCGCTCGCCGAGTTGCTCGACATGCCCCTCGCGGCGCTACTCGATCACCCGCCGGCGGACCGCAGCGGCCTCGGTGACATGGTCGCCCGTATGCGCGCCGAAATCGCTTGTGCCGCGGGCACGAGCCCCGCGAAGGTAAAGATCATCATCGAAATCTGACGCCGCACAGCGTCCGCGCGCTTAAGCGGCGAGCAATATGCCCTGATAGGCACGCTCTTCAAAGGTCAGCCCGGCGCCCATCGCAACGCAGATCAGGGCATCGTCGGCGACCCGAACCGTCAACCCTGTCGCCTTGGCGATCGCCTGGTCCATTCCGCGGAGCAGGGCGCCACCGCCGGTCAGGGTAATACCTTCGTCGATGATGTCCGCCGACAGTTCGGGCGGCGTCTCCTCGAGCGCGGCCTTCACCGCGCTGACGATCTGCCCCACCGGCTCGGCCAGCGCCTCGGCCATTTCGGCCTCCGACACGCTGATCTCCGACGGGCGCCCGCTCACCAGATCACGGCCCTTGACCGCCATGATCATCCCCTGATCCTGCGGCCGCACCGCGGTGCCGATCGTCAGCTTGACACGCTCGGCGGTCATCTCGCCGATCATCATATTGTGCTTGCGGCGGACATAAGAGGCGATCATGTCGTCCATCTTGTCGCCGCCGACGCGCACCGAACTGCTGTGCGCGACCCCGCCCAGCGAGAGCACCGCGACTTCGGTCGTGCCGCCGCCGATATCGACGACCATCGTCCCGCGCGGCTCGGCGACGGGCAGCCCGGCCCCGATCGCGGCAGCAAGCGGTTCCTCGATCAGCCGCACGCTGATCGCGCCGGCATTGGTCGCGGCATCGCGGATCGCCCGGCGTTCGACATGCGTCGAGCAGGAGGGCACGCAGACGACGACATTGCTCCGCCGGCGCAGGCGGCTCGGCCCGCCGAGCGCCTTGTCGATGAAATGCTTGATCATCTGCTCCGCGACGTCGATGTCGGCGATCACCCCGTCGCGCAACGGACGCAGCGCCTCGATATTCGCGGGGGTCTTGCCCATCATCAGCTTGGCGTCGTTGCCGACGACCTTGACGCTGCGCATACCGTTGCGCGTTTCGAGCGCGATCACCGACGGTTCGTTGAGGACGATCCCCTGCCCGCGCACATAGATGACGGTGTTCACCGTGCCGAGGTCGATGGCGATTTCATGCCCCTGCGGGGCGAGACGTTGGAAGATGTTCATGGATGGGGGCGCAACCTCGTTTCAAAACCCGAAACAGACGCCCGCCCCCCGGCTTCGCCCGCTCAAAGCAACTTCGCCCGCGATGCGCAACGCGCGGGCCAAGGTCAATTCCCGCAAGAGCCAGACCGTGGGTTTCTCGCGGCTGGCCGAGGGCAAGCGCGCCGGACCGGGCGAAAAGCGCGATCGCGGGGATGTTTTTTCAGGGCCGTGGATTAATCGGCCGCGACGCGCGTAAATGTCACATGGACACGCATCCCTCCCGGGTCGTCGATCTGCTGCCGGCGCTGATGCGCTACGCGCGGCGGCTGACGCGTGACGAGCATGATGCGGAAGATCTCGTTCAGGAAGCACTCGTAGCGGCCTGCGCAAACGCCGACAAATATCAGCCGGGGCGCCCGCTGCGCGTCTGGATGTTCGCGATCGTCCACAATCGCTTCGTCAGCCGCCGCCGGCGCGACGCGGTGCGCGCGCGCTATGATGCGTCCGAGATCGCCTGCGACACCGGACCGGCGGCGCAGGAACAATCGATCCGCCTGCGCGAGGTGGCCGAGGCGGTCGGCCGGCTTTCGGCCGAGCAACAGCAGGTGCTGCACCTCGTGGCGGTCGAGGGCCTGTCCTACCAGGAAGCCGCCGATGCGGTCGGCATTCCCATCGGAACGCTGATTTCGCGTCTTTCGCGCGCCCGCGCCCGCCTGCGCGCGCTGGACGATGACGAACCCGCCGGCCGCGCGGCCGCGTCGCTTCGCATTGTGGAGAATTGAACGATGAAACAGGTCACGATCACCGAATGCGACCTGCAGGCCTATGTCGACGATCAGCTCGACGCCGCCGGGCGGCTCGAGGTTGCCGACTATCTCGTCCGCCATCCCGATATCGCGGCACGCGTGCTTGCCGATCTTCGCTTCCGCGATGCGATGCGGGCGCTCGCCGAAGAGAATGGGGAGGATATTCCGGCGCGCCTCGTCGATGAGGCGCGCCGGCTCGACGCCGCGCTCGGAAAAAGGCGCCCCCTTGCCCGTCTGGGGCGCTTCGCGCCGCTTGCCGCTGCAATGGCGGTCGCGATGATCGTCGTCGCGACGTGGCAAAATATCGATCTGGCGCCCCGCGCGCGCGCCACGGTTCCAACGCTCGTCCAGGAGGCGCTGATGTCGCAGAAGACCGCCGAGATCCGCGCCCGAATGCCCTCGCAGCCCGAAACCACGCATTTCGACGCAAAGGCCATGCGCCGCGCCACCCGCATCGAGGTTCCGGCGCTTCCTGCCGACTGGCGCATTCTCGATGCCCAGCTCTTTCCGTCGGACTATGGCCCCAGCGTCCAGATGGTGATCGACACCGGCGGCGACCAGCCGGTCTCGCTGTTCGCGGCGCGCACCTCTGCCGACTTTCCCGAAGAGCCGCAGACCGAGGTCGTCGACGGACAAGCCGTCGGCTACTGGTCGCACGAAGGCACGGTCTATGCCCTGACCGGCGACCAGCCGGCCGATCTGATCGCCGCGCATGCCGAAGATCTCGCCAGCAGCCAGGATAGCTGAAATGGGGGCCGACGCATGCCCCGATGCGAGGGCGGGGGATTGATGGACAGGAAAAGGACCTGCGTCGCAGCGGCGTGCAAAGGCGCCGCGAAAGAGCTGTTTTCGGTTCGCGAACTCGCGGGCGGCGGCTTGCTCCTGATCCTCGGGAATGCGAGCTTCCTGATGGAATTCGAGGGCCGGAGGCATCGCGTCGTCGAACAGCGCTACACGCTCCATTCCGGCCAGGCGGGGGAAACGCGGATAACGCATTCGCTGCGGATCGGGGACGGGCGGATCGTCACGATCGCCACCTTCACGAGCGAAGCCGAAGACGCCGGCATATGGCCAATCTTCTCCCGCCTCGTTCCCGATCTTCGTCTCCACCGGTTCGACCTCAGGAGCGGTGCCGCGAATCACGTCGTCCGCATCGCAGACTATGACGCGGGCTCGGCGCGCCTCTGCTACTCGGTCGTGGCCCGCCGGTCCCGAAAGGACCCGCCGCCGGGATCACCGATCTGGTTCACTACGCTATCCTTCCGCGATTTCGACCTGATGATCCTGTCCCGCGTCATCGACGGCGCCTCGACCGGCGAAGGCGCGATCATCCATCACAGCGCCCGCTCCCGGACGGCCGATGCAGGCGGATGGGAGGACGAGGCGCAACTCGCGGACATCATGGAATCCTGGCTCGACCAGCTTGTCCGGACGCATCGATCGGCTGCACCGCTGCGCAGCAACGCAGGCCGATGAGGCTGCGGCCTAGCGGCCCTTTCGCTGCCCGCGCGCAATTTCGAGTGCCTTGCGCGCTTCTCCGGCGGACTCGCTTTCGGGATCGAGCGACAGGCTGCGTTCGAGCAGCACGACCGCGCGCGCCTTGTCGAGCGGAACGCCCTTGCCGAGCTGATAGGCGCGGCCGAGGGTGAAGCAGCTTTCGGCCTCGCCGAGCGTGCAGGCCTTGTCGAACAGTTCCAGTGCGCGGGTACGGTTGCGGCGGGTGCCGCGGCCATCGTCGATCATGAAGGCCAGATTGCCGCACGCCTGTCGATGATCCGCCTCGCACGCCCGCTCGAACAGCGCGACCGCGCGTTTCGGATCATGGTTCACGCCCTTGGCATCGCGGTAGAGCACGCCGAGATTGTAGCAGCCGTGCAAATCGCCCGCATCGCACGCGGTACGGAATGCCCATGCCGCGCGGCGCTGGTTGCGCGCGGCCCCCTTGCCCAGCGAATAGGAGGCGCCGAGGTTCGCGCACCCCTCGGTCGCGGTGCCGGTGCAGGCCTTTTCAAACAGGGCGAGCGCGCGTTCGGGATCGACCGGAACCCCATCGCCGTTGATGTAGGAAAGGCCGAGATTGTTGCATCCCATCGGCTCGTCCCGGTCACAGGCGCGAGTGTAATAATCGGCGGCACGCTCGTCCGACCGCGCGACGCCCAGCCCCTCGCCATAGAGATAGCCCGCCATCGTGCAGCCCGATGCGGTGCCGAGGTCGCAGGCGCGCACGAACAGCGTCGCGGCGCGCGCATCGTCGCGCTCGACGCCGTCGCCCTCGTGATAGACATAGGCGAGCTGGCGGCATGCCTCGGCGTCGTCGGCCCGGCAATCGCGGTCGAACGCCTCGACCTTGCTTGCCTGTTCGTTGCCCTCGTCGGCGTCAGGCGCCCCGATCACCACCTGGACCGGAGCCCGGGTTTCAGCCTGCGCTTGCGCCGGCGGGCCCCACGCTCCGATCGCCAGCCATGCCGACAACGGCAGAGCGGCGCGGCGCATCACGATCAGGCGTCGTCCCCCATCCTGAGCGCGGCGATGAACGCCTCCTGCGGGATGTTGACGTTGCCATATTCGCGCATCCGCTTCTTGCCCTCCTTCTGCTTTTCGAGGAGCTTCTTCTTGCGGGTCGCGTCGCCGCCATAGCATTTGGCGGTGACATCCTTGCGCAGCGCGGCGATCGTTTCGCGGGCGATCACCTTGCCGCCGATCGCGGCCTGGATCGGGATCTTGAACATGTGGCGCGGGATCAGATCTTTGAGCCGCTCGCACATGCCGCGCCCGCGCGCCTCGGCGCTGCCGCGGTGAACGATCATGCTCAGCGCATCGACCGGCTCGTTGTTGACGAGGATGCTCATCTTGACGAGGTCGCCGGGGCGGTGGCCGATCTGGTGATAGTCGAACGACGCATAGCCGCGCGAAATGCTCTTCAGCCGGTCGTAAAAGTCGAACACCACCTCGTTCAAGGGCAGCTCATAGGTGATCTGCGCGCGGCCGCCGACATAGGTGAGGTTCTTCTGGATGCCGCGCCGGTCCTGACAGAGCTTCAGGATGCTGCCCAGATATTCGTCGGGGACATAGATGACCGCTTCGATCCACGGCTCCTCGATCTCCTCGATCCGGTTCGGGTCGGGCATGTCGGCGGGGTTGTGCAGCTCCATCTCGGTGGGCCCGCCGTCCTTCGAGCGGGTGAGCTTGAGCTTGTAAACCACCGACGGCGCGGTGGTGATCAGGTCGAGGTCATATTCGCGGGTCAGCCGCTCCTGGATGATCTCGAGGTGGAGGAGGCCGAGGAAACCGCAACGGAAGCCGAAACCGAGCGCCGCGCTCGTCTCCATCTCGAAGCTGAACGAGGCGTCGTTGAGCCGCAGCTTCTGAATGCTTTCGCGCAGCTTCTCGAAATCGTTCGCGTCGGTCGGGAACAGACCGCAAAAGACGACCGGCTGGACCTCCTTGAACCCCGGCAGCGGCGCCGCGGCGGGCTTTTTCGCGTCGGTCACCGTGTCGCCGACGCGCGCCTGCGCGACATCCTTGATCTGCGCGGTGATGAAGCCGATTTCGCCCGGGCCGATCTCGGTCAGCTCCTCGCGCTTCGGCGTGAAACAGCCGACGCGGTCGATCAGGTGGGTGGTGCCCGCCTGCATGAACTTGATCTGCTGGCCCTTCTTCAGCACGCCGTCGATAACGCGGACGAGGATGACGACGCCCAGATAGGGATCGTACCAGCTGTCGACGAGCATCGCGACAAGCGGCGCGGCCGCGTCGCCCTTCGGCGGCGGGATCTTCGCGACGATCGCCTCGAGCGCTTCCTCGATGCCGATCCCCGACTTGGCCGAAGCGAGCACCGCGTCGTCGGCGGGAAGGCCAATGATGTCCTCGATCTCCGCCTTCACCTTGTCGACGTCGGCGGCCGGAAGGTCGATCTTGTTGATCACCGGCACGATCTCGTGGTCGTGCTCGATCGACTGATAAACGTTGGCGAGCGTCTGCGCCTCGACCCCCTGCGCCGCATCGACGACAAGCAACGCGCCCTCGCACGCGGCGAGCGACCGCGACACTTCATAGGCGAAATCGACATGCCCCGGCGTGTCCATGAGGTTGAGCTCATAGGTCTCGCCGTCGTGCGCCTTGTATTTGAGGCGCACCGTCTGCGCCTTGATCGTGATCCCGCGTTCTTTCTCGATGTCCATATTGTCGAGAACCTGCGCGGACATCTCGCGCTCGGTGAGCCCGCCGGTGAACTGGATCAGCCGGTCGGCGAGCGTCGACTTGCCGTGGTCGATGTGCGCGATGATCGAAAAATTGCGGATATGCGAAAGGGGCGTTGTCATGCGGGCGCCCTAGCAGCGGAAATGCGCGCTGTCAGCAGGGTCCGGACAGCGCCCTTCCGGGAACCCGCTTTGCACGCGGATAGCAGCTGTCGACCGGAAGGGGACAAGCCAAGCCTATACTCCCGTTCGTGTCGAGCGAAGTCGAGACACGCGAAGGCTGGCGCTTCCC
>NZ_JAYSAH010000017.1:0-41571 GCF_041916015.1 Sphingopyxis sp. | reverse complement strand
GAATTCAAGCTCAAGACCAAGGTCACCAAGGCCGAGGTGAAGGGCAAGAAGGCCGTGCTGACGCTCGAACCCGCGGCGGGCGGCGAGGCCGAAACGCTCGAGGCCGATGTCGTGCTCGTCTCGATCGGACGGCGCCCGAATACCGAAGGCCTCTGCCTCGACAAGGCGGGGCTGGCGCTCAACCAGCGCGGCCAGATCGAGACCGACCATGATTTCCGCACCTCGGTCCCCGGTATCTGGGCGATCGGCGACGTCATTCCGGGCCCGATGCTCGCGCACAAGGCCGAGGACGAAGGCATCGCCTGCGCCGAGAATATCGCCGGTCAGACTGGCATCGTGAACCACGATGTCATCCCCTCGGTCGTCTACACCTGGCCCGAAATCGCCGGGGTCGGCCTGACCGAAGAACAGGCGAGGGAGCGCGGTGAGGTGAAGGTCGGCAAATTCCCGATGCTCGCGAACAGCCGCGCCAAGACCAACCACGAGCCCGACGGATTCGTGAAGGTGATCGCCGATGCCAAGAGCGACCGCGTGCTCGGCGTCTGGATCATTGCGAGCGTCGCCGGGACGATGATTGCGCAGGCCGCGCAGGCGATGGAATTCGGCGCGACGAGCGAAGACATCGCCTACACCTGCCACGCGCATCCGACGCACAGCGAGGCGATCAAGGAAGCCGCGATGGCGGTGACGGGCAAGCCGATCCACATCTGAGACAAGCAAAACAGGGGAGACGGGATATGGCGAAGCGCGGGCTCTTGGGGGCGGCTTCGCTCGTCCTCTCGCTCATGGCGACCGGCGCGCAGGCGGCGCCGGATATCGCCGCGGCCGACGCGCGCCTGTCGGCGCTGCTCGACAAAAATTATCCGGCGCTGGAGGCGATCTACAAGGACCTGCACCTCCACCCCGAGCTCGGGATGCAGGAGGTTCGCACCGCGGGCATCCTCGCGCAGCAGCTCCGCAAGGCCGGCTTCACCGTGACCGAGAAGGTCGGGGGCACCGGCGTCGTCGGCGTTCTGAAGAATGGTGACGGCCCGACGATCCTCGTCCGTGCCGACATGGATGCGCTGCCGCTCGAGGAAAAAACCGGCCTCCCTTGGGCGAGCAAGGCGCGCGCGACCTATGAAGGCAAGGATGTGCCGGTGATGCACGCCTGCGGCCACGACACGCATGTCGCCTATCTCGTCGGCGTCGCGCAGGCGCTGAGCGCGATGCGCGACAGCTGGTCGGGCACGGTGGTGCTGATCGGCCAGCCCGCCGAGGAACCGCTCAAGGGCGCGCGCGCGATGCTCGACGACGGGCTGCTCACGCGCTTTCCCAAGCCCGATTTCGGTTTCGCCGCGCATGTCAGCAATCTTCCCGCTGGCGTCGTCGCGATCAAGGCGGGGCCGTCCTCCTCGGCGTCGGACAGCTATTCGGTGACCTTTCACGGCCGCGGCGGCCATGGCTCGATGCCCGCGGCGACGATCGACCCGATCCCGATCGCCGCGCGCTTCGTGACCGATGCGCAGGTGCTGATCAGCCGCGAGAAGGACCCCGCTGCGTTCGGGGTGCTGACGATCGGCGCGATTCACGCCGGCAGCGCCCCGAACATCATCCCCGACAGCGCCGAGGTGAAGGTCAATCTCCGCTCGCAGGCGCCCGACGTGCGCGAACTGCTGCGCGGCGGCACCGCGCGCGCGGCGAAGGCGGCGGCGATGATGGGCAACGCCCCCGAACCGACGATCACCTATCTCGGCGGCACCGGCGTCCTGATGAACGACGAGACGATGGCGGCTTCGGCGGCATCGCTGCTCGGGCCGGTGTTCGGCAAGGGACTGGTTTTCGCGCCTGCGGCCGGGGCGCCGATGTCGGGCAGCGAGGATTATTCGGAATTCGTCGATGCCGGCGTGCCGTCGGTCTTCTTCGGCATCGGCGGCTATGATCCCGCGGTGCTCGCCGACCTCAAGGCAAAGGGCGAGCCCGCGCCGACCAATCATTCGCCCTTCTTTGCGCCCAAGGCGGAGCCCGCGATCCGCAATGCGGTGCGGGCGATCACCCTGTCGATCATCGGCGGCGTGCGCCCGGCTGCAAAATAATGCCGGTGGTGCCCGGCATCGACAATGCGCTGATCGTTCGCCTGCTCGATCTGGCGGGGATAGGCGTGTTCGCGCTGTCGGGCGCGCTGATGGCGGTACGGCTGCGTCAGACGCTCGTGACCGCCTGCTTCTTCGCGCTCGTCACCGGGGTCGGCGGCGGTAGCGTCCGCGACCTCTTGATCGGGGCGCCGGTCTTCTGGGTGCAGGACGGCGCGATCGCCGCGGTGTGTATCGCCATCGCGCTGACCGTCTGGGCGACGCCCGAGCGCTGGTGGCAACAGGGCCAACTCCTCGAATGGGCCGACGCGGTGGGGCTTGCCGCCTATGCCGTCTTCGGCACCGCGAAAGCGCTTGCGTGGGGCGTCCCTCCGGTGCCGGCGCTGATGATGGGGGTGATCACCGGCTGCGTCGGCGGCACGATCCGCGACATATTGGCGGGCGTCCCGTCGATCATCATGCGCCCCGAAATCTATGTGACCGCGGCGGCACTTTCGTCGGGGCTCTATCTCGTTTTACTGTGGCTCGGTCTGGGCACCGCGATCGCCGCGGTGGCGGGCGCCTGCGCCGGCTTTGTCCTGCGCGGCGCCGCAATTCGCTGGTCATTGGCGCTTCCCGCCTATAAAGGCCCCCGCGAATCGCGGTAAACAGCGGGCTAATCGAGCCGCAACGCCGGCTTAACATCGATCCGCTACGGATCCGGGGACGCGCGGAGGGGCGCGCCCAGGGGACCAGTTTCAACCTTGATGACATTGCTGATCTCGTTCGGCGCCGGGGTCGCGGCGCCCGATTGCGCGAGCGCGTGCGGCGAGCCGGCGGCGACCGGCCGCTGGATCGTCGGGCTGTCGCTGGTCATCTTCGTGTTGCCGTTCATCGCATCGCTGCCGATCTATCGGGTCTTTCGCCACCTTCGATCCCGAAAGCGCGTTTCCGTCGCGGCTTGACCGCGCCGCGCAACGCGGCATGTTGAGGGGCTAACGGTAACGGACCCCGGCGGAATGACGACAGAACAGACCAGCGCGAACGGCATCAGCATCACCTATGAGGACAGGGGCGCGAAGGGCGCGCCTGCGATCCTGCTCGTGATGGGGCTGGGGGGACAACTCACCCTCTGGCCCGACGAGTTCGTCGATGCGCTCGTTGGGCACGGTTTTCGCGTGATCCGCTACGACAATCGCGACGTCGGCCTGTCGACCCGCTTCGATGCGGCGGGGGTCCCCAATCTCAAATGGATGTTCGTCAAGGCGGCGCTCAAGCTGCCGGTGCGCAGCGCCTACACGCTCGCCGACATGGCGGCCGACGGTATGGCGCTGCTCGATCATCTCGGCATCGAGCGTGCGCATATCGTCGGCGCGTCGATGGGCGGGATGATCGTCCAGCATATGGCGGCGCGCTATCCCGAGCGGGTGCTGTCGCTGACGTCGGTCATGTCAACCACCGGCAATCCGCGCCTGCCCCGCGCGCAGAAGGAAGCGATGCGTGTCCTCGCCAATCGGCCGATGAGCGGCGATCCCGAAGCGATGATCGCCTATTCGGTCAACGCCGCGCGGGTGATCGGCAGCCCCGCCTATCCCGCCGCCGAGGACCGGCTGCAGCGCCGGGTGCGAAACGATTATGAGCGCGGCTGGTATCCGCAGGGCGTCGCGCGGCAGATGGCGGCGATCGTCGCCGACGGCGACCGCCGATCGATGTTGAAGCGCATCACCGCGCCGACGCTGGTGATCCATGGCGAGGCCGACCCGCTCGTGCCGATCGAGGGCGGACGCGATACCGCGGCGAACATCTCCGGCGCGCGGTTGCTGACGATCCCCGGCATGGGCCACGACCTGCCGCTCGCGCTCGTCGATACGCTGGCGGACGCGATCGCGGATCATGCGAAGGGCGTGGCGGTCGCGGCCTGATTCCTCCCCTCCCGCAAATGGGCGAGGAATTATTTCAGCAGCAGCGCCAGTGTCGCCAGCAATCCCTTCGCCTGCGCATCGCCCGCCCGCGGCACCGCAGGCAGGAAGGCGCGGCAGTCGAGGCAGCTTGCCTGCACCGACCCCGCTTTGGTGAATAATGCCATATCCTGCACCAGCCGCCGCTCGGCGAGCTCGCGGTTCATGGCCGCGATGCCGAACCAGCCGCGCGGCAAGGCGGCTTCCTGTTCCTGCTCGGCGCCGGTCAGGCTGGCGAGCATCCTGGAAAATTCGCTCGGCTCTTCCTCATAATATTTGGCATGATAGGCGCCGTCGATCTTCGCCAGCTTCGCCGCCGCGGCGAGCGCGTCGGGCAGGCCGCCGAACTGGTCGACCAGGCCGATCTGGCGCGCGGTGCCGCCCGCCCAGACGCGGCCTTCGGCGATCTCCCGGATCTTCTCGATCGGCTGCTTACGGCTTTTCGCGACAAGGCCGGTGAAGCGCGCATAGATATCCTCGACGCTCGCCTGCGCCATCGCGTTGAACTCGTCGTTCACGCCGCCGAACACGTCGGGTTGGCCCGACAGCGGGGTCGTCGCGATACCGTCGGCATTGACGCCGATCTTGGCGAGCGCCTGATCGAAGCTCGGGATGATTCCGAAGACGCCGATCGATCCGGTGATCGTCTCGGGTTCGGCGAAGATGCGGTCGGCGGGGGTCGAGACCCAATAGCCGCCCGACGCCGCGACATTCGCCATCGACACGACGACGGGCAGCTTCTTCGCCTTCGCCTGCAATAGCGCCTGCCGGATCTGCTCCGACGCCAGCACCGACCCGCCCGGCGAATCGACGCGCAGCACGATCGCCTTGGTGCCGCTGTCGGCGACGGCGTCGAGGATATGTTCGGCGATCGTGTCGCCGCCCGCGCTGCCGCCGCCCGTTTCGCCGTCGACGATCTCGCCGACCACCGGCACGACCGCGATCGCGGCGCCTTTCGTCTCGGGCGGATTGGCGGCGACCCAATTTTCGAGCGGGATCGCGTTAAATTCCCACGGCCGGCTGTCGTCGTCGGCGCCGCTGATCTCGGCGACGCGCGCGCTGAACGCCATGCGGCTGCCGACCTTGTCGATCAGTCCGGCATCGACGCCCGCCTTCGACAGATCATTGGCCGCCGCCTTCACCGCGCCCGCGGTGTCGGCGACGAAGGCGTCGATCTTCGCTTTCGGCCGCGCTTTCTTGACCTCGGTCAGCCAGTTTTCCCACAAGGCGCCGGCATAGGCCATGTCGGCTTCCTTCGCCTCGGGCGACTGGTCGCTGCGCAGATAGGGTTCGACCGCGCTCTTGAAGGTGCCGACGCGATAGATGTGCGCGGTGATGCCGAGCTTGTCCATCAATCCCTTGTAATAGAGGCGCGAGCCGCCCGGCCCGGCGATCGCGACGCCTCCGATGTCGTCGGACCAGATTTCGCTGGCGTGCGCCGCGACCTGATAGCTGTCGGTGGTATAAGCAGTGGCGAAGGCGAGCACCGGCTTTTTCGCTGCGCGCACCTTGTCGACCGCGGCGCCGATCTCGGCGAGCGAAACCTGACCGCCGCCGAGGAAACGATCGAGGTCGAGCACGACCGAGGTGACGCGCTTGTCGGTCGCCGCGGTTTCGAGCGCCCGCACCACATCGCGGGTCCTGATTTCCTTGAGTTGGTTGCCGCCCGAGAGCGCCGCGAGCGGATCGACGTCCGACGGCTGTTCGGTGACGATGCCGTCGAAATCGACGACGAGCGCGCCTTTGCTCACCGGCAGTGCGGCGTTTGGCCGTCCCGCGAGCAGGCCGAAGAGGAGGGCGAAGAAGATCAGCAGAAAGATCAGCGCCAGCGCGTCCTTGATGCCGACGAGCAGGTTCCAGACCTTGCGCGGGAAGCTCGTGCCGCTGCGAGGCTTGCCGTCGCCCGGCAGCGGCCGGCGGACAGGAATGGCCCAGGGGCCTGCGGGGTCGTTGGGAGGCGTGGCGGTGGTGTCGGTCATGCCCGCGAACCTAGGGATGCGCCCCGGCGTTGGCAATGCGCGCTTCGACGGGCGGACGGCAGTCCCCCACCGGCGACATCACAGCCATCCCTCGCGGCGATACCAGCGCACGGTTTCTGCCAGCGCGTCGCCGGTGTCGCGTTCCGGGCGCCACAGCGCGGCGGGAGGGCAGGCGCCGCCGCTCGCAACCCAGTCGGGGTGCGCGATGTAACGGGCGCGATCGGCGGTCAGCTTGGCGCGGCTGCGGCGGACCAGCGTGTCGAGCCGACCGGCGGTCTTGAGCAGCAGCGCAGGGGTCGCGACCGTCGCCAGCCGTTGCCGCCCGACCGCATCGGCGATCGCGCGCGCGAAACCGCGATAGGACCAGCCCGAAGGCGTGCCGTCGTCGGGTTCGTACATCTGGCCGATGCTCGCCTCGCGGTCGCTGGCAAGCGCGACGAGCAGCCGCGCGAGTTCCTCGACATAGATTGCGGACAGGCGCCCGCTCGGAACCAGCGCGAGGCCGCGCTGCGCCATGCGGAACAGGTCGAGCATCTCGGTATCGCCGGGGCCGAACACCGCGGGCGGACGCACGATCGTCCAGTCGAGCCCGCTTTCGATGACGACTTTCTCCGCGCGTTCCTTCGACCAGCCATAGTTGGAAAGGCCGGGCTCGCGCACGGCGAGCGAGGAGACATGGATGAAACGGCGGACGCCGGCTTCGCGTGCAGCATCGACGACGTTCGCGGTCGCCGTCGCATTGCCTGCCTCGAAATCGGCGCGCGTCGGGACGTTTACGACACCCGCGATGTGCATCACGACGTCGCTGCCTGCCGCCATCTCGGCGAGGTTGTCCCGCTCGTCGAGCGCTCCGGCGATCCAGGTCACGCCTTCGCGTTCATCCTGCGGACGGCGGGTGAGGGCGCGGACGTGCCATCCCGCTTCGACCGCCTGCCGCAGCGCCGCCTTGCCGACGAAGCCCGTCGCGCCGGTCATCGCGAGGGTGCGCTGGTTCAAAGCAGCACCATATGATCGCGGTGGACGATCGCGGCCCGCGGCGCATAGCCGAGCGCCGCTTCCTGCGCGTCGCGGCCGAGGCCGAGGATCGCGGCGGCATCGGCGGCGGGATATTCGGACAGGCCGCGCGCGACGGTGCGCCCGTCGGGACCCGCGATGTCGAGGATGTCGCCGCGCACGAAGCTGCCGGTCGCGGCGGTGACGCCCGCGGCGAGCAGGCTCGCGCCGCCGCTGAGGGCCTTTACCGCGCCGGCGTCGATGATGAGCTTGCCCTTCGCGGTCAGCCCGCCCGCAAGCCATGCCTTGCGCGCGCTCGCGCCTTTCTCGGCGGCGAACAGCGTGTGGCGCGCGGCAGCCGACAGCGGGCGATCGACATGGCCCGAGGCTATGGCGAGGTGCGCGCCGGCGGCGTTGGCGATGCGCGCCGCCGCGATCTTCGACACCATGCCGCCCGACCCCATGCCCGACGCCGATCCGGTGTCGGCCATCGCCTCGATCGCCGCATCGATCCGCTCGACGCGGGCGATATGGCTGGCGCCGGGCAGCGCGGGATTTTTGTCGTAGAGGCCGTCGATGTCGGAGAGCAGGATCACGCCACCTGCGCCCGCCGCCTGCGCGACCCGCGCGGCGAGGCGGTCGTTGTCGCCAAAGCGGATTTCTTCGGTCGCGACGCTGTCATTTTCGTTGATCACCGGCACGACGCCGAGCCCCAGCAGCCGGTCGAGCGTCGCGGCGGCGTTGAGATAGCGGCGGCGATGCTCGAGATCGTCGAGCGTGACGAGAATCTGCGCCGCGGTCAGTCCCTCGGCGCCGAGCACCTCGGCCCAGACCTGGCTCAGCGCGATCTGGCCGGTCGCGGCCGCCGCCTGCGCGTCTTCGAGCGAAGCGCGGCCGCCCTTCGCCAGCCCCAGCCGCCGCGCGCCGAGCGCGATGGCGCCTGACGAAACGACCGCGACCTGCTGGCCCGCGCGGGTCCGGTCGGCGATGTCGGCGGCGATGCCCGCCAGCCAGTCGCGCCGCACCGCGCCGTCGGGATCGACGAGTAACGCGGAGCCGATCTTGACGATCAGGCGGGGGCAGGCGGCAGGCGGAAACAGCTTCATGGCGCAGCCGATAGCGTGATGCGCGCCCTTGGCCAATGCGAATGTCCTGCTTGACCCGACTCGCGTAATTTTATTCCAGAAGCCACCGAGGTCACACTAGATGTCCCGCTGTTCGTCCCCGCGATTCAGTCGCCGTCCCATTGAAAGACCGTCTCGAGCGGCTTGTCGAAAGTGCGGGCGATACGAAAGGCGACTTCGAGCGAAGGCGAATATTTGCCCTGTTCGATCGCCGCGACCGTCTGCCGCGTCACGCCGACGCGGTCGCCGAGTTCGCCCTGGGTCATTTCGCCGGCAAGGAAGCGCAGGGTACGGATGTCGTTGCTGAAGGGAAGCTTAGCCATGCCAGCCCCTCCGGTAGCTGGTCAGGACCACCAGATGGTGGACCGCCTCGGCGGTCACCAGCGCGAACAGACCGATGTTGGCGAGCCGCGCGCCGCTTTCGAGAAAGGGCATGACGACCGCGGCGACGATCGTCCCGATCATCAGCACATAATAGCCCGCAGCGGCGCAGCGACGGCTGATCGCGCGATCGCGCTCGTCGGCGCGTGCGCGCTCCTTCCCCGGTGCGCGCGCGGTCAGATAGAGCGACCCGGCGATCACGATGACGAGCTGGGTCAGCGTG
Organism: Sphingopyxis sp.; assembly: GCF_041916015.1. Lineage (GTDB taxonomy): Bacteria > Pseudomonadota > Alphaproteobacteria > Sphingomonadales > Sphingomonadaceae > Sphingopyxis. The sequence goes on along the minus strand of NZ_JAYSAH010000017.1, from coordinate 32,862 downwards.
ATCGCTCCGAACAGCCACAGCATCGGAAACAGCTCGTGGCTGGCAGGATGGCCCGCGACGAGGAGCCCAAAATAGAGCGCATAGGCAACCAGCATGCTGATCAGCGTCAGCCACGCCGTCTTTTCGCGAAAAGCCATGACAGGAAACTCCTCATGTTCGTTATTCATGACGTTATGTTAAAAATATAGAACATTGAGTCAATATTTTTTTACATTGGTGGACGATGGGCGGCGTTTCGAGCTTTCGCTGCCGGGCCGGACGGGCTAGACCCCCGCGCCATGTCCACGCTCCCCAAAACGCTCACCCTCGACACCTCGACGAGCCGCGCCAATCCGACGCCGCAGCCGATGAAGCGGCTGACGGTGCCGCGTATCCGCCAGCGCAAGGGCGGCGAGCCGCTTGTGATGCTGACCGCCTACACCGTGCGCATGGCGCAGCTGCTCGACCCGCATTGCGATATGCTGCTCGTCGGCGATTCGCTTGCGCAGGTGATCTATGGCTTGCCGCATACGGTCGGCGTGACGATGGACATGATGGCGCTGCACGGCGCTGCGGTCGTGCGCGGCAGCTATCATGCCGCGGTGATCGTCGATATGCCTTTCGGCAGCTACGAGGGCAGCCCGCAGCAGGCGTTCGACAATGCGGCGCGCCTGCTCAAGGAAACCGGCGCCGCAGCGGTGAAGGTCGAGGGCGGCAAGGTGCTGGCCCCGACGATCGAGTTCCTGACCCAGCGCGGCATTCCGGTGATGGGGCATGTCGGGCTGACGCCGCAGGCGGTCAATATCCTCGGCGGCTATGGTGTGCGCGGCAAGAGCGAAGAAGAAGCGCGCTCGATCGTCGAGGATGCGGTCGCGGTCGCGCAGGCGGGCGCCTTTTCGATCGTGATCGAGGGCGTGCTCGAATCGATTGCGATCGAGATCACCGACAAGGTCGATTGCCCGACGATCGGCATCGGCGCCTCGGCCCGTTGCGACGGGCAGGTGCTGGTGACCGACGACATGCTCGGCATGTTCGAACGCGTGCCCAAGTTCGTGAAGCGCTATCAGGACATGGCGAGCGTCGTGAACGGCGCGGTCCGCGACTATGCGGACGAGGTCAGGTCCCGTTCATTTCCGACCGAGGATCAGATCTACGCAGGGTAAGGCGGCGCGAAGCCGTGCAATGTGAATCGCTTGGCGTTTCTCCGCGCCGTCGCTAAGGAAGCGGCGGCGCGGAGCCGATTTGAAGTTGATGGAGGTTTGATTGGCCCTGAGCCCGACCAACGATGCGGCCCTGTTGCAGGAAGTCGATGAAGCGGTCCGCAAGGACCAGCTCGACACGATCATGCAGCGCTATGGGCGCTGGATACTTGGCGGCGCGGTCGCTGCGCTCCTCGCGTTCGGCGGCTATCTCTATTGGGGGCATCGGCAGGACGTCGTGCGCGGCGAAAAGGCGGAGGAACTGCTCGCCGCTTTCGACAAGGTAAAGTCGGGTCAGCCGACCGCGGCGACCGCCGCACTCAAGACGCTCGAGGGCGAGGGCAACCCCGCCTATCGTGCCGCGGCGCTGATCGAGCAATCGAACCTCAAGGCGCAGACCGGCGACCTCAAGGCGGCGGCCGCGTTGATGGCGAAGGTTGCGACCGACACCAAGCTCGACCAGTCGCTGCGCGATATGGCGCTGATCCGCCAGACCGCACTCGAATATGACACGCTGAAGCCCGAGGCGATCGTCGCCCGGCTGAAGCCGATCGTCGATGCCAAGGACCCGGTCTCGAGCTGGTTCCCGAGCGCCGCCGAGCTCAGCGCCGCGGCCTATTATCAGCAGGGCCAGTACGACCAGGCAGGCAAGCTCTATGGCCGCATCGCGAAGATGCCGGGCGTGACGAAGTCGCTCCAGTCGCGCGCCGTCCAGATGGCGGGGATGCTCGGCGTCGATGCCGTGGCCGACCGCGCGGCGGAGAGCCTCAAGGCCGATGCCGAGCGGGTGCGGGCGGCCGGAAACACGGACAACGGGGACCAGAAAGGCGCGCCGGGCGCAGCGGCGGCCGCGAAGAGTGAGGAAGCCAAGTAAGATGCGGAAACGCCATTATGTGATGGGCGCGGTGCTGCTCGCACTGCCGCTCGCGGGCTGCGGTGCGCTCAAGGGCAACGGCGGCCCCAAGACGCCGACGGTCGGCCAGCGCGTGTCGATCCTGTCTAACGACAACAGCATCAAGGTCGATCCGGCGACCGAAGCGGTCGCGGTCGTGCTGCCCGATCCTGCGGTCAACGCAGACTGGGCGCAATCGGGCGGCAATGCCTCGAAATCGATGGGCCATCCGGCGCTCGGCGCCGCGCGCGAGAAGGTTTGGGAGGCGCGCGTCGCGGGCAGCACCAACAAGCAACGGCTCGCCTCGTCGCCGGTGATCGCCGACAACCGGCTGTTCGTCGTCGATACCGACGCGGTGGTGACCGCCTATGCTGCGGACACGGGCGCCAGGCTGTGGAGCGCGTCGATCGGCAGCACCGGCAAGGATTACAAGAACTCGCTGTTCGGCGGCGGCGCCGCGGTCGATGGCAACACCGTCTATGCGACGAGCGGATCGGGCGACGTCGCCGCGCTGAACGTCGCCGACGGCAGCGTGCTGTGGAAGGCGAAGCCCGCGGGGCCGCTGCGCGGCGCGCCGACGGTCGCCTTCGGCGGCGTCTATGTGATCAGCCAGGACAACCAGATTTTTGCGCTCAACGCCGCGAGCGGCGCGGTGCAGTGGCAGGCGACCGCCTCGCTCGAGCCGGGGAGCGTCTTCGGCGCCGCATCGCCGGCGGCTGGGCAGGGCACGATCGTCGCGGGCTATTCGTCGGGCGAGGTCCAGGCCTATCGTTACGAGAACGGCCGCGACCTCTGGGAAGATGCGCTTGCGCGCACCTCGATGGCGCTGTCGGTTTCGACGTTGTCGGATGTCGATGCCGATCCGGTGATCGACCGCGGCCGCGTCTTCGCGCTCGGTCAGGGCGGCCGCATGGCGAGCTATGAGCTCGTCACCGGCCAGCGCAGCTGGGAAATCTCGATCGCGGGCATCTCGACCCCCTATGTGGTCGGCGAGTGGGTCTATGCGATGACCGACGACGGCAAGCTGCTCTGCGTCGCGCGGACCAGCGGCAAGGTCCGCTGGCTCCAGCAGCTCGCACGCTATCGTGTCGAGACCGAAAAGAAGAAGAAGGACCCGATCCGCTGGACCGGGCCGATCCTGGCCGGCGGTCGCCTGATCGCGGTGAACAGCGAGGGCCAGCTGGTCGAATTCTCGCCGACCGACGGCTCGACCCTCGCGACGACCGAGTTCAAGACGCCGCTGTCGCAGACGCCGGTGGTCGCGAACAATATTTTGTATATTCTGGCAGACGACGGAACCATCACGGCCTGGCGCTGAGGCGTCCGGGCCGGGGCGGCCCGGATGAGATAGGAACCAAGCCATGGCGCGATCCGCGACGATCGCCATTGTCGGTCGGCCCAATGTCGGCAAATCGACGCTGTTCAACCGGCTCGTCGGCAAGCGCCTCGCGCTCGTCGACGACCAGCCGGGGGTGACGCGCGACCGGCGCGAGGGCGATGCGAAGCTGCTCGGCCTCGAATTCCTGATCGTCGATACCGCGGGGTTCGAGGATCAGGATGCCGCGACCCTGCCCGGCCGGATGCGCGTCCAGACCGAGAAGGCGGTGCGCGAGGCCGACGCGGCGCTGTTCATGGTCGATGCGCGCGCGGGGGTCACTCCGCTCGACGAGGAAATCGCGCGCTGGCTGCGCAGCGAGGACACGCCGATCATCCTCTGCGCGAACAAGGCCGAAGGCAAGCAGGGCGAGGCGGGGCTGATGGAGGCCTATAGCCTCGGCTTCGACACGGTGTTCGCCTTGAGCGCCGAGCATGGCGAAGGGCTGGTCGACCTGTTCGACGCGCTCCGCCCGATCGTCGAGCCCTTCATGGAGGCCGCCGAGGACGCGGCAAGCGCCGAAGCGGGCGAGGACGAACCGCTCGGCCCGCTCAAGCTCGCGATCGTCGGGCGCCCGAACGCCGGCAAGTCGACGCTGATCAACCGCATGATCGGCGAGGACCGGCTGATCACCGGCCCGGAGGCGGGGATCACGCGCGACTCGATTCGCGTCGATTGGCAATGGGAAAAGGACGGCGAAGTTCACCCGATCCAGCTCTTCGACACCGCCGGGATGCGCAAGCGCGCCAAGGTGCAGGACAAGCTTGAAAAGCTTTCGGTCGCCGACGCGCTCCACGCGGTCGATTTCGCCGAGGTCGTCGTGCTGCTGCTCGATGCCACCAAGGGCCTTGAAGCACAGGATCTGAAGATCGCCGACAAGGTGCTCGACGAGGGCCGCGCGCTGATCGTCGCGCTCAACAAATGGGACGTCGCCGGCGACCCCTCGTCGCTGTTCAACGGTGTGCGCGCGGCGCTCGACGACGGGCTCAGCCAGATCAAGGGCGTGCCTTTGCTCAGCATCTCGGGCGCGACGGGGAAGGGGATCGACACGCTGGTGCGCGTCGCCTTCGAGCAGCGCGCGATCTGGACGCAGCGCGTCTCGACCGCGAAGCTCAACCGCTGGTTCGAGCGCGCGGTCGAAACCAATCCGCCGCCGGCACCCGGCGGCAAGCGGATCAAGCTGCGCTATATGACACAGGCGCGCACGCGGCCGCCGACCTTCGTCGTCTTCGGCAGCCGCACCGACGATCTGCCCGCGAGCTATCAGCGCTATCTGATGAACGGGATGCGCAAGGAGCTGGGGTTCCAGGGCGTGCCGATCCGCCTCAATTTCCGCAATACGCGCAATCCTTATGGCGACTGACGTCGCGGGCCCTATGGCGACCGAGGCGCCGGCCGTCGTGGTCGATGCGCGCGGGATGCGCTGTCCCTGGCCCGCGCTCCGCCTCGCGCGCGCGATGCGTGGCGCGACGGACGTGACCTTGTTTGCCGACGATCCGCAGGCGGGACGCGAGGTTGCAGCGCTCGCGGCCGAACAGGGCTGGCGCGTCGAGGGCGATGGCGAGGAAGGCTGGCGGGTTCGCCGCGATTGACCCGAAACGGGGCGGCTTTGGTCGCCGCGTCTTTTCGTAACCCCTTTTTTACCGACTTTCGGCATGGGGGACACGGGACCACGACCATATTGAACACCGAGGGACAGGACATTGGACGAGATCCTGGTCGATTGGGATGAGTTTCGAGCGACCCGTACCCAGCTGGGCGCGGCGTTCGTGCGCATTCTCGGTTATTTCCGCGAAGACGGCACCAAATCGGTCGCCGCGATCGAGGAGGCGATGCGCGCCCGCGACGCGCGCGGCCTCGTCATGCCCGCGCACACGCTGAAGAGCGAGGCACGCCAGTTCGGCGGCGAACGGCTCGGCGCGCTCGCCGAGGATATCGAGATGTTCGCGCGCCACTGCGTCGAGGCGCAGCTGAGCCCAGAGGAATATCTGCCACGCGTCGTCACGCTCCGGACCTTGTTCGAGCAGACGCTGGAAGCGCTCGAGCGCGAAGCGAACCCGCTCGTCCAGCGCAGACCCGCGAGTTTCGGCCGCGCTGCCGGTTATTAGGCCGGGGCCGCTTTCCGCATCGGCTGCAGTTGCCGGCGCGACAGGCTGCGCCAGAGCCATTCGAGCGGGCCATAGTGGAAGCGGTCGAGCCACGGCTTCGACCAGAGCAGCATCGCCGCCCACATGCCGAAGCAGAAGAGATAGAGCGCGGTGCGCCCGATACTGCCGAACAGGCCAAGCCCATAGCCATAGAAGATCGTCGTCATCACGATCGAGGTGACGAGATAATTGGTGAAGGCCATCCGCCCGGCCGCCGCAAGCCGGGCGTTCACCGCGTCGCTCGCCGCGGTCCGGATCAGCAGCATGATCAGCGCCGCCCAGCCGATCGTCATCGCGACGTCGAACGGCATCGATAGCGACAGCGATGCGCCGAAGGTCGAAACCGCGCTGAACCCTTGCGTATATTGATAGCAGGCAAGGGCGGCGAGCGGCGGAATGGCGACGAGGAAGCCGGTGAGCGTCCATTTGCGGTAGCGCGCCGGCTCCCATTCGCCGGTCAGAAAGCGCGATTTGAACAGCGCCATGCCGATCAGCATCAGCCCCATCGTCTCCCACAGGAACATCAGCGCCTGGACGAAGGGCTCCGCCGCTTTCGCGCCGAGCTTTTCGGCGACGATGCTGCCATAACTGCCGAGGTGCACCGCGATATCCTTTGCATAGCTTGCGGCGCCGGGACCCATGTCGGCGTTCATGTCGGCAAGGTCGCTCTGCATTTGCGCCATCACTTCGGGCGGTAATTTCCCCGCTTCGGCGAGCGCGAAGGCGATCCAGGCCGAACCGAGCAGGCCGATCGCGACGACGAAGAAGACGAGCGCCCAGATCAGCAGCGCCTTCACCGAAAGGTTGCGGAAGGCGAAGAGGAGCAGCCCGCACATCGCATAGAGGAACAGGATGTCGCCGAACCAGATGAAATAGAAATGGGCGAGGCCGAAGATCGCGAGCCAGATCATCCGCGCATAATGCGATCCGGCCGCGCTGCGTCCGCTCGCCTCCGCGCGCTCGATCACGAGCAGCGTGCTGGCGCCGAACAGCATCGAGAACAGCCCGCGCATCTTCGAATCGATGAAGACGAAGTTGAAGAACCAGGCCGCGAGGTCGGCCTTGCCGACCGGCCCGCCCGCGACCGGATTGATATAGGCGGCGAAGGGCAGCGCGAAGGCGACGATGTTCATCGCCAATATGCCCATCACCGCGACCCCGCGGATCGCGTCGAGGCTTTCATAGCGCCTCATGGTTGCCTGCGTTTCCATGCCGGTTTCCCCCGCCGCCGATGATGCGAAGACCTATCGGCCCGCCGGAAGGGCGTCGAGGAGTTTCTCGTCTCCGTTAAAGGGTTATTGACATCTATGTCAGTAATGCTATCTCCACAGCATCAGATGATTCGCGAAAGAGCCGCCATGACCCCGACCCTCTTCTCCCATCCCGATCGCGTCCCCGCGAAATTCCGCCCGTTCAAGGCCTTTCAGCACTTCCGCAAGCTGATCAAGGACAAGGAAGATACCGAACAGGTCTTCCACATCTTCGAAAATCTGCCGCGCAAGGGCTTCATGGACGATGCCCGCGCCTTCGTCGAAAGCGACCTCGGCAAGCGGCTGATGGCGAGCGAACCTTATCTTCCCGACCTGCTCGACGATCATGGCTGGATCGACAAACTCCCAGAGGGCAGCGTCGGCCACGCTTACGTCACCTTCATGCGCCGCGAAGGCCTGTCGGCGGCGGGGCTCGTCGCCGAGGCCGAGAAGATGGGGCGCCCGCAATATGACGACCAGCTCCAATGGTATGCGAACCGCCTGCGCGACACGCACGACCTGTTCCATATCCTGACCGGCTACGGCCGTGACGCGCTCGGCGAACAGTGCGTGCTCGGCTTCACCTATGGCCAGACCGGCAATTACGGCAATTTCTTCATCGCCTATGCCGGCGGCCTCGAGCTCAAACGCAGCGTCAAGGGCGATGCTCCGGTGATGGGCGCGATCCGTCAGGGCCAGCGCCACGGCCAGGTGTCGAAGGCGATCATCGAGCAGGACATCCGCGCCTTGCTCGCCGAGCCGCTCGAAGCCGCGCGCGCGCGGCTCGGCATCGCCAAGCCGACGCTCTACGAAGCGGCGCACCGGGCCTATCGCAGCAACGGCATCGACCCCTATAATTTCCTCGCGGCGCAGCCCGCGGCGGCCTGAGCGCAGCGGGGCTTCGGTCAGCGGATCAGATGCGTGCTCCCCCAGAAACCTTTGGGGAGCACGGTCAGATCGCCGAGCTCCGCACGGGTGAGCGCGCTGTCGATCTCGCCCTGCGCGAAGGATAGCGCCGCGCCCTCGTCGACCGTCAGTACCTTGCGGTCGCGCATCAGTACGCGCCCGTCGACCAGCACGGTCGCGACATCCTCGCCATTGGCATAATAGACGACCCGGTGAACGGGCATGTTCATCGGCATCAGGCGGGGTTTGAACCAGTCGATCAGGATGATGTCGGCGCGCTTGCCGGCCTCCAGCGATCCGATCTCCTTCTCCATGCCGATCGCGCGGGCGGCGTCGATCGTCACCATTTCCAGCACCTTGCCGGCGGGCAGCACGTCGGGGTCGCGGAAATGCCGGCGGTGATAGCGCGTCGCCTGGAACATGTGGCGGAACATGTCATAGCTGCGATCGGGCGCCGCCCCGTCCGATCCGAGCATGACGATCGCGCCGGCATCGATCAGCTCGGTTGTCGGATTGCGCCCCATGATCGAAAAGATCGCGCTCGGATTGTGCGAGATGCGCGTGCCGGTCGATGCGATCAGCCTGATTTCCTGATCGGTGAGGTCGGTGGCGTGCGAAAAGATCGCGTCGGGGCCGAGCAGGCCGAGTTCGTCATTTGCGAACTGGACCGTCCCCTTCGTATGCCCGTCCTGCAGGAAGAGGACGCCGGCCCGCTTCGACAGGTCGCGCACGGCGCGGGCCTCGCGCTTGATCTCGTCCAGCACCGCTCCCGGTGGGGCGTCCTTGGCCGCGATCGTCGGAAAAACCGTCGCCATGCGGATGCGCCCGTCGCCGGCCTTGTCCCACTTGCGGATCAGCGCTTCGGAGACGCCCAGCTGCTGCGCGAAATCGACCTTGATCGCGTGCGGCTTGCCACTCGTCCAGTCGGTGAAGGCGCTCGGAAACGGTCCGCGCCGCGGCCCGACGCCCAGGAACCATCGCACGCCGATATCGCGGATCGCGCCCAGATAGGCATCGGCATATTTGGGATCGTCGACGCGGTAGACGTCGGCGCCTCCCCCGAACAGATTGACCGAGGTGGTGACCCCGCCCTTCAGCCGTTCCAGCCCGGCAAGCTCGGCGTCGGCCTTCCAGAAATCGGGGGTCGATCCGTGGGCATAGAGGCGCTCGACCGCTGCGTTCCAATCCTCGCCGTCGGCGTCGAGGCTCTTCAGCATCGCGTGCCCGGCGTGCCCGTGCCCGTCGATCAGTCCGGGCATCACGATCTTGCGGTGCGCGTCGATCACCTCGCGGGCGTGAAAGCGCTGCTGAAGCTCGGCCGAGGTGCCGATCGCGACGATCCGGTTGCCGAGAATCGCGACGGCGCCGTCGTCGATGATCCGCCGCGCCGGGTCCATGGTGATGATCGTGCCGCCGTCGATGAGCAGATCGGCGCTTTCTTTGGCCGGGGCCGTCTGCCCTGTTGCTGCCCATAAGGCGAGAGTGCACGCTGCGGCCGCGAGCGACGTCCGGACCAGCCGGTTATAGATGGTCTGCATGATGGCCTCCTGTTTTGGTTGACGCCTTTGCTAAGCCGCCAGCCGCGCGATCAGCGCCTGCGCGGCGGCCGGATTGCGGACCTTCGCGCCCGCGATGAAGAAGATGTAGACATCGCGCTCGCCCTTCGCCCAGTTGCGGGCCTGCTGTGCCCAATGGTCGAGCGCCGCGTCGTCATAGCCGGTTTCGACCTCCTCCTGCGACCGCTGGAGGCGCGCATAGGTGAAGTCGGCGGTCTGTTCGTCGATGCAGGGAAATTCGTCGCTGTCCGCGAAGACGAGCGCCATGTTCCGCTCGCGCAGCATGTCGATGAACGTCTGATCGCGACAGCTTTCGTGCCGGACCTCGATCGCGTGGCGGAGCGGAAGCCCGTCGAGCGTTTCGGGCAGCAGGTCGAGGAAGCTCGCGAAATCGTCGCGCTCGAATGTCTTCGTCGCCATGAACTGCCAGTGGATCGGCCCGAGCCGGTCGCCGAGCCGCGTCACACCCTGGTTCAGGAATTTCTCGATCGATCCGGCGCCCTCGGCGAGTCGCTTGCGATTCGTCGCGAAACGCGACGCCTTGACGCTGAACCTGAACCCGCCCGGCACCGATGCGGCCCAGTTGGCGAAACTCTCGGGCTTCTGGCTGCCGTAATAGGTGCCGTTGATCTCGATTCCGGTCAGATGCTGTCCGGCATATTCGAGTTCGCGCTTCTGCGGATGCTTCGGCGGATAGAAGGCTCCGCGCCAGGGCTCGAAGGTCCAGCCGCCGATTCCGACATGAATGCTCATATATCCGCTCCTCAGGCGGGCGATTCCGGCTCGGCCCATTTCGCCACGCGGCGCCGGACCGCCGCGGCGAGCTCGTCCATCGTCGCGACCTGTTCGATGCCATAATGTCCGGCGGTGATATCGACATTGCCCTTGCGCCAAAAGCCCTCGGGACAAAGCAGGATCAATTTTCCGCCGCGCGCGTGGAGGCCCATCTCGAGCAGGCTGATCGGGCTTTGCGATCCCGGCGCGAAATACATCACGACGATGTCGGCGGATTCGAGCGCGCCCAATTCCCATTCGACCTGCCGGCGAAACTCGGGTTCGCTCGCATCCGGCTTCCACGCGGGATTCCAGTCGGGCCGCCGCGGATTGAGAAACACGACGTCGAGGTCGCCGAGCGATTTGACCAGCTCGGCCTGCCAGTCGGCGGCACGGCCCATGTCGATGCTGCCGCCGAGGAAAATGCGCGGCCGCTCATGGTCGGCGGGCAGTGCCTGCGGCGAGGTGATCGTGCGCGGCGCGGCCTCAGCGGGGAGGGCGGTCGTCAGCAGCGCCAGCGCGACGAGCGCGCGCCGCATCAGGCGAGCGCCGCGTCGGCGCCCATCAGCGTCGGGAAGAAACCCTCATGCGCCTCGCGCAGTTCGGCGAGCGTCACCTGATGGTCGCTTTCGGGCAGTTCGAAGACGATGCGGTCCTTGATCGTGCGGCCGACGGGGTCGACCGGCACATCGGCGCGGCCCGCGGCGTCGAGGAAGTCGGCGAGGCAGGTGTCGCAGACGGTGACGAGATAGAGCCCCTGATCTTCGCCGAAGAAGCTTTCGGCGATGCCGAAGGGCTGTTCCTCGCTGACGAGCACGCCGATGTCCGATTTGAGCGCCATTTCGGCGAGCGCGACCGCGATGCCGCCATCGGAAACATCGTGGCACGCGGTGATCCAACCGGCGTTGATCGCGCCGCGGATGAAGTCGCCGGTGCGCTTTTCGGCGCGGAGGTCGACGGGCGGCGGCGGGCCTTCCTCGCGGCCGAGGATTTCGCGCAGCCACACCGACTGGCCGAGGTGGCCGGCGCGTTCGCCGACCGCGAGCACGATGTCGCCGGTGCGCTTGAAGCCGATGCCGACAGCTTTCGCGAGGTCGTCGATCACGCCGACGCCGCCGATCGCGGGGGTGGGCAGGATCGCGCTGCCGCCGCCGGTCGCCTTGCTCTCATTATAGAGGCTGACGTTGCCCGACACGATCGGATAGTCGAGCGCACGGCACGCTTCTGCCATGCCGTCGAGGCAGCCGGTGATCTGCCCCATGATTTCGGGACGCTGCGGGTTGGCGAAGTTCAGGCAGTTGGTGATCGCGAGCGGCGTCGCGCCGACCGCGCTGATGTTGCGCCAGGTCTCGGCGACCGCCTGCTTGCCGCCCTCGACGGGATCGGCGTAGCAATAGCGCGGGGTGCAGTCGGTCGACATCGCGAGCGCGCGATTGGTGCCGTGGATGCGGACGAGCGCCGCGTCGCCGCCGATCTGCACCGTGTCGCCGCCGACCTGGCTGTCATATTGCTCGTAAATCCAGCGGCGGCTGGCGATGTCGGGGGTGCCCATCAGCGTCTTGAGGTCGGCCGCAACGTCCTTCGTTTCGGGGACGTTCGTCAGCTCGGCCTGCCTCGGGGTCGGAATATGCGGGCGGTCGTAGAGCGGCGCATCGTCGGCGAGCGGCGCGAGCGGGATATCGCAGACGATCTCGCCATGATGCTCCAGCACCATGCGGCCGGTGTCGGTGACCGTGCCGATGACCGCGAAGTCGAGTTCCCATTTGTGGAAGATCGCGGCGGCGAAATCCTCGCGGCCGGGCTTCAGGACCATCAACATGCGTTCCTGCGATTCGGACAGCATCATCTCATACGCCGTCATGCCGGTCTCGCGCTGCGGCACGTCGTCCATCTTCAGGTGCAGTCCGACGCCGCCCTTCGATGCCATCTCGACCGACGAGGAAGTGAGGCCCGCGGCGCCCATGTCCTGGATCGCAACGATCGCGTCCGACGCCATCAGTTCGAGGCATGCCTCGATCAGCAATTTTTCGGTGAAAGGATCGCCGACCTGCACGGTCGGGCGCTTTTCCTCGGCATCTTCGCCGAAATCCGCCGACGCCATCGTAGCGCCGTGGATGCCGTCGCGGCCGGTCTTCGAGCCGACATAGACGATCGGATTGCCGACGCCGCTGGCGGCCGAATAGAAGATCCTGTCCTGCTCGGCGACGCCGACGGTCATCGCGTTGACGAGGATATTGCCGTCATAGGCCTTGTGGAAATTGACCTCTCCGCCGACCGTCGGCACGCCGACGCAATTGCCATAGCCGCCGATGCCGTGGACGACGCCCGAGATGAGGTGCTTCATCTTCGGATGATCGGGACGCCCGAAGCGCAGCGCGTTGAGGTTGGCGACGGGCCGCGCGCCCATGGTGAACACGTCGCGCAAAATGCCGCCGACCCCGGTCGCCGCGCCCTGATAGGGTTCGATGTACGACGGGTGGTTGTGGCTCTCCATCTTGAAGATCGCGGCCAGCTTCTTGCCGTCCGGGCCTTCGCCGATGTCGATGACGCCGGCATTCTCGCCGGGGCCGCAGATCACCCACGGCGCCTCGGTCGGCAGTTTCTTCAAATGGATGCGCGAGCTTTTGTAGCTGCAATGCTCGGACCACATGACCGAAAAGATGCCGAGTTCGACGAGGTTCGGCTCGCGCCCGAGCGCGGCGAGGACGCGCTCATATTCTTGCGGAGACAGGCCGTGGTCGGCGACGATCTCGGGGGTGATGACGGAGGCGGGCGCGGCTGCTGTCTGAGTCATGGCGCGCCTTTAGCCGCGCGCGCGCGATAGGAACAGACCCCATGATGCATTTCGCACCATGGGGTCTGCGGACGGAGAGGATTAACGCGCGGCGAGCGTCGTCGCGGGCTGGGTCAGCGGCTTCACGTCGCGGAGCGCGAAGCTGACCTGTTGCGAGCCGATGGTGCCGCGGACGCGATGTTCGCCCACGCGCAGCTTGAACGGCTTGCCGGTCTTTTCCTCGATGCCGCTGATCACGCGTGTGTCGCCGACCTGCGTCACCGTATAGCTGTAGATGCTGCCGCCATGTTCGAAGCGTTGCGCGGCGGGCTCTTCGGCCTGGACGGCAGCGGGAAAGAGCGCGAACAGGGCGAGGGTGGGGAGGAAGATGTTTTTCATGATGCAAGTCCTTGTTGATGAAACAAAACTTGCCTTTGAGCCCCTCTCTTCTTGTGCGATGCAGCATGGCTTGCCCGCCCGGCGGGGGCAATTGCAAAAAGCGGAATCACGCTTGCGCGAAAGCGGAAGGGGTCAGCCGTCCGCCGGACGCCGATTCGCGCCGGTCCACGCCGCCGCGGCCGCCAACACCGCATAGGCGGCGAGCATCGTCGCCGGAATCGCGAGCGAATAGACGGGCTCCTTCGGCCCGAACCAGTCGATCGCCTGCACCAGCGCGAGCAGGACGGCAAGAATCCAGAGGCGGAGGTTGCTGGAGTGCGCGCGCGTCCGCCGGGCGTAATAGAGCAGTGCGCCGAAGGTCAGCAGGATTTCCAGCGGCATTTCGACGAGCGGATGATTCCAGAGGCCGAGCCCTAGCTTCGGCGGTCCTCCGGACAGCGTCAGGTCAGGGATATGGACGAACAGATCGAGGAGCCAGTGCGAGACGACGACGAGCGCGGCGCCGATCGCCGCCTCACGCCGCTTCGTGGCGAACTGGACCAGCAGCCCGAAGCCGGCGGCCCATAACAGGGCACCGAGCAGACTGTGCGTATAGGGCATTTGGTAAAGGTCCATCGGATTCATCGCGGTGATCCCGGGCACGATCCGCATCGCCTCGATGCCGGGGATCAGCAGCGCCGCAAATCCGATGTCGATGAGCTGCGCGGCGACGAACAGCGTGCCGAGTCCGGCGGCCTTCGGCCGCGTCGCGACGATCAGTGCCGGTGCGAAATGCCCGATGAACATGATCCGATGCTATCGCGTCCGCGCACGGCGTCAAGCGCGACCGCACTTGACCGCAAGGGGGCGAAGGGGCCAAAGCGTCAGGATGACGGAGACCCCCGAAACCGCAATTTCCGCCCTGTCGTTCGAGGCCGCGATGGGCGAGCTCGAAACGATCGTGCGCCGGCTCGAAAGCGGCGACGTCAGCCTCGAGGAATCGGTGGCGCTCTACGAACGCGGCCATGCGCTCAGGACGCATTGCGAGGCACGGCTCGCGGCGGCACAAGCGCGTATCGAGCAGGTCAGCCTCGGCGCCGACGGCCAGCCGGCGGGAACCACGCCCTTCGGCGAAAGCTGAGTGGTGGTGGCGTTCGTCGGCGGCGACAGCGACCAGGCGGCGCCCTTGCTTGGCACCGCGCAGGAAGAGGTCGCGGCGGGAATCGATGCGCTGTTCGACCGGCTGCTCGCCATCCCCGCCGATCCGCGCGCCCGGCTGTACGAAGCGATGCGCCATGCCGCGATCGCCGGGGGCAAGAGGCTGCGTCCGCTGCTCGTCCGCGCCGCGGGCGACCTGTTCCACGTCGACCGCTCGCTCAGCCTGCGAGTCGGCGCGGCGGTCGAGGCGATGCACGTCTATTCGCTGATCCACGACGACCTCCCCTGCATGGACGACGACGACATGCGGCGCGGCAAGCCGACGGTGCACCGCGCCTATGACGAGGCGACCGCGGTGCTCGCGGGCGATTCGCTCCACGCGCTCGCTTTCGAATGGCTCTGCGATCCCGCGACGCACAGCGACCCCTTCGTGCGCGCCGAGCTCTGCTGCGAGCTTGCGCGCGCCGCAGGGCCGGCGGGCATGGCGGGCGGGCAGATGATGGATCTTGTCGCCGAGAGTGCCGATTTCGATCTGCCGACGGTGACGCGGCTTCAACAGCTCAAGACCGGCGCGCTGATCGGCTTCTCGGTCGAGGCGGGGGCGATCCTTGCGCGCATTCCGGTCGAAGGCCGGCGCCCCTTGCGCGGTTATGCGCGCGACATCGGGCTCGCCTTCCAGATCGCCGACGACATCATGGACGTCGAGGGCGACGAGACGCTCGCGGGCAAGGCGCTGCACAAGGACGATGCGGCGGGCAAGGCGACCTTCGTCACCCTGATGGGGCTCGATCGCGCGCGCGAACAGGCGCGGCTGCTCGTCGATCAGGCGATTGCGCATCTTGCCGGTTTCGGCGAAGAGGCGGCGCTGCTCCGCGCGATCGCGCGCTATGTGGTGGAAAGGGACCATTGATGCGGGTGGGGGTTTATCCGGGCACGTTCGATCCGATCACGCTCGGCCATATGGACATCATCCGCCGCGGCGCGAAGCTCGTCGACCGGCTGGTGATCGGGGTGACGACGAACATCACCAAATCGCCCCTGTTCGACGACGAGGAGCGGATCGCGATGGTACGCCGCGAGGTGGCGGGCATTGGCGGCGATATTCGCGTCGTGGGATTCAACTCGCTGTTGATGGATTTCGCCGAGCGCGAAGGCGCGAGCCTCATCGTGCGCGGGCTGCGTGCGGTGGCCGATTTCGAATATGAATATCAGATGGCGGGGATGAACCAGCAGCTCAACGACCGCATCGAGACGGTGTTCCTGATGGCCGATGTCGGGCTGCAGCCGATCGCCTCGCGCCTCGTCAAGGAAATCGCGATCTTCGGCGGCGACATCCGTAAATTCGTCACCCCCGCGGTGCGCGACGCGGTGGTGTCGCGGATCGACGAACGGGGCCTTCGCCAGGGCGAGGGCTGATCCCGCGCACCATCCCAATCATTGAGCGTTCAGCTTTTTCCCGCTAGGTCGCGGCCAGCGGGGCGCATATTCAGATTCGACAAGAGGCCGATCCAGCATGAAACTTTCCTTCCGCCCCCTGATCCTGACGGCGATGGCGATCGGTCTTGCGGCCTCGGCCGCCGCGCAGGAGGTGCCGCCGGCGCCCCCGCCGCAAGGCAGCGAGGCGCCGCCGCCCGAGCCTGTGCCGAGCGAGCCCACGCCGCCGGTCGAGGCCCCGGCGCCCGCACCCGACACGGCCACGCCCGCTCCGGTCGCGCCCGTGGTTCCGGCGATGACGCCCGACCAATATATCAATAACCCCGAATATATGCTCGATCTCGACCTTTCGACGGGCGGGCGCGTCGTGGTCCAGCTCTATCCCAACGTCGCGCCGAACCATGTCGAGCGGCTGAAGCAGCTCGCGCGCGCGGGCTTCTACAACGGGATCAAGTTCCACCGCGTGATCGACGGCTTCATGGCGCAGACGGGCGATCCGACCGCGACCGGACAGGGCGGCTCGCAGCTTCCCGACCTCAAGGCCGAGTTCAACGATACGCCGCACCTGCGCGGCACGCTGTCGATGGCGCGCGCCGAAAGCCCCGACAGCGCGAACAGCCAGTTCTTCATCATGCTCCAGCCGCGCTTCAGCCTCGATCATCGCTACACCGCCTTCGGCCGCGTGATTTCGGGCATGCAATATATCGACGCGATCCATAAGGGCGAGCCGCCGGCGGTGATGTCGCGGATCGTCCAGATGTCGGTCGCGGCCGACAACAAGCCGATGCCGCCCGCCTCGGCGCTGGTCGAGGACCAGCCCGCTGCACCGCCCGCGATCACGGTCGACGAGCTCAACGCCCCGATCAAACGTTAAGCGCGAAAGTACGCGCGAACTCCTATGCGCGTCGACGCCTTCGATTTCGATCTGCCGCCCGAACGCATCGCGCTCCGCCCCGCGCGCCCGCGCGATGCCGCGCGGATGCTCGTCGTCGAGGGAGAGGCAATTCGCGACCGGGGTGTCCGCGACCTGCCATCCTTATTGCGCGCGGGCGACTGCCTCGTCTTCAACGACACGCGCGTGATCCCGGCACAGCTCGAGGGCAAGCGCGGCGACGCGAAGATCGGCGCGACGCTCCACAAGCGGATCGACCTGCGTCGCTGGCAGGCGTTCGTCCGCAACGCGAAGCGGCTGCGCGTCGGCGAGACGGTCGATTTCGGTGCGGGGGTCGAGGCGGTGGCCGAGGAACGGCTCGCCGACGGCAGCTTCATCCTCGCCTTCGCCGGCGATGAACCCGTTGAGCTGCTGCTCGAACGCGCAGGTACCATGCCGCTGCCGCCCTATATCGCTGGGAAGCGTGCGACCGACGAGGCCGATCGCAGCGATTATCAGACGATGTTCGCCGAAAAGGACGGCGCGGTCGCCGCGCCGACCGCGGCACTGCACTTCACGCCCGCACTGCTTGCCGCGCTCGATGCGGCGGGGATCGCGACCGAGACGCTGACGCTGCATGTCGGCGCAGGCACTTTTTTGCCGGTGAAGGCCGACGACACCGACGATCATGTCATGCACGCCGAATGGGGCCGAATCGACGCCGCGACCGCCGGCCGGCTGAACGCCGTCCGCGCGAACGGCGGCCGGGTGATCGCGGTCGGCACGACCAGCCTCCGCCTCCTCGAAAGCGCCGCACAGGGCCATGATGGTATCGCGCCCTTCGAGGGCGACACGGCGATCTTCATCACCCCGGGCTATCGCTTCAGGGCGATCGACGGACTGATGACCAATTTCCACCTCCCGCGCTCGACCTTGTTCATGCTGGTCAGCGCGCTGATGGGGCTGGAGACGATGCAGGCGGCCTATGCTCATGCCATCGGACATGATTATCGCTTCTACAGCTATGGCGACGCGAGCCTGTTGCTTCCCTAAATGGGACAGTCCGGCCCGCCGGGGCTGCTGAAATTTACATTATGGCAAGGCATTGCGGGCATTGCGGACCCCTGACTTAAGGGGTGGGCAAGGGTTCGTTGATGGACATGCCATCGGGTATCGGGGGCGGAGACCGCAAGGACAGCGCGGAAAGCGATGGCGCGCGCGGGTTTTTCGGCAAGCTCGGCGCGCGCAAGGCGCGGCCGCGCGACGGTGCGGCAACGCTCGCAAACCTCGATACGCGCGAGGCGTTGCTGCTGCTCCGCAATTTCGAGGAAAGCAAGCGCGGCTGGTTTTGGGCGACCGACGCGAAGGGGCGGCTGACCTATATCACCGACGCGGTCGCGCGGCTGATGGGACGATCCGGCGGCGAGCTCGTCGGCGCCGGCTTCACCGATCTGTTCCTGCCTGTCGACAGCCAGAGCGAGCGCCAGCGCACCCTGCCTTTTCTCTTCACCAAACAGTCGAAGTTCGACGAACTGCCGCTGCGCAGCGCGTTCGAGGGCGACGATCGCTGGTGGGCGATCTCGGGGCGCCCGCATTACGATGCAAACGGCAATTTCGCGGGCTATCGCGGCAGCGGCGCCGACATCACCGCGCAGCGCCGCTCGGCCGAGGATGCGTCGCGCCTCGCGCTCTATGATTCGCTGACCGGCCTTGCGAACCGCTTTCATATCTCGAAGAAGCTCGACATGACGCTCGCGGCCTTCACGCAGCAGCAGCGGAGCTGCGCGATCATGCTCCTCGACCTCGACCGTTTCAAGCAGGTGAACGATACGCTCGGCCATCCGGCGGGCGACGCGCTGCTCAAGCAGGTCGCCGAGCGGCTGCTCAAGATCGTCGGCGACAAGGAGATGGTCAGCCGTCTCGGCGGCGACGAGTTTCAGATCATTCTCCCCGACGTCGAGGATCGCGGCAAGCTGGGCGACATGGCCGCCGACATCATTGCCAGCCTGTCGCAGCCCTATTCGGTCGAGGGCAGCCGCTGCATCATCGGCGCGTCGGTCGGGGTCGCGATCGCGCCCTTCGACGGGCAGACGAGCGACGATCTCGTCCGCAACGCCGACCTCGCGCTCTATGCCGCGAAAGGCAATGGCCGCGGGCGCTTCGCTTTCTATTCGAGCGACCTGCATCAGGCCGCCGACGACCGCCGCAAGCTCGAAGAGGATCTGCGCGACGCGCTCGCCCGCGGCGAGATGCAGCTAAGCTATCAGCCGGTGGTCAACGCCAAATCGAATATCGTGACCGGGGTCGAGGCGCTCGTTCGCTGGACGCACCCCGAGCGCGGCGTGATTTCGCCTTCGGTGTTCATTCCGATCGCCGAAGAGGCCAATCTGATCTGGCCGCTCGGCGAATGGGTGCTCCGCACCGCCTGCGCGGATGCCGCGCGCTGGCCGGGCGATTTGCGCGTTGCGGTCAATGTCTCGCCGATCCAGTTCGCGAACGAGGATCTGCCGAAAATCGTCACCCACGCGCTCGCGGCTGCCGGATTGTCGCCCGAGCGACTCGAGCTCGAGATCACCGAAAGCGTGTTTCTCGCCGATTCGAACGAGACGGCGCGGATGTTCAAGGCGCTGAAGGGACTCGGCGTCCGGTTGGCGCTCGACGATTTCGGCACCGGCTATTCGTCGCTCGGCTATTTGCAGTCGGCGCCGTTCGACAAGATCAAGATCGACCAGAGCTTCGTGCGCGGCGCGACCGAGAAGGGATCGCGCAATGCCGCGATCATCGCCGCGATCGTCGCGCTGGCCGAAGCGCTGGATATGGAAACCACCGCCGAGGGAATCGAATCGCACGATCAGCTCGATCTGATCCGCAAGCTCGCGGTCAGCCATGTGCAGGGCTATATCTACAGCCAGCCGGTGTCGAGCGAGGCGCTGCTCGATCATGCCGAGGCCGGGTCGTGGACGATCAAGCCGTCGGGTCCGGCGCGCCAGCGCAACGATCGCTTCCACATGTTCCGCAAGGTCGGCGCGATTCACGGCAATCACCGCTACAATGTCGTGATCCGCAACCTGTCGGCGACCGGCGCCTTCATCGAGGGGATGCTCGATGTCCCGGTCGGGACCCAGTTCGTGATCGATTTCGGCGAAGGCCAGCTCGCGACCGCGACCGTCCGCCGGTCGATGAAGCATCAGCAGGGCATCGAGTTCGAGCAGTCGCTGGTCAGTGACGGCAATGGCGGGCTCTGCACGCGCCATCGCGTCTCGCCCTATCTGATCGCGGCGGCGAGCCAGCAGACCCAATCCCATCTGGCGCTGCCGGCCTTCACCACGACGAGCGACTGGCAGGCGGCCTGACGACGGAACCGCCAGAGGGCTCCAACGTTTTCCCTTCGATCAACTGTCGAAGGAGGCCCGCATGGCCGAAACCAAAATCTTCGCCCGGCTGAAGGCCGACCACGACCGGCATCGCAAATTGCTGAAGCAGATCGACGCGACGCAAGGCGACAGCCCCGAGCGCGAAGAACTGTTCGAGACGTTCCGCGTCGAGGTGACCGCGCATGCCGCGTCGGAGGAGATGTCGCTCTATGCGACGATGCTCGCCAAGCCCGGCCTGCGCGAGGACGCGCAGCACAGCGTGTCGGAGCACAAGGAAATCGACGACATGCTGACCGAGCTTTACGAGATGGATTTCGGTTCGACCGGCTGGCTGACCCGATTCCGCACGATGAAGGATCGCTATCTTCACCATATCGACGAGGAGGAGGACGAGATGTTCCCTGCCGCCGAGAAGGGACTGTCCGAGACGAAGCAGAAGGAGCTCGCGGCGATCTTCGACAAGGAAAAGCCAAAGGAAAAGGCCAAGGCGGCCGCCGAAGAGCCGTCGAGCGAGGAGGAGCGGGAGTAAGGCTTTCATCCTCGGGGCCCGGTGCCCCGTCTCGACTTTCGCCCGCGTCCCCGTCATAGGCGCCCGCGATGACCGACAGATTCGCTTTTCAGGTCGCCGCGACCGACGGCGCGGCGCGCACCGGCGTGATCCGCATGATGCGCGGCGATATCCGCACGCCCGCCTTCATGCCCGTCGGAACGGCCGCGACGGTGAAGGCGATGCGCCCCGCTGATGTTCGCGCGGCCGGTGCCGACATCATCCTCGGCAACACCTATCATCTGATGCTGCGTCCCGGCGCCGAGCGCATGGCGCGGCTCGGCGGCCTGCATGCCTTCATGGGCTGGGACCGGCCGATCCTGACCGACAGCGGCGGCTATCAGGTGATGAGCCTGTCGGCGCTGACGAAGCAGAGCGAGGAAGGGGTGTCTTTCAGGAGCCACCTCGACGGCTCGCGCCACATGCTGACCCCCGAACGCTCGATGGAAATCCAGCGCCTGCTCGGCAGCGATATCGTGATGGCGTTCGACGAATGCCCGCCCGCCGGGGTCGACGCAAAGCGCGCCGCGGCGAGCATGGAGCGCTCGATGCGCTGGGCGGCGCGCAGCCGCGCGGGCTTCGATGCCGGGGAGGAGCATGCGGCGCGCTCGGCGCTGTTCGGCATCCAGCAGGGCTCGCTCGATGAGACGCTACGCGCGCGTTCGGCCGCGGCGCTGACCGACATCGGCTTCGACGGCTATGCGATCGGCGGATTGGCCGTAGGGGAAGGTCAGGAGGCGATGTTCGGGGTGCTCGACTATGCACCGGGCCAGCTTCCCGCCGACAAGCCGCGTTACCTGATGGGGGTCGGCAAACCCGACGACCTCGTCGGTGCGGTCGCGCGCGGAGTCGACATGTTCGATTGCGTGCTGCCCACGCGCTCGGGCCGCAACGGCCAGGCCTTTACCCGGGATGGCCCGGTCAATATCCGCAACGCGAAGCATGCCGAGGATCTGGGGCCGCTCGATGCATCGTGCGACTGCCCGGTCTGCACGACCTGGTCGCGCGCCTATCTCCACCATCTCGTCCGCGCCGGCGAGATGCTCGGCGCGATGCTGATGACGCAGCATAATCTTCATTTTTATCAGGCGCTGATGCAGGCGATGCGCGACGCGATCGCGGCGGGCAGCTTCGCGGCGTTCCGGTCGGATTTCGCCGCGCGCTATAAAAGATGATCAGTCGAGTTTGCTGAGCAGGTCGAGCATCGCCGGCGGAATCGTCTCGTCAACGGCCGAATCATAGGCGCGACGCAGGGCCATATTGATCTCCTGCGCCTTCCCGGGGAGCTTTTTCTCGGCGTCCTTTCCGGCCGGCTTGCGAGGCGACGTACCGGATTTAGACGACATTATCTTGCCAAATGGTCGACATGGGGCCTTTTGCTAACCGCGCGGAAACCAAAGCGCAATGCGCCTTTGTTGCTTCTCTGGGAAACTATTTTACGGCACATTCGTTCCCAAGGGGTGAAATTATGCCGTCGGCGGCCGAATTATCCCCGTCGGGAACCAAAATCCGCCGTTTCCACGGCATCAGGAGGGTCTTTATGTCATTGGGTCAGGCGATCGCGCCGCATCTTCCCTATCTTCGGCGTTATGGCCGCGCGATTTCGGGAAGCCAGCAAAGCGGCGACGCGCTTGTCGCGCGCCTGCTGGAAACGCTCGTCGCGCATCCGGACGCGGTCGATACCGGCGCCGATCTTCGCATCCAGCTCTATCGCATGGTGCACGACAATTTTGGGCTGATGGCCGAGCAGGCCGCGGCCGGGGACGAGGTGGTGCCTGCCGAAACCGCGGTCGCCGACGCGCGCCTCCGCCGCTTGCCCTCGCTGGCACGTCAGGCCTTGCTGCTGACCGCGGTCGAGGGCTTCAACGCCGGGGATACGGGGCGGATCATCGGCCGCGATGGCGCCGCGGTCGAGGCGCTGATCGGCGAGGCGATGGACGAGATCGACCGGCAGACGCGCGCGCGCATCCTGATCATTGAGGATGAGCCGATCATCGCGATGGATATCGAGATGATCGTCCGCGAGCTCGGCCACGATGTCGTCGCGGTCGCCACCACCCACGCCGAAGCGGTTGCCGAGGCGCAGACGCACCAGCCGGGGCTCGTTCTCGCCGACATCCAGCTTGCCGACAATAGTTCGGGGATCGAGGCGGTGCAGGAGATATTGGGCAGCATGAGCGTGCCGGTCATCTTCATCACCGCCTTTCCCGAGCGGCTGCTCACCGGCGACCGGCCCGAGCCGGCCTTCCTGCTGACCAAGCCCTATCAGCCCGCGACCTTGCGCGCGGCGATCTCGCAGGTGCTGTTTTTCGACGAGAGCACGGTGCCGGCCTGATCGGCATTCAAGAAAGCCGTCATTGCGAGCGAAGCGAAGCAATCCAGAGCAGGCATAAACCGCCCTGGATTGCTTCGCTTCGCTCGCAATGACGCGGTTGGGGTTGATACGCCGGGATGAGCAGGCGATAGCACCATTCGATGACCGCACCCGACGCTCCCGCGCGCCAGTCCGCGCTCGACCGGCTCACGGCCAACGCGCCTTTTCTCGCGCGGCTCGCCGAGCTCCATCCCGACGATGTGACGCGCTTTCTGTCTCAGGGCACCGACGCCGCGCTCGCGCATGTCGTGCCGCCGCCGGTCGATGACGACATCATGCGCACGCTCCGCCAATGGCGTGGGCGGGTGGCGCTGCTGCTCGCGCTCGGCGATCTGTCGGGCGAGCATGATGTGGCGACGACGACGCGGCTGCTCGCCGCCTTCGCCGATCAGGCGTGCGACGCGGCGCTCGCCGCCGCCTTCGCCGAGCGTGTGCCCGGCGAGGAACCGCGCGGGCTTTCGGTCATCGCGCTCGGCAAGCTCGGCAGCCACGAACTCAACTATTCTTCGGACATCGACCCGATCCTGATCTTCGATCCCGAAACGCTGCCGCGCCGGTCGCGTGACGACCCCGACGAGGCGGCGGTGCGGATCGCGCGGCGGATGGTCGAGATTCTCTCGGCGCGCACCGCCGACGGTCATGTCCTGCGCGTCGATCTCCGCCTCCGCCCGCATCCCGAGGTCACGCCGATCGTCCTCCCCGAAAGCGCGGCGATCTCCTATTACGAATCCGAGGCGCTGGCGTGGGAGCAGGCGGCGTTCATCCGCTCGCGCGCCTCGGCGGGCGACCGCGCGCTCGGGGAGAGCTTTCTCGCCGCGATCCAGCCCTTCATCTGGCGCCGCAGCCTCGATTTCCGGCAGCTCAAGGAAATCGGCGCGATGAGCGACCGCATCCGCGATCATTTCTCGCAGGGCCAGGCCTTCGGTCCGGGCTATGACCTGAAGCGCGGGCGCGGCGGCATCCGCGAGATCGAATTTTTCGCGCAGGTGCATCAGCTCATCTACGGCGGCCGCGATCCGTCGCTGCGCGCGCCGGCGACGGTCGATGCGCTCGCCGCGCTGGCGCGGGCGGGGCGGATCGACGGGGCGGTCGCCGGGCGGCTGACCGGTCACTACGCGACGCTACGCCGGATCGAGCATCGGCTGCAGATGATCGAGGATCAGCAGACGCACAGCCTGCCGGTGCAGCCCGCCGCGCTCGACGCGGTCGCGCGGCTCGATGGCGAGACCGACGGCGCGGCGCTCCTCGCCGCGCTGGAGCCGGTCACGCTTGAAGTCGCTGCCTGCTACGATCGGCTTGTCGTCGAACGTGCGACGACGGCCGGCTTGCCGCGCGAAGAGGGTGAACTTTCCGGCGCGCTGATGGGGATGGGGTTCGAGCCGCCCGATGCGGCGATCCGCACGATCGCCGAGTGGCGCGGCGGGAAATTGCGCGCGCTACGCAGCCCCGCGGCGCTCGACGCGCTCGAAACCGTACTGCCTGAACTGATGAAAGCGATCGGCGCCGCGCCCGATCCGCAGGCGACGTTGGTGCGCTTCGACAAGCTCGTCGGCGGGCTGCCGAGCGCGATCAATTTCTTTCATCTGCTCGCGGCGCAGCCCGAGCTCGCGAAGATCGCGACGCGCATCCTGTCGCTCGCCCCGACGCTGGCCGACGCGCTCGGCACGCGGGTCGAGCTGATCGAGGGGCTGATCGACAAGCGCGCGTTCGAGGCGCCGGCGACCAAAAACGAGCTGCTTTCCGAATGGGCGCCGGGATTGTCGGGGCTCGATTACGAACGCCTGCTCGACCGCGTCCGCGACCGCGTCGGCGAGTGGCGCTTCGCCTATGGCGTGCAGCTCATCGCCGGCGCGACCGATCCGATGACGGTCGCCTGCGGCTATTCCGAACTGGCCGAGGCGGCATTGCAGGTGCTCGCCGACGCGACGGTCGCCGAGTTCGTGGCGACGCACGGGCGCATCGCCGATAGCGAACTCGTCGTGCTCGCGCTCGGGCGGCTCGGGGGGCGGGCGCTGACCCACGCCTCGGACCTCGACCTCATCTATCTCTTCACCGGCGATCATCTCGCCGAATCGGACGGGCCGCGCCCGCTCGGCGCGACGACCTATTACAACCGCCTCGCGCAGCGCGTGACCGCGGCGATGTCGGTGCCGACCGCGGCGGGCAAGCTCTACGACGTCGATACGCGGCTGCGCCCGCAGGGCGCGCAGGGCCCGCTCGTCGTCACCCTCGACAGCTTCGAGCGCTACCAGCGCGAGGAAGCCTGGACGTGGGAGCATATGGCGCTGCTCCGCGCGCGGCCGGTCTATGGCTCGGACGGCGCGAAGGCGGAGCTCCACCGGATCATCGACGAGCTGCTCGCGAGCCCGCGCGATCGCGATGCCGTAGCGAAGGACGCCGCCGAGATGCGCGACAAGATCGCCGCGCACAAACCCGCGAAAGGCCCGCTCGACATCAAGGGCGGCCCCGGCGGCCTCGTCGATCTCGAGTTCGCGATGCAGGTGACGCAGCTCGCGACCGGCCGCTGCCACGATCCCAATATCGGCTCGGCGCTCGCCTGCCTGCGCATCGACGGGCTGGCGCCGGCGGAGGTCTGCGACGCGCACGGCCTGCTCGGGCGGATGCTCGTGATGCTGCGGCTGACCGCGCCCGACGGGGAACCCGCGACCGCGGCCGCGCGTCAACTGGTCGCGGCGGCGTGCGGCGAGCCCGGCTGGCCGCAACTGCTTGCCGCGCACGAAGCGGCGCGGCAGGAGATCGCGAACTGGTGGGCCTCGATTCGCCCGCCGCAGCAGGAGACAGGTTCATGACCCTCGCCATCGGCGACGCCATTCCCGCGGTAAAGCTGCTCGACGCCGACGGCGCCGCGATCGACCTCGCGGCGATGAAGGGCGTGCCGCTCGTCGTCTATTTCTACCCCAAGGCCGATACGCCGGGCTGCACGGTCGAGGCGCAGGATTTCACCCGCCTCGCGCCCGACTTCGCGCATCTGAATGCGCAGGTGCTCGCCGTGTCGCGCGACGCGCCCGCGAAGCTCTGCAAGTTCCGCGACAAATATGGGCTGACCGTCCGCCTTGCCTCGGACGAGGACGGAGCGGTGTGCGAGGCGTTCGGCACCTGGGTCGAAAAGCAGAATTACGGCCGCACCTATATGGGGATCGAGCGCTCGACCTTCCTGTTCGGCGCCGACGGCAAGCTTGCGAAGGAATGGCGCAAGGTGCGTGTGAAGGGCCATGCCGAGGCCGTGCTGGAGGCCGCGAAGGCGCTGTAAATGCTATCGCTGGGCGAAGCCGCGCGTGCGGTCCTGCTGACGCCGGACCCGCACGACAAGCGCCGTGCGGCGCGTGCGCTCGCGCGGGCGTGGCGGCGCGGCGCGCTCGCGCATCGCTGCGATGGGACGATGCCCGATCGGCCCGCCTGGCCCGCCAAACCCGAACTGCTCGCCCCCAATCAGATGCCGCGCCGCCGGAGGGGCGGGTCGGAGCGCGGGCGGATCGCGATGCTCCACGCGCTCGCGCACATCGAATTCGTCGCGATCGATCTCGCGGTCGATCTCGTCGGCCGCTTCGGCGGCGAATTCCCGCGCGGCTTCGTCGACGACTGGATTTCCGTCGCGGCCGACGAGGCGATGCATTTCGCTTTGCTCGACCGGCGATTGCGCCAGCTTGGCAGCTTCTACGGCGAATTGCCCGCGCATGCGGGTTTGTGGGAAGCCGCCGAGGCGACCAGCGACGACGCGTTGGCGCGGCTGGCGATCGTGCCGATGGTGCTCGAAGCGCGCGGGCTCGATGTCACTCCGGCGACGATCACCCGCTTCCGCGCCGTTGGCGACGAGGCGTCGGCGAAGATTTTATCGCGTATTTTCAACGATGAAATCCGCCATGTGACCGCCGGCACAGTCTGGTTTAACCAGAAGTGCGACGAAATGGGATTCAACGCCGTCGAAACGTGGCAGACCCTCGTAAAATCGCGATTCCGGGGCTCCGTTAAGCCGCCGTTCAACGACTCGGCGCGCGACAAAGCCGGTTTAACGCAAGACTATTACGCGGTTATTGCTTGGTAAGCTTTGCCCCGTCATCAACGCTCGCGGGCAGGGAATAATCCCAACCGAGCGAACATCCGGCACCAGCGGCCCTTAAAAAAGGGCACTGGCGACAAGGACTGCGGGGTCGATACGTGCGATACGCTTCTCTGGCGCAAAAGTTTCATCTTGGTCTTGTTGTCTGCGCCGGTGCGCTGACCGTCGCGACCGTTCCGGCGGCCCATGCCGCCAATGCGGGCAGCAGCGACGCCAGCATCACGGTTCCCGACGAGCCCGAGGAAGATAATTTCCCGGCCGGGGTGACCGCGCCGACCGAAAATCAGGAAGCGCGCGCGATCTTCCAGGCGTGGAAGCGCCTCGACACCGGCCTGGCTGCGAACATCGGCGTTTCGGTGCCCTCGCGCCGCCCAATCGAGCAGATGTCGCTTTCATCGACCTATGGCATGCGCGTCCATCCGATCACCGGGAAGCTCGCGCGCCACAATGGCGTCGATATCCCGGCGCCCTACGGCACCCCCATTTACGCCACCGCCGACGGCATTGTCGGCCGCGCCCAGCGCCTCGGCGGCTACGGCAATTATGTCGAGATCGAACATGGCAACGAGATCGAGACGCGCTACGGTCATATGTCGTCGTACATCGTCCGCCCCGGCCAGCAGGTGCGGAAGGGCGATGTGATCGGCTATGTCGGCTCGACCGGCCGTTCGACCGGCAACCACCTCCATTATGAAGTTCGCATCGAAGGCGCGCCGGTCAATCCGATGCCCTTCGTCCGTTCGGACTCGATGACGATCGCGGCACTGACGGGCGACAAGCTCGCGATGGGCGGTCCCGAATAACAGCTTCTCTGGGTCGGAGAGGAGGGGCGCCCCACGGTAAACGGCCGGGGCGCCCTTTTCATTTGGGGCCGCGCCCCCTATCTTGCCGCCATGGCCACGCAGATTTCCGACATTAGCCTGTCCCCCGCCGCCGCGGCGCGCGTCCGCTGGATCGCGGATCGCAAGGGCGAGGCCGAGGCGGCGCTCCGCCTCGCGGTCGATGGCGGCGGCTGTTCGGGCTTCACCTATCGCTTCGGCCTCGCCGAGAGCATCGACGCCGACGACATCGTGACCGAAACCAACGGGGTGAAGCTGGTCGTCGATTCCGTAAGCATCGACCTCGTGCGCGGCTGCGTCGTCGATTTCGTCGATTCGCTCGGCGGATCGTCGTTCAAGGTCGAAAATCCGAACGCGGCCTCGGGCTGCGGCTGCGGGTCGAGCTTCTCGATCTAAGAGCTACCTCGCTTCCGTTCGTGCTGAGCTTGTCGAAGCACCGTCCTTCTTTTACGCTGGAAGGAAAGAACGGCCCTTCGACAAGCTCAGGGCAAACGGAAAGTGATGTGAGCCGGTGCCCCTGAAAGTCGCGACCTTCAACATCAACGGAATCAAGGCGCGCCTGCCGCGCCTTATCGAATGGCTCGAGGAAACCCGGCCCGACGTCGCCTGCCTGCAGGAGCTGAAATCGAGCGACGAGACGATGCCGACGAAGGAGATCGAGGCAGCGGGTTACGGCTTTCTCTATCATGGGCAAAAGGGCTTCAACGGCGTTGCGATCCTCGCCAAGGGCGCCGAACCCGTCGAAATCCAGCGCGGCCTCGCCGGCGAGGCCGAGGACGAGCAGTCGCGCTATCTGGAGGCCGATATATTCGGCGTGCGCGTCGGCTGCATATACCTTCCCAACGGCAATCCGCAGCCGGGCCCCAAATTCGACTACAAGCTGCGCTGGATGGCGCGGCTGCGCGAACGCGCGAAGGCGTTGCTTGCCGCCGAGGTCCCCGCGATTCTGACCGGCGACTATAACGTCATCCCGCACGACGACGATGTGTGGGACCCGCGCGCGATGGCGAACGACGCGCTGATGCAGCCCGATTCGCGCGACGCCTGGTTCCGTATCCTCGGCGACGGCTGGACCGACGCGATCCGCAGCCGCCATCCGGCGGGCGGGGTGTGGACCTTCTGGGACTATCAGGCGGGCGGCTGGCAGCGCGACCATGGTTTCCGCATCGACCATCTGCTGCTCAGCCCGGCGATGGCCGATCGGCTCGTCGACGCACAGGTGGACAAGGATTATCGCGGGCGCGAAAAGGCGAGCGACCACGCGCCGACCTGGGCGGTCTTTGCATGAGCCTCTTGTCCGCCAGCCGGCTGGCGGACGCGCCGCTCTTCGCGGGACTGGGCGAGGCCGAGCGCGCCGAGCTCGCCGACGCCTTCCTTCCGCGCCATTTCGCCGACGGCGCCGCGATCCTCGTCCAGAACGAACGCGCCGACGGGCTGTTCCTGATCGATCGGGGCCGTGTCGATATCGGCAAGCGGCTGCCCGGCGGCGGGCTTGCCAGGCTCGCCGAGGTCGGGCCGGGCGAGGTGATCGGCGACATGGCGCTGATCGGCCGCGACCTTCGCCGCTCGGCGATGGGGATCGCGCGCGGACCGGTCGCGACCTGGTATCTTCCCGCCGACCAGTTCCGCGCCGCGCTGGCGCGGCTCCGCCCCGCCTCGCTGCAATTGCAGGCCGAACTCGGGCGGCTGATCGCCGGACGGGTCGTTGCCAAGGCGGCGGATATCGCGGCGCTGATCGCCGATGGCCCCGACGCTTTTACCCCGCGTCCGCAGCGCGCGTTGGCACCGGTCATCGAGGACAGCTTCACGCCCGAGCCTTTCCTCGCCAGGCTGCCTTGCTGCGCGGCGATGACCCCGGCGCAGCGGCTCGCCTTCTGGGACGCCGGCGAACGGGTCGAAGCCCCGGCCGACACCGATCTCGCACATGTGGGCGGCGCGTCGGACAAGATCTGGCTCGTCGTGCGCGGCGCGGTGCGCAGCGCGCTGCCGCACGGGGACGGCATCTACCAGCTCACCGTCACCGGCCCCGGCCAGCTCGTCGGTATCGCGGCGATGCTCGCGGGGAGCACGCACGACCGGCTGCTGCGAACGAGCGAACAGGCGACGCTGCTCGCCTTCGATCGCGCGACTTTTGCCGAGATGCTCGATACCGGCGACGCGCTCAGCCGCGAGCTCGGCGCGTCGGTCAACGCCGATCTCGTCACCGCACTCGACGCGCTCGATCAGGTCGAGGCGCGTATCCTCGCGATGCGCCGCGGGCACGCGGTCGCGGCCTGACGAACAGCCAGCAAGAGGAACCGATGACGGAAAGCAGCACATATCAGGTCGCCGACTGGAACGGCCGCAGCGGCGAGCAATGGGTCGCCAACCAAGTGCGGCTCGATGCGATGCTCGCTGCGTTCGGCGACGCGGCGATCGCGGCCGCGGCACCCGGCGAGGGCGAGCAGATACTCGATGTCGGCTGCGGCGCGGGCGCGACCAGCCGGGCGCTCGCCGCGCGCGCCGGGCCGCGCGGTCACGTGCTCGGCGTCGATATTTCCGCCCCGCTGATCGACCGCGCGCGCGAGGCGGCTCCGGCCGGGGCGCCGCTCGCCTTCGAGCTCGCCGATGCCGGCACCGCCGCGCTTCCCGAGCGCGCGCTCGATCTCCTCTTCTCGCGCTTCGGGGTGATGTTCTTCGACGAACCCGCCGCGGCCTTCGCGCATATGCGGCGGAGCCTGAAGGCCGGAGGCCGTCTCGCGTTCGTCTGCTGGCGGAGCGCGGCGGAGAATGACTGGGTGCGCCTGCCGATGACGGCGGTCCGCGATCTGATTCCCTTGCCGCCGCCGCCCGATCCCGAGGCGCCCGGTCCCTTTTCGTTCGGCGACGGCGAACGCGTCGCGCGCATCCTGACCGATGCAGGCTTCGCCGGCATCTCCGTCACCCCCTTCGACCATCCCGTTCCCTTCGGCCATGGCGAGACGCGCGAGGCGGCGATCGATAATGCCGTCGAAATGGCCTTTCAGGTCGGTCCGCTGGCGCGCCTGCTCGCCGAACAGCCGGACGAAATTCGCGCGCAGGCGGCTGCGGCCGTGCGGCGCGCGTTCGCGGCGAAGCCGGGCGAGCGATCGGTGATGATCGACGGCGCCGCCTGGATCGTCACCGCGCGCAATCCGGCAGGTTAGCCGGAGCCTAGCGCGCCAGCGGCACCACCCGGAATTCGGGGCGGTTCCCGACCATCTCGGCATGGACCATCGCATATTCGGGGACCGGCATCCACGTCGCGCTGTTCGACGACAAGGGCTCCGACGCGACGATCACCGCGCGCGGTTCCTCCTCGCCGCCGACCATCTGCCACTCGCCGTCGTGCAGGCCATAGTCGCGCCCGGTGGTGAACCACATCGACAGGAAATTCATGTTCGCCTCGTGAAGCTGATCGGGCGACCCGGTGCGGTAATGGCCGAAGTCGAAACAATGGCGCAGCCCCAATATCTGCCGCCCGGTCGTGATGAACAGGTTGCAGCTCGACGAGATCGCGATGCCGTGATGCCGCCGCGCCGCCTCGATCAGATCGACGGTTCGCAGCACCGCCGCGATCAATTCGTCGCGATCCGGCTCGACGCGCCAGTCGCGAAGCTGCGACAGCAGCAGCGCATAGACCCACTCGCTGTCGGTCGATCCCGAAATCTGCGCAAGCAGGCCGGGACCGATATCGGCCATCAGCGTCCCTTTCATCTCGCCGATGCGATAGATGTCGCCGTTATGCGCCATCGCGACCGCGGCGCCGGGAAAGTGAAAGGGGTGGGTGTTCTGCTCGCTGACCTTGACGCTGGTCGAGTAGGCGACGCCGCGGACGTGCGCGATCACGCATTCGGCGCGCGTCTTGACCGCCAGCGATTTCAAATTGCCGTCGAAGATCGGCAGCGAGGGCGAGCGATAGCAGTGCGGTTCCGCGGGGAGAAAGCTCGACGAATCCCACGCCATCATCCCGAATCCCGCGAGGTTCAGCATGTGCAGCATCCGCGGCATATAGGCCTGATTGACGAGGCTGCTATCGGGCTTGAACAGCAGGTCGTCGAGCTGCACCGGCTCGCCCAGATACATCATCGCGCGGCACATGATCCGTCCCCACCCGCTGGTTTCAGGGTCAGCCTACACACTTCGGTGACGGATAAAACCCCACGTGTCCCCGCGAAGGCGGGGACCCATCTCCCGCCGGTTCGAGTTCGCGCCAAACGGAGATGGGCCCCTGCCTTCGCAGGGGCACGTCCATGTCAGACATCGGGATAGAGCGTCTTCGTCACCCGCCCCGGATCGAGCGCATAATGATGCGCGACCGCGCCGGCGATCACGCTTTCGAGGCTGCGCGTCGGCTTGAGGTCGCGTCCTTCGTAGCGCGCCGCGGCGGCGAGCCCCGGCCAGTCGGCCGACACCTTGCCGCCCTGCGCCAGCCCGCCGCCGAAGAACATCGCGGTCGAGGCGGTGCCATGGTCGGTGCCGCCGGTGCCGTTGACCTCGACCGTGCGGCCGAATTCGGTCGCGACGACGACGAGCGTGTCGCCCCACGCCGGACCGAGCCCCGCCTGCAGCGCGCCCACAAGTTGGTCGAGCCCGCGAAGCTGCGCGGTGAGCCGCCCGCGCTGGCCGCTGTGGGTGTCCCAGCCGCCGGTTTCGACCATCATCACCCGCGCGCCGTCTGGGGGCAGCATCAGCGAGGCGGCGAGCTTGCCGAGCTCGGCGCCGTTGCGGCCATTATTGCCGCCGATGTCGCTCGCCAGCTCCTGCGTCTTGACCGCGCTGTCCCACAGCGGGCGGAGCAGCGCGTCGTCGGCATAGAGCGCGGTCAGCCGCGCGATCAGGTCGGCGTCGGCCTGCGGCAGGCGGCTCGGCGCATAGGTCGCGACCGGCACGCTGCCGCGCAGCGCGAGCGGCCCCGCGGGCGCGATCGCCAGCGCCTCGCGCTCGGCGGCGGGGAGCAG
>NZ_JAYSAH010000016.1:0-10494 GCF_041916015.1 Sphingopyxis sp. | reverse complement strand
GCCATGGCTCTTTGGAAAATAGGGCTGGAGACGCGCCATCTGCTCGTCCGTCAGCCAGAATAAATCGCTCAAATTCAGGCTCCTTCGTGGTCGCCTGAATCATAATCGCTACCGCAAATCAATGGGTCCTGACCCTAACAAGCTTGCTCGCCGGGCCCGCTATCGGGTCGCCCAAACCCTCTACGCATCGTCCGCTTAGCAGAGATTTGATCACTTTTTTCTTTTCCGTTTTGTGTTTCCTGAACCGATGAGATGAACACTGTATGAAATCTGACAATCACATGCAGGGCGCGATTCCCCCGCTCACGGGAAAAACGAAGAAAGGTATTTTGTATGTTCGCCCCAATCGTATCGAAACCGAAATCGCTGCCGCACTTAACCTCCCTCTCCACCGGGCATTCGAGTTGGCGGCAAACGGCCATTTCGCGCCTCAGACTTTAGCATTCTTCCTTCGGCGATTTCGCCCGAATGGACGTTCGCCAAGCTATGATGCAATGCTTCTTGCCTTCCTATCACGCATCGAGCGGGCCGGCCGCCGCCGTCTCTTGGATATTCCGGAGCACTGGCACGAACGGGCGCACGAGTTCGTACAGGACAAGGTCTTCGAATGGTTCGGAACCGAGCGAATGGACATTTTTGAAATGAGCTTCGCGCGCGCCGTCGAGTGCCTCTACCTCGATGCGCGCGCCTATCTCAAGCTACGGATCGAGACCGAGCTTCCGACGGAGGACTTTGCCTTGTCCGAAGAGATCGACGGCGAGGACGTCGTCGATGCCATGGCCGGCCGGCTCAACCGGGGGGCGCTCACGCCGGTCGAAGCGAGGAGCGAACTCGCCGGCGTGATGGCCAAATTGACGCTCGAAGAAGGGCAGGCCCTGATCTATGTCGACGGGCTCGGGCTGATCGAGAAAGAAGCTGCGCAGGAGATGAAATGTTCCGTTCGCAAGGTTGGCTACCGGCTGAAATCAGCCCGGGAGAAGCTTCGCGACATCAAGGACCCAAAACCATGACTGCAACATCCGACCGTTCGAGCGAGCGCGACGCCGTTCTCGCCGACCTTCACGACATGCTCGCCGAAGCCGGGCGCGGCGATGTCGTCGCCTTTGCTGCGGCGCATCCGCAATATCGCAGCGAAATACTGGCGTTCGCAACCGAATGGATCGCGCTCGCGCCTTCCACCGAGGACGACGCCGAAGACCGGGCGCCGCCCGACATTCCGTCCGCCAGCGTCCGCGCCGCGCTGGAGCGTTTCTGGGCCAAACCTCTCCCACCCGCCGCCGACCCCTTCGCCGACCTCGACTTTCCCGCGATCGAACGGATCGTCGCCGAGTGCCGGATTGACATCGGCATCCTTCGCAAACTCGAGAAGCGACTCATCGACGCGCTGACCGTGCCGGGCAAGCTGCTGGCTTGGCTCGCATGGAGCCTCGGCAGCGATATCGCGACGCTCTTCTCCTATCTCGGCGGCGCGCCGGTATCGGCGGGCGCCGACTATTTCGCGCCGGGCGGCCCGAAGACGGCTGCCGGCAAGATCAGCTTCGCCGAAGCGGTCCGCACGTCGCAGATGTCCGACGACGAGAAGGATTTCTGGCTCCGCAGCGCCGGCAGCTGACATGGACCCGTTCCTCGCAGTGCGGTCGCGGGCCCTTGCGCTGCGGATAGCAGCAGGGGTGAGCGACGACATGGATGCCCCGACGGCGGCCCGTGCCGCCGCAAAGGAACGCGGACTGACGATCCGCAAGCTCGAGCCCGGCGACCCCGAACTCGAGGGCGCGATCGGCATGCTCGTCCGCAAATATCGCGAGATCCTGCTGCGAGAGGGCCTAGGCGAGGATGTCGAGGCCGAGGTCATCGCGCACGAAGTCGGCCACCATGTCATGCACGAGGGACCCGAGGCCGGGTATTTCCAGCGCCGCGAGGAAAATGGAGGCGATCCGAGCCAGCGGATCGAGACCTACGGAATCAAGGAACGGCGCGAGGCGCAGGCAAACGCCTTCGCCCGCGAATATCTGCTCCCCCGCCCGCTAGCCAGGAAGCTCTTCCATGAAGGTGCTCGCGCGTCGCACATCGCGCAGCGCCTCATCATCGCCTACGAAACCGTGCTCCAGCAGCTGGCCGACGGCATCCTGCTGCCGGACATCGCAGCGGCGTCCGACGAGGGTTCGCTCGGCGCCGCGGCCGACCTCAACAACGCCCAGCAGCGCGCCGCCGCGCACCGCGGCACGCCCTTCCTCCTCGGGGCCGGGCCCGGCACCGGCAAGACCAAGACGCTCGTCGGGCGCATCGCCGGGCTGCTCGCCGACGATGTGCCGGCGGACAACCTGCTCGCCCTTACCTTCTCGAAAAAGTCCGCGCAGGAGCTAGCTCAGCGCGTCCACGACCTTGCCGGCGACCGCGCGATCAATATTCGCACTGAGACCTTCCACAGCTTCGGACTCGATACCGTCCGCAAGCATCATAAGCTGTTCGACGTCCCCGAAGATCCGCGCGTCGTCGATACCAGTGAAGCGATCGCGATGATGGAGGAGGCGCTGCCCGCACTCGATCTCGTCCATTATCTTAACCTGTTCGAGCCAGCGCTGACGCTGCGCGACATTATGCGCGCGATATCGCGCGCCAAGGACGAACTCTGCTCGCCCGCACGCTATGCCGAGCTCGCCGAGGCGATGCGCGAGGCGGCCGGCAACGACGCCGAGCGGCTCGCCGCCGAAAAGGCCGCCGAGGTCGCGGTCGTCTACAAACATTATGACGAGCGCCTGCGTGCGCTGCGCGCGATGGATTATGGCGACCTCATCATGCAGCCGACGCTCCGGATGCGCAGCGACACCGACTTCGCCGAGTGGATGCGGAGCCGGTTTACGCATGTTCTCGTCGACGAGTATCAGGATATCAACCGCGCGAGCGCGATGCTCGTCAGCGAGCTCGTCGGCAAGGGCGACAATCTATGGGTGGTCGGCGACGCCCGCCAATCGCTCTACCGCTTCCGAGGTGCAGCCGCCGTCAACATCGAACGCTTCGGCCAAGATTATCCGGGCGGCGAGCGCGACCGGCTCACCACCAACTATCGCTCGACCCCCGAGATCGTCAGCGCCTATAGTAAGTTCGGGGCCGGCATGCTGGTGTCGGACTATGCCGGACCGGCCGCGCTCGACGCCGCGGCGGCGGCGAGCGGCGTACAACCCGAGCTTCTCGAACTGGACGATCCCGAAGCCGAGATGGATGCGCTCGCGGGCAATGTCCGTCGGCTCGAAACCGAGGGGTTCGGCCTGCGATCGCAGGCGATTCTCGCACGAAGCAACGGCACGCTCGCGCGCGTCGCCGAGGCGCTCGAGGCGCGCGGCGTCCCCGTCCTCTATCTCGGCCCGCTCTTCGATCGCCCCGAAATCCGCGACCTTCTCTCGCTCCTGTCGCTGCTCGTCGATGCAAGCGGGACGGGACTCGTGCGCGTCGGCGCCTTCCCCGAATATGCGATACCCCTCGCCGACAGCCACCGGCTGATCGAAGAGGCCTGCGCTGCCGAAACGCGCGTCTTCGACATGCTACAACGGCTCGAGACCGTCGCGTCGCTTTCGCCCGCGGGCCGCGCCGGGCTGACACAGCTCGCCGCACATCTGCACGACGCGCATCAGGGGACGACGCCTTGGCTGTTCGTCAGCCGCTTCCTCTTTGAGCATAGCGACTATGTCCACACGGTGCTTTCGGGCCAGTCGCCCTCCGACGACATGCGCCGTGTGGCGGTGCGTCAGCTGATCGATGCGCTGCGCGCGATGCCGCTGACGAGCCATGGCACGCCGGTGCGCCGCGCGCTCGACCGGATCCGGCACATGATCCTTCTCGCCGACGAGCGCGACCTGCGGCAGCTTCCCCCCGAGCTCGATGCGCTGGACGGAGTCCGGCTGATGACAATCCACGCCAGCAAGGGCCTCGAATTCGACGCCGTCCATCTGCCGAGCCTCTATGCGGGCGCCCTACCGGCCCCGAACCGCAGCCCGGCCTGCCCGCCGCCGCCGGGCATGATCGAGCTCGACGAAGAAAGCGATGCACACGAAGCGGAGGAAGAATGCATCCTTTATGTCGCGATGTCGCGGGCCCGCTCGCGTCTCCATTTCTATCGCCCGACCAAGCGCGGCGACCGCAACGCCAGTCCCTCGCGCTTTCTCGCGCGCGTCCCCGCAAGCATCGCCGCTGCGCCCGCGCCTGTCGCACGCAGCTTTCCGCTGCCAAGCTACGCGCCGATCCTCGATCCACCGGCGCCGTCCGGGCTCAGCGCGACCGATATCGAACGCTATTCCGCCTGCCCGCGCCGCTTCTTCTACGAACGCGTGCTCGGCCTCGGCGGCTATGCGCGCGAAAGCGCCTTCCTCAAGGCGCATGCCTGCCTGCAGACGGTCATCCGGTATGTCCGCGGCCTCGCGGACGCCGGTGACTATGATGCGGCCGAGGCGACTCGGCTCTTCGATGCCGCCTGGGCCGACAGCGGCCTCGCGGCGCATCCTTTCGGTTCGGGCTATCGGCGGCTGACAGAAACGATGCTCGGCCGTCTCCACAGCGCCGCTGCTGGAGAGTCGGCAGCCAAGGCGGTGTTCACAACCATGATCGGAGGCGAGAGCGTCAGCGTCACCGCCGATCGCGTGGTGTCCGCGGGGACCGGAACGGTGGTCCGCAACTTGCGCTCTGGCCGCGGTTCGACGTCCGATGCCGACCGGCTCGCGGCGACGATCCAGTTGAAGGCGGTGGCCGAGGAGCTCGGGTCGGCCACGCGCATCGAAACCCATTATCTCTCGTCAGGAGCAGTCCTCGACGTCGCGCAGACAGATGCCAAATACCGCAAGCGTATCGCCGACTGCGACGCGGCGGTCGCCAATATCCGCGCTGGTCGCTTCCCGCCCGAACCAAGTGAGTTCACCTGCGCCCGCTGCGCTTTCCTGTTCATCTGCCCGGCGCCCGCCTCTGACTGACGGCGCCCGCCGACGTTAAAAAAAATCGCGATCTCTTTGCCGGTTTCGCGTCGCTCGCCCGATTTCATGAATTGAGGGCGGCATTTCGCTGCCCGGCTGGAAAAGGACGATCGCCATGGCGAACCCTCAAAACACTGCAATCTGCAAGCGCGAAAAGGCCGAAATCGCGCTCGACGGTATCGACTTCGAGACCCTCCGGATCGCCGATCCGGTCCCCCTCGGCCGCCAACTGCTCACCGAGGCCGGTCACCGGCCGCCCGAAGCGTTCAGCCTCTATGCGATTCTCGCCGACGGTTCGTTCGAGGACGTCCGCCTCGACGAGCCGTTCGACCTTCGCGCCAAGAACACCGAGCACTTCATCGCCTTCACCGGCGACCGCATCTTCCGCTTCTTCGCCAACGATCGCGAGATCAAATGGGGCCCGACGGCGGTGTCTGAGGCCGAACTCCGCTTCCTCGCTGGCGCGGCGAACGACGAAGCGGTTTTTCTCGAGGTCCGCGGGGGCACCGACGAAATCGTCGCCGAGGGCGCGAGCGTCGACCTCACGCGGCCGGGGATCGAGCGCTTCATCACCGCGAAGCGGGCGAAGACGTACCACTTCTTCGTCAACGGCACCCGTTACGACACCGACCAGCGCCACCTCACCGGCCTCCAGATCAAGGCGCGCGTGCCTGACTGGGATCCGGGGCACGATCTCGTACTCGAAGGCCATGGCAACGACCCCGACCGTCCGGTCGCCGACGACGAGGCGATCAATCTCGACGTCAAGCCCGCGCGCCGCTTCTCGTCGGTGCCCAAGGCAAACTTCGGCTGATGTCGCCGGTCCTCGAACGGCAGCTCCGCGATCTTGGGGAGCGCTTTGCCGCCGCCGAGACGCGCGAGTTGCCGAGCGGTACGGTGCTGGTGAGCGTGCCGGCAATCCCGCTCCCGCCAGGCTGGTCGAAAGCAAGCACAATGGTTCATTTTCTCGTGCCGCCCGCCTATCCATTCGCCGCTCTCGACTGCTTCTGGGCCGACAACGACCTGCGCCTCGCGAACGGGAACCCGCCGCAGAATGCGGGTGCCGACAATGCTATCCCCGAGGCGAGTATCCTCTGCCTGTGGTTCTCGTGGCACCTCACGGGACCGTGGGACCCGAACCGCGACACGCTGTCGAGCTGGATGAACGTCATCGTCGACCGGCTCCGGAGGCCGCAATGAGCGGCCTCCGCCTG
This sequence comes from Sphingopyxis sp., assembly GCF_041916015.1. Lineage (GTDB taxonomy): Bacteria > Pseudomonadota > Alphaproteobacteria > Sphingomonadales > Sphingomonadaceae > Sphingopyxis. Next base: position 4,322 of record NZ_JAYSAH010000016.1, on the reverse strand, counting down.
ACCGACGCCGCTTATGCCGGTCTCCGCGATGCGTTGCTCGCGGACAGGTCTACCGAGCGCTGCGCGCTCGGCTATGCGCGCCACGACCCCGCGGCGATGCGCTGGGTGCTCGAAAGCGCAGAACCTGCATCGGCCTCCGCCTATGAGCATCGCGACCGGGTGTCGGCGACGCTGCGCCCCGCGGCGGTGCTCGACGCGGCGAACCGCGCTCGCCGCGCAGGTCTCAGTCCCGTCTTCATCCACACGCATCCCGATGCCAGCGGACTCCCCGATTTCTCGGAGATCGACGACCGCGGCGAAGCCGAACTCAAGGCCTATTTCGACCGCCGCGCACGCGATGTCGCGCCGCTGGCGATGGTCATGGGCCCCGAGGGCGCGCGCGCGCGCCGCCTAGGCCTTGGCGAGCCCGTCGACCTCTGGACGGTCGGCCGCGACCTCGTGCGGATCGACGATCCCGGCATCAAGGACTGCGCGGCGGCGCGCCACGACCGCCAGGTCCGCGCCTTTGGGGCGGCCGGCCAGGCGCGGATCGCGCGGCTGCGCATCCTCGTCGTCGGCGCCGGCGGTACCGGCTCGGCGACCATCCAGCAGCTCGCTCATCTCGGCGCCACCGACCTGACAGTTATCGACCCCGACTGCGTCGAGGAGAGTAATCTCAATCGGCTGATCGGCGCGACCCCGGCCGATATCGGACAGCCAAAGGTCGAGATCGCGCGCCGCATGGTCGCTGCGATCCATCCCGGCGCGCGGGTCGAGCCGATCGTCGGCGATATCGTCGACGCCCGGCATGTTGAGCGGATCGGCGCTTTCGACTTCATCTTCCTCTGTACTGATTCGCACGCGAGCCGCGCGGTGATATGCCAAGCCGCCTATCAGTTTCTCGTGCCAGCGATCGACATGGGGGTCAGCATCACGGTTGCCGCCGGCGCGGTGACTCACATCACCGGACGGACGCAGATGCTGGCCCCGGGGCTTGCCTGCCTCAGCTGCACCGGCGCGCTCGACGCCGAGCAGATCCGCCGCGAGATGCTCACCCCAGAGCAGCGCGCCGCCGACCCCTATGTTACCGGCGCGCATGTCCCGCAGCCTGCCGTCGTGTCGCTGAACAGCAGCATGGCCTCGCTCGCTGTGACGATGTTCCTGGGCGCAGTCACCGGCACGCCCGCAAACGCCCGCTATCAGCGTTACGACGGTATCCAGGGTGTGGTGCGCCTGATGGCGGCCGATCTCCGCCCCGGCTGCGTTACCTGCTCGGCAAACGGCGCGCTCGCCAAGGCAGCGAGCTGGCCGCTGCCCGTGCGCCGGAATGGCGGCTCGCATGGATAGGGAGCGCCGCAAGCTGCTGTGGTTCGGCGCAGCGCCGTTGCCCGCCACCACACACGAGTTCGCGGCGCGGCGACTGGTCTGGGCCGAAGGCGACCCTGCCCGCCTGCCGCACGATGCAGAACAGGCCTGCGGGGCCGTCCTTGACTTCGGGCCCGCGGTCGATGACGCGCTACTCGCCTTCGCTGTCCGCGACATCGCGCGGCTCGTGGATCACGGCCTGCGCGTCGACATCGTTGCCGGAGGCGATGCGGCAATGGGACGCGTCCAACCCGCGCTCGCACGCTTCGCCGGACTGCCCGGCGTCTTTTTCCACACCAGTCCCGAGCTTCACCGACTCGCCGAAGCGATCGCGCGGCACGACGCGGGCCCGGTGCCGCGGCTCGACCTCGAAATCGCTGTCGAAGGCGGCCGCGAGGAGCTGCGCAAGAACGACGAAATCCTCTTCCAGCGCGCCTTCGCGCATTGCCGCGAAATCCGCCTCGTCCAGCTCGCGGGCGGGCGGTCCGATGCGCGGGTATTCGCCGTCCATATGGTGGTCGAGGGATCGAACGCCGGCGTCTGGCCGCAGCCTGCATTCGCGAAGCTCGACCGCCGCGACAAGATCGAGCGCGAATATGCGAACTACCGGGACTATGCCGCACGCTTTATTCCCTTCCTCATGCGGCCGAACATCGAGGCCCTAGTGTGTGGCAGCGACCGAAGCCTTCTCGTCGGCAATTTCGTCGATCATTCGGAATCGCTCCGCGCCCTCGCCGAACGGGGCCTCGCTGGTCCGGCGATCACCGCGCTGTTCAAGGAAGCGCTCGCCGGCTGGAGCAATCAAGCCTTTGCGGGCGAGCCGCTCACGGGATCGATCGCCGAGGCCATGCGCTCCGCCGGTATCTGGGACCCGGAGCGGATAGCCGACGAATATGTCGAGCGCGCCGCCGAGCATGGCGTTCTCCAGACCCCCGCCGACCTTCATGCGGCGCTGAAAGGGCTCGACCAGCGCTACCGGATAGCGCCGGTTCACGGCGACCTTCATGGCGAGAATGTCCGCGTGCGCGGAAGCCATGCGATCCTCATCGATCTCGCGTCGGTCTGCCGGGCGCCCGGCTGCACCGATCTCGCGGCGCTCGAGACTTGGTTCGCCTTCGAACTGGCGAGTGGCGACGATCCTGAACGCTACCAAGACGACGAATGGAAGGCGGTCGTCGATCGGCTCTATGCGCCCGCAGCCTTCATCGATGCGGTCGCGCCGTGCCGTCCGACCGATGCGCGCGCGTGGATGGCGACGGCCGTCAAGCATATCCGCGAACTCGCGCGGGCGACCCCATGCTGCCCCGGCGAATATCAGACCGCGGTGGCGGTCCAGCTGCTCCGCCGTTGCCAGTGGAACGACGGACCGCCGGGCGACCGCGCCCGGCGGGCGCATGGCTACCGCCTCGCCGCCGCGCTTGTTGCCGATCTTGGAGGAGAAAAATCATGACTCGTCCTGCACGCAGACTGCGCTGGCGCGGCGCCGGCGAGTATCGAGACGAGGCCGAAGCCCTGCTCGAGGCGCCCGGCGATACCGCCGTCGTCGTCCGCGGCCAACTGCGCTCGCTAATCCTCAAATGTCCCGACGGATGCGGCGATACGCTCTCGATCAACCTTGACCCCCGCGCGGGGAAGGCTTGGCACCTCGACCAGCGACGCGGGACGCTTTCGCTCTATCCCTCGGTCTGGCGCGACGGTGGTTGCCGAAGCCATTTCATCCTCTGGCGTGACCATATCATCTGGTGCCATCGTTTCGAAAGCGGCAACGAGGAGCCCAATTACGATCTCGAGTTGGAAGACCTTGTTCTCAGATCGCTCGAGACGATCCACTTCAAGTCAGCATTCGAAATTTCTCAACGGATCGAAGAGATTGTTTGGGATGTTGAACGCTCACTTCGACGACTTACACGCGCTGGCTTGGTTGAAGATGGTGACACGCCTCGAAGAGGAGACCCGGATCGGCAAGGGCGGGATCCTGGCGGCGCAGCTGTCGCGGCTCGACCTGATCGTGCTCGACGAGCTCGGTTATCTGCCGTTCGCACGCTCGGGAGGGCAGTTGCTGTCCCACCTCATCAGCAAGCTTTATGAGCGCACCAGCGTCATCATCACCACCAACCTCGCCTTCGGCGAGTGGCCTACCGTCTTCGGTGATCCCAAGATGACCACGGCGCTGCTCGACCGCGTCACCCACCACTGCGATATCATCGAGACGGGCAACGACAGCTGGCGCTTCAAAAACCGCAGCTGACCGCCACCTTCGGCGCCTTCAAAAATCTATCTTGCGCTGCGCGCGCCTCCGGTCGGGCTACGCCCGCCCTCCGCCGCACGCAGCGCAAGGCCATCTTCAACAAACCCTCAGCATATCCTCAAAGGGGGTCCCTCTTCGACGCCGATCGGGGGTCCCTTTTGAACGCCGTTTGACAATCTCCCGCAGCCTCGTGGTGCCCAGGCAATCAAAGAGGCCGAGGACGTGGTCCCGCGTGACGCCCGAATAAAACGCCGGCGTTTCCCCCGCAGTTGCCGCAATGATCGCCCAGTTCCGCTCGATTTGTTTGCGTGTGGCGCCGCCTATCGATCCAAGGAGTTGGTCGCGATCAAATCGATCCTCGGAAAATGACACATTCTGCGCATAAAGCGCCTCGACGAATGTGTCAGAATGGCGTGGCGGAAGAGGATCGAATGACGCCGCCTTGATCAAGGTGAGCATCAGCCCACCCTCGGTCGCAGCACCGGCCCAGCCTTCGGCAGCGTAATGGTCCAGGGCGGCCAGCTCGACCAGGTTCATCGCGTCGGTAGGGCGCAGGCGTCATTCCTTCCCGACTCCCTTTTCCAGCTTGACCACTTCATGTTCGATGCCGAGCCTTTGGGCCTGCTGCTCGAAACGGCTGACCTTCGCGGTCGCGCCCTTGGTACCCTTGGGCATTTTCGAGCGCTGCAGCTTCGCGAGCTTCCTCGAGACGCCGACCTGCGGATCGATC
>NZ_JAYSAH010000015.1:0-11575 GCF_041916015.1 Sphingopyxis sp. | reverse complement strand
GCGCGGTGCCGCGCCGGGCCGAGTTCGCGCTCGCACTCGACGAGCGGCTCGCCCCCGGCGGGCGGCTCGCCGGCGGGATGCTCCGCGCGAGTGACGCCGAAGCGCTCGTCCGCACGGTGACGCTCGCAGCCTCGCGGCGCGGACAGGCATTGATCGAGGCGCTGTGGATTCGCTGGGCCGGCCCGTTCGGCCTCGTCTGGAAGCAGCGCCGCTTCGCGATCGACCGCAGCGTCGCGATCGTCCCCAGCCTGCGCGCCGTCACCGAGGAGGGGCGCCGGCTGTTCCAGCGCGACAGCTGGTTCGGCCTCCGCCAGCAGCAGCATCGCGGCGAGGGCAGCGAGTTCGAGGCGCTCGCCGAATATCAGCCGGGGATGGACCGGCGCGCGATCGACTGGAACGCCTCGGCGCGCCACGTCAAGCTGCTCGCCAAGGAATATCGGGTCGAGCGCGACAATCGCGTCATCCTCGCGATCGACGCCGGGCGCACGATGGCCGAGCCGGCCGGCGGCGTCCCGCGCGTCGACCGCGCGGTGTCGGCGGCGCTGCTCCTCGCCTATGCCGGGCTGAAGCTCGGCGACCGCATCAGCCTTTTTTCCTTCGCCGCGAAGCCGCAGGCGCTGACCCCCGCCTATATGCATGTGCAGGACTTCCCCGCGCTCCAGCGCGCCGCGAGCCTGATCGACTATGCGCCGGTCGAGAGCAATTTCACCCTCGCGCTGACGACGCTGTCGGCCTCGCTCAGCCGCCGGTCGCTGATCATCCTGTTCACCGAATTCAGCGACGCGACGAGCGCCGACCTGATGATCCGCGCCGCCGGCCGGCTCGTGAAGACGCACCGCCTGCTGTTCGTCGTCATCCGCGACGACGAGGTCGAGGCGGTCGAGCGGCAGCGCCCCGAAAGCGCCGCCGACGTCACCCGCGCGAACGTCGCCGCGGCGATGCTGCGCGACCGCCAGCTCGTCATCGCGCGGCTCCAGCGCCTCGGCGCCGACGTCATCGAGGTGCCCGCCGATGCAATGGGGGCATCGGTGGTCGAGGCCTATCTCGGCATCAAGCGGGCCGGCAGCCTGTGAGCGCCGCCGAGCTCCCCTCCTTTTCGTCCGGCCGCTTCCGCGCCGAGCGCGAGGCCGACTGGATCGCCTTCGACCTGCTGCTGACCAGGCTCGAAAGGAAGGGCGCGGCGGCGCTGACCAGCGACGAGCTGCTCCAGCTTCCGATCCTCTACCGCGCGACGCTCTCGTCGCTGTCGATCGCGCGCGCGACCAGCCTCGACAAGGCGCTGCTCGACCATCTCGAAGCCCTGTCGATCCGCGGCTATTTCCTCGTCTATGGCGTGCGCGAGACGCGCGCGAGCCGCATCCGCCGCTTCTTCCGCTACGACTGGCCCGCCGCGGTCCGCGCGGTGTGGAAGGAAACGCTGATCATCGCGCTCGTCATCGTCCTCGGCGCGCTGACCAGCTACGCGCTCGTCGCGAGCAACCCCGAATGGTATTATAATTTCGTCCCCGAAGAGATGTCGGGCGGCCGCGACCCCCATGCGACGGTCGAGTTCCTGCGCTCGACGCTGGGCCACGGAAAGGGAGGCGGAGATCAGGAAAGCGGGCTCCATGTCTTCGCGACCTATCTCTTCACCCACAACAGCCAGGTGTCGATCATGTCCTTCGCGCTCGGTTTCGCCTTCGGGGTGCCGACGATGATGCTCGAATATTATCAGGGCATCGGGCTCGGCGCGATGCTCGCGCTCTTTTCGGGCAAGGGGCTCGGGGTCGATTTCGGCGGCTGGCTGTTCATCCACGGAACGACCGAGCTGTTCGCCGCCGCGCTGTCGGGCGCCGCGGGCCTGCGCATCGGCACCGCGGTGGTCTTCCCCGGCGCGCGCGGCCGGCTCGAAGCGGCGGCGGAGGCCGGGAAAACCGCGGGCAAGGTGATGGTCGGGGTCATCCTGATGCTGCTCGTCGCCGGGCTGCTCGAAGGCTTCGGGCGCCAGCTCATCACCGACACATGGGTGCGTTACGGCATCGGGACGGTGATGCTGCTCTTCTGGCTCGCCTATTACTACATCCCGCGCCGCGAGGACGTCGCGTGACCGCCGCCGCCAATTCCAGGCTGCGGCCGGCGCAGACGAAGAAAATCCGCGAGTTCGTGACCCCCGAGGGCGTCGACCTGCAGCTTCGCATCGCGAGTTCGGGGCTGCGCCTCGGCGCGCTGATCGTCGATCTCGTCCTCATCAATATGGTTCTGATCGTCTTCACCCTCCTCATGCTGTGGATCGGGGTCGCGGTGAAGAACGACGCCGCGGTCGTCGTCTGGATGCTCGGCGCCTTCATCCTCCGCACCTTCTGGTTCATCGGCTTCGAGCTCGGGTCGCGCGCCGCGACGCCGGGCAAAAGGCTGATGGGCATCCGCGTCGTCGCACGCGACGGCGGACGGCTGACCGCCGACGCGGTCGTCGCGCGCAACCTGATCCGCGAGCTCGAACTCTTCCTGCCGCTGATGATGCTCGGGGTCGGCGCCTCCGAGGACATGGTGTCGGGCTGGACGATCCTTGCCGGGGTCAGCTGGTCGCTGACGCTCAGCCTGTTCCTGCTCTTCAACCGCGACCGGATGCGGATGGGCGACCTGATCGCGGGGACGTGGGTGGTGATGGCACAGCGCGTCAAGCTCGACAGCGATATCGCCGCGAGCGCGGAGGCCGGGGCGATGCGGTTCAGCGACGCCGAGCTGTCGGTCTATGGCATCTATGAATTGCAGGAGCTCGAACGCGTCATCCGCACCCGCGATCCGCGTGCGATGCGCGAGGTCGCCGACACGATTCGCGGCAAGATCGGCCGCCCGGTCGCCGAAGAGGATGACGTCTTCCTGCTGAGCTATTACCGGCAGCTGAAAGCCCGGCTCGAACGCGGCCTGCTGTTCGGAAAAAGACGAGAGGATAAATATGCCAGCGAGTGACGCTCTTCCCGGTTCGGTCGTCGATGCCCTCCACCGCCGCCGCTCGGTCCGCGCCTTCACCGATGCGCCGGTCGATCCGGAGGCCCTGAAGGCGGTGTTCGCCGCGGCGCAGCGCGCGCCCTCGGGCGGCAATCTCCAGCCCTGGCAGGCCACGCTGGTCACCGGCGAGCCGTGGGATCGGGTCAAGACCGCCGTCGCGGCCCGCATCGCGATGGGCCGCGAAGGCTATCAGCCCGAATATGACATTTATCCCAAGGGCCTCACCGATCCGTGGGAAAGCCGCCGCTTCGGCGTCGGCGAGGCACTTTACGCCTCGCTCGGCATCCCGCGCGAGGACAAGCGCAGCCGGCTCGCTCAATTCATGGAAAATTACCGGGGTTTCGGCGCACCGGTGATGCTTTTCCTCCACTGCTCGCGCATCATGGGACCGCCGCAATGGGCGGACATGGGCATGTGGCTGCAATCGGTGATGCTGCTGCTCGTCGAGCAGGGTCTCGCCAGCTGCCCGCAGGAATGCTGGGCGATGTACGGCGCCACGGTGCGCGAGGCACTGGAGCTCGGCGAGGACCAGATTTTGTTCACCGGCCTCGCGATCGGCCATGCCGATGCGGGACAGGCGGTGAACCAGTGGCCGGTGCCGCGGGTGGAATTGGACGAGGTGATCGATTGGCAAGGATTTTGAGCGTGGGAATTTCCGGTCGCAAAAAGGCGGGATATGCGGTTGGCGCTGCAATGGCGCTGGCGATGGCGGGCTGCGCCGCCGTGCCGACACCGGCACCGCCGGCACCCCGCCCCGCGCCGACGCCCGCACCGGCACCAGCCCCTTTGCCGGCGCCGGGCAAGAGTTGGGAGGACCGCGCGGTCAATCCGGGCGCGTGGCGCTATGACGCGGGCAGCCGCACCGCGAGCTTCGTCCCGTCGGGCAGCGCAAACCCGCTGCTGACGATGAGCTGCACAGGCGGCGGCATCCGCCTGACCTCACCGCTCGACGGCCCTGTCGCGCTCCGCACCAGCGCGGGAACCGACCAGATCCGCTTCGACGGCGGCAGCGCGACGATGCCCAGCCGCGACATCCGGCTCGACCGCATCGCCTTCAGCCGCGGCCGCTTCGCGCTCGAATCGGCGAGCGGCGCGCTGACCCTGCCGGTGCAGTCGGAGATCGGGCGGGCGATCGAGGATTGCCGGGGGTAGCGGCGGCTTCGGGGTGGTGAGCGGACGCTGCCCTTTCTTTACTTCGTCATCCCCGCGAAAGCGGGGACCCAGAGCGTCCGTCCGCTTACCCATCCCTGGGTTCCCGCTTTCGCGGGAATGACGAAGGGAGAGAGTGCGGCAACTCCCGGTCGCGAGCGGCCATGGCGGACAGGCACCCCGGGGCGGCGCCATGCCCGCGTCCGAAATTCAATGCTTTCCTACATTATCGGGCTGTGTCAGCCTCGTCGCCGGCTCTTTGGATCGTCGATCATCCCGCGCAGACGCCCTCCGGCGCTCCGCCTTAAAGCGACAAAGGAGACATTTTCGACGCGTGCGTCCGTATCCTTTGTCTCCTTAAGCCTGCCCTGGGCCTGTCGAAGGGGACTCAAAGGACACACGGGGTTTTGGGCCTTAAGCCCCCAGTTGCACCGTCCCGCCCTTGATCCAGCCCCAGCGGCACGGGCCCTGATATTCGCGCGCATTCGCCACCGGCTTGCCGACCCCGCACAGGTCGGGGTCGAAGTCCGCGGGGGCGAAGACCACCCCGAACCACGCATCGTCGTCGGTCGCCTCGCACACCGATACCTTCGTGCCGCCCGCGAGCTTTGCCTTGATCGCGCGCGTCTCGCCCGGCGCCCAATAGGCGTCGGTGCCGGCCGCCTTGACGCGGCTGGTGCTCGCGCAGGCGGGCAGGCTCGCGCCCTCGGTGCCGATCATCACCGCGCGCGTCGCGAGCGGCTCGCCGGCGACCGCGGGAGCATTGTCGGCGGGCGGCGCGGGCTGGCTGCATGCGCCGAGCGAGATGGCGAACAGGGCGGCGAGAGTGGAGGCGGAACCATGTTTCATGGGGACGAATCTAGCCGCCGCGGCGACACTGCGCAACGGCCCATCCGAAAAGGCGGAGAGGCGCATTTTCGCTTGGGTTTTATGCCCCTCGACCCTATATAATCGATATGACAGAACAGAGCGAGAATGGCGCGAGCGAAAGCGCCTCCAAACAGCCCAACAGCAACGCCTATGGCGCCGATTCGATCAAGGTGCTGAAGGGCCTCGACGCGGTCCGCAAGCGCCCCGGCATGTATATCGGCGACACCGACGACGGCTCGGGCCTGCACCATATGGTGTTCGAGGTCAGCGACAATGCGATCGACGAAGCGCTCGCGGGCCACTGCGATCTCGTCCTGATCACGCTCAACAGCGACGGGTCGGTCAGCGTCGAGGACAATGGCCGCGGCATCCCGACCGGCATCCATGCCGAGGAAGGCATTTCGGCGGCCGAGGTCATCATGACCCAGCTCCACGCCGGCGGGAAGTTCGAGAATACCAGCGACGACAATGCGTACAAGGTGTCGGGCGGTCTCCACGGCGTCGGCGTCAGCGTCGTCAATGCGCTGTCCGAATGGCTCGAACTCACCATCTGGCGCGACGGCGAGGAGCATTGGATGCGCTTCGAGCATGGCGATTCGGTTGCGCCGCTCGTCGTCCGCGGCCCGGCGCCGGCGGGCAAGAAAGGCACGCGCGTGACCTTCCTCGCCTCGACCGACACGTTCAAGAACGTCACCGAATTCGACTTCGAGAAGCTCGAGCATCGCTATCGCGAGCTCGCCTTCCTGAACTCGGGCGTCCGGATCAAGATCGTCGATGCGCGCCATGCCGAGCATGAGGCGCACGACCTCTTCTACGAAGGCGGCATCGCGGCTTTCGTCAAATGGCTCGACCGCAACAAGAATGCGCTGCTCCCCGATCCGATCGCGATCAGCGCCGAGCGCGACGGCATCGGCATCGACGTCGCGCTCGAATGGAACGACAGCTATTACGAAAACGTCCTCTGCTTCACGAACAACATCCCGCAGCGCGACGGCGGCACGCACCTTGCTGCGTTCCGCGCCGCGCTGACGCGCACGCTCAACAGCTATGGCGAGAAGTCGGGCATCCTGAAGAAGGAAAAGGTTTCGCTGACCGGCGAGGACATGCGCGAAGGGCTGACCGCGATCGTCTCGGTCAAGCTCCCCGACCCCAAATTCTCGTCGCAGACCAAGGACAAGCTGGTCTCATCCGAAGTCCGCCAGCCGCTCGAAAGCCTGATGGCCGACCGGATGACCGAATGGCTCGAAGAGAACCCCGCCCATGCCAAGGCGGTCGTTCAGAAGATCATCGACGCCGCCGCCGCACGCGAGGCGGCGCGCAAGGCGCGCGAACTGACGCGGCGCAAGGGCGCGATGGACATCGCCTCGCTCCCCGGCAAGCTCGCCGACTGCCAGGAACGCGACCCCAGCAAGTGCGAACTCTTCCTCGTCGAGGGTGACTCGGCAGGCGGCAGCGCCAAGCAGGGCCGCGACCGGCATGTGCAGGCGATCCTGCCGCTCAAGGGCAAGATTTTGAACGTCGAGCGCGCGCGCTTCGACCGCATCATCTCGTCGAAGGAAGTCGGGACTTTGATCCAGGCGCTCGGCACGGGCATCCGCGACGAGTTCAACCTCGAAAAGCTGCGCTATCACAAGATCGTGATCATGACCGACGCCGACGTCGACGGCGCGCATATCCGCACGCTCTTGCTCACCTTCTTCTACCGCCAGATGCCCGAGATCATCGAGAACGGCCATCTCTATATCGCCCAGCCGCCGCTCTACAAGGTCGCGAAGGGGCGGAGCGAGGTCTATCTGAAGGACGACACCGCGCTCGAAAATTACCTCGTCGAGGGCGGCATCGACGCGCTGCTGCTCGAAACCCCCGGCGGCGCGCGCTCGGGCAATGATCTGCGCGAACTGATCGAGCATGGCCGCCGGCTGCGCGCACTGATGCGCTACGTCCCGCGCAGCCTCGATCACGGGCTCGTCGAGGCGCTCGCCTTTGCCGGCGCGCTCGATCCCGATCTCGACACCGCGGGCCGTCACAGCGCCGCCGCGAACACCGCCGCGTGGCTCAACGCCGCCGAGCGCGCACTGACGGGCGGCGCCGAAGCCGCCTGGACCGTCGAGGCGGTCGAGGGCGGCGGCTACACGCTCGAACGCCGCTGGCGCGGGGTCAGCGACCATCATGCGGTCGACGCCGCCTTCCTGCAGAGCCAGGAAGCGCGCCGCCTCCACAAGCTCGCGAGCGAACAGGCCGAAACCTACGGCCGCCCCGGCCGCCTCGTGAAGGCGAGCGGCGCAGCGGCGGTCGAGGCCGAGACCGCCGAAGGCGAAGAAGGGGAAGTTCCGGCTGCCGCCGGTGCCAAGTCGAATCCGGTGACGCGCCCGTCCGAGCTGCTCGATGCGATCTTCGCGCACAGCCGCAAGGGGCTGTCGATCAGCCGCTACAAGGGCCTCGGCGAAATGAACGCCGAGCAATTGTGGGAAACCACGCTCGACCCGTCGAACCGCTCGCTTCTGCGCGTGAAGGCCGAGCAGGCCGACGTCGCCGACGGCATCTTCGAACAGCTGATGGGCGACGAGGTCGAGCCGCGGCGCGACTTCATCCAGACCAATGCGCTGAGCGTCGCCAATCTCGACGTTTGATACCGTCCTGACGTAAATTAGGTTCGATCCAACGCGCGGCGGCTTGTCACGACAAGCCGCCGCTGCTTTTGGCCCTCCACCGAAAAGGGGAGGATGTCATGCGGGCGCTTTCTGCCATCTTGATACCGATGCTGCTGACGGTCTCGGCCGCAGCTCAGGACATGCAAGCCTCTGACGAAGCGGCCGTCGAGGCCCCGGATGTTACCGAAATCGACGGCGGCATGGCCAGCTATTACGGCGACGAACTCGCCGGCAACCGCACCGCGAGCGGCGAACGCTTCGACCCCGACCAGCTGACCGGCGCGCACCGCTCGCTCCCCTTCGGCAGCAAGGTTCGCGTTACCAATGTCGCGAACGGCGACAGCGTCGTCGTCCGCATCAACGACCGCGGCCCCTTCTCACGCGGCCGGGTGATCGACATCAGCCACGCCGCCGCGCGCCAGATCGGCATGCACCGCAGCGGCACCGCCCGGGTGAAGCTGGCACTTCTCAACGACGACTGAAGCTCAGCCGACGCTGGAGTCGAACACCGACCAGCCCGCCGCATAAGCGAAATGCTCGAGTGCGATCGCGCCGACGAGCGAGGTTCCCGCTTCATTGAGACCCGGTGACCAGACCGCGATCGACCCCAGTCCCGGCGCGATGCAGAGGATGCCGCCGCCGACCCCGCTCTTTCCGGGCAGGCCGACGCGAAAGGCGAATTCGCCCGAATTGTCGTAATGGCCGCAGAGCATCATGATCGCGTTGATCCGCCGCGCCCGGTGCGGTTCGATCAGCTGCGCGCCGGTGAGCGGATCGCGGCCTTCCATCGCAAGGAACAGCCCGGCCTTCGCGAGCTGGCGGCAGCTCATCGCGATCGCGCACTGGCGGAAATAGACGCCGAGCGCCGTTTCCACCGGGTGATGCAGATTGTCGAACGCCTGCATGAAATAGCCGAGGCTGCGGTTGCGCGCGCCGGTCTGCGATTCGGACGAGGCGACCTCCTCGTCGATCGTAACGCGATCGTCGCCGGCACGGGCGCGCAGAAAGTCCACGATCTCGGCGATCGCCGCCACGCCGTCGCGCCCATCGATCAGCCGGTCGGTCGTCGCGATCGCGCCTGCGTTGATCAGCGGATTGCGCGGCTTGCCGCCTTCGCTTTCGAGCTGGACGATCGAGTTGAAGGCGCTGCCCGACGGCTCGCGCCCGACGCTGTCCCAGAGCGCGCTGCCGACGCGCTTCAGCGCGAGCGCCAGCGTGAAGACCTTCGACACCGACTGGATCGAAAAGGGTATGTCGGCATCGCCTGCGGTGTGGACCGTGCCGTCGGGAAGCGCGAGCGCGAAGCCGAAGCGGTCCGGGTCGACCTTCGCCAGCGCCGGGATATAGTCGGCGACCTTACCCTGGCCGCGGTGCGGCAGCGCGACTTCATAGGCTTCGGCGACGCAGCGGGCGAGATCGGTCATCCGCTTTTCTTATCAACTTCACCCGCGATTGCATGTATTTTCATTTATATGAAAATATTCTATGTAGGTGAAATCAATCTATCGACTCGGGAGACGAGACATGGCCGAACATCGCGCAAAGGGGCTTTCGAGCGCCGTCTGCTACAAGGACAGCAAGGCGGCGTTCCGCTGGCTGGAGGAGGCGTTCGGGTTCGAGCCGGTCTTCGTCCTGCTCGACGAGCAGGGCAACCTCGCGCACAGCGAGATGGAATATGGCACCTCGACGATCATGATCGGCAACGAATGGTCCGACGATCATCGCAGCCCCGCGAACCTCGGCGGCAAGAATACGCAGACCGTGCATGTCCAGCTCGGCCGGGGCGAGGATATCGACGCGCATTGCGAAAAGGCGCGCGCGGCGGGCGCCGACATCATCGCGCCGCCCGAAACGCAATTCTACGGCGACCGCACCTACCGCGCCAAGGACCCCGAAGGGCATATCTGGACCTTCGGCGTCACCGTCGAGGAAAAGACCGCCGAGCAGTGGGACGCCGAGGGCGGCTTCACCACCAAGACGCGGCTCGACGATTGAGCGGCGCGGTCGATCGCATCCTCGGGGCCCTCGCCGACCCGGCGCGGCGGCGCGCGGTCGATCTGCTGCGCGAGCGGCCGCATAGCGCCGGAGAGCTTGCGGCCGCGCTGGGCCTCTCCGCCCCGGCGATGAGCCGGCACCTGCGCGCGCTCAAGGAGGGCGGGCTGGTCGAGGACGGCCATCCTTATTTCGATGCCCGCGTCCGCATTTACAGCCTGAAACAGGGCGCGACCGACGACCTCAAGCGCTGGCTCGCCGAGACCGAGGCGCTGTGGTCGCACCAGCTCGCGGCGTTCAAATCCCATGTCGAGGGCGGCGAATGAGCGCCGCGGTAATCGTCGCGCTGCGCGTCGCGGCGACGCCCGCGGCGGCCTTCGCGGCCTTTACCGCCGGCATCGGGCGCTGGTGGAGAAGCCATCCGCTCTTCCCGCTGACGCCAAAGGGCGACGGCGTGCTGCGCTTCGACCCGGCGGGACCGGGCGGCCGGCTGGTGACGCGCTTCGACGATGGCACGGAGTGGGAGATCGGCCCGGTCCGCATCTGGCTGCCCGGCGAGCGGCTGACCTTCGGCTGGCGTCTGCCGAGCTTCGCGCCCGATCAGGCGACCGAAGTCGAGGTGCGTTTCGAGGCGGTGGGCGTGGAAACCCGCGTGACGGTCGAGCATCGCGGCTGGGACGCGATCCCGCAGGATCATGCGGCGCGGCACGGGTTCGAGCTGATGCTGTTCCAGCGGCGGCTCAGCGAGCACTGGCGGGGGTTGCTCGCAGGAATGAACCGGATGCTCTGAGGCGAGGGCGGCTCTGAGCTGGATTCCAGACCGTCCCCTATTTCCGTTCGTGTCGAGCGAAGTCGAGACACGCGAAGGCTGGCGCTTCCCAGGCGGGTCCCGAATTCGCTCGACACGAACGGGAGTATAGCTTTGGCTTTCGGAACCCGCCGTTTCTCTGTCCTGACGCCTCGCAGGCCATCGGTTCGGCTATGGCAGCGCCTTCAGCAAGTCGGCCGCGAGTGGCGCGAGGCGCTTGATTTGCGGGTCCGGCGCCTCGGTGGCGGCGACATGGATTGCGTTCGCGAAGGCGGTCGTGTTGTGGATGGCCGCAAGGCCCGCGTCGCTCGCATAGGCGTCCCGCCACCGTGCCCCATGGTCGGGATGGAGCGCTCCGAACCACGCCGCCCAGGCGGCATCGTCGATATCGGCGCGCGTCGCCAGAGACAGCACCGGCCGGGCAAGTCGCGCCGGCTCGCCATAATGGTAAAAAGGCGATGCGTCAGATGCGTCAGGCGCAACCTGCGCCGCAATTGCGGCGAGCAGCCGCTCCGCATCGGCGCGCGCGAGGCGCGGATTGAGCGCGAGCTGGAGCGCAAGGTCCGATCCGTGCGCGACGCCGTGCCGCCATCCCTCGTCCGGCGTGAAGCCGCGATAGTCGGTCACGTCGCGCAGATAGGCGGCGCCCGTCTCGGCAAGCTTGTGCCGCTCGGTATCGGACATCCAGCTGGTCACGCGGTCGGTGCGCGCGACTTCGGATAAGGCTAGTGCCGCAAAAGGCTTGTAAAATCCCGCCTCGTCGTCGGGGGCGGCCAGCACTGCGGACAGCCGCGCGGCCGCATGGCGGAGGAGCGCGGGCGAGAGGTGATTGCCGCGCAACCCGTCGGACCATAGCGTAAAGGCTGCCTTGTCGCGGATGGTGGGGTCGGGATTTGCAAAGCAGGAGATCAGGCTGTCGATCACGACCTCGTCGGCGGTTGCGAAGATCGACGCCGCCAGCGTCTTCATTTTGACCGTATTCTGTTGAAGAAGTCACCCGGACGCTGTGCTGAGGGTGGAAGCCGACGGGAGGCGAACGGCCTCTCCACCTTGATCAGGCGGTGGCGAGGTTCTGGATCGGGAAGATCTTTGCCATTTTCCGGAGGTTTTGGGCTGC
>NZ_JAYSAH010000014.1:0-26653 GCF_041916015.1 Sphingopyxis sp. | reverse complement strand
CTATTATCTCAGCCGCTCGATCTATGTGAAGGACGAGGGGCAGCTCGACCGCTTCGACCAGGTGTTCAACAAGGTCTTCAAGGGCCTGCTCACCGATTACGGCCAGAACCCCGTCGACGTGCCCGAGGAATGGCTGAAGGCGGTCGCCGAGAAATATCTGACGCCCGAGGAGATGGAGGCGATCAAGTCGCTCGGCGACTGGGACGAAATCATGGAAACGCTGAAGAAGCGGCTCGAGGAACAGCAGAAGCGCCATCAGGGCGGCAACAAGTGGATCGGCACGGGCGGCACATCGCCCTATGGCAATTCGGGCTACAACCCCGAGGGCGTGCGGATCGGCGGCGAGAGCAAGCACAAGCGCGCGCTGAAAGTCTGGGAAAAGCGCGAGTTCGCCAATCTCGACAACACCAAGGAACTCGGCACCCGCAACATCAAGATCGCGCTCCGCCGCCTGCGCAAATTCGCGCGCGAGGGCGCGGCGGACGAACTCGACATTCCCGGCACGATCGACGGCACCGCGCGGCAGGGCTGGCTCGACATCAAGATGCGCCCCGAACGGCGCAACGCGGTGAAGCTGCTGCTCTTCCTCGACGTCGGCGGCTCGATGGACCCGTTCGTCAAGCTCTGCGAGGAACTGTTCAGCGCCGCGACGAGCGAGTTCAAGAATCTCGAATTCTTCTACTTCCACAACTGCCCTTACGAAGGGGTATGGAAAGACAACAAGCGCCGCTGGTCGGAACGCCACCAGATGTGGGACATACTCCACAAATATGGCCATGATTACAAAGTGATCTTTGTCGGCGACGCGTCAATGTCGGCCTATGAAATCACCCATCCGGGCGGCAGCGTCGAGCATTTCAACGAGGAGTCGGGCGCGGTCTGGATGCAGCGGATCACCCATGTCTATCCCGCCGCGGTGTGGCTCAACCCGGTGCCCGAGGCGCATTGGAACTATGCCCAGTCGGTGAAGCTGATCAAGCAGCTGATGAACGACCGCATGTACCCGCTGACCCTCGCCGGGCTCGACGACGCGATGCGCGAGCTGACGCGAAAGCATTGATCCACAGTTTTCTTTAATCGTCATTGCGAGGGCCGAAGGCCCGTGGCAATCCAGAGCCTGCGTAAACCGCCCTGGATTGCTTCCCCCGGCTTTCGCCGGGGTCGCAATGACGAGATATTAGGCCCCCCATGATCGACCTCCCCCTCGTCACCATCCTTCTCCTCACCGGCTTCATCAACCTGATCGGCGCGCTGGCCTATGCCGCGCGCATCGCCGGGGTGCGGACGCGGCGCATCGCCATGTCCTTCGCGCTGTTCAACATCCTCGTGCTCTTCTCGCGCACATCGAACAGCTTCCTTGGGCCCTTCCTCGCCAAGCGGATCGAGACCCGCATCCACGACGGCAGCGGCGCCTCGCTGTTCATCGACATGCAGTTCGTGCTCGCCGCCGCCAGCGTCGCGACTCTGATCGGCATCCTGCTCGTCCCCACCGGCCAGCGCATGTTCGCCGCCGCGATCGGCTGGTACCAGAACAACCGTTCGACAACGAAGCTCGCGATGAAGGCGGTCAGCCCGAGCGGCCTCCGCACCGTCCGCCAGTCGCTCCGCGTCCCGAGCCTCGGCCATCTCAAGGGCTGGCGGATGCCGAAAGGGATCGGCTGGGGCGTCCTGGTTGCCAACTGCCTCGCGCAATCGCTGCTCGCGGTCGGCGTCGTCGCCTCGCTCTATGCGGGCTATCTCGCGCCCGAGTTCCGGGTCACGGCATCGCAGCTCTCGGCGCTGATCAACGGTTTCGCGACGATCCTGCTGTTCGCCTTCATCGATCCGCAACTGTCGGTGATGACCGACGATGCGGTCGAGGGGAAGGTCAACGAGGCCGATTTCCGCCGCGCGATCACCTTCATCTCGCTGAGCCGCCTTGCCGGTACGGTCCTCGCGCAGGCGCTGCTGCTGCCTGCCGCGACGCTGATCGCCTACGTCTCCGTGCATGTCTGAGCGTCCAGCGGCACACAGCCGCTTCCACGCCGTCCGGAGCCGCCTCGAGGCGATGGCGGTCGAACCGGGGCCGCGCGGCTGGTTCCTCGAATTCCTCGTCTTCGGCTTCAAGCAGGGCTGGGCGTGCCTGTTCGGCGCGCTGATGCTGACGCTGCTGCTCGGTACGCATCTCTTCTGGCCCGACAGCGCGCCGATCCACCGCTATGATGCGATCACCATCGGCGCGGTGCTGATCCAGCTCTCCATGCTCGCCTTCCGGCTCGAAACGCCGAAGGAGGCGATCGTCATCCTGATCTTCCACATCGTCGGCACGGTGATGGAATTGTTCAAGACCGCCGCGGGGTCGTGGCAATATCCCGAGGGAAGCCTGCTCCACATCGGCGCGGTGCCGCTCTTCTCGGGCTTCATGTATGCCGCGGTCGGCAGCTATATCGCGCGCGTCTGGCGCATCTTCGACTTCCGCTACACCGCCTATCCGCCGCTGTGGACGAGCTACGCCCTCGCCGCCGCCATCTATGTCAATTTCTTCGCGCACCATTGGCTGCCCGACATCCGCTGGCTGCTGTTCGCAGCGACCGCCTTCCTCTTCTGGCGCTGCCAGGTGTGGTTCCGCCCGCTGCACGTCCACCGCCGAATGCCTTTGCTCGTCGGCTGGGGCCTCGTCGCGCTGTTCATCTGGTTCGCCGAGAATATCGGCACCTTCGCCCGCGCCTGGACCTATCCCAGCCAGAAGGACGGCTGGCACATGGTGGGAGTTGAGAAACTCGGAAGCTGGTATCTGCTGATGATCATCAGTTTCGTGCTGGTGAGCATCGTCCAGCGGCCGAAGACGCCCGACAATGCTGGATAGCCGTCGCCTCCGCGAAGGCGGGGGCCGCCAGCGGTTTACCCATCGGTGCTGGATCAGGCCTGAAACGGCCCCCGTCTTCACGGGGGCGACGGGTTAAGCGAACGGCTGATCGATCGACGATGGCGGCTCGCTGAACCATTTTGGCCCGCTGTCAGTCATGTAAAAGCAATCCTCGATCCGAATTCCGAATTCGCCGGGGATATAAATGCCGGGCTCGTTCGAGAAACACATGCCCGGCGCCAGCTTCGTCATCTCGCCGCGCACCAGGTTGACGGGCTCATGCCCGTCGAGACCGATGCCATGCCCTGTGCGGTGCGAGGTGCCGGGCAGCCGGTATCCCGGTCCCCAGCCAAGGCTCTGGTAAAAGGCGCGTACCGCATCGTCGACCTGCCCCGCCGGCGTCTCCAGCTTCGCGGCGGCGAAGGCGACATCCTGCCCCTTGCGCATCTCGTCCCACACCTGCCGCTGGCGCGGACTTGCCTTGCCGTAGACAAAGGTGCGCGAGATGTCGGATTGATAGCCATGGACGGTCGCGCCGCAGTCCATCAGCACGACCTCGCCGGCCTTCACCGCCTGCGGCTTGCCGCTGCCGTGCGGATAGGCGCTCGCCTCGCCAAGCAGGATCAGTTCGAACTCGCTGTTACCGCCCAGCGCGGTGGTCGCGGCCTTCATGATCGCGCCGATGTCGGCGGGCGTCATCCCCGCCACGATCCGCGGCGCGGTGTGGCGATAGGCGGCCACGGTGATATCGTTGGCGATCTGCATCAGCGCGATCTCGGCGGCAGACTTGTGCATCCGGCACCCCCGCACGACGGGCGCGCCATTCACCACCGCCGCCCCGGGCATCGCCTTTTGCAGGCCATCCACGGCGAAATAGCGCACCGTCTCCTCGACCCCGATACGCCCTTTCGCCAGCCCGCGCTTGCCGAGCCACGCCGCGACTGCAGCGAGGGGGTTCTCGTCCTCGTTCCACGTCAGCACCTCGGCCTCGACACCCAGGCTCTCGCGCACTGATGGCTCTTCGAAAAAGGGCGTGACGATCGCAACTTCGCCTTCGCGCGTCAGCACCGCGGCGGTCAACCGCTCGCTCCGCCACCATTCGACCCCGGTGAAATAGATAAGGCTCGATCCCGGCTCGATCAGCAGTGCGCCGATATCGTTCGCGCGCATCAGCTCCTTTGCCTTCGCGATCCGCGCCATGCGCTCGGCCTTGCCGATGGGGACCGCCTCTGTGGCAAGATTCGGCAGACCGGCGATATCGGCAGCAAGAACCGATGACGGCAGACTCGCTGCTATCCCGCCGAGCGCCGCCGTGCCTAGGAAATGCCGTCGTTGCATCATCGCTATACCTCCATCAGTTTCGAGGCGTCATTGGAATCGATTGGATGGAAGACGGTGGCGCATCCTTAAATTTACGCTCCAGCTCTTCGGAGTAACGTTTCTGATATTGACTAAAAAGATCGCTGCAAAGGCGCCCGGCGGTCTGCATCGCGGAGTTGCGGGGCTCTGCCGCGATCTCCGCCCATGACAGCCCATCGACAACACACATCAGCTTTTCGTCGTCGCTCGCGCTCACATGCGACCGGTCAGCAAAATAGACCAACAATCGTCCACGCCGCGTCGCGACGATCGATGCGGTTCGGCTATCGTCGATCAAAGGTATCGCCCACTTTACACTATCGCCAGCTTCCAGGATTTTGGTCGAAGCCGCGACCGCATCGAAAGGACGATAGACCCAACCTTTCGGCCGAATTTCTTGGAGTAGTGCGACGTTAATCTCACCACCCGAGGCTCTGCCCTCAACGATATAGTCCGGTTTCGCTTTGCGGGTCTGCCATTCATCCAGCATGGCCAACTGCTCGGTCGGCGGCGGCTGACAATCGACGCCTGACATGGACATGCCCACCCAGATCATCCCCGGCGCGATCGGCCCGTCCGGAAGCTGGTCCCATTGTATTTCCATCCGGCACACATCGATCTTGCCGTTGCGCTGTTCGATCCGGCCATGATTATAATCGTCGAGCGTTGCATAGTTGCCGTAAGGCCTCGCGTAGAACACGCCCTTGCGGGGAGTCACCGCACCGATAACGATCCACGGACGCGAAGAGTCGGCAGGATATATGGCATAAGAACCAACCTGCGGCTGATATTCGAGGTCGCGCGCTTCTTCCGTCGCTCTTTTCCGAAGCAAGTCGGCGATATGGCGATTGGATTGCTGTCGACTTTCGTAATCGGTCCCGCCCGAAACAGGCAGCGTGATGGCATCACGCTCCACATAGGAAGCGGGCTCCTTAGCCGCGTAACCCGCAATCGGAAGCGTGAGGACCGCGCCAGCGGCCGCCGCAAGACACCGTCTCCCCCTCGGCACCGTCCGTTCCCCTTATCGATAGATCAGCGACTCCGCGATCTCGTCGCGCCACCCCGCTTCATCCGGCAACGCCAGCGCATCGAGATCGCCCGCGACCGCGCCGGCATCGTCGACCCATTCGCGCAGGCCCGGCCCGCCGTTGATCACGTCGATCGCGAGCACATCGTCGGTATACTCGTACTTGAAATCCTTGCCGCGCCAGATCGGATAGTCTGGATAGAGCGAGCGGATCGCCTTGAATCCCAGTGCCTGCACGCGCCACGGGCGGAAGGCCGCATGGTCGTACCAGGCACCCTCGGCATGAATATGGATGCCGTTGTTGAGCTGGCCGACATGTTTGTGAAAGGTTGGCTGGAACCAGATATCGCGCAGCTTGCATCCGGTCAGCCATTGCGGCGCCAGCCGCTGCATTTCGGCGATCACCGCCTTGGCGTCGATATCGGGCGCGCCGAACAGTTCGAGCGGACGCGTCGTGCCCCTGCCCTCGCTGAGCGTCGCGCCTTCGACCATCACCGTACCGGCATAGGCGCGTGCCATATTGACGTTTGCCGCGTTGGGGCTGGGATTGATCCACACGCGATCCGTCGGCCAGCCGAAGCCGGCGCCTTTCGGGTCCCAGCCTTCCATCCCGATGACGCGATAATCGACGTCGAGCCCGAAGTGGCAGATGAACCAGTGCCCCATCTCGCCCATCGTCAGCCCGTGGCGCATGACCATCGGCCCCGCCCCGACGAAGCTTTCCCAGCCCGCGAGCAATCGCGTCCCCTCGACGGGGCGCCCTGCCGGATTCGGACGGTCGAGTACCCACACCGCCTTGCCATGTTCGGCGGCGGCTTCGAGGATGTAGAGCAACGTCGTCACATAGGTATAGATGCGGCAGCCCAGGTCCTGCAGGTCGACCAGCATCACGTCGAACGTGTGCATCGACTGGCCGCTCGGCCGCCGCACCTCGCCGTACAGGCTGAACACCGGCATGCCATAGGTCGGATCGGTGAAGTCAGGCGACTCCATCATATTGTCCTGAAGGTCCCCGCGCACCCCATGCTGCGGCCCGAACACCGCGCTGACGTCGATCCCCGCCGCGACCAGCGCATCGAGGCTGTGCGTCAAATCCGCCGTGACCGAGGCCGGATGGGCGAGCAGCGCGACACGCTTGCCTTCGAGAGGTTTGCGGAGCGCCGGATCGGCGAGCAGGCGGTCTATACCGAATTGCACAGTCATGCCGCGTCGGGTGCCCCAAGCGTCAATTGAAAGCAATCGGGATGATGGAAGTCGGGCTTTCCGGGCGGATGGCAGAGCGCCCAATAGCTTTTGGTGCCGTCGATTTCCTCGATCACCGCCGACAGCGCCAGCTTCGATCCGGTGTCCGGAAAGATACCGGGCTCGATGCGCATCGCGAAACGGCGGGGGCTCCGCTCGACCTCCATTCGCCATGGCGCAAGCTGATCGGCGCGAAGCAGCGAACGATAATCGTCGAACTGGTAACAGGCCCAGCGACCGTCGGGCGCATAGTTGAACTCGGTATAGTCGGGCTGGCCTTCTTCGGTCAGGAACGCCTCGAAACAACTACTCTGCCAAAGCCCGTCGGTGCTGCTGTCGGCGATCACCAGCTCGCCCTCGCCCTGCGGCAGCACCAGCGCGCCGATCTCGCCATCGACGATGAAGCGGAGGGCAAAGCCGTCGTCGAAAGACAGCTCGACCTCGACCGCGATCGACCGCACCGCCTTTGCCGGCGTATCGGGGTGGCAGATGAGTAGGGACCGCTCGATCGAGTGCACCGGCATTCAATCCTCTCCCGTTCGTCCTGAGCTTGTCGAAGGACCGCTCTTTCCTTTTGCCAAGCTCGAAATCCTGTCCCAATCGCCACGGATCAACGCCATCTTCTTCGCCCTACTCCAACCTTTAAGACGGCGCTCAGCTTCCAATGCCTCGATCCTCGTTGGGAAATCCTGACTCCAAACAAGAACTACCGGCAGCTTGTCGGCTGTGAAGCCAGCAATCGCTCCAGACTCATGTTGGGCAATCCGTCGCGGCAAATCATCCGTGTGACCAGTGTAGAAGGCCCCTCCCCGGCAATGCAGCATATAGGCCCAAAAACTCATATGCAGGGTGTAAAAGGAAGAACGGCCCTTCGACAAGCTCAGGGCGAACGGGTTTGGGTTGTTTCCATCGGATAGGACGCGTGCTAAGCGCCCGCCCGCTATGACGAACCATAAATCCGACCTGCTGCGCCTGCTCGACGAGCGAGGCTATATCCATCAGATGACCGACGCGGAAGGGCTCGACGCGCTCGCCGCGAAACAGGTGGTCCCGGGATATATCGGCTTCGACGCGACCGCGCCCAGCCTGCACGTCGGCAGCCTCGTCCAGATCATGATGCTGCGCCGCCTGCAGCAGACGGGGCACAAGCCCGTCGTGCTGATGGGCGGCGGCACGACGCGGATCGGCGACCCGACGGGACGCGACGAAAGCCGCAAGATGCTGTCGGACGAGACGATCGCCGCGAACATCGCGTCGATCTTCAGTATCTTCCAGCAATTTCTGACCTTCGGCGACGGGCCGACCGACGCGGTGATGGTCGACAATCAGGACTGGCTCGGCAAGCTCGGCTATATCGAACTGCTCCAGGAAGTCGGCACGCACTTCACGATCAACCGCATGATGACCTTCGATTCGGTCAGGTTGCGGCTCGAGCGCGAGCAGCCGATGACCTTCCTCGAATTCAACTACATGATCCTGCAGGGATACGACTTCCGCTACCTGTCGAAGGAACGCGGCGTGCGGCTCCAGATGGGCGGGTCGGACCAGTGGGGCAATATCGTCAACGGCATGGAGCTTGGCCGCCGCATGGACAGCGCCGATCTCTATGGCCTCACGACTCCGCTGCTTACGACCGCGGCCGGTGCCAAAATGGGCAAGACCGCGGCGGGTGCCGTGTGGCTCAATTCGGGACAGCTGCCTCATTTCGATTATTGGCAATATTGGCGCAATTGCGACGACCGCGACGTCGGCCGCTTCCTGAAGCTGTTCACCGATCTGCCGCTCGACGAGATCGCGCGGCTCGAGGCGCTCGAAGGCGCCGAAATCAACGAGGCGAAGAAAATCCTCGCCAACGAGGCAACCGCGCTCTGCCGCGGCGCCGAAGCGGCAAAGGCGTCGTCCGAAACCGCGACCCAAACCTTTGAAAAGGGCCAGGTTGGTGGCGATCTGCCGCAGGTGGCCGCCGGTGCCGACGGCATCACCATCGTCGATGCGCTGCGCGAGCTCGGCTTCGCTGCGTCGAACAAGGAAGCGCGGCGCAAGCTCGACGAGGGTGCGGTCAAGATCAAGGGGATCGTGGTCCGCGATCCCCAGCATCGAATCCAGCCCGCTGACGCCGACATTCCGGTCAGCCTGGGGTCGAAGAAGCACGGCCTGGTGATCCGCTGAACCGGAAAATGTCATTTACCGATTCTTCAGCAATCGCGTAGAACGTCCCGGCCACACCACAAAGGTCCGGGACGTATGCGCAAGATCGATACCAGCAAGGCCCATTATGTCGGCCTCGACCAGCGGATAGCGCCGCGCAGCGACGTCTATTGCCGCTTGCCTTTCGTACTGCCCGACGGGCGGCAGGAAATGTGCACCTGCGTCAACATCAGCGCCGACGGTATGCTGATGCGATACGAGCGCGGGCTGGAGATCGGCGACCTCGTCGTCTTCCGCATGCCGATCATCGGCCGCACCGCGGCGAAGGTGGTCTGGTCGCTCGGCGGCAAGACCGGCGTCCAGTTCGAGAAATCGATCGCCGCCGAGGACTATCTGCCGATGATCCGCGCCATGGGTGCAAGAGGCGACGTAAACTAACCGCTCCTGAGCAGCGGCACCGCCGCATCGCGTTCGAAGAGGTAGAGGCAGAGGCGCACCGCCTCGCCGCGCGTGCCTTCCATGCCGCCGTCGCGCTCGACGAACAGACGCGCATCGTCATGCGCCACGGGGAGTAGCCGCACGAGTTGCTCGGGCGTGGCGACGCGGTAATCGGCGTCGCCCGACTGCTTGAGCCCTAGCAGCTCGCCGCCGCCGCGCAGTTCGAGATCCTTTTCGGCGATCAGGAAGCCATCGTTCGTCTCGCGCATCAGCGTCAGCCGCTCGCGCGCGGTCTCCGACAGATTCGGCGAGCGCAGCAGCAGGCAGACCGATTTCGCTGCGCCGCGCCCGACGCGGCCGCGGAGCTGGTGGAGCTGGGCGAGGCCGAAATTCTCGGCATGTTCGACGATCATCAGGCTGGCGGCGGGCACATCGACCCCGACCTCGATCACCGTTGTCGCGACGAGGACACCGATTTCGCCCGCCTGAAAGCGTGCCATGACGTCATCCTTCTCAGGCCCTTTCATCCGCCCATGGACGAGCCCGACGCGCGCTTCACCAAGCCGGGCGCGGAGCAGCGCCGCGCGCTCTTCGGCTGCCGCGAGGTCGCTTCCTTCGCTTTCGGCGACGAGCGGACACACCCAGTATGCCTGCGCGCCGGTCGCGAGATGGCGGTCGAGCGAGGCCACCACCTCGTCGAGCCGCTCGACCGAGACGACACGCGTATCGACCGGGGTGCGCCCCGGCGGCATCTCGTCGAGCCGCGAGACGTCCATCTCGCCATGATTGGCAAGCTGGAGCGTGCGCGGGATCGGGGTCGCGGTCATGACCAGCAGGTGCGGCGGACGGTTGCCCTTTGCGGTCAGCATCAGCCGCTGCGCGACGCCGAAACGATGCTGCTCGTCGACGACGACGAGCGAGAGGTCCTTATAGGTCACCGCCTGCTGGAAGATCGCGTGCGTACCGACGAGGATGTCGATGCTGCCGTCGGCAAGCCCCATCAACGTCGATTCGCGCGCCTTGCCCTTGTCGCGTCCGGTCAGGATCGCGAGGTTGACCGGCAAGCCGCCGAGCATCCGCTGCAACGTCGCATAATGCTGGCGCGCCAGAATTTCTGTCGGCGCGAGCAGCGCCGCCTGCGTTCCCGCTTCGACCGCCGCCAGCATCGCGCGCAGCGCCACCAGCGTCTTACCCGACCCGACATCGCCCTGCAGCATCCGCAGCATCGGCCGATCCTGTGCCATGTCGCCCGCGATTTCGCGCCCGACACGTTCCTGCGCGCCGGTCAGTCCGAACGGCAATTGCAGCGCATCGGTCAGTCGCCCGTCGCCGACGATCGCCCGCCCCTTGCGCGCGCGCAGCCCCTCGCGGATCAACATTAGCGCGACCTGGCTCGCGAAAATCTCGTCATAGGCCAGCCGGTCGCGCGCCGCCTCGTCGCGCGGGCTCGCGTGCGCGCGCGTCATCGCCTCGTGCCAGGCCGGCCAACCGCGGCCGGCTAGCAACGACGCGTCGATCCATTCGGCCAGCTCGGGTCGCCGTTCGAGCGCTACCGCGCCGAGCTGCGACAGGCGCGCGTTGGTCAGCCCTTCGGTCAACGGATAGACCGGCTCATGTTCGGCGATACCCGCCTCGTCGCCCGGTTCTGCAACATGATCGGGGTGCACGATCTGGCGCATGTCGCCATAGAGGTCGAGCCGGCCGGACACGCGGCGCTTCTCGCCGAGCGGGAACAGCTTGCGCGCGAGCCCCGAAGTCCGCCCGAAATAGACGAGCCGGACATGATCGCCGGCATCGTCGAACGCCTCGACACCGAACGGTGCGCGAGGAGATCGGCCCGGCCGATAATCCTGCGCGGTCAATTCGACGATGATCGTCTGTCCGGCCTGCGCCTGATCGAGCCGGTCCACAGGCACGCGCGAGATGAGGCCCGTCGGCAGATGGAACAGCACATCGACCACACGCTCCAGCCCCAGCCGCGTCAGCGGCTTGGCGAGCTGCGGCCCGACGCCCTTGAGGTCGGTCAGCGCGGCAAAGAGCGGGTTGAGGATTTCGGGTCGCATGGCTAGGGCGTGTCTAGCCTCGAACCCTTCGTTTTGCCCAGCCCCTCATCTCCGTTCGCATCGAGCGAAGTCGAGATGCCCGTCGGTGCAGCGCAAGGCCGATGGATGTCTCGACTTCGCTCGACACGAACGGAACGGGACGATGTTCATGACCGCTCAAGAAGGCCCGCCATGCAAGACCGCCTCAAACGTCTCAAATTCCGTGCCTGGCACCGCGGCACGCGCGAGGCCGATTATATGATCGGCGGCTTCTTCGACCGCTATGCGCCCGAATGGGGCGAAGCCGAACTCGCCTGGTACGAAGCCATCGTCGAGGAGGATGACGTCGACATCATGGCGTGGGCGCTCGGCACCGGCCATCCCCCCGCGCATCTAGACAATCCGCCGCTGATCGCCGCGATGCGCCGGCTGGACTATATCCCGCTGCCGTGATCCGAAGCGCCGCCGACATCTTTGCCGCCATCGCGTCGGCCTCGGCGCCGCTGACGCTCGCGCGGGCGGCGGACGGCTTCCTGCCGCTGCTGCTCGCCGATCTGGGGCGCGCGAGCGACAAGCGCCTGCTCTATGTGGCGACCGACGATGCGGCGATGCAAGCGGTCGCCGACGCAGCACCCTTCTTTGCGCCCGATCTGATCGTCCATCGCTTCCCGGCGTGGGACTGCCTGCCCTATGATCGCGCGGGACCGTCGATGCGCGTCAGCGCCGATCGGCTCGCGACGCTCTCTGCCTTGCAGGCTCCGCCGAAGCGCGGCGAGTTGATCCTCACCACCGTCGCCGCGATCACCCAGCGCACGCTGACGCCCTTTCGCATCCGCCAGCTTGCGACGACGCTCGCGCCGGGGCAGCGGATCGACCGCGACGCGCTCGCCGAGCTGCTGGTCGCGAACGGTTTCAACCGTGTGGACACCGTCGCCGATCAGGGCGAGTTCGCGGTGCGTGGCGGTATCGTCGACCTGTTCCCGGCGGGCGAGGAAACCGGGCTGCGCGTCGATTTCTTTGGGGACGAGATCGAGAGCATCCGCCGCTTCGACCCGGCCGACCAGCGCAGCCTTGGCCCCGCCAAGGCGCTGCAACTGCTCCCCGCCGCCGAAACCTTGCTCGACGAGGCGACGATCAAGCGCTTCCGGTCGAGCTATCGCGAAATCTTCGGCGCGCAAGCGACCGGCGATCCGCTCTATCAGGCGGTGAGCGAAGGCCGGCGACAAGCGGGAATGGACCATTGGCTGCCGCTGTTCGAAGAGCGGCTGGCGACGCTGTTCGACCATATTGACCCCGCGACGCCAGTGCTGCGCGGCCATCGCACCGACGCGACCGCCGAAACGCGTTTCGATGCGATCACCGACTATCATGCGAACCGGGTCGCCGCCGAGCGTGAACAGGCCGGCAGCTATCGCCCGCTCGCGCCCGAAGCGCTTTACCTGATCAGCGACGAATGGGCCGGCTTCGAACGCGCGCGACCAATTCACATCGTGACACCCTTCGACGTGCCCCCTGCCGCGCCGGTGATCGACCTCGAAACTTTCGCCGCGCGCGATTTCACCCCCGAACGCACCGCCGACCTCAACGTGTATGACAAGGTCGCCGATCATCTGTCGGACGAACGCCGCAAGGGCCGCAAGACGATCATCGCCAGCTATTCGGGCGGCGCGCGCGAGCGCTTGTCAGGCCTGCTTCGCGACCATGGCGTGACCTCGCTCGCGCCCGCCGACAGTTGGCAGGACGCACTCGGTACCGCTTCGGCGGAAAGCGGCGGCGCGACTGCGATGGTCGTCCTGCCGCTCGATCATGGCTTCGCCAGCAACGCGATCAGCCTGCTTACCGAGCAGGATATTCTCGGCGAACGCCTCGTCCGGCGCGCCAAGCGCCGCAAGAGCGCCGACGCCTTCCTTGCCGAACTTGCAACGCTCAGCGTCGGCGATCTCGTCGTCCACCTCGACCACGGCATCGGCCGTTACGAGGGACTGACCTCGATCCCGGTCGGGAACAGCCCGCACGACTGCGTCGCGCTGACATATGCGAGCGGCGACAAGCTCTACGTCCCCGTCGAAAATCTCGACGTCCTCTCGCGCTACGGCGGCGAGAGCGAGGGCGTCGCACTCGACAAGCTCGGCGGCGAAGCCTGGCAGCGCCGCAAGGCGCGGATGAAGGAGCGCATCCGCGAGATCGCGGGCGAACTGCTCGCGACCGCAGCGCAGCGCGCGCTACGTCCCGGCGAAGTGCTCGCGCAGGACGCCGCCTATCCTGCCTTCGCCGACCGCTTCCCCTATCAGGAAACCGACGATCAGGACCGCGCGATCGGCGACGTCCTCGAAGACCTCGCCTCGGGCCGCCCGATGGACCGCCTCGTCTGCGGCGACGTCGGCTTCGGCAAGACCGAGGTCGCGCTGCGCGCCGCCTTCGTTGCGGCGATGGCGGGGGTGCAGGTCGCGGTGGTCGTCCCCACGACCCTGCTCGCGCGCCAGCATTACAGCAATTTCGTCGAGCGCTTCAAAGGCTTTCCGGTCAACATCGG
The DNA here is from genome assembly GCF_041916015.1 of Sphingopyxis sp. Lineage (GTDB taxonomy): Bacteria > Pseudomonadota > Alphaproteobacteria > Sphingomonadales > Sphingomonadaceae > Sphingopyxis. The sequence goes on along the minus strand of NZ_JAYSAH010000014.1, from coordinate 13,019 downwards.
CCGCCTGTCGCGGCTCGTGCCCGCAGGCGAAGCGCAGAAGACGCGCGACGGTCTTGCCAGCGGCCAGATCGATATCGTCGTCGGCACCCATGCGGTGATCGCGAAATCGGTCGAGTTCCAGAATCTCGGCCTCGTCATCGTCGACGAGGAGCAGCGCTTCGGCGTCGTCCACAAGGAACGGCTGAAGCAGCTCAAGGCCGACGTTCACGTCCTGACCCTCACCGCGACCCCGATCCCGCGCACCTTGCAAATGGCGATGTCGGGCCTCCGCGAACTCAGCGTCATCCAGACGCCGCCGGTCGACCGCCTCGCGGTGCGCACCTATGTGGCGCCGTGGGACCCCGTCGTCATTCGCGAAGCCTTGCTCCGCGAGCACGACCGCGGCGGCCAGAGCTTCTTCGTCACCCCGCGCATCAAGGACCTTCCTGACATCGAAGAGTTCCTGCGCAGCCGCGTGCCCGAGATCAAATATGTCGTTGCGCACGGCCAGATGGCGCCGGGCGAGGTCGAAGAACGGATGAGCGCCTTCTACGACCGCAAATATGACGTGCTCGTATCGACGACCATCGTTGAGAGCGGTCTCGATATCCCGAGCGCCAACACGCTGGTCGTGCACCGCGCCGACCGCTTCGGCCTGGCCCAGCTCTATCAGCTCCGCGGCCGCGTGGGGCGGTCGAAGACCCGCGCCTATGCCTATCTCACGACCCCCGAGGGCGGCGCGATCACCGACACGGCGGAGAAGCGTCTCAAGCTGCTCGGCGACCTCGATACTTTGGGCGCGGGGTTTCAGCTGGCAAGCCACGACCTCGACATTCGCGGCGCGGGCAATCTCGTCGGCGACGAACAGTCGGGGCATATCCGCGAGGTCGGGTTCGAACTTTACCAGTCGATGCTCGAAGAGGCCATCCTCGTCGCCAAGGCCGAGGGCATGGGCGCCGCGCCGCCGCGCGAGGCGCTGTCGCCCGTCATCACCGTCGATGAGCCGATCCTGATCCCCGAGAAGTATGTCCCCGACCTGCCGCTGCGCATGGCGCTCTATCGCCGCCTCAACGAGGCCGAGGATCGCGCGGCGCTCGACGGCTTCGCGGCCGAAATGATCGACCGCTTCGGCCCGCTGCCGCCCGAGACCGCAAACCTCATTCAGCTTATGGAGATCAAGGCGAACGCCAAGGCCGCGGGCATCGCGAAGCTCGACGTCGGCACCAAGGGCGCGCTCGTCAGCTTCCACGGCGACCAGTTCGCCAACGTCCCCGGCCTCATCGCCTATGTCGAGCGGCTGAAGGGCCGCGCGCGGATTCGGCCCGACAACAGACTGTCGATCAGCGGCGACTGGGGCAGCGCGGGCGCACGGCTCAACGGCGCGCTGCAATTGTCGAAGGGCTTGGGGAAGCTGGCGAAGCAGGCCGCTTAACGTCGCCCCCGCGAAGGCGGGGGCCGCAATCGGCGTAGCGCAAGGTCGCTGGCAACGCCCGCCTTCGCCGGGGCGACGCTTATTCCATCAACTCCAGCAGCTCACCCCCCGGCACCGGCCCCGATTTCAGAAACCCCTGCCAGGTCGCGACCCCGAGCTCCTTCAGCCGCGCAAGCTGCGCTTCATTCTCGATCCCCTCGGCAACCACCAGCAGCCCCAGCGCGCGCGCCAGATCGACGATCGCGCGCACGACGATGCGGTCGCGGTCGCTGCCGTCGAGGCTGCGGGTGAAGCCGCTGTCGATCTTCAGATAATCGATCGGCAGCCGCGCGAGCAGCGACAGGCTGGAATAGCCGGTGCCGAAATCGTCGATTGCGATCGCCGAACCGAGCGCGCGAATCTGCGCCAGCTGCGCCGCCGCATTCGCCGGCTCGCTGAGCATCGCCTGTTCGGTGAGTTCAAGCGTCAGCCGGTCGGGATCGACCCCGGCCCTTTTCGCCATCGCCGCGAAGCGATCGGCGAATTCGGGATCGCCGAGGTCGGCGGCGGTGATATTGAGCGACACGCGCAGCTTCGCAAGCGCACGCGGCCAGCCTGCGATCTCGGCCAGCGCGACACGGTGGGCGTGCTCGGTCAGCTCGCGTTCGAGCCGCGCCGCACGCGCCGCGGTGACAAGCGGCCCCGCGCCGAGCAAGCCAAGCTCCGGATGCTGCCAGCGGAGCAGCGCTTCGACCCCCGTCATCGCGCCGTTCCCGACGTCATATTGCGGCTGATAATGAATCACGACCTCGCCACGTGACAGCGCCGAACTCACCATCGCCCCGTCGCGCGCCGAGGCGGGACGCGCGAGCTGGTCGCCGGCATTGCGGAGCTGGTCAACAATGGGCTCGTCACGAACGATCAGCGCCGCCGCGATACGGATCGCGAGTCGCCCCTTGGGGTCTCCCACCATCGGCTCGGCGAGCGCGACATGCAACGCGCGTTCCTGTGCACGCAGCGCGCCGAGCGAAAGCGGCACCGCGGGCACGATCAGGAAACGCGGCCCGTCGAGTCGCTCGACGCAGCTCCCATGGCCGAATTCGTCGTCCGCGAAATTCTCGAGCCGCCGGCCGATCTCGTCGAGCACCGCGTCGCCGGCCGCGGTGCCGGCGCTGTTGTTGATGCGCGCCATCTGATCGACCTGGACCAGCATGACGCCGGCGTCGCTTTCATGCCGGATATGGAGATTTTCAAGCATCCGAACACAGTCGGACAGGGATTCGGAAACACGATTCATCGCGTCCCTCTATCAGGCTTTTCTTGCCAAGCCCTTCCCTTTTGCATCACAATCGCACCGATGGTCATGCTTTCGCCTCCGACCGACGCACTCACCGACGGCCATGGCCGCCGGATCGACTATCTGCGTCTGTCGGTCACCGATCGATGCGATCTCCGCTGCCGCTATTGCATGGCCGAGGACATGACCTTCCTGCCCCGCTCGGCGGTGCTCAGCATCGAGGAAATGGGCGATCTGGCGGCGCGCTTCGTCGCGCGCGGCATCCGGCGCATCCGCCTGACCGGCGGCGAGCCGCTGGTGCGGCGCGGGATCGACACGCTCGCGATGCGGCTCGGCGCGCTGATCGGGCACGGGCTCGATGAGCTGACGCTGACTACCAACGCGATGCGCCTCGCCGACCATGCGCCGATGCTCGCCGATGCCGGCGTGCGGCGGATCAATGTCAGCCTCGACACGCTCGATGCCGCGGCCTTCCGCAACATCACCCGTGTCGGCGACCTTGCCATAGCGCTGCGCGGGATCGAAGCGGCGCGCGCAGCGGGACTCGCGGTCAAGATCAACATGGTCGCACTCACCGGGCTCAACGAGGATCAGTTGCTGCCAATGCTCGATTATTGCGCCGCGAACAGTTTCGACCTGACGCTGATCGAGACGATGCCGCTCGGCGAGGTCGCGGAGGATCGCAGCGACCATTATATCCCGCTCCACCAGTTCATCGCCCCGCTCCGCGCCGCGCGGAACATCTTCCCCATCGACAAGCGCACCGGCGGTCCCGCGCGCTATTTCGCGGTCGAGGACAGCCCGGTCACGCTCGGCCTCATCACGCCGCTCAGCGACAATTTCTGCGCGACGTGCAATCGCATCCGCCTGACCGTCGAGGGGCGCATCTATATGTGCCTCGGCCAGGACGATCATATCGATCTGCGCGCAGCCTTGCGCGACGGGGGCGACGTCGATGGCTTGATTGATGCCGCATTGGCTGGCAAACCCCGCGCGCATGACTTTCATATCGAACGAAAGTCCAGACCGGCGGTCGCGCGTCATATGAGTGCAACGGGCGGCTGACATGCCGCCCAGAATTTGGGGGCACGGGGACCGAATGCAACGCAAGATCGCACTGGTGGCGTCGAACGCACCCGCGGGGCTGGAAGCCGAGGCCGAACTGCGCCCGCTCTACGACTTCGTCGATCTCGCCGAGGCCGACATGCTGATCGCGCTCGGCGGCGACGGCTTCCTGTTGCACATGCTGCACCAATTGCTCGACCAGCGCCGCAGCCTGCCCGTCTTCGGGATGAACCGCGGCACGATCGGCTTTTTGATGAACGAGTTTCGCGTCGACGGCCTGCTCGAACGCATCGCCGCAGCACGCCCCTTCCTGATCCATCCGCTGTCGGGCGATATCACGACGATCAGCGGCGAGCGCCATATTCTACCCGCGATTAACGAGATCTCGCTCCTTCGCGAAACCCGCCAGGCCGCGAAGCTCGAGGTGATGATCAACGAAAAAACGATGCTGGAGGAACTCGCGTGCGACGGCGTGCTGGTGTCGACCCCCGCCGGATCGACCGCCTACAACCTCAGCGCCAACGGCCCGATCTTGCCACTCGATTCGGCGATGCTCGCGCTAACCCCGATCAGCCCCTTCCGCCCGCGGCGCTGGCGCGGCGCACTGGTGCCCGAATCGACGAGCATCCGCTTCAACGTCCGCGAGGCCGCGAAACGCCCAGTCAGCGCGGTTGCCGACCAGCGCGAAATCCGCGACGTGAAGACGGTATTGGTGACCACCGACCGCAGCCGCCCGCTGACTTTGCTGTTCGATCCCGACCAAGGCCTCGACGAACGCATCGCGATGGAACAATTTATCGTTTGAGGGCTTGATTAATCCCGCAAGCGGCGGCAAAGGGACCGCCTTCCCGCTTCGGCGGCGTGTTCCTCGGTAGCTCAGCGGTAGAGCAATCGACTGTTAATCGATCGGTCGTAGGTTCGAATCCTACCCGGGGAGCCACGAAACCGGACAAGGCACAATTGTGCCTTTTTCAGCGACTTAGAGTTATACACTCGCTTTTTCTTTCCATTATTTCTCTGTTTTTATTTCATTTCTCCCTAGTTCCAATCGGGACTGGGGATTTCGTCGTTCCCGAATCCTCGTCTCCGCCCACGCCAGCTGCGGCGACGGCCGACCTCCTTAACGCGAACCGGGATCGTCTCTCTTCCCGGCAATTTCATTGATCCTGATTGGGCAGCGGCCGACTTCCCGTGCCGTTGTCGTTTCGGTTCACTTAAATGCCTCGCGCTCGACCTTTTCCCGATTGCCGCCCCCCACAATCCAAATTAGACATCGCTTCACCGCTGGGCGCCAAGCACTTGCGGCACAGGGGGTTGGGGGCTGCACCGAATGAACGCGATTTTCGCCCGCGCGGTGCTTGCTGCGTTTGCGCTCGGAATCGCCGTGCCCGCCCATTCGGGGGTATCGGAGGATTTCTCCGAATGCGACGGACTTAAGAAACCCAAGGGCAGCGACGACGGGATGCGGGGCGAGGCGACTTTCCCCTCCTACCGCTTCGGCGCTCGCGATGCGCCCAGCCAGACGCTGGCCGCGTGCAACCGCGTGCTAGAGAGCGGGAAACTCCTGCCCGAGCAGACACTGCGCCGCGCCCATGTGATGCGCGCCCGCGCTGCGGCGAAGCTGGAGCTTGGGGATGCCGCTGGTGCGCTCGCCGATCTCGATGCCGCCCAAGAGGCAGGCAAGGCCTACGCCGGCGATTTCTTCTACGATCGCAGCATGGCCGTCTCGCTCGATCTGCTGCACGCCCTTGCCCTGAACGAGACGGGCGAGCGCAAGGCAGCGCTGGCGCTGGCTGAAGCGGCGGCGGCCAAGCGCCCCTATGCGCTCGAGGTCCAGCGGGTCGCAGGCATGCTCCGCGCCGCAAATGGTGATAATCCGGCCGATCCGACGATCTGGCAGAACCTCGCCCGCATCGATCCAGCTACTCGGGGCCTTTTCTCGCAGATCGCGTCCCAGTCCGGCGATCTCGCCGAACTGGCGGCCTCGGCCGGGACGCCTTCGGTGGTCATGCCCGAAGCGCCTTCGTTCAAGGCGATTATGACCAATGGCGGCAATATCGCGCCGCTACTGTCCGAGTGGTCGGCTCCCGTCAGAGGGGCGATGACCAAGGCCTATGCGCTTGCCGCCCATGGCCAGCCCGCAGCCGCCCGTGCCTGGGTTGAGGCGACCCGCGCCGCGCTTGACGCCGCCGGTCCGACTGGGAATTCGCAGGGCGAAGAGGGGAAGCAGGCTCCCAAGGATATCGTCACCCTGCTGGTTGAAATGGTGCGCGCCGAACATTTCAAACCGTTGGCCGATCTGGTCGATGCCCGCCTTGCCATCGCCGAGGGCCGGCTCGCCGATGCCGCCGCCGCGCTTCAGGGCAAGCAATTGCGCGCGACCCCGGTGACGGAAGAATTCCACGCCGCCTATGCCGCCGCACGTGCTGCGGGCGCCGTGGGCGCACCCGATCTGCCTGCACTGGCGCCCGCTGCAAAACGCGGTCCGGCGCGCCTATCCGGAATGGCGGACAATCTGCTGATCCGCCCCGAATCGCAGCGCAAGCTGATCGACTACGAAAAATCGCGCCCGAATATTCTCGGCGCGCTGGTCGGCGCGGCGTTTTCGATGGGCACAACGTTGCTCGGGGGGATCGACCGCACGGCGGGATTTCGTTCGACCCCGAACGAGGACGGTTCGATCAAGGTCGAATATACCGGTAATACCACCTCTGGCCCGGTGGTTCAGGAGATGACTCTACTACGGGCGGCCGAACTCGCGCGCGAGGCGGGCAAGTCGCATTTTCACGTCGTCGGGCGGAACGATTACCAGCGTTATCTCACGCAGACTATGAACGGCGTGCCGATGAACCGGACGCTGACCGGCTACAAGACCGAACTGACCATCCGTCTGCTGGGCGAAGGCGAAGGCGACGCGCTCGACGCCGTCGCTGTAATCGACGCGCTGGGGCCGGTCTATTACGAAAACTGAGCGGGGCGCAGGACGGGGCTCAACCGCTCGGGTAAGAACTCCAGTTTACTGAACGAAGGGCAGCTCTTACGAGCGATCCCGCCGCGGCGCACCGGCCGACAAGGCAATGACATTCGGCGAAGGCATCCCGATGAAGCGCCTGGGCGAGCCCAACGCAGTCGCGCCATGCTTCCCGTTTCTCGCATGCGACGACAGCAGCTATCTGTTGGCACGGGCCCTGCACCCGAGCGGCGGCACCATCGTCAACGGCCGGCTCTATTCTAGGCAGCGGGTCGATGTGCGCCGAAGGGCCGGTCACGCGGCTTTGCCCATTGCTTGTTTATGTTGTGCAGGATGTGAAGCTCGTCGGCAGCTGCAGCCCAAATATGCGCCTGCTTCTCGTCACCTTGGCTGCGCGCCGCAGCAGCCATTGCAAGAGCATGTGCCTCGGCTCCTTCGCCATAGCCATCCTCTGCTTCAACAAGCGCTGCCCAAGTGTCGCTGGTCAACAAGGCTGGCATCTCCATCCTCGGCAAACCCCCAAACATCCCTAGCTGAAAGCGGGGTCGGCCGACTTGATCCATGTTGGATCGTCGCCGCGAATTCGCGGCCATAAGGACCGCGACACATTCGTTGTCCGTATACGGAACCCATCGGATACCCCGATGTTCTCTCTAGTATGCGCCATCACAACGCCTTGATCGGATACGGCAGAAGTCATGCCCATGTTGGTGCGCTGGATGGGTGACGATGCTGCCATGACGAAAGAGGATCGCCTCGGAATCTTCATTCGCAAGCTCTTGAGCCACAGCCCCTTATCCGCCGACGACCAGCAGGCAATCCGCGACCTCCCCTTCAGTATCCGCCGCCTCGAAGCCAACGAGCATATATTGCGCGAAGGCGAGAAGGCGACGGTCTGCCCGGTCCTGCTGCAAGGCTATGCCTATCGCCAGAAGACGTCGGCCGATGGCGGGCGCCAGATCGTGGCCCTCAAAATCCCGGGCGACGCACTCGATTTTCAGTCGCTTTATGTCGAAACGGCCGATCATAGCCTGCAAGCGCTGACCCCGGTCGAACTGGCGGTCTTCTCGATCAAGGATTTCGAGAAACTTGTCGCCCCGCGGCCGAACCTTGCACGGGCGGTACTCGTCGACATCCTGATCGAAGCCTCGATCGGCCGCGAGTGGCTCCTCAACATCGGCCGCCGCAACGCGCTGGCCCGGCTTGCCCATCTTCTTTGCGAAATATTCTACCGTGTACAGCAGATCGCGCAGGAGGATGTCAGCGGGTTCGAATTGCCGTTGACCCAGGAGCAGCTCGCAGACTTGCTCGGGCTTACGCCCGTCCACATCAACCGGACGATCAAGTTGCTGGAGGATGCTGGCGCCGTGCGACGCATTTCGCGCCGCCTGACGATCGGCGATCTTGGTATCCTGCGGCAAATGGCCGATTTTTCGGACCTTTATCTGCATCGAAACACCGTCTCGGCGGTTTAGTCCTGTGGAGACAGGAGACGACCCGACATGCCGCGCTACTATTTTCATGTCTGCGATGGCACGCAGGACATTGACGATCAGGGTCATGAGCTGCCCGACGACAATGCGGCGCGGCACGAAGCAGTCCGATATGGCGGCGGGCTGATTCACGACGATCCCTCGCTGTTGCTGAAAGACCATGAGCTTCGGATCAATGTCACCAACAATGATGGCCAGCTACGTTTCGCGGTCGTGATGATCGCCGTCGATGCCGATTGGCGTCCTGCCGACACCGTCAGGCATTGAAAGTCAGCGCGCGGCGTGTAGCGAGGATGCGGGCACGCTTTCCAACATGACGCCTCGCTGGCCTTCCACATTGTGGGTCGCGAACGAACGATTGCCTGTCCCGTGGCAAGACTTATGGCCGCTGTCCGGAAACAACCTGGGTTAAGTCGCGAATAAGGAAAAGCCGGGCCGCGACAGATCGCGGCCCGGCCAAAAGCGCGCAATGATGCGCATCTTTTGTTTAGCGGTTCTGACGATTCTGATCGTCCTTGCCGACCTGCTGACGATCGTCACCATCCTCGCCCGGCTGGCGACGCTTCGCGTCGTCTTGCTGCTCCTGCTGGCGATCCTGGCCGGGGTTCTTGTTCGGCTGATTGCCCTGCTGGTTGGGGTTCTGCGACATCGGGACATCCTCTTCTTCAATTGCGCCTGCGGGGGGAGCAGACCTCCGCGAGACGCGCCGCCAACCATGATTGTTCCCCGGAAAACCGCCGTCTTGATCCATGTTATGACGATTCCGGAAAATCAGCATCACGTGCCCCGCGACGGCAACTTCGGCTTGCTCACCCGGTTGATCCTGTGCAACCCAGATGGAGAAACATCATGAGCGTCAAAGGCAAGATCAAGGAAGCCGCCGGCTATGCAAAGGAAGAAGCCTATGAGAATGGCGACTCCCCCGAAAGCCAGCGCAAGGCCCAGGAAGGCCGGGATCTTCGCAATGAAGGCCGTATCGAAGACGGCAAGGCACCGAAGACCGGCAAGCCGGGCACCGGCAACTGATCCTTTCCCCGCGAAGCGCCCTCTACGCTTCGGACTTGGCCCGCTTCGGCGGGCCTTTTGTTATGCCGTGATGCTGTCGATCCACAAAAAAGGCGGCCCGGAAGGCCGCCTTATCTGAAAGGGAGTGCCGGATATCACGCGGCGCTCCCACCGCCTGAAATCCTCAGGGCAATGTACGGCGACCGCCGCGCCCGAACAGGATGCCGACGACAAAAAGCACCGCTGCGATGACCAGCAGAATCTTGGCGAAATCGGCGGACAGACCCGCGATGCCGCCGAAGCCGAGAAGCGCGGCGATGAGGGCAATCACAGCAAAGATAATGGCGTAGCGAAACATGTCATTCTCCCTTTTTCGTGTGCAGAATTCCGCTGCCCTGAACATGGTCCAAAGCCCGCGACCGCGGCCGCAACGTCATTTTGCATCGATGAGCCGTTAACGCTGTCGGGCCGGCAAAGTTCCGGCCGCGCGCAAGGCGACGCGTTCCGTCATCGCGAGTCAGGCAAGGTCGCCAGCGCGTAGCGGCAGGCTGATCATGGCGCGGGTGCCGGCGCCCGTCGCGGGCACCGGGCCATAATGAACTTCGGCGCGATGCGTACGGCCAAGGGCGTCGATCAGCCGGGTGCCGAGGCCGGTCCCCTTGATCGCCCCATTTGCCGGAAGCCCCACCCCGTCGTCCTCGACCGCCAGTTCGAGAAGGTCTTTCCCGCCCGAACGGAGAGCGACGCGAATGACCCCGCCATGCTCTTCGCCATAGGCATATTTGCAAGCGTTGCTCACCCACTCATTGGTGATCATCCCCAGCGCGACAGCCTTGTCGGTACAGAGACGCACCGGATCAGCCGAGACTTCGATCATGCGATGCGCATCCCCGTTCGACCAGCTCGCCGCCAGGTCAGCGGCAAGCCCCGCGAGATAGTCATCCATCGCGACATATTCGACATCATCGGTCGTGTAGAGCCGCCGGTTGACCTGAGCGATCGTCGCGATCCGCGCCTGTGTCTTTTCGAGCGTTTCGCGCGCGGCGCTGTCGCCCAAAGTTTTCGCCTGCAGCGCGATGAAGGACATGACCATCTGGAGATTGTTCGCGACGCGGTGATTGACCTCCTTCAGCAACGCCTCGAGCCGCAAATTGCTCGCGCGCAATTCCTCCTCCGCCCGCTGCCGCTCGCGGCGGAGCTCGGCCCGGTCCAGAACCTGTTCGAAGCTGTTCGCGAGAAGGTCGAAGAAATCCTCGCCGACCGATTTCACGACATAATCGTCGGCCCCGGACTTGAGCGCTGCGACCGCGATGCGGCTTTCCTCGGAACCGGTGACATAGACAATTGGCGGACAATCGGGAAGCGCACGCAGCGCCTCCAGCGTCGAGAGACCGTCCTGTCCGGGCATATAATGATCGACCGCAATCAGGTCATACCCGCCCTCCTGCGTCATCGCGACGCCCTCCGCGCCGCTGGCCGCGAGGCTTACCTCGAAGCCTTTTCGGGCGAGCGCACGCGATACAAGGCGGCGGATGCCGTCATCGTCATCGATATAGAGAATATGGGGCAAGCAGGCCTCAGGCAGGATCGGGATCGGGGACCTGGATCACCGACAGGAAGAGACCGAGCTGCCGGATGGCGTCGGCGAAATTCTCATAGTTCACCGGCTTGGTGATATAGACGTTGCAGCCGAGGTCGTAGCAGCGCTGGATCTCGATCTTGTCATCGGTCGTGGTCAGCACCACGACGGGTGTCCGGCGGAGCGGGCTGCCATCGCCCTTGATCTTCGCCAATATATCGGTGCCGCTCATGTCAGGCAGGTTGAGATCGAGCAGGATCAGTGCAGGGCCGTTGCGCACCGGACCATGGTCGCTGTCGTACAGGAACGACAGGGCAGACGTGCCGTCGAGGAAATGATGGATCGTGTTCGAGATACCGGCGCGCCGGATATTCTTCTCGATGAGGCGCGCATGCCCCTCATCGTCCTCGATCATCACGATATTGACGGGCAGTTGGTCAGGCATCCTCTTCTCCGCTTTGCCACTCGATGGGCAGGATCAGCCGGAAGGTGGACCCCGCACCCAGTTCGGACTGGACTTCGATAAAGCCGCCAAGGCGATATGCGAGCGCCCGGGCATGAGCAAGCCCGATCCCCTCGCCCGGCTGATCCTGCGCGCCAGAACGGCGGAACAGATCGAAAATCCGTTCATGATCGCGCGGCTCGATGCCACGGCCGTTGTCGGCAACCGATACCCAGGCGCGCCCGAGATCGCTGCCGCCGGTCACCTCGATCACGCCCGGCCGTCCCGGCTGCAGATATTTGAGTGCATTCTCGACAAGATTCGACAGGATCTGCTCGACGGCGACGCGGTCGTTGACCACCACCGGCAAAGCATCGACGCGGAGGCGTGTGCCCGTCTCGTCGATGCGGTGCCGGAGGCTTCCAACGATAGCCTGCATCACCTCGCCGAGATCGAGCGCCTCCGGTGCGAGCGTCCGGCGCCCCTGACGCGACAGGCTCAGGATCGCATTGATGAGCCGATCCATTTTCTGCGTCGAGGAACGAATGAAGCCGATCGCTTCAGGAAGATCTTCCTCGATCGCGAGCCGCGTCGTCGCGTCAGGCGCCGCCCACCCGTCTGCGTCGCTCTTGCTCACATAGCCCGCGATCGACTGACGGGCCGTTTCGAGTTCGGCAGTAAAGCCCATGACATTGACGAGCGGCGAACGAAGGTCGTGACTGACGATATAGGCAAAGCGCTGAATTTCGGCATTGGCGCGCTTGAGTTCGCCGGTGCGCGCATCGACGAGCTGCTCGAGTCCTTCATTGAGATAACGAAGCTCTGCACGCGACGAGCGAAGCTCGGCGAGGTTTCGCCGCACAAGCCAGAGCGTGACACCCGCAACGACGAGAATGAGGAAGCCCGTCGCAGCGAGCATTGCTCCGAAGAGGCGCTGCATCGTCCGCTGCTGCGCCTCGCGGGCGCGCAACAATCCCACCTCTTCCGCGATCATCGCTTCGACGACGCTGCGCATCTCGCGAATGCGAAGAACTGCGGGATCATTCATGAAGCCGGCAAGCATATTCGCGCGCGCCGTGCCGGAGAGTTGCTGGGCCTCCTGGCGATAGGTTCCATATTCGCCGAGAAGCATACGAAGGCGCGCTACCCGCACTTGTTGTTCGGGGTTATCGACAATGCGCTGCGAAAGTTCCTCAAGGCGCGTCCGCGCTGCGGTTTCGGTATCGACGATGATGGGCAAAAAATCCGGGTTCGCCGTCAGTAAGAATCCGCGCCGCGCGGTTTCGAGCCGCTCGGTTGCACTTGCGAATCCCCCGAGGCTCGCCTCCACCGAAAGCGTGTGCGCAACAAGCGCCGAGCTCTCCTCATTCTGACGCTGGACCCAGAAAGTGGCGACGGCCGCCGCAAGAAGCGCCGCAAAGCCGAGCGCAAGCAGGCCGATGATCAGCCTGCTCGCGCGCGCATCGCGCCCAAGCGCCCCTATCCGCGTCGATTCCATACCCCCTCTTTCCGGTCATTCCATCAACGGTTCGACGCCGTTGATGGCGGCCGTATCGCGCCGCCGCAAGCCCTTGGCCGAGAGGGGCCATGCGATCGGCGCGCATCCTTTTGCGGCAGCCGCTCGTTTGAGCAAGAACCTAGGGTCAGGACCCATTGATTTGCGGTAGCGATTATGATTCAGGCGACCACGAAGGAGCCTGAATTTGAGCGATTTATTCTGGCTGACGGACGAGCAGATGGCGCGTCTCCAGCCCTATTTTCCAAAGAGCCATGGCCG
>NZ_JAYSAH010000013.1:0-37053 GCF_041916015.1 Sphingopyxis sp. | reverse complement strand
GCGAAGGCTGGCGCTTCCCAAGCGTGTCTCGACTACGCTCGACACGAACGGAAATAGAGGACGGTCTGGAATCCACCCCAAGGCAGACGTTGCCCCTATAAAATCTCGCGCACCAGATCCTGCGGGCGGCAATAGCGGACGCCCTTTTCGGTCTCGACGAAGGGGCGGTCGACATAGGCGGGATTGGCGACCATCGCGGCGATGATCGCCTCCTCGCTTGCCTCCTTCAGCCCGCGTTCCTCGGCATCGGTGCCGCGCAGGCGGAGCGCTTCGTGCGCGGTCAGGCCGGCGTCCCTGAAGAGCTGGCGCAGCTTGTCGGCGGTGTAGGGCGCCTTCAGATATTCGACGACCTCGACATCGACGCCGGGGGCTTCTTCGAGAATCGCCAGCGTCTTGCGCGAGGTGCCGCAGGCGGGGTTGTGCCAGATGGTTGCCTTCATGGCAGCGTTTCCTAACGAGAGCGTAATGACGCGTAAACCCGCTATTCATGGCATATATGGCACATCTGCCCGCATGAAGGGGAACCACCGGCTTGCCTTTCCCGGTCCGGACACGATCTATGCAGGATCGAGGGACCGCCAGAGGCGGCCATTGCGGGGTTGCTGTTTACGTGAATGACATGATCGATCGGCGAAAGTTGCTGGCGGGGCTTGCGGGCGCGGGAGCGCTGGCGGCAGCGTCGGCGCGCGCCGCCCAATTGCCCGACTGGATCGCCCAGCCGGCACCGCCCCCGGCACCCGTGCAGGCGCCGGTCGACTATCTGGCCGTCGCGCGGAAGCAACTGGCCTTGCAGTCGCGCAACATCCATCAGACCGATCGCGTCGGAATCGTCGATTTCGGTCTGCCGTCGTCGCGCCCGCGCTTCGCGCTGATCGATATGGCGGCAGGGAAGATCGAGATGTTCCCGGTGACGCATGGCCGCGGGTCGGACCCGCAGCATGACGGCTGGCTCAAGCGCTTCTCGAACGCGCCGGGATCGCTGGCGTCGTCGCGCGGCGCCTATCGCACCAGCGACTATTATTGGGGCGCGAACGGGTCGTCGATGCGGCTTGCCGGGCTGGAGCCCGACAACAACAACGCCGACATGCGCGCGATCGTCATTCACGGCGCCTGGTATGCCGAGCCGTCGCTGATCGCGACGCAGGGCAAGCTGGGACGCAGCGAGGGCTGCTTCGTCTTCGGCGAGGAATTGCTGCCGATGGTGCTATACAAGCTGGGGCCGGGGCGTCTGCTCTTCGCCGACAAGCTGAGCGTGCCGCCGCCGATGCCGACGTTCCAGATGCCGACCGGGCCGCTGCCGGGGACCGAGAATATGGTGCGGACGAGCGCGACCAGCGGGGCGATGCCGAAAACGGCAGACTGATCTCCCGCGTCATTGCGAGCAAGGCGAAGCAATCCAGAGCGATTAGTCCCTGGATTGCTTCGCCTTGCTCGCAATGACGAGCGGGTCAGTAAATGCCCGAGGTCGCGGCTGTGGTCGGCGCCACCGGCGTCGTCGGCACCACCGCGGGCGGGTTCGGCGAGATTACCACCGCCGCGGCGCGGCCGGGCTTGGCGAAGCTCGCGACGACGGGGGCGTCGCGGCCGTAGATGTCGGCGAGCTTGGTCACGCCGCCCTTGGCACCCGGAACCACCGTCCAATAGGCGACATAGACCGGGAAGGGATTGTCGAAGGTGAACTTCGTCGTCTTGCCGCTCGCGATCGCCTCGCCGAATTCTTCGGGGCTCTTGCCGGCAAAATAGACCGCCATGAGCCCGGAGAAGTGCAGCGCGCGTTCGGTGCGGATGCAGCCGTGGCTGAAGGCGCGCGCGGCGGCGTTGAAAGCCGCCTTCGACGGGGTGTCGTGAAGATAGATGGCGTGCGGATTGAGCATCTCCATCTTCATCACGCCGAGCGCATTGTTCGCGCCCGGCTGCTGCACCACCGACAGCGTCTTGCCGCTGCCGGTCCAGGTATAGCCCTGTGCGCGGGCGCGCGCCGGGTTGCTGGCGATCGTTGCGCCGATGCCCTCTGCGATGATGCTCTTGGGCAGCGTCCAGGTCGGGTTGACGATGATGCCGGTCGCCATCGGGTTGAGCTGCGGCGTCGGGGTCGTCGGCTTGCCGACGACCGCCTTGTGCGTCGCAATGACCGTGCCGCCGTGGATCACGCGGGTCAGATATTCGGGCACGTTGCTGACGACATAGCGGTCGCCGAGATTGCGCGGCATCCAGCGCCAGCGTTCCATGTTGACGCGGATCGCATTGGCGTCGGCAGGAGTCTTGGCGGTCTTGAGTGCGGCCTTCAGCACGGCGAAATCGGGATGGACGGGGTCGAGCCCGGTGAGCGTTTCGGCCACGCCGCCGGTGGTCAGCGCGGAGGTGAGGAGGCCGATCAGCGGTGTGTCCTTCGTGTCGCTGTCGGTCATGAACCACTGTTTGCGCGCCACGTTCGGGGTGCGGCCGTCGCGCAGGTGCGTCGCAAGCAGCAGGAAGCTGTCGGTCGCGACCTTGTCGAGCCGGTCCTGATCGCCGCTGTCGATCGCGGCCTGCAGCGCATCGGGGTTATAGTCCTTCGCGAACAGCCCCTCGTCGCCGACAGTCTTGATGAAGGCGAGCAGCGCCTTGGCGTTGGCCGTGGTCCAGTCGGGCAGATTGGCCTCGGTCACGGTTTCGACAGTCGGGGCGTCGTCCTTTACCTTGTCGGGTTGCAGAACGACCGAATCCTCCTTGACGCCTGTCTGCGCGAGCGCGGGTGCTGCGAGCAGGGTAAGCGGGAGGATAAGCGCCGCGGGATGGCGCAGGGCGAGGGGAGAGTTTTTGACCATGGCGAAGGCCATAGCCAAAAACTTTCCCTAGTTAAAGTGAGCTACGGCACAGGTCGCCAACCTCAGCCCCGCCCCTTCCGGGGAGGGGTCGGGGTGGGGGGCGCCGCATGGCGCTGCCGTCGGTGCCCACCCCGCTGCGACTAGCGAACAAGTTCGCAAGTCTCGCTGCCCCTCCCCTGAAGGGGAGAGGAAAATGGCTCAGGCTGCGCCCGCTTCATCCTGCTTCGCGAGCCATTCTTCGAGCCACTTGATCGTATAGTCGCCGTGGATCACGTCGGGGTCGGCGAGCAGCGCCTGATGGAGCGGGATGTTCGTCTTGACACCGCCGATCACCATTTCCTCGAGCGCGCGGCGCATCCGCATCATGCAGCTTTCGCGGCTGCGGCCATAGACGATCAGCTTGCCGATCATGCTGTCGTAATAGGGCGGGATCGAATAGCCGGCGTAGAGGCCGCTATCGACGCGGACGTGCATGCCGCCCGCGGCGTGGTAGCTCGTCACCTTGCCCGGCGAGGGCAGGAAGCTGCGCGGGTCCTCGGCATTGATGCGGCATTCCATCGAATGGCCGCGGAATTCGAGGTCTTCCTGGCGGACCGATAGCCCCGCGCCGCCCGCGATGCGGATCTGTTCGCGGACGAGGTCGAAGCCGGTGATCATTTCGGTCACCGGATGTTCGACCTGGATGCGCGTGTTCATCTCGATGAAGAAGAACTCGCCATTTTCCCACAGGAATTCGATCGTGCCGGCGCCGCGATAGCCCATCTTCGCCATCGCGTCGGCGCAGATGCCGCCCATGCGCGCGCGCTCCTCTGCCGAGATGATCGGCGAGGGGGCTTCTTCGAGTACCTTCTGGTGGCGGCGCTGGAGCGAGCAGTCGCGCTCGCCGAGGTGGATGGCATTGCCCTGGCCGTCGCCGAAGATCTGGAATTCGATGTGGCGCGGGTTGCCGAGATATTTTTCCATATAGACGGTCGGGTCGCCGAAGGCGGCCGCCGCTTCGCTGGAGGCCTGGCCCATCAGGCTTTCGAGGCTGTCCTCGTCGGGAACGACCTTCATGCCGCGCCCGCCGCCGCCCGAGGCGGCCTTGATGAGGACGGGGTAGCCGATGTCCTTCGCGAGTTTTTTTGTTTCCTCGCTGAACGTCACCGCGCCCGGCGAGCCGGGAACGACGGGCAGACCGAGCGCGACCGCGGTGCGCTTCGCCTCGACCTTGTCGCCCATGGTGCGGATATGCTCGGGCTTCGGCCCGACGAAGATCATGTTGTGCGCTTCGATGATCTCGGCGAAGCGCTCGTTTTCGGAGAGGAAACCGTAACCGGGATGGATCGCGTCGGCGCCGGTGATCTCGGCCGCCGAGATGATCGCGGGGATGTTGAGATAGCTGTCCTTTGCCGCGGGCGGGCCGATGCAGACGGCTTCGTCGGCGAGGCGGACGTGCATCGCGTCGGTGTCGGCGGTCGAGTGGACCGCGACCGTCTTGATGCCCATTTCATGGCAGGCGCGGTGGATGCGCAGCGCGATCTCGCCGCGGTTGGCGATCAGCAGTTTCTCGATAGCCATATGGCGAGGCTCAGACGATGGTGAACAGCGGCTGGTCGAACTCGACCGGCTGGCTGTTCTCGACATGCACGGCCTTCAGCGTCCCCGCGGCGGGGGCGACGATCGGGTTCATCACCTTCATCGCCTCGATGATCAGGATCGTGTCGCCGGCCTTCACCGCCGAACCGACGGCGGCAAAATTGGCGGCGCCGGGCTCGGGCGCGAGATAGACGGTGCCGACCATCGGCGATTTCACCGCGTCGGCGAAAGCGTCGGCGGCGGGCGCCGCAGCAGCAGGGGCAGCAGCCGGAGCGGCCGGGGCAGCGGCGGGCGCTGCTACGGGAGCGGGCGCGAAGGCGACGGGCGCCGCGGCGGCGGTTAGTGTGCGTGCGACGCGCACCTTGCGGTCGCCGTCCTCGACCTCGATTTCCGAAAGCTGCGTGTCGTCGAGCAGCTCGGCGAGCGCGCGCACGAACGCCGGATCGATGTTGATGCCATTGTCTTTATGGTCACCCATGAGAATTTTCCTGTTGTTGCGGCGCCCCTTGGGAGGGACGCTCGACCCCGTTTTTGATGCGCCCTCTTGTCAGAGTCGCGCGGCGGCGTCCAGCGCCAGCGTATAGCTGTTCGCGCCGTGACCCGCAAAATGCTGCGCGGCGGCCATGCCGACATAGGAGATATGGCGAAATTCCTCGCGCTTCATCGGGTCGGAGAGATGGACCTCGATCACCGGGACGCGGATCGACTTGATTGCGTCGTGGATCGCGATCGAGGTGTGGGTATAGCCGCCCGCGTTGAGCAGCACCGCCTTGGCGCCCTCGACATAGGCCTCGTGTAGCCAGTCGATCAGCGTGCCTTCATGATTGGTTTGGCGGCATTCGACGCGGAGGCCCAGCGTGCTGGCCTGCGCCTCCAGCCGCGCGTGGATATCGTTCAGCGTGTCGTGGCCGTAAATCTCCGGCTCGCGGGTGCCGAGCAGGTTGAGATTGGGTCCGCTAAGGACATAGACGAGCGGGGTTTCGGGCAAGAGGCTGGCTTTCGGTTGCGAGGATGCGCGCTCCCCCTATATGGGCTGCTCGGCAAAGGCAAAGCAAGGCGGACTCGTGATTTCAGTCATCCTCAACGGCGAACCCCGGCAGGTGCGGGGTGGCAGCATCGCCGACCTGGTCGCCTCGTTGGGCCTCGACGTGAAGAAGGTCGCGGTCGAGCGCAATCGCGCCATCGTGCCGCGCTCGACGCTGGCCGATGTCGCGCTCGCGGAGGGCGATGCGCTGGAGATCGTCCATTTCGTGGGTGGCGGTTGATGGCCGTCGCGCGCATCATACCCAATCGCTACACGGATGATCCGAAGGCGGGGGCCGGCTTCTTCAACGAGGTGCTGGGGCTGGAGACCGCGATGGCGATGGATTTCATCACCATCTATCGTTCGGCCGCGCAGCCGATGGTGCAGATCAGCATCCTCAGTGAAGATCCGTCGGGGCTGCGCCCCGCCTATTCGGTCGGCGTCGATGATGTCGATGCGGTCCACGCGCGCGCCGTCGCGGCGGGGCACGAGATCGTCTATGCCCTGCGCGACGAGCCGTGGGGCGTCCGCCGCTTCTTCGTTCGCGATCCGCTCGGCGACATCGCGAATATCGTACAGAACAAGGATTGAATGTGGGCAAGATCGACAGCTGGAGCGTTGCCGGGCGGACTTTCACGTCGCGGTTGATCGTCGGCACCGGCAAATACAAGGATTTCGAGCAAAATGCCGCGGCGGTCGAAGCGTCGGGGGCGGAGATCGTCACCGTTGCGGTGCGCCGCGTCAACGTGTCGGACCCGAATGCGCCGATGCTCACCGATTATATCGATCCGAAGAAGATCACCTACCTGCCCAATACCGCGGGCTGCTTCAACGCCGACGACGCGATCCGCACCTTGCGGCTGGCGCGCGAGGCGGGGGGCTGGGATCTGGTGAAGCTTGAAGTGCTCGGCGAGGCGAAGACGCTTTATCCGAACATGCGCGAGACGCTCGAGGCGACCGAGGTGCTCGCGAAAGAAGGCTTCCTGCCGATGGTCTATTGCGTCGATGATCCGATCGCCGCGAAGCAGCTCGAGGATGCGGGCGCGGTTGCGGTCATGCCGCTGGGCGCGCCGATCGGCTCGGGGCTCGGCATCCAGAACCGGGTGACGATCCGCCTGATCGTCGAGGGCGCGTCGGTGCCGGTGCTCGTCGATGCCGGCGTCGGCACCGCGAGCGATGCGGCGGTCGCGATGGAGCTCGGATGTGATGGGGTGCTGATGAACACCGCGATCGCCGAGGCGAAGGACCCCATTCGCATGGCGCGCGCGATGAAGCTGGCGGTCGAGGCGGGGCGCGATGCCTATCTGTCGGGCCGTATGGGGCAGCGGCGCTATGCCGATCCGTCGAGCCCGCTGGCGGGACTGATCTGACGCGGTCCTAGCCGGTATAGATTTCAAGGCCCATCGCGGCGAGCAGCGGGAATTGCTGGTCGGCTGCGATGATCATCCCGTCCATGCTCGCCAGTTCGCGGAGGTTGAGACCCGCGAGGTCGGCATCGCGGAGATCGGCGCGGGCGAATTTGGCGCCGTGGGTCAGCGCCTGAACAAGGTCGCATCCACGCAGATCGGCGCCTTCGAGATCGGCATCGATGAGCAGCGCCTCGCGGAAGTTCGACCGCGCGAGATCGCAACCGGAAAGGCGCGCCTCGGTGAGATCGGCGAGTTCGAGATTGCAGCCGCGGATCGTCGCGACGGTCTTGACCAGCTTGCGGCCGAAGGCGCGGCTGAAATCGGTCTTGTGGAAGATCGCGCCGCGCAGATTGCACGCGTCGAGTTCGATCCCGAACAGCGTCGAGCGATCGAACCGGGCAAAGGACAGGTCGGATCGCACGAAACGTGTCTGATCGAGCTGGCAGAAGGCGAATTGGGGCCCTTCATGTCCGTCTTCGTCCGCGAAGCTGCACTTGTCGAACAGGGCGTCGCGCACGTCGGCGTTGGCGAAACGGCACCGGATCAGGCGGCAGCCGACAAAGCGCGCGTCCTGCAGGCAGGTTCCCGAAAGCTTCACGTCGCGCAGGGTGCAGCCCGTGAAGCGCGCGCCCGCGAGGTCCGCTTCGGCGAAGACCACGTCGGAAAGGTCCACGCCGGTTATCGTGCAGCCCGACTCCAGTTCGATCGTCATTTTGCCTCCGTTGCCAGCCGGGGCTGGCTAACGCGAGGATGGGAACGCATCAAGAACGAATGTCGAGGCTCCGGATTCCGGTGTGTGATCTCAGCGGCCGGTTGTCTGCTGTTCGCGCGGCGCTGCCCAATCGGAATCGCGGACCACGCCGACATATTGCACCAGCCGGCGCGCCTGCGGGCCGTTATCGTCGGGGACGAAGCTTTGACCGACCGATGTGGTGATTTGCCCGAAGTCGGTGGCGGCGATCGGCGAGCCGCGAGCGCCGGTATCGAACAGGGTGATCGTCGCTGGGTCCGAGGCGGCGCGCAAGGTCGCCGCGCCCTTCACCATCACGAAAGGACCGTCGATATTGAAGTTCGTCATCCTGAGCCGCTTGACGCCGTCCGGAAAGGGAACCGGGATCTGGACCGCGCTGTCGAGCGCGAGCAGGGCGATGCTGGCGGTCTTGCCCGCGGCGGGCAGATCCGAAGCGGCGATACGCGCGGCAAAGGGCTGCGTCCTGTTCACGCCCGCCTGCATCACATGGTACAGGCCCCAGAGGCCATAGGCGGGGCGGTTGCCGAGCTTTCCACCGCGCACCGCGCGCGCGTAATTGTTGAAGATCACCGTTTCGCGATTCTGGCCCGCGGCGATGTCGGCCAATGTCGCGCGAAGCTCGGCCGCGCCGTCGCCGGGCTTGTCCCCCAGCGCCGCGAGCGCGGCGGAGGCGCGATCGCTGGCCGCCGTGGCCGCGAAAGCCCCGGCGGGTTGTTCGCCCGACCCCGCGATCCATTCGGCGACGAGCCCCCAGTCCTGCACCGAATCGATGCCGGTGAAGCGGATGCGCCGCGACGCGGGAAGGGTGGCGTTCAGGCGGCGGATCGCGCGGACCTTGTCCTCGAAGGCCCGGTTGCCCCATTGGGCGCCG
Organism: Sphingopyxis sp.; assembly: GCF_041916015.1. Taxonomy (GTDB): domain Bacteria; phylum Pseudomonadota; class Alphaproteobacteria; order Sphingomonadales; family Sphingomonadaceae; genus Sphingopyxis. The sequence continues at coordinate 28,613 of NZ_JAYSAH010000013.1, read as the reverse complement.
CTTTTGGTCCAATAATCGAAGACGCGCTTCAGCAGCGCCTCGTCGCCGGTATCGAGATAGCGGTTGAAATAATCGGCCTGCACCGGATCGATTTCGGCGAGATAGTCGGTCAGCCCGATCCGCCGGTTGAGATGGGTCAGCAGTTCGAGGTCGAGCCCCTGCGGCGCGGCAACGCCGTGGCTTTCGCCGAGCAGGATCAGGCGGCTGCGATAGAAGGCCTTGGGAAAGGTGAAGGCGATGCCGCCGGTGATGTTCCTCTGCGCCACGATATGCGCCCGCAGCCAGTCGGCCTTCGCCTGGTCGGGGGCATCGGCCAATATTTCGGCGGGAAGGGGTTTCGGCATGGCCGGCTGTGCGAGCGCGGAAGCCGGGAGGATGAGTGCGGCGGCGGCCAGCGACAAGATACGCATGAAGATTTCCATCGAGAAAGAAGGGTTTGCCCCTAGCTCGTTGGAACGCAGACGCAAGAGCGGTGCAGGGTGTCGGTGGACATCGGTGCGAGGCACCGGATTCCGGTAAATGGAATCCGGTGCTTCGACGTCAGGGGACGCGTTTCACCGGCGGCGGGGTCCAACGGCCTTCGGTCGCCGCGCGCCGGGGCAGATAAAGACGCAGGTTCATGCTGAACGCGCCCTCGGGTGCGGGGAGCCAGTTGGCTTCCCGGTCGGCGCCCGGATTGTCCTTCTGGATATAGAGGTCGAGCGAACCGTCCGCGTTGAAGGCCAGCTTGTCGCGGTCGCCGATCGCGAAACGGTCGATCGGGTTGGCGACGAAGAACTGGTCCTCGCCATACATGGTCAGCGACCAGAAGGCGTCGGCGGGCGGGATCTGGTCCTTGTCGAAATGGAGGACATAGCGGGCTGCGCCGGTGAGCGGCTTGCCCTCGCTGTCGAGCGGCGCCATCGGATAGATCGCCTCCTCGGGCGGCAGCGCGCCGAGCCCGGCGAAGCCGATGAAGGCGCGCTGCAGATAATCATTGCCATAGACGCCGAGGGCATTGCCCATCGCGACCCAATTGTTGCGGGTGAGGCTGAGGCCTTTCCGGCGGTTCAGGATGCGCTGCCAGCCGTCCGCCGCCGCGCGCGTCAGGCCGCGCTGCACGGCAGGATCGGCCCTAGCGAAATCGAAGCTCTGGCCGGGAACGATCCCGATTTTTTCGAGCCGCAGCAGGATGCCGTAATCGCTCGCGTGCGGCGGGTTGCGCTTCATGAGTTCGGCAAATAGCGGGAAGAAGGCGTCGGCTTTCATCGCCGTCACCTGCGCAACGGGGGGCGTCTTCATGTCGACCGACATGTCGGGCTTCGCAGCCGGGGCGGCCGCCTGCGGCTTGCCCCACGCCGACAGCGGCGCGGCAGCATAGCCCGCCTGCAGGCCATGGACATGGTCGTAATCGGGCGCGCCGTTGGTCTGGATGCGCCCGATGATCCAGCCCATGTCGGTCGGGCTGCGCACCATCCGCATCCCTTTGGGGAGGGTGCCGTGCCAGCTGGGGCCTACCAGCGCGAAGCGGCCGCCGTCATTGCCCGTCGTGCGCGTGCCGAGCGTCGCGAATACGTCGGTCCACATGTCCATGATCGGCACGACATGATAGCGGCCCGCCGTGTTCGGCATGGTGACGATCAGCGGTTCCCTGCCGACGTCGAACCACAAGGTCGAATAGAGGGTGTCGGCGTTGGGCCGCACGACATCCTTGAAGGTCGCGTCGGGATAGGTCTTCATGTGCGCGAACCGGTTCATCGGCGCGCGCAGCCGGCCTTCGGTGCCCGAGTTGGTCGAGACGCGGCGCGTCGTTTCCATCAGCACCATCGGATAGGCGTAGGTGTAGGCGTCGAGGCCGATGGCATAGGCTTCCTCTTCGCTGACCGGCGCGGCCTGGGCGGCGCTGGTCAGGAAGGTGAGGGCCATCGCCAGCAGGGCAAGCAGGCTCTTCATAAAGGGATACTCCTCTCGAATTTTTTTGCCCGTTAGCGCCGGACGCGCGGCGCGTCTGTCATCCGGCCGACAATCTCTTTGGGAATATTGCCGTTCGCGTTTAGACCGGAACGGCAATAGCAAGCTCGTCATTGCGAGCGAAGCGAAGCAATCCAGAGCGGCTTGCCACACTCTGGATTGCTTCGCTTCGCTCGCAATGACGAAATGGAGAGGGTGGAGCATGGCGACGGACCAGCGCGCATGGTCGCGCGAAGACCGGCTGGCGGTGCTTCGCCTGTGTCCGCTGTTCGCCGGCTGGCCCGAGGCGCGTCTGGCCGATCTCGCGGCGATCTCTCGCGCCGAGCATTATTCGCGCGGCGCCGAAATCTTCGCGCGCGACCCCGAAAAGCGCGAGGCGTTCGTGATCGCCGCGGGCGAGATCGAGGTCAGCCGGGGGAGCGCGGCGGGCCGGAAATTCGTGCTGAGCCTGCAGGGGCCGCACGAAATCCTCGCGATCGTGCGGCTGCTCGCCGAGCCGCCGATCCATTATGTCTACAGCGCCTATGAGGACAGCGTGCTGCTGCACCTGCCGTGCGACGGGCTCGCCGCGATCCTCGATGCCGAGCCGATCCTCTGGCGCGACATCGCGTTGCTGATGTGCACGCGGCAGGGTGACAGCCTGCGCCAGCTCAACATCCAGAAGCTGGGTTCGCTCGAGCAGCGGATGGCGGCGACATTGGCCGACCTGTCGCGTATCCACGGCATCGCAGGCGAAAGAGGCATCGAACTGGCGCTGCGCCTGCCGCAGGAACAGCTGGGCGCGATGCTCGGCGTGACGCGGCAGAGCGTCAACAAGCTTCTGCGCGGGTTTGAGGAGGCCCATATGATCGCCGTCGATTATAACCGGATCACGATCCGCGACCCGGCGGCGCTCGACGCCATCGCGGCGCAGGATTGAGCGTCGGATCGTCCCTTCAGCGCAACCATTTGTCCCGTGCTCCGGAACGCAGGCGCCGGCGCGACGTTGATCCGGGAAGAGGCGCGTCCCTTCGTCTCTGAAAATCGAGGAGAAACACCGTGGGTGAACTCAAGGACAAGGCCAAAGGTCTCGCGAATGAAGCCGTCGGCAATGTGAAGCAAGCGGTCGGCAAGGCAACCGACAACGAGCGGCTGCGCGCCGAAGGCGCGGCGCAGGAGCGCAAGGGCGAGGCCCAGAATCTGAAGGGCAAGGTCGCTGGCGCGCTGGGCGACAAGATCTGACGATTTGCCGTTCGTCCGCAAAAAGAAGCCCCGGAGGTTCGCTCCGGGGCTTTTTTGGTGAAGCAAGCCTATTTGCCGCCAGAGGCCACCAGATCGACGTCGGTCATCCCGCCATCCTGGCGCGCGAAGACGACATAGGCGAGGTCGCCCTTGGTGCCGCCGAGCATATGCTCGTTGCCGCGCACGCGGTGGTCGCTGGTGTAGCCGGCGCGCACGGCCATCGTGTGATAATAGTCGAGCACACCCTGGATCGACGCGGCGGTCTGGAAATTGACGACGCGGATGTTGCACTTGCCGCCGGCGACGCCCGCAGCCTCGCGCAGCGTCGCGCGCGGATAGACTTTGAACGCGGCGGGCAGGCGGTCGGCCCAGGCATTGCCATAGGTGAGCTTGGCGTCGCAGCTTCCCTTCTGCTGCTCGCGCGCGAGCGCGCCGATCGTGACCGGGCGCTTCGCGGCGCAGTCGCCGTTGCAGCCTTCCTCGAAGGGCAGCGCCTTGGGCGCGGCGAGCAGCTTGCCCGCGGCCTGCGCGGCGGCGGCTTCGGCGGCAGCCGTGGCCTTGCCACCGGCGATGCCGGGAACGCCGCCGTCGACCGGCTTGTTGCCGGGAGCCGCCGCGTTGCGGTTCGCTTGGCCGGTCAGCTTCGGATCGACCATGATCTTGTCTTCGAGCGCGCCCTTCACCGCCGGATCGGCGTCGGTGAGCCCGTCATCGAGCGGTTTCAGATCGGCCTTGGCCTGCGGATTGTCGCGGCACCCCGCGAGCGGCATTGCTGCCGCCATCATCAGGCCCGCCACCAGCCATTTTCCCCGCACCGTCATCGCTAACGCTCCCTTAATATCATGCCCGGAATTGCAGGATTCTGGTTAAGAAGATGTGATCAAAAATCGTTAATTGGTAAGGCTTTGTTAGCAAAAAACTGTGCCGGAGCGAGACGGAATCGGCATTCCGGCGCCGGGGTCAGCTTTCGATCGGGCCCTCGGGGCCGAGAATAAAGCCGCAGCCGAGCCGCTTTGCATCCTCGCCATCGGTTAGCGCCGCGACCGTCTGCCATCCGTCGGCGCGCAGGCTGGCGGCGAGCGCGGGGTCGTGCCCAAGCGGCAACAGGATGCGCCGGTCCACATCATCCTCGGCGCCGAGGCCGTCGTCGATCAGCGGGTCGGGATAGAGCGAAAAGCCGACCGCCGACTCCTCTTCATCCTCGCCGACCGGGATCGCATAGCCGCCGCCGCGGCCGATCGCATCGCCCTGACCGGGAACGAAGATCTGGAAGCCGAACCAGCTTTGATAGGCGAAACCATGGCGCTCGGTCGGGTCGAGCGTCAGGTTGACGCGGTTCCGGATCGGTGCGGCGATTTCTTCGAGCGCGTCGATCCGCGCGGTGAGAACGCCGACGGTGTCGAAGGCGCGCAGATCGGCCAGCGCCTGATCGAACGGGCCGGTTGCGCGGAGCAAAGGCAGATAGGCCTCGGCGCCGAGGCGGACGAGCGCTCCGGCGTCCTTGGCGTCGAGCGCGTCGCGCAGCGCCTCGATGCTTGCCGCGACGGGCAGCGGGCCGTTCGCGAGCAGATCGACGGCGTCGGGCAGAGTGAAGTCGATCGTGGCGCCGCCGATCCCGGCGGCGTCGAGCGCGTCGATCGCGACGGTGACGATCTCGCGCGCCGCGACGACGCTGTCGCTGCCGATCAGTTCGGCGCCGACCTGCAGCATTTCGCGCGCCGGGCGGAGCTGGCTGGCGCGCAGCTTCACGACTTGTCCCGCGTAGCAGAGGCGCAGCGGACGCGGGGCGCTCTTGAGGAGCGACGTCGCGATGCGGCCGACCTGCCGCGTGATGTCGGGGCGCAGCGCAAGCGTGCGCTGCGAAACCGGATCGGTGAAGCGGAGCAGGTCGCGCGCTTGCCGGTCGTCATCGCCGCCGAGCGTCTCGCGAAACTCGGCGAGCGGTGGGGAGACGCGGCCATAGCCGTGCGACCGCATCGCATCGACGAGCGCACGAGTGACGCGCGACGCGGCCTCCGCCTGCGCGGGCAGACGGTCGCGGAGCCCTTCGGGCAGCAGGGCAGGGGCCTTGGTCATGGATGCGGCCTTAGGCGGGTGGAGAGGGGAGTTCAATATTTCTCCCCTCCCGCTTGCGGGAGGGATCGGGGGAGGGCCTGTTTGTTCAAGCACGACCCTCGACATGCCCTCCCCTAACCCCTCCCGCAAGCGGGAGGGGAACTGGGTGGCGTCAGAACTTCAGCCCCTTCACCGTCTTCACGCCGGGGAGCTGGCAAAGCTGCCAGAGCAGCGGCTCGGGCATCGGCGAGTCGAGGCTGAGCAGCAGAACCGCTTCGCCGCCCGCGGCGCGGCGGCCGAGGTGGAAGGTGCCGATGTTGAGGCCCGCTTCGCCGAGCGCGGTGCCGATGCGGCCGATGAAGCCCGGCGCGTCCTCGTTGACGATGTAGAGCATATGGCCGTCGAGATCGGCCTCGACCTTGATCCCAAACATCTCGACGAGGCGCGGGTCGCCGTTGCTGAACAAGGTGCCGGCTACCGAGCGATCGCCGTCGCTGGTTGCGACGGTGACGCGAACGAGGGTGTGATAATCGCCGTCGCGGTCGTGACGAACTTCGCGCACATCGAGCCCGCGTTCGCGCGCCAGATGCGGGGCGTTGACCATGTTCACGCTGTCCGAATAGCGGCGCATCAGGCCGGTGAGCACCGCGGCGGTGATCGGCTTGAGATTGAGTTCGGCAGCCGCGCCTTCGACCTCGACCGAGATGGTCGTGAGATTGTCGTGCGCGAGCTGGCCGACGAGGCTACCGAGCTTTTCGGCGAGGCTCATATAGGGGCGCAGTTTCGGTGCTTCCTCGGCCGACAGGCTTGGCACGTTGAGCGCGTTGGTGATGCCGCCGGTGAGGAGGTAATCGCTGAGCTGCTCGGCGACCTGGATGGCGACGTTGACCTGCGCCTCGTCGGTCGACGCGCCCAAGTGCGGCGTGCAGACGAAGTTCGGGGTGCCGAACAGCGGATGGTCGGCGGCCGGCGGTTCGGTCGCGAACACATCAAGCGCCGCGCCCGCGACATGGCCGCTGTCGAGCGCATCCTTCAGCGCCGCCTCGTCGATCAGGCCGCCGCGCGCGCAGTTGATGATCCGCACGCCCTTCTTGGTCTTGGCGAGATTCTCCTTCGACAGGATGTTTCGCGTCTGGTCGGTCAGCGGCGTGTGCAGCGTGATGAAGTCGGCCTTGGCGAGCAGGGTGTCGAGGTCGGCCTTTTCGACACCGAGTTCGATCGCGCGTTCAGGGGTCAGGAAGGGGTCGAAGGCGACGACCTTCATGCGGAGGCCGAGGGCGCGTTCGGCGACGATGCTGCCGATGTTGCCGCAGCCGATCAGGCCGAGCGTCTTCGACGTCAGTTCGACGCCCATGAAGTCGTTCTTCGGCCATTTGCCCGCCTGCGTCCCGGCGTTGGCTTCGGGGATCTGGCGGGCGAGGGCGAACATCATCGCGATCGCATGTTCGGCGGTGGTGATGCTGTTGCCGAAGGGCGTGTTCATCACGATGACGCCCTTCTTCGACGCCTCCGGAATGTCGACATTGTCGACGCCGATGCCGGCGCGGCCGACGACTTTCAGGTTCGTCGCGGCGGCGAGAACGTCGGCGGTGACCTTGGTGGCCGAGCGGATGGCGAGGCCGTCATAGTCGCCGATCATCGCGATCAGCTCGTCCTTGGTCTTGCCGGTGATGACGTCGACGTCGATGCCGCGTTCCTTGAAGATCGCGGCGGCCTTGGGGTCCATCTTGTCGGAAATCAGAACTTTGGGAGCGGTCATGTCTATGATCCTTTAACCTCGTCATTCCCGCGAAAGCGGGAACCCAGTGTGGGGTCAGCCCACGCACGCTCTGGGTCCCCGCTTTCGCGGGGATGGCGAACAATTGTTACGCGGAGAGGGTTTGGTAGGCCCAGTCGAGCCACGGGCCGAGTGCTTCCACATCCGCAGTGTCGACGGTCGCGCCGCACCAGATGCGAAGGCCCGGAGGCGCGTCGCGATAGCCCGCGATATCATAGGCCGCGCCTTCGGCTTCGAGCAGTCCGGCGAACTTCTTGATGAAGGCTTCGTCGGCGCCGGCGACCGACAGGCAGACCGAGGTCTTCGACCGGCTGGCGGGATCGGCGGCAAGGTGGCTCAGCCACTCGCGGTCTTCGACGATCTTGTCGAGCGCGGCGGCATTCGCATCGCTGCGCGCCTTGAGGCCGTCGAGACCGCCGAGCGACTTCGCCCATTCGAGCGCGAAGATCGCATCCTCGACCGCGAGCATCGACGGCGTGTTGATCGTCTCGCCCTTGAACACGCCCTCGGCGAGCGCGCCTTTGCTGACGAGGCGGAACACCTTCGGCAGCGGCCAGGCGGGGGTGTAATTTTCGAGGCGTTCGACCGCGCGCGGGCCGAGGATCAGCACGCCATGGCCGCCTTCGCCGCCGAGCACTTTCTGCCAGCTGAAGGTCGCGACGTCGATCTTGTCCCATGGCAGGTCATAGGCGAACACGGCCGAGGTCGCGTCGGCGAAAGACAGGCCCTCGCGGTCGGCGGCGATCCAGTCGCCGTTCGGGACGCGGACGCCGCTGGTCGTGCCGTTCCAGGTGAAGAGCACGTCGTTCGACCAGTCGATTTCGGTCAAATCGGGAAGCTGGCCGTAATCGGCGCGGATGACGGTCGGGTCGAGCTTGAGCTGCTTCGCGGCATCGGTGACCCAGCCTTCGCCAAAGCTCTCCCAAGCGAGCGTCGTGACGGGGCGCTGCCCGAGCATCGTCCACATCGCCATTTCGAAGGCGCCGGTGTCGCTGCCCGGAACGATGCCGATGCGGTGCGTGTCGGGAAGCTGCAGCATCTCGCGCATCAGGTCGATGCAAAGGGCGAGGCGCGTCTTGCCGATCTTCGCGCGATGCGAACGGCCGAGCGATTCGGTGGCGAGTTTGTCGGGGGACCAGACCGGCGGCTTGGCGCAGGGACCGGAAGAAAAATAGGGGCGCGTCGGGCGCACCTGTGGCGTCGTCACTTCACTCATCATAGTCTCTCCTTGCAGAGAGCTCGCGCGGCGTTGGGACCGCGTGGCCCGGCGCCGCCTTTAGGGTCCGCGCGCGGGCTGTCAAACAAATTGCACGGGCCGCGCGAAATTTTCGGCGAGCCGATGAAAAGGTATACGGCTTGTTAACCAATTCGTCGGTAATTTGACGGTCATGCCGATCCCGCCTTTCCTGAAGCCCCGGGTCCTGATCGCCGCCTGTGCGGCGCTGGCGCTTTCTGCCTGTTTCGGCGCCCCCGAGGCGATGAAGCAGGGCGGCGGCAAGCGGCCGACGGCCAGCACGCCGGCGCGGCCGCAATTGACCGGCACGCCGTCCTTCACCAGCCCCGAAGCGCGGCAATGCGCCTTCGACCTCAAGCAGGCGGGGGTGCGCTTCACGCCGCTGCCGAACGAGGATCATGGCGGCGGATGCAGCTCGATCGATTCGGTGAAACTGCTCGACATCGGCACGCCGGTAACGAACCTCGGCGCGATGACCTGTCCGCTCGCGAAGAATTTCGCGGCCTGGGCGCAATTTGCGGTGCGGCCCGCGGCGCGCAAATATTTCGGGCAGGAGGTCGTGAAGATCGAGACCTATGGCACCTATAGCTGCCGCAACATCTATGGGGGCCGCTCGGGCCGACTGTCGCAGCACGCCTATTCGAACGCGGTCGATGTGGCGGGCTTCGTGCTCGCCGACGGACGCCGCATCATGCTCGACGGCGGGTGGAAGGGCGACAAGACCTCGCAGGATTTCCTCCGCGCGCTGCACAAATCGGCGTGCCGGCGCTTCGGGACGGTGCTCAGCCCCGATTATAACGCGGCGCATTACAACCACTTCCATCTCGATATGAGCGGCAACGGTTATTGCCGCTGACAAACATTCGTCACCCCGGATCAAGTCGGCGATTATCCCTTTCGCATCCGTATACGTTCTACACTTCGTCATTGCGAGCGAAGCGAAGCAATCCAGAGCGGTTTACGCCACTCTGGATTGCTTCGCTTCGCTCGCAATGACGGGGTTACGGATGCCAAGGGGATAATCGCCGATCAAGTCCGAGGTGACGGGGTTTTAGGTTCCCCGGTCGTCCGCCTTGGCAAAGCCGCGCGAAGCGGGTAGCCGCTCGCTAATGGCAAAAGACAAACAACCCCATCGTTCGCGTTTTCACAAAGCAAAAGACGACGCCGAGTTCGCCCAGCAGGCGACGACCACGCCGCAGACCGCCGACCCGTCGTACCGGCTCGCCTTTCAGGATACCGACTTCCTGCTCCGCGAGGATCTGCGTCCGGTGCGCTTTCAGCTCGAACTGCTGAAGCCCGAACTGCTGCTCGACGAGGCCGGGATCGAATCCACCCTCGTCATCTATGGTTCGGCGCGCATTCCCGAACCCGGCGCCGCCGACGGTCTCGAAGCCGCGGCGACCGATGATGTGCAGCGCAACATTGCGCGCCGCCTGAAGGCCAAGGCGAAATATTATGACGAGGCGCGCGCGCTGGCGCGGATCGCAAGCCAATATCCGTGCGACGACGCGGGCTGCCGTCACTTCGTCGTCTGCTCGGGCGGCGGGCCGTCGATCATGGAGGCCGCGAACCGCGGTGCCTATGACGAGGGCCGCGAATCGATCGGGCTCAACATCGTGCTCCCGCACGAGCAGGCGCCGAACCGCTATGTCACCCCGTCGCTGAGCTTCCAGTTCCACTATTTCGCCTTGAGGAAGATGCACTTCCTGCTGCGTGCGCGGGCGGTCGCGGTGTTCCCGGGCGGCTTCGGCACCTTCGACGAGATGTTCGAGCTGCTGACCTTGATCCAGACCGGCAAGATCAAACCGATCCCGATCGTGCTGTTCGGTAAGGAATTCTGGAACCGCGTCGTCAATTTCGAGGCGCTGGTCGAGGAAGGCGTCGTCAGCGCGCGCGACCTCAATCTGTTCAAATTCGTCGAGACCGCCGAGGAAGCCTGGGCGATCATCCAGGATTTCTACGCCAATGCCGAGCATCATTGATCGATATAGGCCTCGCCCGCTGAAGAGGAGGGGATGTCCCTATTTCGACTGTTCTTCCAGATAGAGGATCAGCGCCTTGCGGTCGGCGGCGTCGATGATGCCGGCGAAGGCCATGCGCGTGCCGGGGGCATATTTCATCGGCGATTCGAGGAACTGGTCGAGGTGCGCTGCGTCCCAGTTTCCGCCCTTTGCCTTCAAGGCCGCGGAATAGGAAAAGCCCGCGTGGCCGGCAACCGCGCGGCCGACGATGCCGTGGAGGTTCGGGCCGATGCCGTTCGGTTCATCCTTGCCGATCGTGTGGCAGGCCATGCAGCGCTTGAAGATCTGCTCGCCCATCGCCGCTGTCGGTTCGACCGCAGGAGCGGGGGTATCGGCCGCGGGCATGCTGTCCGCGGGCGCATCGGCCGGCGGTTCGGCCTTGCCGCAGCCGGCTAGCAGCAGCGCGCCCGCCAGCAGGACGGGCGCGGCGCGCATTATTTCTTGGCTTCGGCCGGGGCTGCCGGAGCGGTAGCTGCGCCCTTGTCGGCGGCAGCGGCAGGAGCAGCAGCCTTGTCGCCTTCGGCCGGAGCCGCGGCAGCGTCGGCCGGTGCGGCCTCGGCCTTGGGCAGCGGCAGGTTCGAACCCTGCGCGTTCAGATAGACGATCAGGTTGGCGCGATCCTCTGCGCTCGAGAGGCCCGCGAACGACATTTTGGTGCCCGCCGCGAACTTGCGCGGGCTGGTAAGCCAATGGTCCATCTTTTCGAAGTCCCAGGCGCCGCCGACATTCTTGAGCGCGTCGGAGAAGGCGAAGCCGCCCTTGCCCTGGCCGATCGGCTCGCCGAGCGTCGCATAGAGATTCGGGCCGATGCCATTGGCGCCGCCCTGGTTGATCGTGTGGCACGCGGCGCACTTCGCGAACACCGCCTCGCCCTTCGCGGCGTCGGCTGCGGCGAGCAGATTGGGAAGCGGAACCGCGGACTTGCCGCCGCCGCCTTCGCCGCCCTCGGCATCCTCGATCGGATAGCCCGGCTTGTGGGGATCGTGGCTGGCGAACAACATGCCCGAGCCGATCGTCAGGCCCAGTGCGCAGATGCCGGCAAACAATACCCAGCCGGCAATAGTGTTGTTGCGATTGTCCATGCTTGCAGCCCCGTTCGCTATCGCCCGCCCGTGGGCGCGTTCCTATTTGGAGGCTCCCTTACTGGCGCGGGGGTCGGCGCGCAAGGGGATGAAATGCATGGGCGGCGGTTGGGCCGCGGTTGCGTGCGCTGGCCCGCCCCGCTATGCGCCGCGGCGCAGTTGGGAAGGGCAGTCATGGGCAGTTATTCGGCTTCGGCGCAGCAGTTGGTAGACGAGATGAAGGCGGCGGCGCTCGCCGATCCGGCGTGCGGGCTGGCCTTTCAGGGCGCGCCCGGCGCGAACAGCGACCTTGCGGCCCGCGAATATGACCCCAATTCGCTGCCGCTGCCCTGCTATTCGTTCGAGGACGCGATCGAGGCGGTCTTGGGCGGCAAGGTCGATCGCGCGATCATCCCGATCGAGAACAGCCTGCACGGCCGCGTCGCCGACATCCACTTCCTGCTTCCCGAATCCGGCCTGTTCATCGTCGGCGAGCATTTCCTGCCGATCCGCTATGGGCTGATGAGCCGCGACCTCGGCCCCGTCACCCGCGCGATGAGCCATGAGCAGGCGCTCGGCCAGTGCCGCAAATGGCTGCGCGCGAACAATATCTCGCCAGTCGCACACAGCGACACCGCGGGTGCTGCCGCCTGGGTCGCCGACAGCGACGAGGTCGGGCTCGCCGCGCTCGCACCGCCGCATGCCGCGGAGCTTTACGGGCTGACGCTCCACGGCACGGGCATGGAAGACGCCGATCATAATATGACGCGCTTCGTCGTGCTGGCGCGCGAGCCGCTCGCGGCGCCGCCCGCGGACGTGCCGCTGATGACGACCTTCGTCTTCGAGGTGAAGAATATTCCCGCCGCGCTCTACAAGGCGCTCGGCGGCTTCGCGACCAACGGCGTCAACATGACCAAGCTTGAAAGCTATCAGGTCGGCGGCAGCTTCGCGGCGACGAAATTCTATGCCGACATCGTCGGCGCGCCGGGTGACGAGCGGATCGACCGCGCGCTCGAGGAACTGGATTTTCAGACCAAGTCGTTGCACCTGCTCGGGACGTATCCGCAGGCGCGCCTGCGGCCATAGAGTGCCGTACCTTGAATATGCACCGTTTGCCCTGAGCGTGTCGAAGGGCCGTCCTGTCTTTCTGCGCAGCAAGAAGAAGGGCAGTGCTTCGACACGCTCGGCACGAACGGGTGTGGATGATTCAAGGCTCTCCGCTTTAAATTCTATCTAGCGTCCCCGGGCGCGGAGCATCCGGGCGGTCGCGACGCTCTGGAGGATATAGAGCGTCACCAGGATGCTCGCGACGACGATCGCGAACAGGTCGAACGCCGAAAAACCGCTGCCGAGAACGCGCCCGGTGCCGACGATCGGCATCAGGACGGTCATCGCCATCAGCATCAGGCGAAGCTCGGTCGGACCCCCCGCCAGATAGGAGAGGCGGAACTCGCCGATCACCTTCGCGGCGAGGAAGGTGTGGATCGACAGCAGGAAGTAGCCGATCACCGCCATGAAGGCGACGTCGAGCCGCATATAGGGGCTCGCGCCGATCGCACCGATCATCAGCAGCGTACCGATCGCATCGACGCTATGGTCGAGGAAATAGCCGTAGGACGGCCGCTCGATCCGCCGCCAGCGCGCAAGGCTGCCGTCGAGCGAATCGCCGAACCAGTTGACAATATAGCCGGCGAGGCAGAGCCCGAGCCATTCTTCGTCGATCCAGCTCAGCATATAGCCCGATGCGACGATCACCGCGCCGAGGAAGCCCAGCGTCGTGAGCTGGTCGGGCGTGACCCATGCTGGGAGGCGCGGACAGATCCAGTTCAGCAGCCGGCGCTCGCCGCGCGCGAGGATGTTCTGCTGGATGCGCGTCGGCGCACCGGCGGCGGGAGTCGTGGTCATGGAAGCCTTTCGTCACCGCCGTCGCAAAAGTGTCGGCGGAATGTCATTGGATCGTCATAGAGACAAAAGACGGCCACGCAAAGCCGGGGCCGCGCGGGCGATGCCCGCTTTGGAGGCGCCCGCCGCTAAAGTGGTGCGTTTGGCCCTAGTCTTGCCACGGGCCGATCTCGCCGACCTCGCCGATGGTGCGAAAGCGCACGCCGTCATCGACCCACGCGACCTCCCACATCGGTGCGGGGCGGGCCCATTCGCCGATCACGAACAGTGGGAGCCTGTTCGCGGCGGCAAAGGCGAGATCGTCGGCGGTGGGGCCGGGGACGACGGTTTCGGATCGCTGGTGCAGCCGGACGACCGCCAGCGTGCCCTTCGGCGGCGCGGGCAGCGATTGGCGGGCCGGGAAACCGATGCTTGCCGAGATGGCGGGATAGCCCTTGCCGTCGCGGGCGAGGAGCAGCAGCTTGTCGGCGGACGCATGGGGGCCGCCGACAGGGCGTCCGGCGACCTTTCGCCCCGCGATCGCGGCATATTCGCGAATATCGCTGTCGGCGATCGCGGGCGGCGGCGCTTCGGCTTCGGTCGCGGCCGGCGGCGGCGCAGCGGCCGGATCGGCGGCGAGCGCCGCGACGAACAGCAGCGCGGCGATCAATGCGCTTCGCCCCAGCTCTTGCCGATGCCGATTTCGACCTCCAGCGGCACCGACAGGGTCAGCACCGGCTCGGCGGCGCCCGCCATCACGCGGCGGATGACCTCGCCTGCGGCTTCGGCCTTGTCCTCGGGCGCCTCGAAGACGAGTTCGTCGTGGACCTGGAGCAGCATCTTGACGTCGCCGAAGCCCGCCTCTTCGAGCGCCTTCGGCATCCGCGCCATCGCGCGCTTGATGAGGTCGGCGCTGGTGCCCTGGATCGGGGCGTTGATCGCGGCGCGCTCGCTGCCCGCGCGCTCGTTCTGGCTTGCCGCCTTGATGCGCGGGAACCAGGTCTTCCGGCCGAACAAAGTCTCGGTATACCCACGCGCCCGCGCGGTTTCGAGCGTGTCGGTGATATAGTCGCTGATGCCGGGGAAACGCTCGAAATAGCGGCTGATCAGTGCCTGCGCCTCGTCGGGCGTGACTTCGAGGCGGTTCGCGAGACCCCAGCGTGAGATGCCGTAGAGGATCGAGAAATTGACTGTCTTCGCCTTGCCGCGCGTGTCGCGATTGACCTCGCCGAACAATTCGATCGCAGTCGCGGCGTGAATATCCTGCCCTTGCGCGAAGGCTTCCTTCAATTCGGGGACGTCGGCCATATGCGCGGCGAGGCGGAGCTCGATCTGGCTATAGTCGGCGGCGATCAGCACATGGCCGGGCGCAGCGATGAAAGCGTCGCGGATCTGGCGGCCGGTTTCGGTGCGGATCGGGATATTCTGGAGATTGGGGTCGGTCGATGACAAGCGCCCGGTCTGCGCGCCGACGAGGCTGTAGCTCGTGTGGACGCGGCCGGTCTTCGCATTGATCTGTTGCTGGAGTGCGTCGGTATAGGTCGATTTGAGCTTGGCGAGCTGGCGCCATTCCAAAATCTTGCGCGCGATCGGCACGCCGTCGCGTTCGAGGCGTTCGAGCTCGCTCTGATCGGTCGACCAGTCGCCCGACTTGCCCTTGCGCCCGCCCTTCAGACCCAGCTTGTCGAAGAGAATCTCGCCGAGCTGCTTCGGGCTGCCGATGGCGAAGGGCTGGCCCGCGAGTTCATGGATCTCGCCTTCCATGCGCAGCATGTCGTTCGCGAATTCGCCCGACAATCGCGCGAGATAGTCGCGATCGACCATGATGCCGGCGCGTTCCATCGTCTCGACGACCGCGGCGAGCGGACGATCGACCATTTCGTAGATGCGCGTTCCGCCTTCAATCGGAAGGCGCAGCTTCAAGAGCTTCCACAGCCGCCAGGCGACTTCGGCGTCCTCGGCGGCATATTCGGTCGCGCGGCTCAGCGGGACTTCGGCGAAGCTGATCTGCGACTTGCCGGTGCCGCACACCTCCTTGAACGAAATGCAGACATGGTCGAGGTGGAGCTTCGCCAGTTCGTCGAGCCCGTGCTGATGCTTGCCGGCGTCGAGCGCGAAGCTCATCACCAGCGTGTCGTCATAGGGCGCGATCGTCAGCCCGTGCTGGGCGAGGACGCCGATGTCATATTTGAGGTTGTGCCCGACCTTGAGCACCGCGTCGTCCGCGAACAGCGCGCGGAGGCGGCCGAGCGCCTCCTGAATGGGAATCTGCTCGGGCTTTTCGGCGAACATGTCGGTGCCGCCATGGCCGAGCGGGATGTAGCAGGCCTGGCCGGGGCCGGTCGCCAGGCTGACCCCGACGAGGTCGCCGGTCACGCTGTCGAGGGTCGCGGTCTCGGTATCGACCGCGACGACATGCGCCGCGCGCGCCGCGTCGATCCAGCGGTCGAGTGCCTCGATCGTCGTGACCGTCTCGTACAGCGAACGGTCGATCGGCGGCATCGCGGGCAGGGTGGGCGTCGAGGGCGCGGCGGGGGCCGCGACGGGCGCGGCGCCCGCGCGCGGCAGCGTCGGCGGGCCGCTCGGCGCGACGCCATTGTCGAGCTTGGCCGACAGCGAGCGGAAGCCATGTTCGTCGAGGAACAGCTTGAGCGGCCCCGGCGGGATCGCACCCAGCTTCAGGTCATCGAGCGGGTCGGGGAGGGGGCAGTCGCGCTTCAGATCGACGAGGATGCGCGACAGCTCGGCCATGCCGCGATGCTCGATCAGATTGTCGCGGAGTTTCGACGCCTTCATCGTTTCGGCGCCGTCGAGCGCGGCGGTCAGATTGCCATATTCCTGGATCAGCTTGGTCGCGGTCTTGGGCCCGACCCCGCGCACGCCGGGGACATTGTCGACGCTGTCGCCCATCAGCGCGAGGACGTCGCCGACGAGGTCGGGAGTAACGCCGAACTTCTCGTTCACCGCCTCGATCCCGAGCCGGACATTCTTCATCGTGTCGAGCATATCGACATGCGGGCCGTCGGCGGGCTCGCGAATGAGCTGCATCAGATCCTTGTCGGAGGAGACGATCGTAACGTCCCAGCCCTCGCGCACTGCGGCTTCGGCATAGCTTGCGATCAAATCGTCAGCCTCGAACCCCGCCATCTCGATGCACGGCAGTGAAAAGGCGCGCGTCGCGTCGCGGATCAGCGGGAATTGCGGGCGCAAATCCTCGGGCGGTTCGGGGCGGTTCGCCTTATACTGATCGTAGATGTCGTTGCGGAACGACTGGCTGCTATGGTCGAGGATCACCGCAAGGTGCGTCGGCCCGTCGGCGTCGTGCAGGTCCTTCGCGAGCTTCCACAGCATCGTCGTATAGCCGTACACCGCGCCGACCGGCACCCCGTTCGGGTTCGTCAGCGGCGGCAGGCGGTGATAGGCGCGGAAGATGTAGCTGGAGCCATCGACCAGATAGAGATGATTCTTCTCGGACATGGCGCGGGGTGTAGCAGGGGGATGCGGGGCGGCCTAGCTATGTCCGTGCGAGACGTTGCGGGTGCTTTGAGGTGGAGAGCGGAGATCCCCATCTTCGTCATTCCCGCGAAAGCGGGAACCCAGGGTGGAGTCAGCCGACGCACGCTCTGGGTTCCCGCTTTCGCGGGAATGACGAAGGTAGGGGATACAGAATGTCGCTTAATCAGTCGAAAAACGCCGATCGGCGCAGTTGGTTTATCCCTCGTAGTCGATCGACAATTTCGCCGCCGCCGCAGCGGCAACCGCGCGCGCCTCGTCGGTCGTGCCGCCTTCGATGCGGGCGAGCGCGATGCCCATACGGCGATACGGGCGGGTGACCGGCTTGCCGAAGATGCGGACGTCGACATGGGTATTCGCGTTCGGCGGAACCAGCGCCTCCGCAAGGCCCGTGATGGCGAAATCCGCCGCATCGCGGTCGGCGAGCAGCACGGCATTGGCGCTGGCGTGCGGCACGCTGATCGCGGGGATCGGCAGGCCCAGGATCGCACGGGCGTGGAGGTCGAACTCCGACAGCGCTTGCGATACGAGCGTCACCATGCCGGTGTCGTGCGGACGCGGGCTGAGCTCGGAGAAGATCACTTCGTCGCCTTTTACGAAGAATTCGACCCCGAAGATGCCGTGGCCGCCGAGCGCCTCGACGACCTTCGTCGCCATCTCCTGCGCAGCGGCGAGCGCCACCGCCGACATTGCCGCGGGCTGCCAGCTTTCGCGATAGTCGCCGCGGTCCTGCCGGTGGCCGATCGGCGGGCAGAAGCTGACGCCGTCCTTGTGCCGTATCGTGAGCAAGGTGATCTCGTAATCGAAATCGACGAAGGCCTCGGCGATCACGCGCAGCCGGTCGCCGCGCATTCCGGCGGCGGCATAGTCCCACGCGGCGTCGATGTCGGCGGCTTCGCGCACCGTGCTCTGGCCCTTGCCCGACGAGGACATGACGGGCTTGACGACGAGCGGGAAGCCGACGCGCGCTGCGGCGGCGGCGAGTTCCTCGCGGCTCGTCGCATATTCAAAGGTCGAGGTCCTGAGCCCCAACTCGCTCGCCGCGAGGTCGCGGATTGCGTCGCGGTTCATGGTGAGCTGCGCCGCGCGTGCCGAAGGGACGATATGGAAACCTTCGGCCTCGAGTTCGGCGAGCACCTCGGTGCGGATCGCCTCGATTTCGGGCACGACATGATCGGGGCGATGCTTTTCGATCACGGTGCGCAGCGCGTCACCGTCGAGCATCGGGAAGACCTCGCGCTCGTCGGCGACCTGCATCGCCGGCGCGCCGTCATAGCTGTCGCAGGCGACGACATGGCAGCCGAGCCGCTTCGCCGAAATGGTGAATTCGCGGCCAAGCTCGCCCGAGCCGAGAAGCAGGATTTTGGCGGTGGGGGTCATGGCAATCTTTCCGTCGAGGTTGGGCGCAAGATTCGGGACGCGTCGCCGCGCCGCCCCTGCCATAGGAAGCTCATCGCCAAAGCGCGACAGCGAATGACAGGATCGAACTTATGACGCACGCTTTCAAAACCATCTGGTCGCCGGTCGGCGAATTGACGCTTGTCGCCGATGCCAAGGGGCTTGCGGCGATCCTGTGGGAGAAGGACCGGCCGGGCCGCGTCCGGCTGGGGCCGCTGACCGAAGAGCCGGAACATCCGGTACTGGTCGAAACCGAACGCCAGCTCGGCGAATATTTCGCGGGCAAGCGCCGGGCGTTTGAGGTGCCCCTGTCCTTTTCGGGTAGCGATTTCCAGAAGCAGGTCTGGGGGGCGCTGCTCACCATCCCGTTCGGCGAGACGCGCAGCTATGGCGAGATCGCGCAGCAAGTCGGGAGGCCGACCGCCTCGCGCGCGGTCGGCGCCGCCAACGGCCGCAATCCGATTTCGATCATCGCGCCGTGCCACCGCGTCGTCGGATCGACCGGCAAACTGACCGGCTTCGCCGGCGGGCTCGAGGCGAAGAAATATCTGCTCGAACTGGAGCAATAGGCCGCGCGCGCCAGCTTATTGCGGCCAACGATCGGTGTCGTGATCGGGGTGCTGGTGGTTGCTCGCCCTGATCGCCCCGACATAGGCGGCCATCGTTTCTTCGGTCGTGCCCTCGGCTTTCAATGGCAGGTCCTCGAAAACGGGGAGCCGGGCCTCGAGGCCGAACTGGACCTTGGGCTGGAACCGCTCGGGCTCGTCGAACGATCCCGTCGTCAGGTTGATATGCTTGCTCTCGTGATAGTCGTAGGTGAGGGGCGTCCCGCAGTCGCGGCAGAACCCCCGCGCGGCCTTGTCGGAGCTGGCAAAGGTCGCGGGTTGTCCGCGCGTCCAGACGATCGCGTCGCGCGGGACGCCGATCAGCGCGATGAAAAAATTGCCCGCCGCCTTCTGGCACATGCGGCAGTGGCAGATGTGCGAGGTGTCGAGCACCGCGGTAATGTGCCAGCGCACCGCGCCGCACTGACAGCCGCCCGAGGCTTCGGTTTCGATGCGATCCATGGGTTTCTCCTCACGCGCCGGAAACGGGACGGCGGGAAGATACAGGCCATCGCTCAGCTTTGCGAGCTTCCGAAATGGACGAAGCTCATCTTGTTGCCTTCGGGGTCGCGGGCATAGGCGCCGTAGAAATCGGGCCCGTAGAGCGGGCGCGGGCCGGGGTCGCCTTCGTTGCTGCCGCCATGCGCCAGCGCCGCGGCATGGGCCGCATCCACCGCCGCGTGGCTTTCGCACAGAAAACCCGGCATGATTCCGTTGCCGGGAGCCGCCGCCAGCCCGTCGTTCGGTTTGCCGATCCAGACGCGTTGTTCGCCGGGCATCGCATAGCAGCAGGCCTGGTCGCCATATTCGACTTCCAGCTGCCCGCCGAGATGCGGCATGACGGCGTCATAATAGAGCCGCGACCGCGCCATGCTGTTGGTGCCGATGGTGATATAGGCGATGGACATGGCTCACTCCCACTCAATTGCTCGCTGTTGCGCAAGTGTATGAAATCAACGACGAGAAGTTTTGATCCAAGCTGACCGGCATCGATATCCATCGACGCGATCCAGCTTAAAGGATGAATCGCGGCGCTCGTCCAGATTGTTCCGAAATACCGACAGCCCCGAATTGCGACCAAGATGGCCTGGCTGGCTTGCCTAAATTGCTCTGACGCTTTCGCCTGCCAGCCGCTCGATTCGCGTAACATCAATCTTGCGCGCGTTGAGCGCCGCCGAAATGTGCGCCAGCGCTGCTTCGGGGTCGGCCCGGGCGCCGCAGACAAAGATATCGACGGCTGCCAGTTCGTCTTCGGGCCAGGTGTGGATCGAGATGTGCGATTCGGCGAGCAACGCTACTCCGGTCACGCCATGCGCTTCGCCAAAATGATGCAGGCGGATTTCGAGCAGGGTGACGCGCGCGGCAGTCGCGGCATCGCGCAGGACCTGCCCGATGAATTCGGGATCGTCCAGCCGTTCGTTCGCCGTGAGATCGGCAATCAGGTGCAGGCCATGACGGAAGGGGCGTGGAGGCATGGTCAGAGAAGACTCGTGAAAGAATGCCCGAGGGCTCGCATCGCGGATTCGGCTGCGACCAGCCCCCGATAATGGGCTTCCTCGAAAAGCGACAGGCCGCTGATATCGGAGTGGGCGTGGAAGATCGGCGGCACCAACTCCTGCGCCGCGAGCCGCACGGGATCGGAGAGAAAGCCGGGGGTGGGGCGGATCATCGCATGGCCCCAGCGCCAGACGTCGATCCGTTCGATCGCGCCTGCGAGGTCGGGATTCATCGCGAGGACATCGTCGGCAATCATTGACTGCCAGTCACGAAGCGGTCGCTCGAGGAGCAGCTTGCGGGCTTTGGCCGGCGTTTCGCGCGACAGGGGAAGATACCATGTCAGCACGCGCGGGCCGGCGGCAGCGGCCGTGGTCTGATGCGCCGCAACGACATAGCCGAGCGACTCGCTGCTTGCCGAGACATTGTCCCAGGCCAGAGGGGTGCCGCGGCCGCGCGGCGGGCGGCTGACGGTGAGATTGGCGACGACCCAGGGGGCATAGGAAAAGCCCCCGTCGGCAACCGCGCCCGGCGCGACGCGCGCCGCAACGAAATGCGGCATCGCGACGATCGCGGCGCGGGCACGGGTGCGGACCGACCGCTCGCGACGATGATCGAACCGATCGACGAGCACGCCGTCGCCGTCGGTCCGTATGCCGAATATCGTGTTCGCGGGCCGGATTCGTCCGCCCAGCCGCTCGTTCATCCGGGCGACAAGATGTCCGTTTCCCTCGGGCCAGGTCAGCTCGCGATCGCCGTCGCCATCGGCTGCCCAGCCGCGTCGCGCCGCGAAATAATGGATGCCTGCCCAAGCCGAAACCAGTTCGGGCTCGGTGCCATAATCGTCGCGGCAGCAATAGCGCAGATGCGCGAGGAGGGGGCGCGAAGTGAAGCCGCCCGCGCGGAGCCACGCGCCGAAGCTCTGCCGGTCGAGATTCCGATACTCGGCATCGCGGCTCGAATAGGCGCTGGGGATGGCAAAAGCCGGACGTCCGTCGCGGCCGGTCGCGTCGCGAAATGCCTGCATTCGGGCGAAGAAAGCGTCGCGCTGCGCAACGTCCGCGGCCGAAAGGCCCGATCGCGGGTAAAGACCCTCCTGCCACTGGCCGCGCCACAGCAATCTTTCCTCCAGGTCGGCGCAGAGCTGATACGGATCGTAACGCGGCGCGCCGTCGGCGTCGTGCCCGACGATCATCCCGAAGCGTTCGAGCATGTGTCGCAGCGCCCGGGCCTCGCGATTGGGAACGGGCAGATAATGCGCGCCGAGCGGATAGGCTGACACGGGATTGCGGCCCGACCGGGCGTTGCCGCCGGCCTTGTCCTCCAGCTCGTAGAGCAGGAAGTCGTCATATCCGGCTTCGGCGAGCGCCCATCCAGCGGCAAGTCCGGCGATGCCGCCGCCCGCGATCAGGATGCCCGTCGTCTCCTCCACCTCCTTCGGCGCCGGAAAGCCGCGGTCGCGCAGGCGGTGTCCGCGCACCATATCTGCCCCGTCCAGCGTACCGGGAAAGGCGTTGGCTTCGCTGCATCCGACCGGAAGCATCGCCGTGGCGGCGAGCCCGGCGCCGCCAGCGAGCAGGCCGCGGCGCGTCGGGTCAGCCCTCATAATGGCCCCATTCCTCGGCGAAGCTTCGCACGAGCGCCTGATTGTCGAGCCGGTTCACCGGCGTCTGCCGGCGCGCCATGTCGGGCGGAAACTGGAACAGCAGCGGCTCGCTCTCCGCGGTCAGGAAGCGAAGTCCCGCGGGCAGCCGCGCCTTCGCGGGCAGCGGGCCATGCCCCGCCAGCGTAAAGCCCCACTCGCCGAAACTCGGAACATAGGCATGATAGCCGCGCGCCGAAAGCCCCGCGGCTTCGAGGGTCGTGGCGACGGTCCAATAGGAACGGGGGGCGACAAGCGGGGAGGTGCTCTGCACGGTCATCACACCGCGCGGCCCCAATATGCGCGCGACTTCACGATAGAAGCTTTCGGTATAGAGCTTGCCGAGCGCGAATTCGGTGGGGTCGGGAAAATCGACGATGATCACGTCATAAGGGCCGCGCGCGCTGCGGACCCAGCGGAATGCATCGGCATTCTCGACATGAATCCGCGGCGAGGCGAGCGACCCGCGATTAAGCTCCGACAAGGCCTTGCTGTCGCGAAACAGCCGCGTCATCTCGGGATCGAGATCGACGAGCGTTACCGCGCGCACCTTGGGATCGCGTAGCACTTCCCGGGCGGCAAGCCCGTCGCCGCCGCCGAGGATCAGGACATTGGCAGGGTTGGAGACGCGCCCCATCGCCGGCCAGACAAGCGCCTCGTGATAGCGATATTCGTCGCGCGAGGAGAATTGCAGATTGCCGTTGAGATAGAGGCGAAGGTCGTCGCCCCGGCGCGTCAGGACAATGCGCTGGAAGCGCGTCGACCGCGCATAGATGACGGGCTCGTCATAGAAGGCGACCTCCGACCAGCGCTGCAGATGGTCAGCGCCGGCGAGGCCGCCGATCAGGGTCGCGAGGACGAGCAGCGCCGCCGTCAGGTCGATCCCGATCCGCCGCGAGCGCCGGAGCACCCAGATGAGTGCGAGCGCCACCGCCACATTGGCGAGGCCGAACACGAAGCCGGTGCGGATCATGCCGAGCCGCGGGACGAGGACGAGCGGGAAGAGAACCGAGGCGAGCAGGGCGCCGACATAATCGAAGGTCAGGACGTTCGAGACCAGCTCGCGGAAGGCGAAGCGGTTCTTAAGAATGCGGATGAGCAGGGGGATTTCGAGTCCCACGAGCGTGCCGATCGCGAGGACGAGCGCATAGAGCGCGAAGCGGAAATCCCCGACGAGGGGGAACAGCAGAAACAGCGCGGCCGCCGACCAGCCGCCGAGCAGCGCGATCAGCAGTTCGACGCGCAGAAAGACGCCGAGTTCGTCGCCATGGACATAACGCGACAACCAGCTGCCGATCCCCATCGCGAACAGATAGGCGCCGATGACCGTCGAAAACTGGGTGACGCTGTCGCCGAGCAGATAGCTTGCCAGCGTGCCGGCGAGCAGTTCGTAGATCAGCCCGCAGGTCGCGACGACCAGCACCGAAAGCAGCAGGACGAAGGCGAGGGAAGGCCCGTCGACCGCGGGCCTTTCTGCGTCAGCCATGCATGACCGCGGCGATGATGTTCGAAATGCTGATGGCGACGGCGCCGGCGAGGAGCGCCACCGCCATATTCTTGCGCTCGATGATCTCGGCCCAGAGCTTGCCCGGCGTCAGCAGGTCGACGAGCACGAAGCTGGCGATGAAGATGACGATGCCCACGACCGCATAGACGAGGGTGGCGAGGAAGATATCGGTTGTCAGCATGACTGTCCTTTCGCGCGAAACTATTTGTGCGTCGGGCCGCGAACCGCGACGGCCCCGCCGCGATCCTGGTCCGAAAATGGCGACCAGGCATAATAGGAAGTGATCGCCGAACCGGCGAAAACCAGAAGGCACCAGAGGGCGAAGAGATAAAGGCGCTGGGTCATGTCCGCATCCGCTCCCTAGTCTGCCCGCCACCAGAGGATGATGGCCGGCAGGCCGAACAGCAAGGCCATTTCCAGCCACAGATTGCCCCACAGGACGCCGCCCGCATCGGCCTGAAAATGGACCTCGATCCGCTCGCCGCTGTCCCATGATCCCGGCTGCTTGATATCCCACGGTCCCGGCTCCGTGCCGGGCGGCTGGTTTGCCGGGTTTGTCAGCGGGGCAGGCCAGGCATGGGCCTGCGCATCGACGACCACATCATAGGTGCCGCGCGGGATCGCGGAGAATTTGACCGTTGCCGAATAGCTGCCTTCGGTCCACGGCCCGTCGCTGTCGGTGCCCGAATAACGCTCGACGACGCCATAGGCCGTATGCGCCCGCTGCGTCGCCCGGTCGACCAGCATATAATCGAGATCGATCCAGCGATTGTCGAAGCTGCCCGACCGGGCGTTGATCGTTACCGGCTGATAGGATCGGTCGATCGTCAAGGTTCCGATCTTCAGGCTTTGCTCGGCGCCGTCGACAGCCACGTTCACCGTGTTTTCGACCGACTGGGTTGCGACGCCGAAACCGACCATCACGAACAGCGAGGCGATGAGCGTGACGATTCCCATCAGGACCATCGCCATCACATCGGGTCCGCCCATCCGCTGGGCCCTGCCCAGGAAACCGAGCCCGCCGGCGCCACCGCCGTCATCGTCATCGGTGCCGTCGCCCCACGCGTCGAACGACGCGGGCGGGCTGAGGCCGAAGGCGGCATGGATATTGCCCGCACTCAGCGAGACAAGCTGCGTCCAGTTGATCTCGCCGTCCGTCCATTCGGCCGACAGCATGTCGTTGCCGCTGCTGTAGGTCGATGCCGTGACCAGATCGCCGGCCTGCACGCGCCAATAGAATTCGCCGACCACACGGTCGGTCGTCGTGGAGACCGGGTCATAGTCGATCGTGTAACGCGAACCGCGCCACACGGCGCTTTCCCCATCGACGACCGGGCGGTCGAGCAGCATCGTGCCGAATTGCCAGTCGTCCTCGCTTTGGACGAGCCAGCGATAGCCCGCATAGGGATTGAACAGCAGGAACTCGGTCCAATAGGCATCGCCGTCGTTGCGCGCGAGCGCGCCGATCGCTTCCCACTCGGTGCCGAACAGCGTTCCGCGCGTCCCGAGCGGCAGCGTCAGGCCCTGCAGCGCGGTCCGATATTTGGCGATGATCGCGACGTCGGGGTGCGCGACGTCGAGCAGCGCGCCGCAATATTGGCAGCCGAGCGTCACCGAATGGCCTGCCGCCTTGATCGCGATCGAGCCCCCGCACGACGGACAGGTGATCGCGCGCCCGGCGCTCATTGCAGCGCCGCCGGAATCGACCAGCCCTCGATCTTGCGCAGATTGGCCGGCGCGAATTGCGGAAGCTCGAGGAAGTCGCCCAGCCAGGCCGATGCGCCAATTTCGTCGCGCTGCACGCTGAGCGCGTCGCCGGTCGGCGAACGGAAATCGACGCTTGTCATCTTCCGGCCGATCGGGGTGGCGACGGGCAGGTCGCCTTCGCTGCCGAGGCACTCCGCCTCCTTGACGTCGCTCACCTCGAACCGGAGCTTGCCGACCGTCGCGATCGTCCCGAGCGCCAGCGTTTCGCCCGCGGCGAAGGCCGCGATCGCGGGCTGGTCGAACAGCACGGGATATTCCTCGCTGATCAGATACTGGCCCATGGCTTCGCCCAGCCAGCGATGCTTGCCGTCGGCACCCTCGGCAAGCCATTCGTTCCACGATCCGTCCTGCCAGCCCCAGCGCACGCGGCCGACCAGTGTGAAGGCGGTGCCGCGCCAGCTGCCCATGGTGCCGAGCTGCAGCGGCGAGACGTCGAAGGGCAGCACCGCAACCTTGCCGATCGCCTCGATATCGCCGCCCGTGCGCCGGATCAGCGTCTGGCAGTAGCCGCACGTCACATAAGGCAGCGCGGCGCTCCGCACGGGAACCGCTGCGCCGCATGACGGACAGGATAAGGTCGGCTGCATCGCGATGCCCCCCGCTCGCCGCCGCCTATTTCACGCGGGCCAGAAGCTCGGTTTTCTTCGCATCGAATTCCTGTTGGGTGATCGCGCCGATGCTCAGCAGCTTGTGCAGCTTTTCCAGCAGGACGAAGGGGTCCTCGCCCGCCGTGGCGCCGGGCGCGGGTGCGGATGCCCCGCCCAGTCCTTGCGCCATCACGCCGCCGAGGCTCGCCGCGGCGGCGATGCCCGCGCCCAGCCCGGCGATGCCGCCATCATTGTCCGCCGCCTTTTCGAGCGCTTCGGCCGCCTGGAATTTGGCGTAGCGATCGAGATCACCGATCGCGCGCATCGAACTGCCCTTGTCGAGGTGCCGTTGCACCTCCTCGGGAAGCGAGACGCTTTCGACGAAGAAGGTCAGGCACGACAGGCCCCATGCGGCAAAGGCCTTGTCGACCTCGCCCTTGATCCGGTCCGACAGCGCCTGCTGGTTGGCGGCGAGGTCGAGAAAGGCGATGCCGCCGCCGCCAAGCGCCGTTGCCAGCGCGGTCTGGATCGCCGCGCGCAATTGCGGTTCGATTCCGCCGATCGTGAGGCCGCCCAGCGTTCCGAGCACCCGCGTCGCAAATATCTCAAGATCCTCTATGCGCACCGAATAGCTGCCGAAGGCGCGGATGCGCAGCGGGCCGAAATCGGCGTCGCGCACTGTGACCGGCTGGGTGGTTCCCCATTTGAGACCGGCCTGTTCGCGCAGCGAAAAGAAGACGACATCCGATTTGAAGGGCGACTTGAAGGCCTTGTCCCAATTGAGGAGGTTCGTCAGGATCGGCAGGTTCGCCGTCTCGAGTGTGTGCAGCCCGGGTCCGAAATAGTCGGCGAGGCGCCCTTCGTTGAGGAAGGCGGCCACCTGTCCGTCGCGCACCGTAAGCTGGGCGCCATGCTGGATTTCGTTATCGGCAAAGGGGACGCGCCAGGCAATCTGCCCCGGTTCCTCGAACCATTCGATGACGTCTACGAATTGCTTTTTCAGGAAATCCAGCACCATAAGTCCCCACCGCTCCAGTAAAGCCCGAAGGTATCTCCACCGAAGTTTTTTGCAAGGATGGGCGCGACATCTTTCGCTGCCCGGACCGTCGGCAGCCGACCCGGCCAAAAACGTCGCCGACAGCTTTCGGTGCGAAGCGGTGGCCGCCGGCGGCCACCGCTTCGCCAACCTTTCACGATCTGCGTTTCGGCTGCAATTCCTCCAAATTTGGAGCCGATCTTCGTCGGCAAGGGATTCGGCGATCAGAATGCATATCGTAGCGTCACGCGACCATTGCGAGGCTCGCCATAGACGAAGCCCGGGAACCACACATTGCCGCTGAAGAAGCGCTTGTCGAAGAGATTGTCGCCATTGACCTGCAGCGACAGGGCTTCGGTCAGATCGTAGCGCACCATGATATTGGCGATCGCATAGGCGGGCTGGCCGATGCGTTCCTCGACGTTCGTGCCCGGATTTATCGCGGTCACCGGCGGACGGCTTTCCCACTTGAGCGCGCCGCCGAGGCTGAGGCCGCGCAGCGTTCCGGTAAAGTCATACCGGGTCGCAAAGTTGAACACCCGGCGCGGCTGGTGCGCAAGCACATGCGCGCCGTCGGCGTCTTTTGCGCTATAGTCGCTCCAGCCGGCGCTGATGTCCCAGTTCGGAGTGATCTTTCCGACCACTTCCAGCTCATACCCCTTGGCGACGGTTCCCTTCATGCCGCGATAGGCTTGAATGGGGGTGCCGGGGATCAGGCCATCGGCGACCGCCAGATTATCCTGTTCGATGCGATAGACAGAGGCCGTCGCGAGCAGCTGCCCGTCGAGCAGCAGTGCTTTCAGGCCGGCTTCGTAATTCGTGCCTTCGAGCGGATCGATCAGGCGGTTGTTGCGGTCGCGCAGGTCGCCTTGCGGTTTGAAGATATTGGTATAGCTGGCATAGGCGGACAGATTGTCCGTGACGTTATAGACCAGCCCGACATAAGGCGTGATCTGCCCCTTGTACGACAGGGTGTAGGGCGAGCCGTACAGGCTTTCATGCTCGTTGCGCTTGTAATAGCTGAGGCGCCCGCCGCCGATGAGCTTCAGCCCCCCGATCAGGCTGATCCGCGTCGAGGCATAAACGGCCGCCTGCGTCGTGTTGCCGAACCCCGACATATCATAGCGGTCGCCCCACTCGGGCTCGGCGAGCCGGCCGTCGAAGCTGTTGAAATCGGCGATCGGGTCGATCGCGATCGGATCGCGGTTGGTCCAGCCGTCGTCAACGCGGCTGGCCATAGCGCCGAATGCGAGGTCATGCCGCCCGCCCAGCAGGGTGAAACTGCCATTGGCCTGGATGCTGCCGTGCCATTGTTCGGGACTGGCCTTGTACCAGTAACCCGACGTGCCGACCCCCGCACCGGTCACGCGGTCGGGCAGACCGTCGAGCCACAGCAGCTTCGAATTCTCGAGGCCCTTGTGATAGCCGACATCGCCGCGAATTTGCCAGTCGCCGCCCAGTTTGCGCTTGAGCGTGGCGAAGGCTGAAATCTCGGTGGTGTTCCAGAGCCCCCAGTCGGTGCCGGTTGTCTTCGACCGCGGCCAGTCGGTGCGCGTGCCGTCGCTGTACCAATAGGGTAGCTGCGCCCACAGGATTCCGTCGCGCTCGTCGCGCTGGTAACTCGCGCCGATCGAGAGGGTGGTGCGGTCGCCCAGATCAGCATCGATCACGCCATAGAGGAGGAGGCCTTTCCTCTTTTCGAGATCGACGAAGCTGTCCTGCGTATAGGCCTGGGCGACCGCGCGTGCGCGCACCGTTCCCGCGGCATTGAGGGGCGATTGAAGGTCGAGGGTTGGTGACACGCCTCGAAGAGGAGACCCGGATCGGCAAGGGCGGGACCCTGGCGGCGCAGCTGTCGCGGCTC
>NZ_JAYSAH010000012.1:0-78167 GCF_041916015.1 Sphingopyxis sp. | reverse complement strand
TCATGGATTTCGCGATGTGCGTTGCCTGCTGCGAGAGGGGTACCAAATGCTCTCGTCCCATCTTCATTCGCTCGGCTGGTATCCTCCAGACAGGTGATTGTCCGCCCAGGTCTTCAAACTCGGATTTGGCGGCGAAACGCAGTTCCTTGGTTCGAACCCAAGTCAGGAGCGCAAAGAGAACTGCGTCACGGGTGATTGAGGACCGTCGTTCGCCATCTTCCTGGTAGGCATGCAGCTTCTCGATGAATGCGGGCAATTCGCTGAGCGGCAGCCGGCTCATATGCTTCACTCGTGGTCGCGGCTTTAGCGCCCCACCCAGATGTGTCGTCGGATCATTCGAGGCCAGGCCACACGCGATTGCGAACTGGAAGACTTGCCCAACCCCTTGCTTCGCACGCCGGCTGATATCGAGCGCGCCTCTTGCTTCGATTTTGCGTATCATTGCCAGGACGTCGGGCGCCGTGATTTCATGCACGAGTTTCTCGCCGATGGCTGGAAACACGTCCCTTTCCATGCGCGACCAGACGCGTTCGGCGTGCGCGGCATTCAACGCGCTCTTTCGATTTTCATGCCAGCGCTTTGCGACATCAAAGAAAGTGGCACCCTCCTGCGAGATCACTTCCCCCTTGGATTTCGTTGGATCCTTGCCCTCGGCTAGCAACGCCTTTGCGGCTGTGCGCTTGGCACGCGCTGCAGCTATCCCGAGGTCTGGGTAAGCGCCGAACGAGAGCAACTTCTCCTTGCCTGCGAAGCGGTACTTCATCCGCCACAACTTTGATCCGTTCGGCTGGACGAACAGGAATAAGCCCTCCCCGTCGGCCAGCTTGTAGGCGCGATCACTTGGCTTGGAATTTCGGGCCTGAGTCTCCGTGAGAGGCATTGGGGGTATCGCTCCTTTCCGACACTCCGCGAAAATACCCCCAAAATACCCCCACACCAAATCTGGCTGCATGTGGAAGACCATGGGCGCATGCGGACGCGAATCACCCGCAACCCTCTGCTTTTCTTTCGATTT
This sequence comes from Sphingopyxis sp., assembly GCF_041916015.1. Classification (GTDB taxonomy): domain Bacteria; phylum Pseudomonadota; class Alphaproteobacteria; order Sphingomonadales; family Sphingomonadaceae; genus Sphingopyxis. Next base: position 77,152 of record NZ_JAYSAH010000012.1, on the reverse strand, counting down.
TTGGAAAAATGCGGACGCTTGTGGAAGCTTCCGGATCAAAGGATGGTAGCGGAGGAGGGACTCGAACCCCCGACACGCGGATTATGATTCCGCTGCTCTAACCTGCTGAGCTACTCCGCCCCGAAAGGCCGCCGCATCGGGCGAGCCGCGCCTATAGGCAGGCTCTGCGCTATGGTCAATATCATGTGCGTGGCCCTCGAAAATTCCGCTTGAAGAGGAGCTCCCACGGACCGCCGCGGTAAAGATGCGCGGCGAGGCCGGTGATCGTCAGGGCGCGCGGGCGAAATCCCCCGGCGAGCGCATCCCGCAACGCCCTCGCCTCCCCGGGCACGGCCTTGTTCTGGATCGTGATGTGCAGCCGCGGCGTGCCGCGGTCCTGCGCGGTCAGCAAGCCGTGAAACCGGCCGGCGATACGGGCACGAACCGCGAGCAGGTCCGGGCTTTCGATCCGGAAGGCCACGCCGCGTCCCAGCGAATAGATGTCGCGGACCATGGCGGCGGGCGGCGGCGTGTCCGCGGCGATCGACCGGATCAACGCATCGAGTTCGTCGCGGGACGATGGCGGCAATTGATGGAAAAGCGTGAGATGCGCCGGCAGATGGTTTCGCTCGGGCGGGAAATGCGCCTGACGGAGCCGGTCGAAATGACGCTGGTCGGCCGCGCCCATCGTCGCCGTAACGATGACAGGCGCGGCGCCAGAGATCCAGGCGGGAGGGGGAGAGCCCGGATCGGTTGGCTCGAGACGGGAGGGACGCGGCGGCCGGGAGGGGGGATAGCCGTCGTCGTCCATTGGACGCCCTTTCTCGTGAACAGGGAGATGGGCCCATGCGGCCGTACCTTCCAATCGATTTATTGCATCACAATAATCGTACAATCCGATGAAATAATATTATCGAGCCTTTACAGTCCGCTCCAGAAGGCGCGCAGGGCGACGGCGACCTCTTGCGGACGCTCGGCGATCGCCCAATGCCCTGCTCCTCCGATGAACGTCAGCGGCATATTATTGTCGGCGGCGAATCGCTCTGCGACCGACCGATCGACATAGGGATCGCCCGCGCCCCAGATCAGCGTGCCGTTAGCGGGTAGCCGGTCGAGATCGCGCGCCCAGTCATGCTGGAAGTTCAGCCCCTTCGCGGAGCGATAGAGCTTCAGGATCGCACGGCGCTTGTCCTTGTTCGTCCATTGCGCCGCTTCCTCTTCGGCAATGTCCGCGGGCACGCCCTGGTCGGCGAGTCCCCTGGCGAGCGCCGCGGGCTTGCTCAGCGCCATGAAGATTTCGCCGAGGATCGGCGTGTTCCAGATGCGCGCGATGCGGTGGCCGCGATAGTCGGGGTCGATCACCGCGTTCGACACTGCCCAGCTGCGAAAGAGGTCGGGGCGCAGCATCGCCGCGCGCTGCGCGAGCAAGGCACCCCAGTCGTGGCCGACGATGTCGATCGGACCGTGCTCTGCGGCGAGCGCCGCTGCCTGCTCGACCACCCAGCCGGCATAGACCTCCTTGGTCGCTGCAAACCCGGCTGGCAGCGGCCCGGTGAAGCCCGGGAGCGCCGGCACCGCGACCGGCGTGTCGCCGAGGTCGAGCGCCGCGAGCAGCGGGCGCCAGATCGCGGGACTGTCGGGAACGCCGTGGAGGAAGAGCTTGGCGGTCGCCATCAGGATGCTCCCCCCGACAGATGGATGATCCAGCTGCGGTTCGTCGGCTCGATCCGCCCCTCGCGATAGCCGCCCGCCAGCAGCGCGGTGTCCGCATTGGCGCGGGTCAGCGTCATATAGTTCCACTGGCCGCCGAGGTCATAGGCAAGCCGGGTTCCCTTTCCGCTCGCGACATCGAAAATCTCCGGCGCGACGTCGCCCGCGGCGACAAGCACGCGGCCGCCGGGGAGCAGCAGCAGGCCATCGGCAATCTTGAAACGGGCATCGGCGAGCTCGCCGGCCGGCACGAACCGCCCCGCCGCGACATCGAAGCGCTCGACCGACCGCAGCTTGCCGTCATAGTCGCGCGCGTCGGACCCGCCGACGATGAGGACGTCGCCGTTCGCGAGACGGACAGCGCCATGCTTGTACCGCGGCACCGCCAGCGCTCCCGCCGCGCCAAAATTTCCCGATACGGGGTCGAAGAGTTCGGCGCTCGCCAGGGCACGCCGGGGTTCGCGGTCGGGACGGCCGCCGCCCGCCAGCAGTACGCGCCCGTCGGCGAGCAAGGTTCCGGTCGCGCCGCTGCGGGCGGTGCCGAGCGAGCCGGTGGGGTACAGGCGCCCGGTCGCCCGATCGAATATCTCGGCGTCGGCGCGGACGTCGGTTCCGTCATAGCCGCCGGCGATCAGGATGCGGCCGTCGGCGAGTCCAACGACGGTGGGTGCGTTGCGCGGGGCGGCCAGCTCCGGCCCCGGCACCGACCGCCCGGTTTCGGGGTCGAAGATTTCGGTCGTCGCGGTTACGCGGCCATCGACCCAGCCGCCGAGGATCAGCACGCGCCCGTCGCGCAGGAGGACGGCGGACGGCTGGATGCGTTGGGCGAGCAGTTGGCCGCGACGGACCGGCGCCAGGGTTGCGGCATCGATGATATCGACCGTCGCGCTCGCCGGGCCCGCCTCGCAGCCCGCGCGGACGCAGCCGCCGATCGCGAGCAACTGCCCCTGTTCGGTCGCGATGAGCTGATGCGTGGCGCGCGGTGCGCCGAGGCCCGGCCCTTCGTCGATGCGGAGGCCGGCCGCGGGCTGGCCCGCCGCGCCGCCGTTCATGCAGGCAGCGAGTCCGAAAGCGACCGAAAGTCCCAGCAAGCGGTGCATCGTATCTCCCCTTCCCACGGCGCCCGATCGCCGCGACCCTACATCTCTCCCCGGTCGCGGCGGATCTGATACCATTTCTGGACGTTTGCATTGTGCTCGGCGAGCGTGCGCGCGAAGGCATGGCCGCCATCGCCCTTGGCGACGAAATAGAGATAGTCGTTGGGCTGCGGGTCGAGCACCGCGGCGATCGACGCCTTGCCGGGATTGGCGATCGGTCCCTTGGGCAGGCCGATCATCGCATAGGTGTTATAGTCGTTCACTGCGACGATCTCCGACCGCAGGATACGGCGGCCGAGCGGCTTGCCCTTCGTGATCGGGTAGATGATCGTCGGGTCGGCCTGCAGCTTCATGCCGGTCGCAAGGCGGTTGGTATAGACGCCCGCGACGATGCGGCGCTCGCCGGCGACGCCGGTTTCCTTTTCGACGATCGAGGCGAGCGTGATCGCCTCGTTGCGGTCCTTGGCCGCCGTGCGCGGGCTGCGCTTCGCCCAGAGTTCGGCGAAGGTCTTGTCCATCGCCGCCTGCATCCGCTTGACGACCGCCGCGCGGCTCTCGCCGGTCGTGAAAGCGTAGCTGTCGGGCAGGATGCTGCCCTCGGCGGGGACCGGGATGTCGCCTTTCAGCCGCGGCTCCGCCATCAGCCGGTCCCAGACCATGATCGAGGGCATGCCTTCGGGGATCATCACGAGCCGCTGGATCGTCTTGCCCGACTGGAGCAGCCGCAGGATGTCGCCCGCGCCCATCCCCTTCTCGACCTTATATTCGCCGGGCTTGATCGGGTCGCTCGATCCGAAGAAGCGCGCCTGGTTGCGAAAGCTCGATGCCGACACCGCGCCCGATTTTTCGAGGATCTCGCCGGCCCTGGCGACGCTCGTCCCCGCCGGGATCACGACGACGGTATCGCGCGGCGCGCCGCCCGAACAGGCGGCGAGCGACAAGGCGAGGATCGCGATCGTCAGCCAGCGGAACGGACGCACAACTTTCTCCCTGATCCTGCCGTTAAGGAGACAAAAGATACGGACGATCGCGTCGAAACTGTCTCCTTTGTCGCCTTAGACCGAAGCCCGGCGACAGAGGTGTAGAGCATGGCGATGCGATGTAGGAAAGAGGGTATTGAACCCGCCCTATCGTCATTGCGAGCGCAGCGAAGCAATCCAGAGCGGTTTACGCGACTCTGGATTGCTTCGCTGCGCTCGCAATGACGAAGATAGTCAGTCCTCGACCGCCTTGACGATCAGGCTGGCGTTGGTGCCGCCGAAGCCGAAGCTGTTGTTGAGCGCGGCGCGAACCTTGCGCTTTTTCGCGACCTTCGGGACGAGGTCGGCGCCTTCCGTGCCTTCGTCGGGATTGTCGAGATTGAGCGTCGGCGGGACGACCTGATCGCGGATCGCGAGGATGCAGAAGATCGTCTCGACCGCGCCGGCGCCGCCGAGCAGATGGCCGATCGCCGATTTGGTCGAGCTCATCGACACATTCGCCATCGCGTCGCCGAACAGCCGCTTCACCGCGCCGAGTTCGATCGTGTCGGCCATCGTCGAGGTGCCGTGGGCGTTGATATAGTCGATGTCGGCGGGGGTCATGCCCGCCTTCTTGAGCGCCGCGCTCATCGAACGGAAGGCGCCGTCCATGTCGGGATCGGGCGCGGTGACGTGATAGGCGTCGCCCGACAGGCCGTAGCCGACGACTTCGGCGTAGATTTTCGCGCCGCGGGCCTTGGCATGCTCATATTCCTCGAGCACGACGACGCCCGCGCCCTCGCCCATCACGAAGCCGTCGCGGTCCTTGTCATAGGGGCGGCTCGCCTGTTCGGGGCGGTCGTTGTAGCTCATGTTGAGCGCGCGCGCCTGCGCGAAGCCGGCGATGCCGATCGGGCAGATCGTCGCCTCGGCGCCGCCCGCGAGCATGATGTCGGCATCGTCGTCGCGGATCATCCGCGCCGCATCGCCGATCGAATGCGCGCCGGTCGAGCAGGCGGTGACGACAGCGTGATTCGGGCCCTTGAGGCCGTATTTGATGCTGACCTGGCCCGAAATGAGATTGATCAGGCGGCCGTGGACGAAGTGCGGGCTGACGCGGCCCGGACCTTTCTCGGCGAGCAGCAGGCTTTCGCTCTCGATCCCCGGCAGGCCGCCGATGCCCGAGCCGATCGACACGCCCGCGCGCAGCTTGTCCGCCTCGCTCATGTCGACGAGGCCGGCATCCTCGAGCGCCTGACCGGCGGCGTCGATACCGAAGATGATGAAGGGATCGACCTGGCGCTGCACCTTGTGATCGACGCGCTTGCCGGGGTCGAAGCCATATTCATGGTCGGGGCCCTTGACCTCGCACGCGATCGTGCATTTCTGGTCCGACGCATCGAAATGAGTGATCGGCCCCGCCCCGGACTTGCCGGCGATCAGATTCTTCCAGCTGGTCTCGACATCGCCGCCCAGCGGCGTCACCAAACCCAAACCCGTCACCACAACCCGGCGCATAGACATTCCTTTCGCCGGCGCCTGCCCCCGCAGGTCGCCGCATCAAATTCGTGGACGCACATCCATAAAAAAAGCTTCCCGGTCCCTCAAGCGCAAGCGCCGAGGACCGGGAAGCCGGAAACGCGTGGGCGGCGTCGCCGCCGCGTCCGGCTGCGCCGGACCGAACGGCCTTAGCCCTTGTTCGCTTCGATATAGTCGATCGCATCCTTGACGGTGGCGATCTTTTCCGCCGCATCGTCAGGGATTTCGACTCCGAATTCTTCCTCGAACGCCATCACCAGTTCGACGATGTCGAGGCTGTCGGCGCCCAGATCGTCGATGAAGCTCGCTTCCTCGGTAACCTTGTCGGCTTCGACGCCCAGATGTTCGACGACGATCTTCTTAACCTTTTCGGCCGAATCGCTCATGCACAGTTCCTTTTTTCTGACTATGGCGTGAATGTTGAAATTTGCCCTAGAGCCCAGCGAGAGGGCTGGCAAGAGGGCTGGCGTCGGTCGGTGGACGGGCGTCTTGTCGATCGAGGCCCCTCGCGGTTTTCCAGCTTGAACGATTCCCCCTTAGCCCTCCGGCACCTCGTGCCGACATAAGAACTGCGGCCGGAGGCTTCAAGGTCGCGCGCCGGCCGTTCGGCCGCGGCGGCGGCGATCAGCGAGCCGGTGAAGCGGGAACGACGCCCGATTCGCGCAGCGCCGCCGACGCACGCACGATGACGGCGGGCGTGATCATGAACTGGCGCAATACCGTTTCAGGCGCCGCATTCGCGGGCTGCTTCGTATATCGGAGCAGATGCTGCCACACCCCGCGCGCTTCGGGCACATGCCCCTGCCGCGCCAACACGATCGCGCGGACGAGCAGGAATTGCGGTTCCATCTTGCTGGGCGACGGGACGCGGTCGAGAATCGCCTTCGCCCCGTCCTGGTCGCCGGACTGCGAGCGGACGAAGGCCAGCGTTACCGCAGGAACGCCGGGATAGGAGGAATCGAGGTCGAGCGAGCGCTGCAACAGGGCGGGACCCTCCTGATCCTGGCCGCAGGTCATCTTGAACAGCCCCATGAACCCCGTGAGATCGGCGTCATAGGGGTTGAGCCGCAACGCGCCGTCCCCCATCGCGAGCCCGGCCGCGCAATTGCCGGCATAGAAATTGGCGCGCGCCATCGCGAAGAGCCCCGCCGAAGTGCCCGGCCCATTTTCATAGGCGCGCAACGCGAGCGACCGCGCTTCGGCAAAGGCCGCCGCGCCCTCGGGCGTCCCGCGCCGCGGCTGCCAGTCGCCGAAGCGCAGCAGCGACAGCGCCATCAGCGCGACCGGATCGTTCGGTTTCCGGTCGAGCGTGGCGCGGAGACAGGCGTCGATCCGCTTCGCGCCCAGCGGATTGCGCATCTGGCGCATCCGGTTGAACTGCGCGAGGCACGGATAGCCCGGCGCGAAATCGTCGGGATAGCGCTGAACCTGATCGCGGACGATGACGCCATAATCGCCTGCGATCTGCGCGATTGCGGTGTCGATGGGAGCGAATCCCGGCATCTCGTCCTTCGCCAGATGAAATTGCTGCGACCAGATCGTCCGCTGGTCGGCGACGCGGTTGAGCACCAGCGTGACGTCGGCGGGGCCGTCGATGAACCGGACGATCGACGCATCGAGGCGATAGTCCGCCCGCGCCGCTCCGGCGGCTGCCCCGGCACTTCGCAGATCGACGAGATCGAACCGCCGCAGGCCGTCGCGCAGCCGCGCGTCGAGCGCCCGGCTCAGTGCCCGCGATACCGCCGTATCGCCCGACTGGGGGAGGCTGAGCTCGATCAGGGGGACCGGCCGCACCGCCGGATTCGACAGCCGCCCCCAATTCGCCGAGGCCCACCATCCGGCAGCAAGCGCGAGCAGGACGACCAGTGGAATCCAGAGCCAGCGCACCGAAAGCGGACGGGAGGACTGGACGGTTCGTGCGCGAGCGCGCGACGGCGCCACGACGTCATGCGGGGCATCGGCCGCGCCGCCCTCTCCTTCGGCCGCCGCCCGCGCCGGGGGTGACGAGCGGTGCTGGACGACGATCTCGTAGCTTCCCTGCGGCACGCGCAGACGATGGACCCACGGCGTCTCGGCATAATAGCGGTCGAGCAGCGTCCTCAGGCGCCCCACCATGACGCGCGGATAGCTGTCGACCGCGGGGTCGAAATCGGCATTGCGCCCGAGCGCCTCGGTCGCGATCGCATAGGCCTTGGGCGCGCTGCGCCCGCCGCGCAGGCGGTGCTCGACGAGGAATTGCAGGAGACGCGACAGGACCGGCGACCGCGCGAACAGCGGCGACGTGCGCAGACGCTCGAATTCGTCGGCGATAATCCGGTCTTCGTCGTCGCGTGCCGGCAACTGGTTCGTTTTCGTGCGGTCCATGCAGCCCTCAAATGCCCTAAGGCGTGGCGCGGGGTGATACGCCAATCGGCGAAGACGGCCACCGATTTCGCGATCATGTAACGGTAACAGGCGGCCAAAACCTTATAGCAAAATCGCGAGCCACCTCCAAATGGCGCGAAAATCGAGGATAATTGGTTAAGAAAAGCCTGCCGGCCGGCTACACGCCGCGACGTGACCCATTGTAACTGTCCCGTTCCCCCGGGGCATGAGATCGTGCAATCGTCGCGACACGCCCTCGGCTGTCGTGGTCCAGGCCGGGCCATGTGCCTGGCAGGGACGAATGGGATCACAAGATCGAAGGGCGCGAGCTGGTCCCTGGCGCCGTTCGGGCATTCTTGTGTTCCCATGCACAGTGACTTCGTCGGGCGGGCGTGTAGCCCCACCTACACCCCGCCCGGCAAGTCCGCCTTCTTCCCTTCCCCTTGATGATCGATCGCCCGAAATCCTTCGGCGCGCCTCAGGCCGGCCCGATCCGGAAGGCGCACAGCTTGTTGCCGTCGGGGTCGCGGAAATAGGCCGCGTAAAAGGCCTGATCGCCCTCTTCGCCGCGAACGCCGGGGCCGCCCTCGCACGTGCCGCCCAGTTCCAACGCCTTCGCGTGGAGCGAATCGACCTTGACGCGCTCGTCGAGGACGATTGCCGCCATATGGCCGTTTCCCCGCTCGGCCGGCTGCCCGTCATAGGGCCGCGTCACCGCGATCCCCGGCTGCCCCCAACCCGTCCCGTAGAGGGTGAAGCCATTCGCCTCCTCGTCGGACATGCGCATCAACTCGCTCGCGCCGATGGTCGCCAGCAACTGCGCGTAGAAATTGCGTGCGCGCGGCAGGTCGTTCGTTCCCATCGTGACATAGCCGATCATCGTCTTTCCTTTCTGCAACGAGAAAGGGCGCCGGTTCGCACCGGCGCCCTTCGACTTTCATCCGCGAGCAAGCGTCAGCTCTTGGCCGCGCCCGTGGTGCACGGACCGGTATGGGTGCTCGTCATCTGCATGACCATTTCCATATCGCCCTGGCCGGTCGGGGCCTTGCCCTTGGTGGTGATCGTCACGTCGGTCTTCTTGGCTTCCATCGTGCCGTTCATCGCCATTTCGACCGACTGGCCGTTGACGGTGCAGGTGCCCGCGACGTCGATCTTGCCGCCGCTGACGTCCTTCTTCGACCAGGTGCACTGGCCGCCGTTGCCCGGACCCTTGGCGAGTTCGGCGGCGATGTCTTCCTTGTCGACCTGTTCCTGGGTGAAGCACTGGTCCATGCCGGTGGCGCTTTCGAACTGCTTCTCCATCATACCTTTCGCTTCGGGGGGCATGCCGGGCATTTCGAACTTCACCAGCTTGACGGCAGTCTTCCAGTTGCCGGCTTCGCGCTTCACGGTGCCGCCGGCATTGCTGTCGCCGCCCTTGCTGCAGCCCGACACGGCCAGCGCGACGCCGAGAGCGGCGATCGTCACAAATTTCTTCATAGATTTCATCCTCCTGTTGAGCAGTTCGGAAAACTCGGGTGCGACCATTTGGTTGCCCACCATATTATTTGTGGTTGAGCCCCATCGATACCATATTGGCGGCAATGGCAATCCAGATTCGCACATCGCTCGACGAAATCGACACCGGCGAGGCCTATGTTCCGCACCGCCCCGCACGCCCCGACAAGGTCGAAGGCGGCAAGCGATTTGAACTGGTTAGCGACTATCAGCCCGCCGGCGACCAGCCCGCGGCGATTCGCGAGTTGGTCGATACCGCGCTCGCCGGCGAGCGCGATCAGGTGCTGCTCGGCGTCACCGGGTCGGGCAAGACCTTCACCATGGCGAAGGTCATCGACGAGCTGCAGCGCCCGGCGCTGATCCTCGCCCCGAACAAGATCCTCGCGGCGCAGCTCTATGGCGAATTCAAGAGCTTCTTCCCCAACAATGCGGTCGAATATTTCGTCAGCTATTACGACTATTACCAGCCCGAAGCCTATGTGCCGCGATCGGACACCTACATCGAGAAGGAAAGCTCGGTGAACGAGGCGATCGACCGGATGCGCCATTCCGCGACGCGCGCCCTGCTCGAACGCGACGACGTCATCATCGTCGCGTCGGTGTCGTGCCTTTATGGTATCGGGTCGGTCGAGACCTATTCGGCGATGATCTTCGACCTCAAAAAGGGGCAGGTCGTCGACAATCGCGAGATCATCCGCAAGCTCGTCGCGCTGCAATACAAGCGCAACGATCAGGCTTTCGCGCGCGGCAATTTCCGCGTGCGCGGCGACAGCCTGGAGATTTTCCCCTCGCACTATGAAGATATGGCGTGGCGCGTCAGCTTCTTCGGCGACGAGATCGAGGAGATCGTCGAGTTCGACCCGCTGACCGGCAAGAAGATCGCCAGCCTCAACCATGTCCGCGTCTATGCGAACAGCCACTATGTGACGCCGGGCCCGACGCTCAAGCAGGCGACCGAGGCGATCCGGCATGAACTCGCCGAGCGGCTGAAGGAACTCGAGGCCGAGGGCCGCCTGCTCGAGGCGCAGCGATTGGAGCAGCGCACCAACTTCGACCTCGAGATGATCGCCGCGACCGGATCGTGCGCGGGGATCGAAAATTACAGTCGCTTCCTGACCGGCCGCCTGCCCGGCGAGCCGCCGCCAACGCTATTCGAATATCTCCCCGACAACGCGCTGCTCTTCGTCGACGAGAGCCACCAGACGATCCCGCAGATCGGCGCGATGTCGAAGGGCGATCATCGCCGCAAGATCACCCTCGCCGAATATGGCTTCCGCCTGCCGAGCTGCATCGACAACCGGCCGCTGCGCTTTGCCGAATGGGATTTGATGCGCCCGCAGACGGTCAGCGTGTCGGCGACGCCGGGGACGTGGGAGATGGACCGCACGCAGGGCGTCTTCGCCGAACAGGTGATCCGCCCGACGGGGCTGATCGATCCGCCGGTGATCATCCGCCCGGTCGAGGAACAGGTCGACGACCTGATCGCCGAGGCCAAGGCGACTGCGGCGAACGGATACCGCACGCTCGTCACGACGCTGACCAAGCGCATGGCCGAGGATCTGACCGAGTTCCTGCACGAAGCCGGACTCAAGGTCCGCTACATGCACAGCGACGTCGAAACGCTTGAGCGCATCGAGATCATCCGCGACCTGCGCCTCGGGGTGTTCGACGTGCTCGTCGGCATCAACCTGCTCCGCGAAGGGCTCGACATCCCCGAATGCGGGCTCGTCGCGATTCTCGACGCCGACAAGGAAGGTTTCCTGCGCAGCGAAACAAGCCTTGTCCAGACAATCGGCCGCGCCGCGCGCAACGTCGACGGACGCGTCATCCTCTACGCCGACCGCATCACGGGCAGCATGGAACGCGCGATGCGCGAGACCGATCGCCGCCGCGAGAAGCAACAGGCGTATAATACCGAGCACGGCATCACGCCCACGACGATCAAGCGCAACATCGGCGACATCATTGCGCATGTCGCATCGAAGGATCAGGTGACGATCGACCTTGGCGAGGACAAGCCCGACCATATGGTCGGGCACAATTTGCGCGCCTATATTCAGGACCTCGAGAAGAAGATGCGCGACGCGGCCGCCGACCTCGAGTTCGAGGAAGCGGGTCGCCTGCGCGACGAAATCCGGCGGCTCGAGGCGGACGAGCTGGGGTTGCCCGCGGACGAACGGGTTGCGCCGAGGGTCGGGCGCTCGAATGAGGGCAAGCCGGGGACGCGCAAAGGCCGGTTTGGCAAGCAGAGCAAGACGAAGTGGGGGCGTTAGCCTCTGCTTCGACCAAGCGCCATATCGCGCCGACCAGCGGCCTTGCCGCTCCCTCCCGCCCCGCTTAGGGTTCGCCCCCTCAACGGGGAGAAAATCATGAAATCGGGTCTGTCGCTGATCGCGCTGGCGCTTGCCGCCGCTACACCCCTTGCCGTCCATGCCGAGGACAAGCCGGACGTCAAGGCAAAGGCCGAAAAGCCCGCCGACGACTATGAGCCGCAGGTCCACACGACCAAGCTCTCCGGGACCTTCGGCGGCCAACGGATCAGCTATGCCGCGACGATCGGCGAGACGATCATCAAGAACAAGGACGGCGTGCCCGAGGTGGCGGTCGTCACCACCGCTTACATCAAGGAGCCGCGCGACCCGAACCGGCCTGTGACCTTTCTGTTCAACGGCGGGCCGGGGTCGGGCACCGTGTGGCTGATGATGGGCGCCTTCGGGCCGAAGCGCGTCGCGATCCCCGGCGATGCGCGCGACGACGGCGCGCCGCCCTATCCGGTCGTCGACAACCCGGACGCGCTGCTCGACGCGACAGACATCGTGTTTATCGATCCGCCCGGGACCGGCTTTTCGCACCTGATCGGCAAGGCCGACCCCAAGGATTATTACGGGGTGACGCAGGACGCGAAGCTGGTCGCCGAAGTGATCCGGCGCTGGCTGAACGAGAATGGCCGCTGGAACAGTCCCAAATTCCTCGGCGGCGAAAGCTATGGCACGACGCGCTCGGCGGCGGTCGCCAACCAGTTGATGAACGAGACGTATAACGACGTCGGGCTGAACGGCATCATCCTGATCTCGACCGTACTCGATTTCGCCGCCGGGTCGGAGGCGCCGGGGAACGAACTCGGCTATATCACCAACCTGCCGTCGATGGCGACGACCGCGCTCTATCACGGCAAGGCGAGCGCGCCGTCGGTCGAGCAATTCGCCGAAGAAGCGCGGCAATGGGCGATCGGTCCCTATGCCGCTGCGCTGCTGAAAGGGCAGAAGCTGCAGGGCGAGGAACGGGCGGCGGTCCGCCGCGAGCTGGCGCGCTTCACCGGCCTGTCCGAAGACTATCTCGAACGCGCAGACCTGCGCGTGACGCCCGGCCGCTTCTACAAGGAGCTGCTGCGCGATCGCGGCCTTTCGATCGGGCGGCTCGACAGCCGCTATACCGGCAAGGATTATGACAGCGCAGGCGAGGAGCCCGACAACGACCCCAGCTTCTATGGCATCGATGCGGGCTATACCGCCGCGATCAACAGCTGGTCGCGCGACACTTTGGGATTCAAGACCGACCGCGAATATCAGTCGATCGGCAACGTCGGCCCGTGGGACTGGCGGATCGGCGGGCGCGACAGCAATGCCTATCTGAACGTCGCGCCCTATATCGGGCAGGCTTTGCGCGAGAATTCGGGGCTGCGGGTGTTCGTCGGCCAGGGCTATTATGACTTTGCGACGCCCTTTTTTGCCGCCGAATATGCGCTGTCGCGCACCGGAATCCCGCAGGACCGGATCGCGTATAAATATTATGGCGCGGGACACATGATGTATATCCGCGACGAGGATCGGCATAAATTGGCCGAAGATGTCCGGGCTTTCATCCGGGCGCGGTAGATAGGGTCTATCGGGTCACGCGACCTTATCTTTCATCGTCACCCCGGACTTGATCCGGGATGACGAAAAGGGTTCACATCCCCAAGCGGCCTATCGCAGAACGCCCGTCGCGGCCTGTTTGCGCGCGTAGACGAACAGCGCGATCAGGATGACCCAGATGACCGCGGTGAAGATCATCGGGAAGGTCCCGAACATCCGCATCAGGTCGCCGTAGTGCATGCCGAACTGGTAGATGCAGCTGACGGCAAGCCCGATCAGCGAGACCAGAAACGCCGCGACCGCGTGACGGCTGCGGGCGAGCAACAGAAGCGATCCCAGTACCGATCCCCAGACGCCGAGCGCCCATCCGGCATTCGCCCAGACCGGAAAGCCGGTGAACCACGCCTGCTGCTCGGGCGTGAAGGCGGCCAGATAATCGGGATTCTCGATCTTGGTCATCACATAGTCCATCGCGCCGAACGCGTTCCAGACAAGCGACGCACCCCCGACGACCCACAGGTGCCACGGCGTTTTGACGGCAACAGTCATAGATGATCTCCCCCTCCAGAAAGACGGGAGGAGATTATCATCATTTCGTGCGCCGGACAATTGGTGATGTATTAATACAATACACTATGGGACGGCTTGGCAAATCCCCTGCTCTCTCCGATATGCGCCCATATGTGTGTTGTCGCCCTTGCCCGCCGCGCCCATCCCGACTGGCCGCTGATCCTGATCGGTAACCGCGACGAGTTTCACGCGCGGCCAGCGGCGCCGCTCGCCGAGTGGGATGACGGCAGCGGCATCGTCGCGGGGCGCGACCTGCAGGCGGGGGGAACCTGGCTGGGGTTGCATCGACCGAGCGGGCGCGTCGTCGTGGTGACCAATGTCCGCGGCGCGATGCCCGATCCGGCGAAGGAATCGCGCGGTGCGCTCGTCGTCGATATGCTGCGCGGCGAAGGGCGTTTCGCCGATCCGGCCGAAGCCGACCTCGACCGGTTCAACGCGTTCAACCTGTTCGCCACCGATGGCAGCGCCCGGTTGCTCACCAACCGGCCGCAGCCGTTGATCGCAGGGCTGGCGGACGGCGTCCATGCTCTGGCCAACGAGCCCGTCGATAGCCCCTGCCCGCGCGCCGAGCGGCTGCGCGCGGCCCTCGCGGCGGTCGTGGAAGCCCGGGCCGACCCCGAAGGATTGCTCGATACGCTGACCGCCGAAAGCGATCCGGCGCTGTTCCTGCTTGGCGACGTCTATGGCACGCGCGCATCGACGCTCGTTGCGATCTCGGCGGACGGCGATGTCCATATGGTCGAACGCCGATATGAAGCGGGCGGCCGTCCCGCTGGAACGACCGCCCTCGATTTCCGGATCGGCTGAGCCGGCGCGTCGCTTATTTCGGCGCCAGCACCATCAGCATCTGGCGGCCTTCGGTGCGCGGGTGCGCCTCGACCTTCGCGATCTCGGCCGTCATCTCGGCGACGCGCTGAAGCACGTTGAGGCCAAGCTGGGTGTGGCTCATTTCGCGGCCGCGAAAGCGCATGGTCATCTTGACCTTGTCGCCTTCGCCGAGGAAGTCGAAGACCTTTTTCATCTTCACGTCGAAATCATGATCGTCGATATTCGGACGCATCTTGATCTCTTTGATTTCCTGGGTCTTCTGGCTCTTGCGCGCCAGGTTCGCCTTTTTTTGGGCCTCGTATTTGAACTTGCCCACGTCGAGGAATTTGCACACCGGCGGATCGGCGTTGGGGGAGACTTCGACCAGATCCAGCCCGACCTCGGCCGCCTGCTCGATCGCCTCGGCCGTCAGCATCACGCCCAGATTCTCGCCTTCCTCGTCGATCACGCGGACCTTGGGCGAAGCGATGAATTCATTGTATCGCGGGCCGTTTTTGGGCGGCGCCACCATTGAGCGGCGGGTCATCGGCGGTGGTATAGCTGTATCTCCTGATCGTTGAACGCGGGCGCGCGGAATCAACACGGTCCACGCGCGCCCCGCTCATATAGTGAACGCGGGCGCGCCGTAAAGGCTGCCCGTGGCATAAAGATGACGCTTTTCGTCCGACTGTGGCGGTCAAGCCACGCCGGACCGCTTCACCATTTCGTCGGCGCCGGATCGATCACGCGGAAGCCGCCCGCCCCGACCTCGCTCACTTCGAGCGCGCGGACCGCGATACCGCGGTTGTTGAAGCGGAAAATGCCGTCGATACCGCCGAAGCCATCCGCAGCGAGCAAACGCGACGCGGGAAATGCCGTCCCCGGCTTCCACTCGCGCGCGATCCGCACCGTCAGCAGCACCGAGTCATAACCGAGGCTGGCGAGCCGGTACGGCGCCTTGCCGTAGCGGGTGCGATATTTGGCCGCGAGCTGGCCGTAGAGGCCGTCGGAGACGCTGGCGAACCACGACCCGCGCATCGCGGGATTGCCGCCGAGCGACGCATCGGTGTTCCAGAGTTCGGTGCCGAGAATCTGCTTGTTGCCGCTGCTCTTGATTACCGGCACCGCGCGGATCGCGTTGCCGCCCGAGTCAGCGATCAGCACCGCGTCGATCGCTCCCGCATTGGCGAGGCGCCGCGCTGCGCCCGAGAGTGCGGTCGCGCTGCGGTCGTAGCTTTCGATCGCGACCAGCGTTCCACCCGCCGCCGACACCGCCGCACGGAAGGCGGCGGTCGAACGCTCGCCATAGATGCTCTTGGGGACGAGGGCGCCAAAGCGCTGATGCCCCTTGGCGCGCGCATAGGCGACGACGCGCTCGACCGACTGGCCGGGGACGAAGCCCATGATGAAGACGCCGTTGCCCGCGACGCTGCTGTCGTTCGAGAAGCTCAGCACCGGCACCTTCGCCTCGCGCGCGACCGGCGCGACCGCGGCGACATCCTCACTGAGCAGCGGGCCGAGGATCAGCTTGTTGCCGTCGGCGACCGCCTGCCGCGCCGCCGCCGCGGCGCCGAGCGCGGTATCATAGGTGGTGATGCGGACCTTTTCGGTGCGCGAGTCGAGCAGCGCCATCGTCGTCGCATTGGCGATCGCCATGCCGACGTCGGCATTGGGCCCGGTCTCGGGCACCAGCAGCGCGACACGGTGGCGGTCGGTATCGGTGGGCAAGCCCGGACCGACATTGTCGCCGCCATTCTGCGGCGGCGGCGGGGTTGCGGGTCCGGTCGTCTTGGGCACCATCTGGCACGCCGCGAGCAGCCCCGCCATCGCCGCGACGCCGAGGCCGCGCAGCAATTGCCGGCGCGGCGAAGCATAAGCTTGGCGCGAGCCCTCTTGGCAGTTGGGGGCGGTTTCTGCCATTTTCGGCTCCATGCCGGATTCGACCATCTCAAAATCTCCCTTGCCCGGTCTCTATATCGTTGCGACGCCCATCGGCAACCTCGGCGACATCAGCGCGCGCGCGGCGGCGACGCTCGCCTCGGCCGATCTGATCGCGGCCGAAGACACGCGCGTGACCGCGAAGCTGCTCGCTCATCTGGGTTTGCGTGTACCGATGACCCCCTATCATGATCATAGCGACGAACGCGCCCGTGCCGCCTTGGTTGCGCGCATGGAGCGCGAAATCGTCGTTCTGGTGTCGGATGCGGGGACGCCGCTCATCTCCGACCCGGGCTACAAGCTGGTGCGCGACGCGCAGGCGGCGGGACGGCATATCACCACCCTGCCCGGCCCCTGCGCGGCGATCGCCGCGATCACCCTGTCGGGGCTGCCGAGCGACCGATTCCTGTTCGCGGGCTTCCTGCCGAACAAGGCCAAGGCGCGCGCCGACACCATCGCCGAGTTCGCCGGGCTGCGCTCGACGCTCGTCTTCTACGAAAGCGGACCACGCCTGTCGGCGGCGCTCGGCGCGCTCGCCGAAGGGCTCGGAAATCGCGAGGCGGCGGTCGCGCGCGAGATCAGCAAGCTGTACGAAGAATGTGCGACGGGCTCGCTCGCCGAACTGGCCGCACGCTATGCCGACGCGCCGCCAAAGGGCGAGATCGTGATCGTCGTCGGCCCGCCGGGCGAGGCGGTCGCCGAAGCAGCCGACGACGCCACGCTGGACGCCGCGCTGCGCACCGCGATGGCCGACAAGCCGGTCGCGCAGGCGGCGAAGGCCGTGGCGAAGCGCTACGGTCTCGATCGTCACGATGTTTATGCCCGCGCGCTCGTGCTCAAGGACCAGGCTTGAACCGCGCCGCCGCCGAAGCGCGCGGGCGCAAGGCGGAACGGCGCGCGGCGTGGTGGCTGCGGCTGCACGGCTGGCGGATCGTCGGCGAGCGGCTTCGCGTGAGCGCAGGCGAGGTCGATCTCGTCGCACGGCGCGGGCGCACGCTCGCCTTCATCGAAGTGAAATGGCGCGAACGGGCCGAGGACCTCGATCTGGCGATCGACGAATGGCGGCTACGGCGCGTCGCCGCGGCGGCGGCAATGCTCGCTCCGCGCCTCGCGCGGCCCGCCGACGACATCCGCATCGACGTGATGCTGCTTGCGCCGAAGCGATTGCCTCGCCATCTGGTCCACGTCTGGCAGCCGTGAGCCAGGCGGCATGTGCTTCCTTTCCTCCGTTCGTGCTGAGCCTGTCGAAGCACCGTCCTTCTTTCAGGCGCCGGAGAAAGACAGTACGGCCCTTCGACAAGCTCAGGGCAAACGGCTTTTAAATGCCCGATGGAGAAGAAGATGACCCTGCGCGCAGCCGTGCAAATGGACCCGATGGACGGAATCAACATCCATGGCGACAGCAGCTTCGCCCTGATGCTGAAGGCGCTCGACCGCGGATACGAGCTCTATCACTACGATGTGCGCGGGCTGACGTGGGAGGCGGGGCGGCTGACCACCAAGGCGCATCGCATCGTCGAGGCAAAACGCGAGGCGGGCAATCACTACAGGTTCGGCGAGCAGGTGACGCTCGACCTCGGCCGCGATATCGACGTCGTGCTGATGCGGCAGGACCCGCCCTTCGACCTCGGCTATCTCACCGGCACCTGGCTGCTCGAGCGCATCGCGGGCGAGACATTGGTCGTCAACGATCCGGTCTCGGTCCGCAACGCCCCCGAGAAAGTGTTCGTGCTCGACTTCCCCGAGTTCATGCCGCCGACGATGGTGACGCGCGATCTCGACGCGGTGAAGGATTTTCAGGCGCGCTACGGCGCCGTCGTCATCAAGCCGCTCCACGGCAATGGCGGCAAGGCGGTGTTCCGCATCGACGCCGACGGCAGCAACCTCGGCGCGCTCGTCGAACTGTTCGGACAGGTCTGGCCCGAACCCTTCATGGTCCAGCAATTCCTGCCGAGCGTCAGCAAGGGCGACAAGCGCATCGTCCTGATCGACGGCGAGGTAGCGGGCGCGATCAACCGCAGGCCCGGCGATGGCGAGTTCCGCTCGAACCTTGCGGTCGGCGGCTATGCCGAGGCGACGACGCTCACCCCGCGCGAGCAGGAGATTTGCGACGTGCTGGGGCCGCGCCTGAAAGAGCGCGGCCTGCTGTTCGTCGGAATCGACGTGATCGGCGGCGAATGGCTGACCGAAATCAACGTCACCTCGCCGACCGGGATTGTCGCGATCGATCGCTTCAACAACAGCGATACGGCGGGGATGATCTGGGATGCGATCCTGCGGCGGATCGGCTGAGGCGCCGCCGCGTTTCCCTCCGTATGACCGACTTCATTCTCGATCTGATCCAGGGCTGGGGCTATCTCGGCATTTTCGTGCTGATGTTCCTTGAGAACGTCTTTCCGCCGATCCCGTCCGAAGTGATCATGGGGCTCGGCGGGATCGCGGTCGCGCAGGGCCGCTTCGATTTCCGGACGCTGATCGCGGTCGCGGTCGCGGGGACGACTGCGGGAAACTGGGTCTGGTATGCGATCGGGCGCTGGATCGGCTACGAGCGGCTCAGACCCTTCATCGACCGGCACGGGCGCTGGCTGACGCTCGACTGGGGCGAGGTCGAGCGGCTGCACGCCTTCTTCACCAGATATGGCCCAGCGATCGTCTTCGCCGCGCGCTTCATGCCGGTGGCACGGACGATGGTGTCGCTGCCCGCGGGCATGGTGCGGATGAATCAGGCGAAATTCCTGATCTGGACCGCGGCCGGATCGACGATCTGGATCGGTGCGCTCGCCGGCGCGGGAAGCTGGTTCGGCAGCCGCTTCGCCAATCTCAACGCCTTCGTCGGGCCGGTCGCGCTGGTCGCGATCGGATCGCTGGTTCTGATCTACCTTTGGCGCGTCTTCACCTGGAAACCGCGCAGCTAGGCGCGCGGGTGCGCGCTCCGATAGATGTCGAGCAGATGCGCGGCATCGACCGCGGTATAGACCTGCGTCGAGGCGAGACTCGCATGGCCGAGCAGTTCCTGCAGGCTGCGCAGGTCCGCCCCGCCCGCGAGCAAGTGCGTCGCGAAGCTGTGCCGCAGCGCGTGCGGGGTCGTCCGCTCGGGAAGGCCCAGCGCGCGCCGCGCCGAGCGCACACTGGCGCGGACGACGCCGGGCTGGAGCGGCCCGCCGCGCGCGCCGAGGAAGAGCGGCGTTTCCCTCCCGATCGGCCACGGGCAGGCTTCGACATAGCGCGATATCGCCGCGGCGACCGCGGGCAGGATCGGAACGACGCGCGTCTTGTTCCGCTTGCCCGTGACGCGCAGCGTGTCGCCGAGGGGCAGCGCGGCGCCGGTCAGACCGAGCGCTTCGCCGATACGGAGCCCGGCGCCATACAGGAGCAGGAGCAGTGCAAAGTCGCGCGCGCCTACCCAGCCCAGCCGCGCATGATCCTCGACATCCTGCGCGAGCTGAAGTGCCTCTGCGGGCGCGACGGGGCGCGGCAAGCCCTTCTTGACCCGTGGTCCGCGCATCTGCGGGACGCTGGCGTTCGATCCGCCGACGAAACGGAGGAAGGTGCGGAGCGCGCTCAATTCGCGCGCCGCCGACGCATTGCCGAGCCCTTCGGCGCGGCGGTCGGCGAGGTAGGAGCGGAGGTCGTTCGGGGTCAGGCTCTTGAGCATCGACGCATCGACCGCGCCGCCGCGATGGTGCGACAGGAAGGCGCAGAAGCGTTCGGCGGTCGCGATATAGGCGCGGCGCGTATGCTCCGACCGGCGCTTTTCATGCGCCAGATGGGCGTCCCAGTCGCGGATCAGTCCGTCAGCCAACCTATATTCCGTTCGGGCTGAGCTTGTTGAAGCCCCATTCTTCTTCCAGCCCCGCAAAGAAAGAACGGCCCTTCGACACGCGCAGGGCAAACGGCTCTTGGAATGCTTAGCTTGTGCGGACCACCTCGGAAAGGATCGAGTCGAGCAGCAAGATGCCGCCGTCGGTCACTGCGAGCCGGTCGCCATCCAGCGCGAGCAATCCTTGCCCCGCCAGCCGCTTTACCGCGTCCGCATCGACAAACGCCCCGCGCGCCAGCCCGCTCCGCGCTTCGACCCGCGCCAGATCGATGCCTTCGGAAAGCCGCAGCCCCATCAGCATCGCCTCGGTCGCGCGTTCGTGCGGCGGGAGATCGGTCTCGACCTTGAGGCCGTGTCCGTTGCGCTCCACCGCCGCGATGAAATTCTCGGGCTTCTTGTGCCGCTCGGTCGCCTGACATAGCCGCCGCCCATGCGCGCCGGGTCCGATCCCGGCATAATCGCCATAGCGCCAATAGGTCAGATTGTGCCGGCTTTCCTCACCCGGCCGCGCATGGTTCGACACTTCGTAGCGCGGCAGGCCCGCCGCACGCGTGATTGCCTGCGTCGCGTCGAACAGGTCGGCGGCGGCATCGCCGTCGGGGATGACGAGATCCCCCTTCGCGGCCAGCGTCGCAAAGCGCGTGCCCGGCTCGATCGTGAGTTGATAGAGCGAGAGATGCCCCGTGCCGAACGCCAGCGCTTCGCCAAGCTCAGCCTCCCACGCCGCGAGCGACTGGCCGGGTCGCGCGTAGATGAGGTCGAAACTGACGCGCGCAAAATGATCCTGCGCCGCCGCGATCGCACGCCGTGCCTCATCTCCGCTATGCGCACGGCCAAGAAAATCAAGAATTTGCGGGTCGAAGCTCTGAACACCAATCGACACGCGGTTAACCCCTGCGGCGGCCAGATCGGCGAAATTGGCGACCTCGACCGAATTGGGGTTCGCTTCGAGCGTGATCTCGCAATCGCTGGTCAGCCCGCATAGCTCGTCCGCCAACGCGATCACCGCTGCGACGGTTTCGGGCGGCATCAGGCTGGGCGTCCCGCCCCCGAAGAAGATCGACGACACCGGCCGTCCGGGCAGCAATGCCGCCTCGTGCCGCAGGTCGGCGAGCAGCGCCGCGCGCCACGCCGCCTGATCGACGCCCTCGCGGACATGGCTGTTGAAGTCGCAATAGGGGCATTTGCTGACGCAAAACGGCCAATGGACATAGAGGGCGAGCGGTTCGGCCATGCCGCGCCTCTACTC
This sequence comes from Sphingopyxis sp., assembly GCF_041916015.1. GTDB lineage: Bacteria > Pseudomonadota > Alphaproteobacteria > Sphingomonadales > Sphingomonadaceae > Sphingopyxis. The sequence continues at coordinate 55,769 of NZ_JAYSAH010000012.1, read as the reverse complement.
CCATTCGTCATTCCGGCGAAAGCCGGAATCCATGGTCCCGGATCAAGCCTTTCCTGAGCCTGTCGAAGGGTCCGGGGTGACGAAGCTATCAAACACGCCCGCCACCAGCTTGGCGAAAGCATCGGCTCGGTGGCTGATCGCCTGTTTTTCGGCGGGATCGATTTCGGCATAAGTCAATGTCTTGCCGGATGGAACGAAGACCGGGTCATAACCGAAGCCCAGTGTCCCGCGCGGCGGCCAGGTCAGCCTGCCCTCGGCCCTGCCCTCGAAGACCTCGGCATGCCCGTCCGGCCAGGCGAGCGCGAGGGTGCAGACGAAGCAGGCGCTGCGGTCGACATCCGGCCCCTGTTCGGCGAGCAGCCCCTCGACCTTGCCCATTGCCATATACCAGTCGCGGCCGGGCTCGCCCTCGAACCACTGGCGTTCGGCCCAGTCTGCGGTGTAAACCCCCGGGCGCCCGCCGAGCGCCGCGACCTCGAGCCCGCTATCGTCGGCGAGCGCGGGCAGGCCCGAAGCCGACGCACTCGCATGTGCCTTGAGCAGCGCGTTTTCGGCGAAGGTCGTCCCCGTCTCTTCGGGCTCGGGGAGGCCGAGGTCGCCCGCCGACACGGGCTCGATTCCGAACGGTTCGAGCAGCGCGCGGATCTCGCGCACCTTGCCCGCATTATGGCTGGCGATCACCAGCCTGCCGGGGGCGAGCTTGCGCGTCACTTCAGCGCCCCACCGCCTTCGCCTGCGCGGCGAAGATGTCGGTGCAGCCGATGCGCGCGAGGCGCAGCAGGCGCAGCAGGCCTTCCTCGTCATAGGTCGCGCCCTCGGCGCTCGCCTGTACCTCGACGATCTGGCCCTTGCCGGTCAGCACGAAATTGCCGTCGGCTTCGGCGACCGAATCCTCGTCATAGTCGAGATCGAGCACCGGGGTGCCCTTGTAGATACCGCACGAGATCGCGGCGACGCTGTCCTCGATCGGGTCTTCGGTCAGCGCCTTGCTCGCGAGCAGTTTGTCGACGGCAAGCCGCAGCGCGACCCACGCGCCGCTGATCGACGCGGTGCGGGTGCCGCCGTCGGCCTGGATCACGTCGCAGTCGATCACGATCTGCCGCTCGCCGAGCTTCTTCATATCGACGACAGCGCGCAAGCTACGCCCGATAAGCCGCTGAATTTCCTGCGTGCGTCCCGACTGCTTGCCCTTCGCCGCCTCGCGGCTGCCGCGCGTGTGGGTGGCGCGGGGGAGCATGCCATATTCGGCCGTCACCCAGCCCTGCCCCTTGCCGCGCAGGAAGGGCGGAACCTTCTCCTCGACGCTCGCGGTCACCAGCACCTTGGTGTTGCCGAACGACACGAGGACGCTGCCCTCGGCATGGATGGTGAAGTTGGTTTCGATGGCGATGGAGCGCATCTGGTCGGGGGCGCGGCCGGAAGGGCGCATGGAAAATCCTTTCGATTGAAGATTGCCGCCGCCCTTAGGCCGCGCCGGTCATTCGCTCAACCGCATCTTGAAGAAATCGAGGATTTCGTCGCGCGCCTGCACCGTCGGCTGGCCGGCCTCGTCGATCAGGTGGAGCGTCACGACGCTGTGTGCATTCTTCATCGGACTGTCGGGATTCGCCGCCTCGTCGGGCAGCACGCGGCCGATGAAGCGGTCGCCGAGCGCATTTTCATAAGCCTCGAAGCGCGCGGCCTTGCAGAATTTGTCGCCCTCGAAGCGATAGGCGAGCACGGTCAGATCCTCGGCCTCCATCCGCGCCTTGACCGCGGCGAGCTCACCGGGCGCGATGTGCATCCCGGCGGCGTCGTTCAGCGGCAGCGACGGCTGCGAAAGAACCGGGGCGAGCACCGCGGGTTCGAGCATCATCGACAGCGCGAAATTGCCGGTGAAGCACATGCCGATCGCGCCGACGCCCTTGCCGCCGCATTCCTTGTGCGCGAGCGCCGCCAGCGCGCGGAGCCACTGGACAGCGGGCGAGCTTTCGTTCGCCTGAAAAGCGCGGAACTGGCGGCTGATGCAACCCCCGATCATCGTGAACAGCGCGCCAGGCATCCGCGGCACCGCGCCGTCCTTTCCGAAGATATGCGGCATATAGACGGTGAAGCCGGCATCGCGGACCCAGCGGGCAAAGCGCGCGACATGCGGGCTGATGCCGGGCATTTCGGTCATGACGATCACGGCAGGGCCGCTACCCATCGTGTAGACGCGGTGCGGGCGGCCGAGCAGCGCGATGGTGCGGTGGTCGAAATCATCGAGCGGGTCGTCCTGATTGAGCAGACGTGTGGTCATATGGCTCTCCCCCGGTTGGAAGGCTATGCAGAAGCGCCACCAATTGCACCTCCTTTTCTTCGTCATTCCCGCGAAAGCGGGAACCCAGCACGCCGACGTTTCAACTGGGTTCCCGCTTTCGCGGGAATGACGAGGTCGGGGCGTCATGTAGACGCCTGCTTGCCCCTCCCCTTCCGCGCCCCTACATCCGTGCGCATGACCACCCCGCCCATCACCGAACTGACCACGCGCGCGCGCGATGTGTTCCGGCTGGTGGTCGATGCCTATCTGGAAACGGGCCAGCCGGTCGGATCGCGCACGCTGTCCAAGCTCGCCGCGCTCAACCTGTCGCCCGCCTCGATCCGCAACGTGATGCAGGACCTCGAAGAGTTCGGCCTGCTCGCGAGCCCGCATACCAGCGCGGGGCGGCTGCCGACCGAGCAGGGCCTTCGCCTGTTCGTCGACGGGATGATGCAGGTCGCCGAACCTTCGGCCGAGGACCGCGCGCAGATCGAGGCGAGCCTGACCGAAGGCGGCCCGATCGAAAGCGCGCTCGCGCAGGCGACCGCCGCGCTGTCGGGCCTGTCGGCGTGCGCCGGCCTCGTCCTCGTTCCCAAGCATGAGCGGGTGCTGAAACAGGTCGCCTTCGTACCGATGTCGGGAACGCAGGCGCTTGTCGTGCTCGTCGCAGGCGACGGGACGGTCGAGAATCGCGTCATCGACATGCCGCCGGGGTTCAACCCCTCGGCCCTCGTCGAGGCGGGCAATTATATTTCGGCGACGCTGTCGGGGCTGACGCTGACCGAAGCGATGGCGCGCGTGCGCCGCGAGATCGAGGCCGAGCGGATCGCGATCGACCGCGCCGCGCAGGATCTCGTCAGCCGCGGGCTCGCGATCTGGTCGTCGGACGGCGCCGACCGCCCGGTGCTGATCGTGCGCGGCCAGGCGAATCTGCTCGACGAAAGCGCGGTCGGAGATCTCGACCGGGTACGGCAATTGCTCGACGAACTCGAAACCAAGCAGGAGATCGCCGGCCTGCTCGACAGCGCGCGCGAGGGCAGCGCGACGCGGATTTTCATCGGGTCGGAGAACAAGCTCTTTTCGCTGTCGGGATCGTCGGTTATCGCCGCGCCCTATCACGGCAGCGACGGCCGCGTCGTCGGCGTCGTCGGGGTTATCGGCCCGACGCGCTTGAACTATGCGCGGATCGTTCCCATGGTGGATTTCACCGCACAATCTCTCTCAAGACTGATACGATAGGCTTATGACGAACATCGAGAATGACACGCCCGTCGAGGACGGCGCGACCGACGACACCGCAACCGCGGCCCCCGCCGCCGAGCCGCAGGACGAAAATGCGAAGCTCGCCGAACAGATTGCGGCGCTGCAGCAGGACTTGCTCTATGCGCGCGCCGAGACGCAGAATGTCACGCGCCGCAAGGACAAGGAAATCGCCGACGCGCACGCTTATGCATCGACCAAGTTCGCGCGCGACATCCTGTCGGTCGCCGACAACCTGGGCCGCGCGCTCGCCGCGTTGACCGCCGAACAGCGCGAGGATGCGGCGATCAAGCCGCTGATCACCGGGCTGGAAGCCACCGAGCGCGAATTGCTGAGCGTGTTCGAACGCAACGGCATCACGCGCATCGCGGCCATCGGCCTGCCGCTCGATCCCAACCAGCATCAGGCGATGCTGGAAATCCCGAGCGACAAGGAGCCCGGCACGATCGTGCAGGAAATGCAGGCGGGTTATATGATGAAGGACCGGCTGCTGCGCCCCGCAATGGTGGGGGTCGCTAAAAAGGCGGATTGATTTCAGCCCGACACCCATTGCGTGTGTCCCCGCGAAGGCGGGGACCCATCATCCGATGGCGGAAATCCGAAACGGCCGGTGATGGCCCCCCGCCTTCGCGGGGGAACATGGACCTGATAATGCCGCCTAAGCGGCCTTGCGCTGCTTCGCGAGCTTCTTGAGCAGCATGTCGCGCTTCAGCTTCGACAGATGGTCGATGAAGAGGATGCCTTCCAGATGGTCGTGCTCGTGCTGGATGCACGTCGCCATCAGGCCCGTCATGCGCTCGCGGTGCGGCTTGCCGTCCTCGTCCTGCCAATCGACCGTAACCTCGGCGGGGCGCGTCACATCGGCATATTGTTCGGGGACCGACAGGCAGCCCTCCTGATAGACGCTATGCTCCTCGCTCTCGTCGGAGAAGACGGGATTGATGAACACGCGCGGAGTGCGGATGACCTTCTTGCCCTCTTCGTCATCGGGATCGGGTTCCTGCAGGTCGATGACCAGGATGCGCTTCGGCACCCCGACCTGAATCGCGGCGAGCCCGATTCCGGGCGCGTCGTACATCGTCTCGAACATGTCGGCGACCAGCGTCTTCAGCTCGGCGTCGAACGTCTCGACGGGCTTGGAAATGACGCGCAGCCGCGGATCGGGGGTCTCTATGATAGGGAGTAGGGCCATGGGTGCGAGGTATGAACTCGGAAGCCCGCCGTCAACCCACCGGCCGCCGCGCCCGGAGTGCCTGTGCCAGCGTCCCCTCGTCGAGATAATCGAGTTCACCGCCGACCGGCAGGCCATGCGCGAGCTGCGTCAGCCGTACCGGATATCCCTCCAGCCGCTCGGCGAGATAATGTGCGGTCGTCTGCCCCTCCAGCGTGGCGTTCATCGCGAGCACGACCTCGTCGATGCCGCCCGCGGCGACGCGGTTCACCAGCGCGTCGATGCTGAGATCCTGCGGCCGTACCCCCTCCAGCGCCGACAGGCGGCCGCCCAGCACATGATATTTTCCGGGAAAAAGCCGCGACTTGTCGAGCGCCCACAGGTCGGAAACCTCCTCGACGACGCACAGGCTGCGATCGTCGCGACGCGGATCGGCGCAGATCGCGCAAGGGTCCTGCGTATCGACATTGCCGCAGATCGTGCAGGTCACCAGCCGCTCCGACACCGTCTGGAGCGCCGCGAGGAGCGGAGCGAAGCTGCTCTCGCGCTTCTTCATCAGATGCAGCACCGCACGTCGCGCCGAACGCGGGCCGAGCCCCGGCAGGCGGGCGAGTTGCTGGACGAGCGCATCGATTTCGGTGGAGGCCATGTACAGCACCTATCGCGCCCACTCGCACCATACAATCCTCTCCCCTTGCGGGAGAGGATGCCGGAGCTTTGCGCGAAGCGCTTAGCGAAGGCTGGAGAGGGGATGCGACGTTGCAGCCCCCTCACCCGCTGCGACTAGCCAGCAAGCTGGCAAGTCTCGCTACCCTCTCCCGCAAGGGGAGAGGGGCACTTGCACAACCCCTGATCCTCCGCCAAAGCGCCGCCCATGCGCATCGCCTTCATGGGAACGCCGCCCTTTGCGGTGCCGACGCTCGCCGCGCTTCATGCGGCGGGGCACGAGATCGTGGCCGTCTATACGCAGCCGCCGCGCCCCGCGCAGCGCGGCAAGAAGCTGCAGCAGAGCGCGGTGCATCTCTGGGCCGAAGCGCATGGCCTGCCCGTCCGCACTCCGAAGAGTCTGAAAAGCGAAGAGGCACAGGCCGAATTCGCGGCGCTCGGCCTTGATGTCGCGGTGGTCGCGGCTTACGGTCTGATCCTGCCGCAGGCGATCCTCGACGCGCCGCGCGAAGGCTGTCTCAACGTCCATGGTTCGATCCTGCCGCGCTGGCGCGGCGCCGCGCCGGTGCAGCGCGCGATCCTGGCGGGTGATGCCGAGACGGGCGTCACGATCATGCAGATGGACGCCGGGCTCGACACCGGCGCGATGCGGCTGGTCGAGGCGACGCCGGTCGCGGGCAAGAGTGCGGGGATGCTGACCGACGAACTCGCCGGCATGGGCGCGGCGATGATGGTCAAGGTGCTGAGCGACCTCCATGCCTTTGTCCCCGCCGCGCAGCCCGACGAGGGCGTCACCTACGCCGCCAAGATCGACAAGAGCGAAGCGCGGCTCGATTTTCTGGTGAGTGCGGTGCAGGTCGAGCGGCAAATTCGCGCGTTCGACCCGATGCCGGGCGCGTTTTTCGAACTCGACGGCGAACGGTACAAGATATTGGCGGCCGAAGTCGTCCATCCGGCGGAGACGATCGCGGGCGCGGCGCCCGGCGTCACGCTCGACGATGCGCTGACCATCGCATGCAACCCCGGTGCGATCCGCGCGACGCGGGTGCAGCGCGCGGGCAAGCCCGCGATGGACGCCGCCGAGTTGCTGCGCGGACGGGCGATTCCGCAGGGCACACGGCTCGCATGACCCGCTTCGCGCTCACCATCGAGTTCGACGGCCGCCCGTTCATGGGCTGGCAGCGGCAAAGCCACGGGCCGAGCGTCCAGCAGGCGCTGGAGGAAGCCGTCACGCGCATCACCGGCGAGGAAACGGCGGTGCACGGCGCCGGGCGCACCGATGCCGGCGTCCACGCGATCGCGATGCGCGCGCATGTCGATATCGAGAAGGCGATCCAGCCCTTCCGGCTGATGGAAGCGCTCAACGCGCAGCTTCGTCCTGCTCCGATTGCGGTGCTCGCCTGCGCCGAAGTCGCCGACGACTGGCACGCGCGCTTTTCGTGCATCGGACGCGCCTATGAATATCGCATCGTCAACCGGCGCGCGCCGCTGACGTGGGACAAGGGGCTGTCGTGGCAGTTCGCGAAGCCGCTCGATGCCGAAGCGATGCACGGCGCCGCGCAGGCTCTTGTCGGCAAGCATGACTTCACGACTTTCCGGTCGGTGCATTGCCAGGCCGAAAGCCCGGTGAAGACGCTCGACCGGATCAGCGTCAGCCGCCACGGCGACGAGATCATCATCGAGACCGCGGCGCGCAGTTTCCTGCACCATCAGGTGCGTTCGATGGTCGGCTGCCTCTCCATGGTCGGCGAAGGCAAATGGTCGGCACGCGATCTGAAAGCCGCGCTCGACGCGGCGGATCGGAGCGCATTGGGGCTCAATGCACCGCCCGACGGGCTGTATTTCGTCGAAGCGCGATACCCCTGATCCCCTCCCTTCGTCACCCGAATCAAGTCCGGATGACGACAAAAGAGAAAGTCGTTGAAACGAAAAAGGGCGGCCCCGCAGGACCGCCCTTCATTCCCCCTTTGGAAAGCCGCGGCCTCAGACCGCCTTTTCCAGATAATATTTCGGCGCATGCTCGTTGAGGATCTGGAGGATCTTCGCCTGCGCGGTCTTTTCGTCGCTTTCTTCCATCGCGCCGAGTTCGCGCGCGAGGCGGCTCGACGCCGCTTCGAAGATCTGGCGCTCCGAATAGCTCTGCTCGGGCTGATCGTCGGCGCGGAACAGGTCGCGGGTCACTTCGGCGATCGACACCAGGTCGCCCGAATTGATCTTGGCTTCATATTCCTGCGCGCGGCGCGACCACATGGTGCGCTTGACCTTCGGCTTGGTGGTCAGGACCTGAAGCGCTTCCTTCAGCGTCTTGTCCGACGACAGCTTGCGCATGCCGACGCCTTCGGCCTTGTTGGTGGGAACGCGAAGCGTCATCTTCTCTTTTTCGAAGCGGAGAACATAGAGTTCCAGCTGCATTCCGGCGATTTCGGATTTCTGCAGTTCGATGACGCGCCCCACGCCATGCTTCGGATAAACGACATAATCCCCGACTTCGAAGACGAGCGTGTTTGCGGACATGCAAGTTCCTTTCTTGGGCCTTGCCGGTGAACTGGGAAGCGCAAAAAGCCGGGTGCATCCTGCCCTCTTCAAAAGGGGGATCGGCGATTTTGGGCGGCGCTAGCCAGTCAGAGTGACAAGGGATATGGCTCCATCGGACGCCAGGCGAAGCCTCGACCCAAGGCAGGCAGAGGCAAACTATCGGCGTGTTGATATTTATTATATCAGATTCGCAACAAAATTGCCACCCCCGCGCGGAAATCCGCGAAACCGGCGGCTTGACGGCGATTCCAATCGGTTTCACCCTGAAACCGGATAACAGATGGGAAGCAGGATATGCAGGATCAAGTCTGGTGGGTGACCGGGGCGTCTTCTGGAATCGGCGCGGCGCTGGCGCGCGGTTTGGCGGCGCGTGGCGCGAAGCTGATCCTGTCGGGGCGCAACGTCGCGGCGCTCGAGGCGGTAGCGAAGGAATGCGGCCCCGGCACGATGATCCTGCCGTTCGAGGCGACCGACTATGCCGCCCTCCCCGCGCTGGCGGACGAAGCGTGGGACTGGTGCGGGCGGATCGACGGACTGGTCAACAATGCCGGCATCTCGCAGCGCAGCCTGGCGGTCGATACCGATTTTGCGGTCTATCAGAAGATCGTCGATGTCGACCTGCTCGCGCCGATCGCGCTGACCCAGCAGCTTCTGCCGCGGATGGTTGCGGCGGGCGGCGGGCAGATCGTCGCGATTTCGAGCGTCGCAGGGATCGCCGGCGTGCCGCTGCGCAGTGCCTATTGCGCCGCCAAGCACGGGCTGATCGGCTATCACGACAGTGTGCGCGCCGAGAATGAGCATCTGGGATTGAAGGTGCTGGTCGTCGCGCCGGGATCGGTGCAGACCAATGTCAGCCGCAACGCGCTGAACGCCGACGGCAGCCGCCGCGGGGAAAGCGACGCGGCGATCGACAACGGCCTGTCGCCCGACTTTGCCGCGACGCAGATTCTGGATGCGATTGCAGCGGGCAAGCGCGAGTTGGTGGTTGCCGAGGGTGCCGAAGCGGCAATCGCAGGCCTCCGCCGCAGCGACCCCGATGCGCTGTTCGACCGGATGAGCACGATGGTCCAGGCGGGCTATGCGCAGCAGATGAAGGCGCAGCGCTAAATCAGATACTTCGTCATTGCGAGCGAAGCGAAGCAATCCAGAGTGGCTTACGCGAGCCTTGGATTGCTTCGCTTCGCTCGCAATGACGAGGCAAAAGAAAAAGCCCCGCCGGATCACTCCGGCGGGGCCTAATTTTCACCCTGACGGGCGCGATGCTTACATCGCGTGTCCCGCCAGCGCCGCGAGCAGCAGCAGCGCGACGATGTTGGTGATCTTGATCATCGGGTTCACCGCCGGGCCCGCGGTGTCCTTGTAGGGATCGCCCACGGTATCGCCCGTCACCGCGGCCTTGTGGGCTTCGCTGCCCTTGCCGCCGTGGTTGCCGTCCTCGATATATTTCTTGGCATTGTCCCACGCGCCGCCGCCCGAGGTCATCGAGAGCGCGACGAACAGCCCGCCGACGATCACCCCGAGGAGCAGCGCGCCGAGCGCCGCGAAGCCATTGTCCTGCCCCGCGACCGCCGAGATGACGTAATAGACGACGATCGGCGCCAGCACCGGCAGCAGCGAGGGGATGATCATCTCCTTGATCGCTGCCTTGGTGACGAGATCGACCGTGCGCGCATAGTCGGGCTTCGAGGTGCCCGCCATGATGCCCGCATCGTTGGCGAACTGATCGCGCACGTCCTTCACCACGTCGCCCGCCGCGCGGCCGACCGCGGTCATGCCCATCGCGCCGAACAGATACGGAAGCAGCGCGCCGAGCAAAAGGCCGACGATCACATAGGGATTTTCGAGGCTGAAATTGACCGTCAGGTTCGGGAAGAATTCCTTGAGGTCGGTCGTGTAGGCCGCGAACAGCACCAGCGCGGCGAGCCCCGCCGAACCGATGGCGTAGCCCTTGGTCACCGCCTTGGTGGTGTTGCCGACGGCATCGAGAAGGTCGGTCTTTTCACGGACCGAATCGTCGAGCCCCGCCATTTCGGCGATGCCGCCCGCATTGTCGGTCACCGGACCATAAGCGTCGAGCGCGACGACCATGCCGGCGAGCGCAAGCATCGCGGTCGCGCCGTATGCGATGCCGATCAGGCCCGCGAGCTGGTAGGCGATGATAATGCCGGCAACGATGACCAGCGTCGGCAGCGCGGTGGCTTCGAGGCTGATCGCGAGGCCCTGGATCACGTTGGTGCCGTGGCCCGTCTCCGACGCCTTGGCGATCGAGCGCACCGGGCGGAAATTGGTGCCGGTGTAATATTCGGTGATCCAGATGATCAGCCCGGTGATGACCAGACCGAGCAACGAGCAATAGAAGAGCGCGCGACCGTTGAAGTCGGTCCCCGCGATATTCGTTTCCATCCCGCCGAGCGCATATTGCGTCGAGAACCAGATCGCCGGAACCGCGAGCACGGCCGAGACGAGGAAGCCCTTGTACATCGCGCCCATCACGTTGTTCGACGAACCGAGGCGGACAAAGTACGTGCCGATGATCGAGGTGATGATGCACACGCCGCCGATCAGCAGCGGCAGCGCCATCAGGCCCGGCAGCAGGTCGCCCGCGCCCTTGAGGAGCAGCGCGGTCAGCACCATCGTAGCGCCGACGGTGACGACATAGGTTTCGAACAGGTCGGCCGCCATGCCGGCGCAGTCGCCGACATTGTCGCCGACGTTATCGGCGATCACCGCGGGGTTGCGCGGATCATCCTCGGGGATGCCCGCCTCGACCTTGCCGACGAGGTCGGCGCCGACGTCGGCGGCCTTGGTGAAGATGCCGCCGCCGAGACGCGCGAAGATCGAGATCAGCGAGGCGCCGAAGGCGAGCGCGACGAGCGCATCGACGACCGTGCGGTCGTCGCCGCCGACCGTCTTGCCCATCTGCGTCGTCAGCACCCAGTAGAAGACCGAGATCGCGAGCAGCGCGAGGCCGGCCACGAGCAGCCCGGTGATCGCGCCGGCGCGGAACGCCAGCGTGAGGCCCGCCTGCAGGCCCTTCTGCGCAGCCGCCGCGGTCCGCACGTTCGAGCGGACCGAGATGTTCATGCCGATGAATCCGGCGGCGCCCGACAAAATGGCGCCGATGACGAAGCCCGTCGCCGATACGCCGCCGAGCGTGGCGGCGATGATCACCGCGACGACGACGCCGACGATGGCGATCGTGCTATATTGCCGTTTCAGATAAGCCTGCGCGCCTTCCTGGATGGCGGCGGCGATTTCCTGCATCTTTTCATTACCCGCGGAGGCGCCGAGCACCTGCCGCGAGGTAATGAAGCCGTAGAGCACGGCCAAAAGGCCGCACGCTATCGCGATCAAAACCGGATTCATGCGTGTCTGTTCCTTCCCCATAAGAGAAGGGCGAACGCATAGATAGCAGTCGAGCACGTCCGACTTATTGTTGCCGGTTCGCTCTCTCCCCTGATGCGACCGCCCCACATATTGGACGGCGGGGTTATGGGAAGAAAGAATGGCGAGGGCAAGCCCGCACTTTCGGCAATTTTCCGTGCCTCGGCGGCCTAATGTGTGAAACCGAGACGTTCCGGCAGCGCGATCCGCTGCGCCTTGTGAATCAGGGTGAGCCCCTCGCCCACCCCCGCATGGCCCACGGGCGTCACCGCGATGCCGAGCCCCGCGGCGATTTCGCGGATCGCCGCCGCCCGGCCCGGATCGGCGGCGAACAGCAACTGATAATCGTCACCGGCGGTCGCCGCGGCGAGGCGCGTGTCGAGGACGTCGGGGCGCACCGCGAGCAGCGCCGCCGACAGCGGCACCGTCTCGACCATCAGCGTGATGTCGCAGCCGCTCGCCGCCGCCATGCGCCCGGCGTCGATCAGCAGGCCGTCGGAGAGGTCCATCATCGCGTGGACATGCGGCACCAGCGCCTGCCCCAGCGCGAGCTGGGGTTGCGGGCGGCTGTAGGCGGCAAGGCAGGTCTCGTTCGGATCGACCTCGCCGAGCCGCATCGCGAGGCCGACGCCCGCGTTGCCGATCGTGCCGCTGACCCACAGCTGGTCGCCGGGCTTCATGCCGCCGCGCGACGGGACGCCCTCCGACGGGGCGCGGCCGATGGCGGTGAGGCCGAAGCTGCGCGGGGCGCCCGCGGGCACCCCGACCGTATCGCCGCCGAGCAGCGGGACGTCGTGGCGGCGCAGCACCTCGCCGAGGCCGCGCACGAAGGCCGCGTCCCAATGCTCGTCGCCGGTCAGGCTGTAGCCTAGCAGCACGCCGACGGGCGCCGCGCCCTTGGCCGCGAGGTCGGACAGATTCACCGCGACGAGCTTCCACGCCACGTCCTGCGGCCGTTCGTCGGGAAGGAAATGAATGCCCTCGACGATCATGTCGTGGGTGAGGACGAGGCCCTCGAACACCGCCGCATCATCGGCAAGCCCGCGCGCGGCGGGATCGGTCGCGATGCCGCGCAGGCGGGCGATGAAATCGGCTTCGTTCATGGCATGTGATTTAGCGGCATTCATCGCGGCAGGACAATTGCCAGCTTGCACGCATCATCGGATAGACCGAACCGCATATCCTCATAAGCTGCCGTGTTCCCCCGCGAAGGCGGGGGTCCATCTTCGGACAGCGCCATCTTGAACCGGCGGGAGATGGGTCCCCGCCTTCGCGGGGACACACGCGGTTGACGGGAGCGTTATTTCGCCCGCACATCCTTGCCGATCGCGTCGAGCAGGCCATTGGCGAACCCCGCCTCGCGGCCGTCGAAGAAGGCCTTCGCGACATCGACATATTCGCTGACCACCGCACCGACCGGCACGTCGCTCCGCGCGATCAGCTCATAGGCACCGGCGCGCAATATCGCCTTCATCGTGCGGTCGAGCCGGTCCATCGTCCAGCCGCTCGCAAGGCGCGCGGTAATCGCCGCATCGACCTCGTCCGCCCGCGCGAGCGCGCCCTTCACGATATCGTCGAAGAAGGGAATGTCGGCGTCGGCATATTCGGCATCCTCGATGATCTTGCCGATGCGGTGCTGATGAAACTCGTGAACGAGCTGCGCGACCGGGGTGCCCTCCATCTCGTGCTGATAGAGCGCTTGCACGGCGGCAAGGCGGGCGGCGGAGCGGGATTGGGCGCGTTTGTTCATGGCTGTTTCAATCTGTTCTGGACGCTGAGCGCATGGGCGGGAAGCCCTTCGGCCTTCGCGAGCGCGACCGCGGCGGGACCGATCGCGGCGAGGCTGGCTTCGTCGAGCGCGAGGAAGCTGGTGCGCTTCATAAAGTCGGTAACCGACAGCCCGCTCGAAAAGCGCGCGCGGCGTCCGGTGGGGAGGACGTGGTTCGGACCCGCGACATAGTCGCCGATCGCTTCGGGGGTTTGCCGGCCGAGGAAGACCGAACCCGCGTGGCGCACTTGGGCGAACAGCGCGTCGGCCTCGGCCGGATCGACCGCGAGTTCGAGATGTTCGGGCGCGAGCCGGTCGCAGAGCGGGATCGCGTCGGCGAGGTTCGGCACGACGATCACCGCGCCATTGCCGGCCCAGCTTTCCTGCATCGTCGGTGCGGTCGCAAGCGTCGGAATGACATGCGCGACCGCCGCCGCGACCGCATCGGCGAAATCGCCGTCGTCGGTGAAGAGGATCGACTGGCTGGTGGGGTCATGCTCGGCCTGACTCAGAAGGTCGGCGGCGATGACATGCGGTTCGTTCTTCGCGTCGGCGACGACGACGATCTCGCTCGGTCCGGCGACCATGTCGATGCCGACGACGCCATAGAGCTGGCGCTTCGCTTCGGCGACCCAGGCGTTACCGGGCCCGGTAACGACATCGACCGGCGCGATTGTCTGCGTGCCATAGGCGAGCGCCGCGACCGCCTGCGCCCCGCCGACGCGCCAGATTTCGTCGACCCCGCCGATATGCGCGGCGGCCAGCACGACCGGATTGACCTCGCCGCCCGGCGTCGGGGTCATCATCACGATCCGCTCGACCCCTGCGACCTTCGCGGGGAGGATGTTCATCAGCACCGACGAGGGATAGGCGGCGCGCCCGCCGGGAACGTAGACTCCTGCCGCATCGACCGCGCTCCACCGCGCGCCGAGCCGGGCGCCGGTAACGTCGCGATAGTCGCGATCCTCGGGAAGCTGCGCGGCATGATAGGCACGGATGCGTGTCGCAGCGAGGTTCAGCGCATCGCGCAGCTCGGGGGCCAGCGCGTCATAGGCCGCGGCGCATTCCTCTTTCGAGATGCTCCAGCCGCTTGCGTCCAGATCGAAGCGGTCGAACTTCGCGGTATAGCCGGCGAGCGCCGCGTCGCCCTCGGCCTTCACCCGCGCGATGATCGCGGCGACGTCGGCCGAGACGTCGGAGGCGCTTTCGCGCCGGTCGTTCACCAGTGCGTCGAACGCCACCGCGAAGCCGGGATCGGAGGCGTCAAGCCGCCGCATCGCCGACCGCCTGACGGAATTTCTCGACCAGCGCGGGCACCTCGGCCGAGCGCAGCTTGAACGCCGCGCGATTGACGATCAGCCGCGCCGACACCTCGGAAATCACCGTCTGCTCGGCGAGCGCATTTTCGACGAGCGTCCGCCCGGTCGAGACAAGATCGACGATGTGCGAGGCAAGTCCCAGCTTCGGTGCGATCTCCATCGCGCCGTTCAATTTGATGCACTCGGCCTGAATCCCCTGCCCCGCGAACCAGCGGCGCGTCGTCGCGGGATATTTGGTCGCGACACGAATATGGCTTTCGCCCCCCAATTCGTTGGCGCCCGGCGGTGCGCTGCCCGCGGGCCCCGCGAGCGACAGGCGGCAGTAACCGATGCCGAGGTCCACGGGCGCGTACAGCTCCGAATAGTCGAACTCGTCAACGACGTCCGACCCGACGATCCCGAGCTGCGCGGCGCCGTGCGCGACGAAGGTCGCCACGTCGAAAGCGCGGACGCGGATCAGCGAGATATGCGGCTGGTTCGTCCCGAACACCAGCGCGCGGCTCTTCTTGTCGAAGAAGTCCGCCGCGGGCTCGATGCCGACGGCCGCGAGCAGCGGCAGCGCCTCGTCGAGGATGCGTCCCTTGGGGATGGCAAAGATGATCGGTTCGGGCATAAGCGCCGTGCCTTTAAGCGGCGACGGGAGAAAGGGCAATGAGCGAGCGTTACGAGTTTGTCGACATAGGCGCGACCGGCGGCGGCGCGGTGCGGACCGCTTTCGCCAACCAGATCGCCTATTGCCGGTCGAGCGACGCACCCGTGACCGCGCGGATCGTCGCCGCGCTCGCAACGTTGCTCGACAAGCCCGTCACCGAATTCGCGCGCCGCATGGCCGAATGGCAAGGCGCGCCGCTTGCCGATGCCTTGCCGCTCCGCGCCGCAGGCGGCCTCCACGCGCTGCACCTTGCGGATGCCGCCCCCGAACTCGCGCCCATCTATGCGAATGCGGAGGATATCAACGATGCGGCGATCGTCGCCGGCGTGGTCGCGCGGCACGAGGAGGCACTGCTTCCCTGGCTCGACGGGCCGCCGCAGACCAACGAGGCGGGGCGCTCGTCGAACTTCATCGCGGCGATGCTGTGGCTCGCCGAGCGAGGCCTGCCGGCGCGCTTCGACTGCCTCGAAATCGGCTCGAGCGCCGGGATCAATCTGATGCTCGACCGCTATCATTATGATCTTGGCGGTGTGCAGGTCGGGCCGCAGCCGGGCGCCATCGCCTTCACCCCCGAATGGCGCGGGGGCCATCCGCCGCAGTTGCCGATCGAGATCGCAGGGCTGAAAGGCTGCGATGTCGCGCCGGTCGATCTGACCGACCAGGCGCAGGCGATGCGCCTCAAAGCCTATATCTGGCCCGAACATGCGATCCGCTTCGCACGCATGGAAGCAGCAATCGCCGCGGCGCACGAGCAGAAGCCGAATCTGGTCCGCGCAACCGCCGCCGATTTCGTCGAGGCCGAGCTCAGGAAGCCGCAAGCCGCGGGAACGACGCGCGTCCTGATGCACTCGATCGTCTGGCAATATGTCCCCGAGGACCAGCAGATGCGCGTCACGACCGCGATGGAGGAAGCCGGCGCCGAGGCGACCGCCGAGCGGCCGCTTGCCTGGATCGCGCTCGAGGCCAATCGCACCGCACACGTCCACGAACTGGTCGTGCGCCATTGGCCGGGCGGCGAAGCGGGCCATACGCTGGCCCGGTCGCACCCGCACGGGGCGTGGGTGGAGTGGCTCGGCTGAGCTGTTAAAGCCGCGCTTCCAGCCGCGCGAGCAGCGCCTGCACCGGCGTGATCGCGGGCGCGTCCCATCCGGCCTCCATAGCGGCGATCCGCTCGAACAGCCGCTCGCTCGCGGCGACGATGCGGCGCAGGGGTGCATCGAATCCGGCGCAGATGTCCCAGTCGGCGGCGACCGGTTTGCCGATGCGCGCCGCGCTGTCGTTGGGCCCGGCACCCGGATCGCCCGCGATCATCGCGCGGCGATGGAGCAGCCAGGCGATGATGTGCATCAGCCGCGTCGTGGTCTTCAACGATTCGCACGCAAGCCCGATCTGGCGCAGGCTGTCGCCCGGCGCCCGGCCGAGATCGCGCTGCGCCGCAAAGGCGGCATGCGCCTCGTCGGCGAGCAGCATCGCATCGACATAGAGATTTTCGATCTGCGCGCGATGCTCGGGAAGGCCGATCGCACCCGTCTCTGTCCGCCCCATGGTCATGGCCGACGGGATGCCACGGCGCAGACGCCCGCCGCAACGGCAGTAACCATGAAATTTGCGAGCGTCCCGTTTTGAATCAGGCGCTTTCGAGGTGGAGGCACCGGGCCGGTGCCGTTCACAGGCGAATCACGCGATGATGTCGGGAAGCAACTGGTCCTCGCACCAGCTTATTTCGTCGCGCAGGCGGAGCTTGCGCTTCTTCATCCGCGCGAGCTGAAGCTGGTCGGGAACGGTCGCGTCGCCGAGCGCGATGATCGCGGCGTCAAGATCGCGATGCTCGAGCCGAAGCAGTTCCAGGCGCTGGGTAATTTCCTCGGGGTTCACCCCTCCGCTCTGCCACGATCACGCCCCGTCTGCAACGGGCTGTCCTTGGGGGGCACCGACTGGCCGAATCGCGACGACATGCGACGCGATTCGTGATTTACTCGGCACTGCCACTACGAGTCGAAAAGGAGAATGGCCCATGACCACGTCGCACCTTTCCGCCCTGAAGTCCCGCCACGCGGACCTCGACGAGAAAATTGCGAATGAAGAGCGCCGCCCCAGTCCCGATACGGCATTGCTGGCGCAGATGAAAAAACAGAAACTGCGTATCAAGGAAGAAATGGCCGCGACCGCCTGACCGTCGCCTGACCGCTACCGCCCCGCTGGCGCCTTCTTTGCGAACGCCTCAGCGCCGGCGGTAGAGAGGTCCGTTCAGCGCCGAGATATGCGGCGGAACTTCCATCTTCTGAACGACCTGACGGCGCACCGCGTGCGGATCGACCGGACGGTCGAACGCGATCCCGAACTTGCCCTCGCCGATCCAGACTACCCGGCCCGGCACGAAGCCGACGTTGCGGAGTTCGACCTCGACCGTCATGCCCTGATCGACGCCGCGCACCGGCGCTTCGGCCAGCATCCCGCCCGCCGACAGGTTGCGCACGCGCACGACGAGCGGCGCGGTTTGGCCGGGCCACAGAAGATTGGCCTGCATGAACAGGCTGTCGCGATCGGCACCGCGCGACAGCGCCGCCACTTCTTCATCGACCGAAAGCGGTTCCCGCGATTCCATTACGACCTAATCCCCGCGCTGAATGTCAGGCGGCGAATCTAGAAGCCAGCAATTGCGGAAACGTAAATGGACGAGCGGTTTGTCCCGCTCTGGCTCAATCCTCGCGCGAGATGCGTTCGTTGCGCTCGTGCCGCTCCTGCGCTTCCAGCGTCATCGTCGCGATCGGGCGCGCCTGCAGACGTGCGAGCGAAATCGGTTCGCCGGTAACCGCGCAATAGCCATATTCGCCGTCGTCGATGCGGCGCATCGCGGCGTCGATCTTGGCGATCAGCTTGCGCTGGCGGTCGCGGGTGCGAAGCTCGATCGCCCAGTCGGTCTCGCTCGAGGCCCGGTCGGCGAGATCGGGTTCGCGCAGCGGACCATCCTGCAGATGGGCGAGCGTCGATTCGGACTCGGTCAGAATCGATTTCTTCCATGCGAGCAGCAGGTTGCGGAAATATTCCTGCTGCCGCTCGTTCATGAACTCTTCGTCGTCGCTCGGAACATAGTCCGAATCGAGGTTCGACCTTGCTTCCAAGAGCGCGTCGGCGCCAACATCGGCAATCTGGGTTGGCATAAAGGGCTTCTCGCGTCCTTTCCTGTCACCTTGCCGCCCGGGACGGACGACCAGGGGAATGCGCCGCGCCTATAACCACCCCCAAGGTGCGACACAAGCGCGGAAGCTCCCGCTAGCGACGAACCGCTGAAGCGAGGCTGAACCGGAACCGCACAAGCGATCACCCGCCCTCCCTTCAATTTACCAATGGGGCCGAATTGAAGGGATTTTCGTTCTGATTTGGGACAGTTATGCGTATTTTTCTTGATTTCGCCCCCCTTTTCCCGCTCACGGACAGGTAAACGCGGTTAACAGCATGGACGCGTAGACGAAGCTTTGGCCTTTTGGCTCTAGCGGGAGGTGCAGCAGGGAGGTCCTGCCGCATCTGCAACGGGAAAGAGAGAGCGAAATTATGTCTGTCCGGATGGCCCTCGCCAAGCTTTGTGCCTGCACTTGCGGCGGCGCCCTGATCGGGAGCGGCGCGATGCAGATCGCCGACGTGCCGAAGGCGCGGGCATCGACCGTGCAGTCCTGCACGCCATGCGGCGCGAAGAAGGTCGTGCGCAAGCGTCACGCGGCGCGCAAGCCGGTGAAGCGCGTCCGCCGGGTCGTGACGACGAAGCGAATCATCCGCACCGCGACCCCGCAACAGCAGGTGGTGACCCAGACGATCCCGCTGCCCCCGATTCCCTATGCGCCCTTCCCGCAGGGCGGCTGGGAAGGCGGCGGCGGCAGCGGCGGCGGTGTGACCGTCATCGGCGGCGGCTTTGGCGGCGGTTTCGGCGGCGGCTTTTTCGGGGGGTTCTTCGGCGGCAGCTCGGGCGGCAGCAGCGGCAGCGTCGTCGTGACCTCGACCACGACCGGCGGCGTCTCGACGTCGACCAGCTCGACTTCGGGCGGCGTATCGACCTCGACGGGCGGCGTCAGCACCTCCACGGGCGGAGTTTCGACCTCGACCGGCGGGGTCAGCACCTCGTCGGGCAATGTTTCGACCTCGACCGGCGGCGTGAGCACCTCGTCGTCGAGCAGCAGCTCCTCGTCGAGTTCGTCGTCTTCGTCTTCCTCCTCTTCGTCGAGCTCATCCTCGTCGGGCGGCGGCAGTTCGCACGGCCATGGCAGCTCGGGCTGGGGCGGCTCTTCGCACGGCAGCTCGGGCTGGGGTAGCTCGTCGAAGGGCGGCAGTTCGAGCAGCAGTTCGTCTTCCTCGTCGAGCAGCAGCTCCTCGTCGTCGAGCAGCACCTCGTCGGGCGCGACGAGCACGAGCAGCAGCTTCGGTTCGACCAGCAGTTCCTCGTCGTCGAGCAGCAGCTCGTCTTCATCCTCCTCTTCCTCGTCGTCGAGTTCGGGCGGCAGCAGCAGCCACGGAGGTTCGTCGGGCGATCCGCACCCCGTGCCGGCGCCGCCGATGATGCTGCTCTTCGGGGCCGCCGCCGCCGCGCTCGTCGCGCGCCGCCGCGCCGCGAACCGCAACGACGACGACGCCAGCGCGGCGTAAAACCATCCACTGGCGGTTGCGGGCGCGCCAGCCGGCACCACCTGACTGAGGGCCGCCCTGCGGGACGGCCCTCTTTTCATGCGCCCAATCTTTTCATCTGCCACGCCCTTTCAGTTTGCCATTCGGTGAACTTTCTATATGGTTCACCACATGGTGAACCAACAGCCCGCGCTCGACTCGATTTTCCACGCACTCGCCGATCCGACGCGGCGCGCGGTCGTCAGCCGCCTGCTCGGCGGCGATGCGCCTGTGAAGCGCTTGGCCGAACCGTTCGACATCGGCCTTCCCGCCTTTCTCAAGCATCTGGCGGTGCTCGAGGGCGCGGGATTGATCCGCTCCGAGAAGCTGGGACGCGTGCGTACCTGCCGCCTCGACGCGGAACGACTCGCCGCGGCCGAGGGATGGCTCTCGCAGCAGCGCGCCGTCTGGCAAGGCCGCACCGACCGCCTTGCCGCCTTCGTCGAATCACAGAATCCCGAGGAGAGGATATGATGAGCAACGATACCGAACTCACCATCGCCCGGCTGATCAAGGCGCCGCCGTCAGCGGTCTGGAACGCCTGGAGCGACCCGGTCAAGCTTGCGCGATGGTGGATTCCCGCGCCGATCGAATGCCGGGTGGACACGCTCGACCTCACGCCCGGCGGCGGCTTCGTCACGCGGATGCGCGAAGGCGGCGGGGATTTTCAACCACATGTCGATGGCTGCTTCCTCGAAGTCCTTCCCGAAAAGAGGCTCGTCTTCACCACCGTGATGACCGCGGGCTGGCAGCCCGTCGAACCGTGGCTCGCGATCACCGCGATCCTGACCTTCGAGGCGCAAGACAGCGGCACCCTCTATTCGGCGCGCGTGCTGCACAAGAGTCCCGAGGACAGCCGCAGGCATGACGAGATGGGCTTTCAGGACGGCTGGGGAACGACGCTCGGACAATTGGCAGAGATGCTGGAGCGCTGAACAGACTCGCCCCCGCGAAGGCGGAGGCGACGAAACGGGATCAAGGCTTGCACCGCCCGCCCCGCCCCGCCATAGCGCGGCGCATGCACGATATCCGCCTAATCCGGGAGAATCCCGCAGCGTTCGACGCCGGCCTCGCGCGCCGCGGCCTCGAACCCCTGTCCGCGCAAATTCTCGCGGCCGATGCGTCGCTCCGCGCGCTGCAAACCGAGATCCAGGCCGCACTCGCGCGCCGCAACGAGGCATCGAAGCTGATCGGCCAGGCGATGGCGCAGGGCGACAAGGACAAGGCCGAAGCGCTGAAGGCCGAGGTGGCGGAGCTCAAGACCACACTCCCCGCCAAGGAAGAGGCCGAGCGCGAGCAGGTCGCCGCGCTGCAGGACAGGCTTGCGGCATTGCCGAACCTTCCCGCCGCCGACGTGCCCGACGGCCTGGACGAGGACGGCAATGTCGAGATCGCGCGTTGGGGCACCCCGCGAACCTTCGATTTCAAACCGCAGGAACATGCCGATTTTGCTCCCGCGCTCGGCCTCGATTTCGAGACCGCGGCCAAGATGTCGGGCGCGCGCTTCGCGTTCCTGAAAGGCCAGATGGCGCGGCTCGAACGCGCGCTCGGCCAGTTCATGCTCGACATGCAGACGAACGAGGCGGGCTATGTCGAATGCGCGACGCCGCTGATGGTGCGTGACGAAGCGGCGTTCGGGACCACCCAGCTGCCGAAGTTCCGCGAGGATCTGTTCCAGACCACCGATGGGCGCTGGCTGATCTCGACCTCCGAAATGAGCCTGACCAACGCGGTGCGCGAGGAAATCCTGCCCGAGGCCGAGCTGCCGATCCGCATGACCGCGCTGACCCCCTGCTTCCGCTCCGAAGCGGGATCGGCAGGACGCGACACGCGCGGCTATATCCGCCAGCACCAGTTCTGGAAGGTCGAGCTCGTCTCGATCGTGCGGCCCGAAGACAGCGACGCCGAACTCGAACGCAAGACCAGAGCGGCCGAGAAGATATTGGAAGCTTTGGAGCTTCCGTATCGCAAGATGCTCTTGTGCAGCGGCGACATGGGGTTTGCTGCACGCAAGACCTATGACCTCGAAGTCTGGTTGCCGGGACAGGATAGCTACCGCGAGATTTCGAGCTGCTCGAACTGCGGCGACTTTCAGGCGCGCCGCATGAACACGCGCTTCCGGCGCGAAGAAGCCAAGGGCAATGAGTTTGTTCATACGCTCAATGGCTCGGGCCTAGCCGTGGGCCGCACGCTGGTGGCGATCCTCGAAAATTATCAGCAGGCCGACGGCAGCGTCGATATTCCGGCGGCGCTGGTTCCGTATATGGGCGGGATTACTAGGCTGACGCCCTGACCCGTCATTGCGAGCGCAGCGAAGCAATCTCCAGCCTTCGACCAAGCGCAACATTCCCGCTGGAGATTACTTCGTCGCTGTGCTCCTCGCAATGACGACCGGCTTGGACGAAAACGATGCGCATCCTCCTCACCAACGACGACGGCTATCACGCGCCCGGCATGGCGGTGCTGGAGGCGATCGCGCGCCAGCTTTCGGACGATATCTGGGTCTGCGCGCCGGCCGAGGAGCAATCGGGCGCGGGCCACTCGCTGACCCTCTCGCGGCCGGTGCGCATCCGCCAGCACGGCGAGCGGCGCTGGTCGTGCAGCGGCACCCCAACCGATTCGGTGATGATGGCGATCGGCAAGCTGATGCCCGAAAAGCCCGACCTGATCCTGTCCGGGGTCAATCGCGGCGCCAACCTCGGCGACGACATCACCTATTCGGGCACCGTCTCAGCGGCGATCGAGGGCGCGCTCGCCGGCATCCGCGCGATCGCGCTCAGCCAGGTTTATGCGAAGGAGGGCATGGGCGACAGCGTGCCGTTCGAGGCGGCCGAGCAATGGGGCGCGAAGGTGCTGCGCCCGCTCATCGCCCTCGACATGCCGCCGCGCACGCTGATCAACGTCAATTTCCCCGCGATCCCCGCCGCGGCGGTCAAGGGCATCCGCGTCACACGGCAGGGCTTCCACGATTATGGCCGCGGTTCGATCGTCGAGGGCGTCGATCCGCGCGGCTATCCCTATTTCTGGTTCGGGCTCCACGGCATCGAACATAGCCTCGGCCATGACAGCGACCTAGAAGCGATCGACGACGATCATATCTCGGTCACCCCGCTCCAGCTCGACCTGACCCACGACGCCTCGCTCGCGACGCTGCGCGGCGCCTATGCGGCGGAGTTTGCGGGCTAGCCTTCGTCGCAAGCCTTTGGCAAAAGGACCGCAATGAGCCGGCGGCCCAATCCGAAGCTGAAACTGCAACAGGGTTTCCAGACGCTGCGCCGCGCGGCCAAATGGCCGGTCTGGGCCGACCTCGGCGCGCGGCTCGGCCTCGCCTTCGTGCTGATCGCGATCGTCATCCTCGTCCACTGGATCGACCGTGCGGGGCTGCACGACAGCCACGACAACCAGATCAGCTTCCTCGACGTCGTCTATTTCACGATGATCTCGGTCACGACGACGGGCTTCGGCGACATCGCGCCGGTGTCCGACCGCTCGCGGCTGATCGAGGCGGTGATCGTGACGCCGATCCGCATCGCCATCCTCTTCATCTTCCTCGGCACCGCCTATAGTTTCGTCATCAAGCGCACATGGGATAAATGGCGTATGGCCCGCATTCAGGCAAAACTCACCAACCATATCGTCGTCCTCGGCTTCGGCGTCAGCGGCAGCGAGGCGGTCAAGGAACTGATCGCGCGCGGCACCGACCCCGCGTGCATCGTCGTGATCGACCCCTCGCGCGGTCGGGTCAACGCCGCCGAGGCGTTGGGCTGCAACGTGATGGAGGGCGACGCCTCCAGCGACGAAACCCTTCTCGACGTGCGGATCGCCGAGGCGCAGTCGGTGCTGGTGTCGGCGGGGCGCGACGACACATCGATCCTGATCGTGCTGACCGTCCGCCATCTCGCGCCCGAAGTACCGATCAGCGTCGTCATCCGCACCCAGGATAATGAACTGCTCGCGCGGCAGGCGGGGGCGAGCAATGTCATCAACCCGGTCAGCTTCACCGGCCTGCTCCTCGCTGGATCGGCGCAGGGCGAGCATATGGCCGATTATATGGCCGATCTCGCCGGGACCGGCGGCCGGGTTCAGCTTCGCGAGCGGCCGATCAGTCCCGAGGAGATCGGGCGCGGCCTCGACCAGCTCGCCAGCGGCGGCCGTGGTCTCCGCGTCTATCGCAGCGGCAAGCCCTACGGCTTCTGGGAGCCCGAGGCGCAGCGGCTCGAATCCGGCGACACGATCCTGGAAGTCATCAATTGCGAGGATTGCGAGGCGAAGCCTAGCCCCGCCAGTAAATCCACCCCGCCCAAAGCCAGCCGATGATCAGCAAGGTCCCGCCGATCGGCGTCACCGCGCCGAGCCATTTCGGTGCGCCGAGCGCCATCGCATAGAGGGTCGCGGCAAAGATCGCGGCTCCCGCCAGCAAGGTGATCGCCGGCCCGCGCGCGCTCCCCATGATCGCGAGCGCCGCGACCGCATGAACGAGCTGGTAGAGGCCGCCGGTGCGCAGCCATTCGGCCTGCTGCGGTCCCGCCGCGCCATGCGCGCCGAAGGCTCCCGCCGCCACCGCGATTGCCGCCGAAATCGCCGCCAGCATCCCGATCATCCGCACGTCCCCCCGATCTGCTTGCCCAATCCGCTTGCAAAGCCGCGCAAGCGCGCCAAGCTATAAGCACGAGGGAGGGAGAAAGCGATGCCCCGCGACATTCCGCTGCCCCGCGGCCTGAAACCGCCGAGCCGGCTTGCGACGCTCGGCGAACTGGCGCTGCCGTTCGAGATGCTGCGCTATGGTCTCGGCGGCTGGCAGTTGATCGGCGCCCCGCGCGGCGACGGGCGGCCGGTCGTGCTGCTCCCCGGCTATGGCGCGAGCGAACTGTCGATGCGCCCGCTCGAGGCGTGGCTTCGCCATCTCGGCTATCATGTCCGCGACTGGGGGCTCGGCCGCAACAATGGCCGCGTCGGCGCGGACGTCCAGCGCTTCGCTGCGCAGGCGGCCGAGTGGGCCGGCGGCGCGCCGCTCACCCTGATCGGCTGGAGCCTCGGCGGGGTGATCGCGCGCGAGACGGCGCGCGAATATCCGCACCTCGTCCGCGAGATCGTCACCATGGGCACCCCGATCATCGGCGGACCCAAATATACAGCGCTCGCCGAGCGTTTCGCGGGGCGCGACTTCGACGCCTATGAGCGCGAGATTCACGCGCGCAACCTGAGGGGACTGACCCAGCCGCTGACGGTGATCTATTCGGACCGCGACGGCATCGTCGGCCCCGATATCGCGATCGACATCTACAATCCGCAGGCACGCAACCTGAAGGTCGATGCGACGCACCTGGGGCTGGGCATCAATCCGCGCGTGTGGCGGATCATCGCCGATACGCTGGCGGGAAAAGGCTGAGTCGTCATTCCGAGGAGCGGAGCCTCGCAATGACGCCAAAGCGCAAGGGTGACAAACCCGCAAAAATCGCCTATGGGCGCCGCCGATCATGACAGTCAAAACCCTCCCCTCCCAGCCGAAGGTCGGCATGGTGTCGCTCGGCTGCCCGAAGGCGCTCGTCGATAGCGAACGGATTCTCACCAAGCTGCGCGCCGATGGCTACGGCCTGTCGCCCGACTATGCCGGCGCCGACGTCGTGCTCGTCAACACCTGCGGCTTCCTCGATTCGGCGAAGGAGGAAAGCCTCGAGGCGATCGGCGAAGCAATGGCCGAGAACGGCCGCGTCATCGTCACCGGCTGCATGGGGAGCGAGGCCGATGTCATCCGCGCGCGCTTTCCCAAGGTACTCGCGGTCACCGGGGCACATCAATATGAACAGGTCGTCGATGCCGTCCACGACGCCGCGCCGCCGACGCAGGGGCCGTTCGTCGATCTCGTTCCCGAGGGCGGGCTGAAGCTCACGCCGCGCCATTACAGCTATCTGAAGATCAGCGAAGGCTGCAACCATAGCTGCGCCTTCTGCATCATCCCCGATCTGCGCGGAAAGCTCGTCAGCCGGCGCATCGACGCGGTGCTGCGCGAGGCCGAGAAGCTCGTCGCCGCAGGGACGAAGGAACTGCTCGTCATTAGCCAGGACACCTCGGCCTATGGTGTCGATATCCGGCACGACCCGCGCGCGTGGAAGGACCGCGAGGTCCGCGCGCATATGACCGACCTCGCGCGCGAACTCGGCCAGCTTCGCACGAGCGAGGGCCGCGCACCGTGGGTGCGCCTCCATTACGTCTATCCCTATCCACACGTCGACGCGGTGATCCCGCTGATGGCCGAGGGCCTGCTGACGCCTTATCTCGATATCCCCTTCCAGCATGCGAGCCCGAGCGTGCTCAAGCGGATGAAGCGCCCCGCGAACGAAGCGAAGGTGCTCGAACGATTGAAGAGCTGGCGCGCCATCGCCCCCGATATCGCGATCCGGTCGAGCTTCGTCGTCGGCTTCCCCGGAGAAACCGAGGAGGATTTCCAATATCTCCTCGATTGGCTCGACGAAGCGCAGCTCGACCGCGTCGGCGCCTTTCGTTTCGAGCCGGTCGCGGGCGCGCAGGCGAACGCCCTGCCCGATCCCGTGCCCGAGGCGGTCAAGGAAGAACGCTATCAGCGCATCATGGCGAAGACCGCCGCGATCAGCGCCGCGAAGCTGGAGGCGAAGATCGGCCGCGTCCTCCCGGTGATCATCGACGAGGTCGGCGAGGCGGACGAGGACGGCAGCATCGGCGCCACCGGCCGCAGTCAGGCCGATGCGCCCGAAATCGACGGCCATGTCTATCTGCGCGACGTCGCCGCGACGCTGAAACCCGGCGATATCGTCGATGTCACCGTCGAGGACGCCGACGAGCACGACCTGTTCGGGGTGGTTGAACCCTGATCTTGTGAATTTATGGAACGATCTTAATCGATTGATGGTAGGTAAGAATCATCAATCGGGGGCAAGGCCATGCGCGCGATCACGGGGTTGGCTGCAGCGATAGTCCTGACGGGGCTTCTGTCCGGATGCAATCCCGCAAAGGGGGGCGCCGAGGCTCCCCCGCACGCGACCGACAAGGCGCCGACGCCCTCGCAAACCTCGCTGATCGCGGTGCCGATCGACGCGAACATCGCGCCGCTCCGTGCCGAACTCGAACGCGCGGTGCCGAAGACGCTATGGACGATCGACCGGCGCGAGAAGGCATGCGTGCCGCCGCAGCGCGTCAAGCTGTTCGGCAAGAAGCTGAAGGTCACGCCCGCCATTCCCTGCACCATCGTCGGGCAGGTCACGCGCGGGGCGCTGCGCCTGCGCGGCGAGGGCAATGAGATCGTCGTCGACGTGCCGCTCCATGCGGCCATCGCCGCGCGCGATGTCGGCGGGGTGCTGAAGGGCGAGACCGCGACCGGATCGGCGCTCGCGCATGCGCGCATCCGGATCGACCTGACCGCCGACTGGCGGATGCAGGGCAAGGCGCGGATCGGTTATGGCTGGACCAAGGCGCCGGGGATCGACTTCCTCGGCAAGCGGATCACCTTCACCGACGAGGCCGACGCGAAGCTGAAGCCCGTCATCGCGGGCGTCGAGCGCGAGGTGAACCGCGAGATCGGCAAGATCAATATCCGCGCGCAGGCGGCCGACATCTGGCGGCAGAGCTTCACCTCGCTCGAACTCAACCGCGAAAATCCGCCGGTCTGGATGCGCGTGACACCGAAACGCATTTTGTACGGCGGCTACCGGCTGAACGGACAGACATTGAACCTCAACCTCGGCATCGAGGGCGTGACCGAGACCTTCGTCTCGGGCCGCCCCGACGATCCGAAGCCGACGCCGCTGCCGAAACTGGTGCGCGAAACGCCGCGACCGCACCTCGACATTCGCGTGCCGGTGATCGCCGATTATGCGCAGCTCCAGCCGGTGATCGACCGCGCGCTCGCGAAACGCGCGACGCGGCCGTTCGTGCTGCCGAAACTGGGGCCGATGATGGTCAGATTCGGCCCATCGACCGTCTATGGCGCGCCGGACGGACGCATTGCCGTCGGCGCCGACGTCGAGGCGCGGCTGGAAGCCCGCACCGGCGAACCGACGCGCGGGACGATCTGGATGACCGCGGTGCCGGCGAACGAGCCCGGATCGGCGCAGGTCCATTTCACCGATCTCGTCGTCAACGGCGATACGAACGGGGTCGGCGGCGATCTGCTGGTCCTCATCGGCCGCAGTCCCGGTTTCGCGCCGCTGATCGCCGAGGCGCTCACCCAGAATTTCACGAACGACCTCGAAAAGCTGGAAGGCAAGATCCAGCGTGCGGTCGGCCAGCGGCGCGAAGGCGCTTTCGTCATCCGCACCCGCATCGACGGGTTCGAGACGGGCAAGATCAAGGCTTATGGCAACGGCCTTTATCTGCCGGTCCGGATGACCGGCGGCGCGAGCGTCGATTATCGTCCGGGAAAGTAAGGACTTGCCCTGCCGCCCTCGTCCCAGCAAACTGATGTTTAGGGGGCAACGACAGAAAGCTCTCGCCCATGCAGAAAGAACGCGCGCCTTTTCTATTCTTCCTCGCACTCGCTGTTTGCCCGGCGGCACTGGCCGCACAGGAGCCGGCGGACGCCGGCGCGCCCATAACCGAAAGCGGCATCTGGATCGGCGATCTCGCCTTGTGCGGCGCGGGTCCGGTGAAGGCGGAGCCACGGATCGACGGCTATAACGGCCTGCCCGTCGTCAACATCACCCTGCCTGCCACGCTTCGCGAGGCTCTGGCGACACTGACCGCGGCCAGCATCGGCAAACCGCTCCCGATCCGCGTCAACGGCAAGATCGTGAGCGAACCGCATGTCAACGAGCCGATACAGGGCGGCGAATTGCAGATCTCGGGCCTCGGTCGGGCGGAGACCGACGAACTTGTCGCATCGCTGCAAGCGTGCGCAGGTGACGCTGCTCAGAACAGCCGGGTAAGCGAATAGAAGATCGCAGCCACCACCGCGCTCGCGGGAATGGTGATGAACCACGCCGCGACGACATTACTCGCGACGCCCCACCGCACCGCGCTCGCGCGGCGGGCGACACCCGCGCCGATGATCGCGCCGGTGATCGTGTGCGTCGTCGAGACAGGAATGCCGAGCAGGCTGGCGGTGAAGACCACGATCGACCCGCCGGTCGATGCCGCGAACCCCTGATGGTGCGATAGCTTGGTGATGCGCCCACCCATCGTCTCGATGATCTTCCACCCGCCCGACAGCGTGCCGAGCCCGATCGCGATGTAGCAGGAGATCGCGACCCAGTGCGGCACGTGGAACTCGCCGGACATATAGCCCGTCGAATAGAGGAGGACGGTGATCACCCCCATCGTCTTTTGCGCGTCGTTGAGGCCGTGGCTCAGCGAGTAAGCGGCCGAGGAAAAGAGGTGGAGATAGCGGAAGGTGCTTTCGGCGAATTTCGCGGTGGCGCGGCGGAGCGCCCAGCTGCTGATCAGCATGACGAGCATCGCAAGCAGCATCCCGAGCATCGGCGAGAGAAAGATCGCGATCACGGTCTTGTTGAGCCCGGTCCACTGGATGCCCTCGAACCCGGCATGGGCGACCCCGGCACCGACGATGCCCCCGACGAGCGCGTGGCTCGACGAGGAAGGAATGCCCTTCAGCCAAGTGACGACATTCCAGAACATCGCGCCGACGAGCGCGCCGAACACGACCGCAGGGGTCACCAGATCCTTGTCGATCAGCCCGGCGCCGATCGTCTCCGCCACCTTGTGCAGCGCCGGAAAGGCGAGCGACAGGAAATAGGCGGCGAAGTTGAAGAAGGCCGCGAACAGCACCGCCTGCACCGGACGCAGCAGCCGTGT
Organism: Sphingopyxis sp.; assembly: GCF_041916015.1. Taxonomy (GTDB): domain Bacteria; phylum Pseudomonadota; class Alphaproteobacteria; order Sphingomonadales; family Sphingomonadaceae; genus Sphingopyxis. The sequence continues at coordinate 26,300 of NZ_JAYSAH010000012.1, read as the reverse complement.
CGCGACCACCGTCGCGATGCTGTTCGCCGCGTCGTGCAAGCCGTTCAGGAAATCGAACGCCAGCGCGAGGAGGATCAGGCCGGCGAGCAGAGGAAAAGCGAGTTCGTGCATCGGGAACGTCCCCGCTTATGCGTGGTCGATGACCAGGCCGTCGATTTCGTTCGCGACATCCTCGAAGCTGTCGGTGACGCGCTCGAGGTGGCGGAACAGTTCGCGCGCGATCAGGAAGCGCGTCGGATTCGCCTCGCCATGCTCCTTGAACAGGCGCTTGAGCCCCGCGGCGTGGATGTCGTCGGCATGGCCCTCCATGCGGACGAGCCGCTCGGTCAGTTCGTGCAGGCGCGTGCCGTTCGCCGAAATATTGCGAAGCAGCGGCAGCGCCTCGGCGGTCAGCCGCGCCGCATCGACGATGATCCCCGCAATGTCGCGCATTTCGGGCTCGAATTCGGTAACGTCGTAGAGATCGACCGCGCCCGCGGTCTTCTGCATCTCGTCGATCGCATCGTCCATCGACGCGATGAGGTCGGTGATCGCGCTGCGGTCGAACGGGGTCAGGAAGGTCCGGCGGACGGTCTGCAACACCTCACGCGTGATCGCATCGGCGTCATGCTCGCGCTCGATGATCTCCTGCACATGGTCGGCCATGCCCTCGCCGCCCTGCAGCATCCGCGCAAGCGCTTCGGCGCCCGCGGTCAGGGTCGCGGCATGGGCCTCGAACAGCTCGAAGAAATTGCCCTGCTTGGGAAGCAGGCGCTGGAACCAGGCAAACATGCGATTGACCCCTGTCTTTTCCGCAACATTGAAGACGACGCCCGATCGCTGCGCCGCGGCGCGGAAGCCGCGGTCGCCGAACGAGCGGATCATCGCCTGAAGGTCGGGCTCGTCGACCGACGCCGCCGCCTGATCGAGCGTGAACCAGCGCCGTTCGCGCTCGTCCATTTCCTTCCATTCGCCGAGTTCGCGCGTCACCGCCAGCGGAAACACCTCGACATTATACATGATTGCCGCACCATTGGCGCGGCGCTTGCGATATTCATAGCTGCCGATCGAGGTCGGGCAGACCGCGCCGATCACGCCCGCCTCCTCCTCCGCCTCGACCGCCGCCGAGGCATGCCGGTCGAGCCCGGTCAGCGGGTTGCCCTTCGGCACGACCCAGCGGCCCGTACCGCGCGAGGTGACGAGCAGGATTTCGGTCGGGCCGTCCTTGTCGGGGCCGCCGAATCGATAGGGAAGAACCGCGATCTGACGCATGAAACTGGTTTGATGATCCCGCTACCCGCCCCATGCAGCGGCCTGAAATTGCAAATCGGTGACGCCACTATGACAAGATTGTGACAGCCGCAATGGGCCATAGCCGCAGCGGCACTTTCCGTAAACGTCAATTCGATTGCAAAATGCAACCGGGTGCGTAAGCTGTCCCCCAAAGACAGACGGGAGACGATATCATGGCAGGCACGGCAAGCCCCGTGGACCAGGACGTACTGATCGTTGGCGCGGGCCTTTCGGGCATCGGCATGGCGGCGCATCTTCAGATGAATTGCCCCGACCGGAGTTTCGCGCTCGCCGAGCGCCGCAGCAATCTGGGCGGCACCTGGGACCTGTTCCGCTACCCCGGCATCCGCTCGGACAGTGACATGCACACGCTGGGGTTCGTCTTCGAACCGTGGAAGCATGAAAAGTCGATCGCCGACGGCCCCGCGATCCTCGACTATCTGAATCGCATCGTCGACGAACGCGGCATCCGCGACAAGATCCGCTTCAACGCCAAGGTCGTCGGCGCCGACTGGGACAGCGCGGCCGCGCGCTGGACGGTCGCGATGGAGGACGACAAGGGCGCGGTCACCACCACGACGGCGCGTTGGCTCTACCTCGGCTCGGGCTATTACGACTATGACGAGCCCTTCGACGCGCAGTTCGCGGGGCGCGAGGATTTCAAGGGACAGATCATCCATCCGCAATTCTGGCCGAAAGACCTCGACTATGCGGGCAAGAAGGTCGTCGTGATCGGATCGGGCGCGACCGCGGTGACGATCGTCCCTTCGATGACCGAAAAGGGCGACGGCAAGGGCGCGGCGCACGTCACGATGCTCCAGCGCACGCCGACCTGGTATTTCATCCGCCCGGCAAAGGACGGCTTCGCGAATACGCTCCGCAAATTCCTGCCCGAAAAGCTCGCGTACAGGATCACGCGCTTCAAGAATGTCCGGTTGCAGGACCTCGCCTTCCGCCGCGCGCGCGAAAAGCCGGAGAAGGTCAAGGAATTCCTCACCAAGAGGCTGAAAGCGAGCCTCGGCGACCGCTACGACGCCGAGGCCTTCACCCCGCCCTATAACCCGTGGGATCAGCGCCTCTGTCTCGTACCCGACGCCGATTTCTTCGAGGCGATGAAGGCCGACAAGGCGTCGGTCGTCACCGATCATATCGAGCGGTTCGACGCGACCGGCATCCAATTGAAGTCGGGCAAGCATCTGGATGCCGATATCATCATCACCGCCACCGGCCTGAAGCTGGCGGTCGCCGGCAAGATTCCGGTGCGCGTCGATGGCGAGGCGATCGCGTGGAACGAGCATTTCTATTACAAGGCGTGCATGTTCTCGAATGTCCCGAATTTCTCGGCCGTGTTCGGCTATCTCAACGCCAGCTGGACGCTGCGCGCCGACATCGTGTCGGAATATGTCTGCCGCGTGCTCAACCATATGAAAGAGGTCGGTGCCGACATCGCGACCCCGGCGCTCGCCGATCCGGACAGCCTGACCGAGGAGAATATCTTCGACTTCTCGTCGGGCTATATCCAGCGCGCGCTGCACATCATGCCGCGGAATGCCGACCAGCTGCCGTGGCGGCTCAGCCAGAATTATGTGCAGGACCGCATCGACATGCGGACCGGCGCAATCGCTGACGGTGTGCTGGCTTTCAGCAAGGCGGGCGATGCCGCGAAGGCGGCACCAGCTCCGGCGGAACTCGAAGCAGCGGAGTAAAGCCTACACTCGTCATTGCGAGCGCAGCGAAGCAATCCAGAGCGGTTACGCTACACTGGATTGCTTCGCGGAGTTTATCCTGAGCGCCTGCAAGGCAGTCGAGGCGCTCGCAATGACGAAGTGATGTTGGTGCGAGATTTCCCTAACCCACATGCTCGGGCTTGCCCTTGGTCGAGCCGTGGGCGAAGTCCTCGAGCTGCTTTTCGGTCATGCTGTCGACCATCTGTTTGGACGCGCCCTTGAGTTTCGACCTGGGCGTCTCGCCGCGCTTGGCGCTGAGCGCGGCGCCCGCGGCTTTCTGCTGGGCTTTGGATTTGGCTGGCATGGGATGTCTCCTTGTCCACCCCGCCAGCCATCAACGCTTAACCTCCGCCCGGGATGCAACATCGGATGGCACGATCAACGGATCGGCAGAAAATCGCGCTGATATTCGCGCTTCACCGCATTCACCAACGCCACCGACATCGGCAGGTTGATCTTGTAGCTGCCCTCGGCATAGGGGCCGATCTCATAGGGACCGATCGCAATCGTCAGGCGGTCGAGATAGCGGCCGCCTGACGAACCGAGCCAGATCGTCTGCGCCGAGGGGATCGGGCAATCGGCGAAGGGCGTGCCTGGCTCGCGCGACCAGGTGATGCCGCGCGCCGCCTTCGCGCGCTCGATCCCGGCGCAAAGATCGTCCTTTGCCGCGCGATCGAACGCCTCGGAACTGGTGAACAGGTCGAGCGGCTTGAGCCGGACCGCGTGATTGCGGTCCCAGATCAGCGTGTCGAAACTCTGCATCCCGTGCGCGCCGCCCATATAGGTTCCGATCTCGCTCGACAGGCTGAGGAAGCGCGGGGTCGAGGTGATGCGCTGCCAGCGTTCAAGATGGCTGTGCGCGTGATAGGGGAAGCCTTCCTTTTCCGCCGTCGCCCGGTCGCGGCGCGCTTCGGCGATCAGCGCGTCGCGCTTGGTCACGCGGTCGTTGTCGAGCCATTTCGCGAGCCCGGGGATGCGCGCGGCATCGACCGGATAGGCATAGGCGAATTCGATGAGATCGTTCGTTTCCCTGACGTCGGATGCGGTCGCCTGTTCTGCGACGACGTCCTCGACACCGCCGGGCGGCGCACCCGGAACCGCGGCCGCGACGGCCTTTTCCCTGGGCGTCTGCTCGCGTTCGGAACAGCCCGCGAGCAGCAGGGCGCTTGTAAGAAGAAACAGGGCGGTTCGGCGAGGAGAAGCTATCATCATGCCCCAACAACGCCGGGAATCGACAAAGTTTCCCGGTGGGCCTAGCACAATCGCATGACCGACTATTCCGACCTGATCCAGCCCGACAAGGGGCAGGATGCCCGCACGATCCATCTCGTCGACAAGAAAAGCTATGATGCCTGGCTCAAGGGCCGCAGCGCCCGCGAGCGCGCGCACCTTGCGGCGGTCGGCTTCAAGCCCGACCCCTTCGTCCATGCGATCCTTCCCGGCGACGATCCCGAACGCTGGGCGGTGGTCACGACGGTCGCGAAGATTGAGGAGCTTTCGGCCTGGTGCCTCGCCAAGCTGGCGCAGATCCTGCCCGAAGGCCGCTATCGCGTCGAAGGCGGACAACCCGGCAAGGCGCTGTTCGGCTGGCTGAGCGCGCAATACCGCTTCGATGCCTACAAGACGAACCCGGCCGTCAAAGGCGCGCGCGTGCTATTGACCAGCGATGTCGGCGCGATCGCGCCGATCGTTGCCGAGATGCGCGCGGTCGCGCTCGTCCGCGACCTCGTCAACACGCCCGCCGCCGACATGGGCCCTGCGATGATCGAGAAGGCCGCCGAGACGATCGCCAAGGCGCACGGCGGCAAGCTGACCGTCACCAAGGGCGAAGCGCTCGAACAGGGCTATCCGATGATCCATGCGGTCGGCCGCGCCGCGGCGAAGCATCATGCGCCGCGGCTGATCGAGATCGAGTGGGGCAAGGACAGCCATCCGCGCATCGCGCTGGTCGGCAAAGGGATCAGCTTCGACAGCGGCGGACTCGATATCAAGCCCGCATCAGGCATGCGGCTGATGAAGAAGGATATGGGCGGGGCGGCACACGTCCTCGCGCTTACCGAGCTGGTGATGGCGAGCGGACTGCCGGTGCGGCTCCATTGCCTCGTCGCGGCGGCCGAGAATGCAATCTCGGCGGACGCCTTCCGTCCGGGCGATGTGCTGAAGAGCCGCAAGGGCCTGACGGTCGAGATCGGCAACACCGATGCCGAGGGACGCCTCGTGCTCGGCGACGCCCTCGCCAAAGCCGGCGAGGACAAGCCCGAATTGATCGTCGATTTCGCGACGCTGACCGGCGCCGCGCGGGTCGCGCTGGGGCCGGACCTGCCCGCGCTCTACGCCAACGACGATGCGCTCGCCGACGATCTGCTGCGGGGCGGCACCGAGCGCGACGATCCGCTGTGGCGGATGCCGCTGTGGGACGGCTATGCCGACCTGCTCGAAACCGACATCGCCGACCTCGGCAATGCCGGAAGCTCCTCCTTCGCGGGGTCGATCACCGCGGCGCTGTTCCTGAAGCGCTTCATCCCCGACGATACGGCCTGGGCGCATTTCGATACCTTCGCGTGGCGCCCCTCGGCGAAGCACGGGCGTCCGAAGGGCGGCGCGGCGCTCGGGCTGCGCGCGGCGTGGGCGATGCTGCAAGCGCGCTATGACCGGCGCAGGAAAGGCGAACATCCTTGATAAAGCGGGGGGCGCTGGTCTAATGCGCCGCGATTGTCCGCCGGGCGCGGGAAAAGGGCTTTATTACAGGACGACCAGTGACAGCGAATAGCGGCGATATTTCAGCGGCAAACCGCGTGCGAATGGGGCGCCCCGGCGTCGCCGGACAGGGCCGCGACCGCTTCGGGCTGGCAGGCACCTCGCACGCCTATGATCCGCGCGTCGTCGCGATCCGCCCCGACCTCGCCGATATCGCGGTCGCCGGCGTCCATTTTGCGCCGCATTATGCCGCGCCGATGATGATGAGCGGGGTGCTCCCTGCCGCCGCGATGCGCGCTGCGCCGTCGCTCGACGCCGAGCAGACAAGCGAGCTGCTGTTCGGCGAGGGCTTCGCGCTGCTCGACCTCACGGGCGGCTGGGCGTGGGGCTATAGCCTCGCCGACCATTATGTCGGCTATCTCGCCGCCGAAGCGCTCGGCGCACCGATTGCGCCGACGCACCGCGTCGACATGATCGAGGCAATGCTCCATTCGGCGCCCGACGCCGCGAGCGGCGGCCCCGCCGTGCTGCCGCGCGGCGCGCTGGTGATGGGCGATGCCGAGGGCGAGTGGCTGAAGACCTCGCACGGCTATCTCCCGCTCGCCGCACTCGTCGAGGTCGGCCACGAGCATGACGATCCGGCGGCCGTCGCCGAAGCGATGGTCGGCACGCCCTACCTCTGGGGCGGCCGCACCGCGAAGGGCATCGACTGCTCGGGCCTCGTCCAGCTTGCCTGGTCGTCGGCGGGCATCCAGCTGCCGCGCGACAGCGACCTGCAGCTCGCTGCGCTCGGCGCCGACAAGGACGTCGCCGCCGCCGATCTCGCGCGCGGCGACCTCGTCTTCTTCCCCGGCCATGTCGGGATCATGGCCGACGGCCGGAACCTCGTCCATGCCAGCCGACGATGGATGGAGGTCAAGGTCGAGCCGCTCGCCGACGTCGTCGCGCGCTTTGCGGAAGAAGGACATGCGCCGCCGGTGAGCGGCATGAAAAGATTGCGGTAAATCCTTATGACACAGACGGTTTTCATCGACGGCGCGGCGGGGACGACGGGCCTCGAAATCGCCGGGCGGCTGGCCGGGCGCGCCGAGTTCTCACTGATCACGCTGGACGAGGCGCGCCGCAAGGACGCCGCCGCGCGGCACGAAGCGTTGAACGAAGCCGATTTCGTCATCCTCTGCCTTCCCGACGGAGCGGCGGTCGAAGCGGTCGGTATGATCCGCAACGACCGGACACGGGTGATCGACGCCTCGACCGCGCACCGGGTCGATGCCGCCTGGGCCTATGGCTTTCCCGAACTCGGCGCCCTCCAGCGCGAGAGGATTGCGGGATCGAAACGGGTGAGTAATCCCGGTTGCTACCCGACGGGATTCCTCGCGCTGGTTGCACCGCTCGTCGCGGCGGGCCTCGTCGCGCGCAATGCGCGGCTCAGCGTCAATGCCGTCTCGGGCTATTCGGGCGGCGGCAAGGAGCTGATCGCCCGGTTCGAGGCAGAACCGGACATCGGCTTTCGCAGCTACGGTCTCAATCTCGCACACAAGCATGTGCCCGAGATGCAGCAGCATGCTGGCCTGTCGCACCCGCCGCTATTCGCGCCAGCGGTGGTCCCTGTCTATCGCGGGATGCTGGTCGAGGTGCCGCTGGCGTTCGACCGGGCGGTCGCCGATGCGGCGTTCGATGCCCTCTCCGCCCAATTCGAGGGCTCCCCGCTGGTCGGCGTGCGCCGTGCAGGAGATGAAAGCGAATTGCTGCTCCGCAAGGACGACGCGGCGACCGACCGGATGGAGCTGATGCTCTATGCCGACCCGAGCGCCAGTCAGCTCCGCCTCGTCGCGCGGCTCGACAATCTCGGCAAGGGCGCCAGCGGCGCCTGCGTCCAGAATCTCAACATCATGGCGGGATTGCCCGAGACGGCGGGCCTGCGGCTTTAGATTCTCAGTGCACCGTGTCGAGCGCGGTGTCGATCGACAGATAGGTGATCAGCCGTTCGATCTGGCGCCAGCGCGCGAAATGGAGGTGGTTGCCGAGCACGCGATATTGCTCGGCCCGCGCCGCGGCCGCGAAGCCCGCTTCTTCGCCATGCTCGCGGATCAGCATGGTCGCATCGTCGACCGCGCCGCGGTCGGCAAGAAAAGGTGCTGGCAGTTGCATGCTGTCCCCGGCCCGTTGCATCGGCGCCGTCCTAACGCGCCCGCCTAACCGCCCCGTTCCCAACCGTGATGAACGAGTGGGTAAGGTTAATATCGAACCGTACGCGATTAACCATCGGTGCTCCGGAAACGCCTCTTTGCCCTCGCCGTCTCGCCGTGTAAGACTGCGGCCATGCGCAAAATCCTCAAATATGCGGGCATCGCCCTCGTCCTTCTGATCATCGCGGCGGGCATCGCCTATTATGTGCTGTCGCGGCCCGACGTCGCGCGCTTCTCGACCGCCGAGCTCAGCGGCCGGGTGCCGGTGATGGCGACGCAGCGCGCCGAGAGCATTCCGACGATGAACGTGCCCGAGGCGACCAGATGGCCCGCCGGTGAAGCGCCGCGGGCGGCGCAGGGGCTGAGTGTCGGGCGCTTCGCCGAAGGCCTCGATCACCCGCGCTCGATGCTCGTGCTGCCGAACGGCGACGTGCTCGTGGCCGAGGCGCAGAGCCCGCCGCGCGACAGCTCGGGGATCGAGAACAAGGTGATGGGCAGCCTGATGAGCAAGGCGGGTGCGGGTGGCAAGTCGGCGAACCGCATCACTCTGCTCCGCGACGCCGACGGTGACGGCAAGGCCGAGGTCAAGGCCGCCTATATCACCGGCCTCAACTCGCCCTATGGCATGGCGCTGGTCGGCAAGACGCTCTACGTCGCGAACACCGACGCGATCCTCGCCTTCCCCTATGTCGAGGGCGAGACGAAAATGAGCGGCAAGCCCGCGAAGCTCGTCGACCTGCCCGCGAAGGGCACCAACCGCCACTGGACCAAGAGCCTGACGGTATCGCCGAAGGGCTGGCTCTATGTCGGGGTTGGCGCCGATTCGAACATCGGCGAAAAGGGCCTCGGCAACGAGACGCGCCGCGCGAGCATCCTCGAGGTGCGGCCCGAGAATAAATATATGCGAACCTTCGCCGCGGGTATCCGCAACCCTGTCGGCCTCGCCTTCTATCCCGGCAGCAACCAGCTCTGGGCGGTGGTCAACGAGCGCGACATGCTCGGCAGCGATCTGGTTCCCGATTATATGACCGACATCGACGAGGGCGATTTCTATGGCTGGCCCTGGTATTATTGGGGCGGCTACATCGACCCGCGCGTTCCGCCGGAGGACGAGGATCGCCGCCAATATGTGAAGCGCCCCGACTATGCGCTGGGCTCACACGTCGCGCCGCTCGGCTTCACCTTCACCGACAGACTGAACCTTGGCGAGCGCTGGGCGAACGGCGCGCTGGTCGCGCTGCACGGGTCGTGGAACCGCGAGCCGGTGTCGGGCTATGACGTGGTGTTCGTGAAATTCGGCGCGAACGGCAAGCCGGTCGATGCGCTGCCCGTCCCCTTCCTCGACCGGTTCCTGGCCAAGGACGGCAAGACGACGCGCGGCCGACCGGCCGACGTCAAGGTCGCGAAGGATGGCAGCGCGCTGGTTGCCGACGATACCGGCAACACGATCTGGCGGGTCGCGAAGGCGGGTTGATAATCCCTTCACCAAATTCCCAGCCGTCCCCGTCCATGGCGCTTGCCTCGCGCGTAACAGCGGCCGGTTTTGCGCCACCTCCGGATATGGCACGGACGACTTAAGCAGAGATTTACTTTTTTCTCTAAAGAATCGTGCCCGCATTGTCAGGACGTCGCCACCGTGGACAGGTCATTCCCAAGCTGGATCAAGGTGATAGGCGGAGTTGCATTTTCGATTGGCGCAACCTTGCTCTTCATGGACATTGTCAGAACTTTCCCCGACATGGAGGTCACGCCGCAATGGTTCAAGGCGGGCGCGCTCTGCGCGGCCGTGATCTCGACCCCGGTCTGCATCTTCCTCAACCTTCAGGGGCGCCGGATCGCGGAATTGCACGCGCAGCTCAGCGAGGCCTATCTGGAGTTGGAGCAGCGGGCCAGCATCGATCAGATGACTGGTCTGTCGAACCGCGAGTCGTTCCTGGCGACCATCAATCTCCATGCGGAGCGCGGCTGGCTGATCGTCGGGGACCTCGATCATTTCAAGCAGATCAACGACCGGCACGGTCACGTCATTGGCGACAAGGTGCTTGAGAAAGTCGGCGAAGCGATCCGTCAATGCGTGCGGGAAGAAGATATTTGCGCGCGGCTCGGCGGCGAGGAATTCGGCATATTTCTCCCCAAGGCGTCGCGTAAAACGGCGGAATCCATTGCCGAGCGCGTTCGATCGGCCATCGCCGATCTTTCGATCCGCACCCGCGCGGGAGAATTGGTAACGCCGACGATCAGCATCGGCGCATCGCGAAGGGAGGCGGCCGGCCTCCGGGATCTCATCGAACGGGCCGATAATGCCATGTATCAGGCCAAGCACAAAGGCCGCAATCAGGTCGTCTTTGCAGAGGCGCGGAGCTCGGCCTGAGTCCGCCCCCTCTCCGCATCGCTATCTGAGGGCTCGTTATACGCGCATCGGCATCAGCACATAGAGCGCCGGGCTCTTCTCGCTTTCGCGGATCAGCGTCGGGGCGTTGGCGTCGGCGAGGTGCAGTTCGACATTGTCGCCATCGACCTGGCCGAGGATGTCGCTGAGATAGCGGGCGTTGAAGCCGATCTCCATCGCCTCGCTGTCATAGCCGGCGGCGAGCTCCTCGGCGGCGGTGCCGTTTTCGGGGCTCGTGACGCTGAGCGTGATGCGGTCCTTGTCGAGACCGACCTTGACCGCGCGGGTCTTTTCGCTGGCGATCGTCGATACGCGATCGACGCCCTGGAACAGGCTCTTGGGATCGACCTTCAAGAGCTTGTCGTTCGCGGTCGGAATGACGCGGCTGTAGTCGGGGAAGGTGCCGTCAATCAGCTTCGAGGTCAGTACGGCGTTGCCGAGCTGGAAGCGAATCTTCGAAGCCGACAGGCTGATCTCGACATTGCCCTCGGCCTCGTCGAGCAGCTTGCGGATTTCGCCGACGCATTTACGCGGCACGATCACGTCGGGCATGCCGGTGGCGCCGTCGGGGCGCGTCACCGTGTAGCGCGCGAGGCGGTGGCCATCGGTCGCGGCGGCCTTCAGCACCGGCCCCGTCGCATCCTCTGCGACGTGGAAGAAGATGCCGTTCAGATAATAGCGCGTTTCCTCGGTCGAGATGGCGAAGCGCGTCTTGTCGATGATCTGGATCAGTTCGGCGACCGGCAACTCGAAGCTAGTCGGCAGGTCCCCTTCGGCAATCACCGGAAAATCGTCGCGCGGCAGCGTCGGCAGGTTGAAGTTCGAGCGGCCGGCCTTGACCTGCATCTTGCCCTCGGCGGCGGCGAGGCTGACTTCGGAACCCTCGGGCAGCTTGCGCGCAATTTCGAACAAAGTGTGCGCCGAGACGGTCGTCGTGCCGGGGGTTTCGACTTTTGCCGCGATCGTTTCGACGACCTGCAGATCGAGATCGGTCGCCATCAATTTGAGCTGACCGCTGGCGTCGGCTTCGATCAGGACGTTCGACAGAATGGGAATGGTGTTGCGCCGTTCGACCACGGACTGGACGTGGCCGAGGCTCTTGAGCAGCACCGCACGTTCGATCGTCGCTTTCATATTATCACATCATCCCTGTAGCGCGGGAAAAGTCCCTGAGAGTCCGGCGAGACGGGCCTTTCGCCCCGAATCCCGTCCCCCGAAAATGTCCACCTTCCTTAACGCCCGCACGGCGCGGTGCAAGCCATGCTTGCAAAGCATCCGCAATCGCGCGAACGGGAACCATGCGGCAGACGGCCCTTCTTTTCCTGATCGCGCTGGTGGTTCCGGCGGCCGCATTCGCCGCGCCGCGCACCGCGCTCGGCATTTTCGACGGCTGGGCCGCATTCCGCGAGGCGCAGACCGCGCGCTGCTACGCCATCGCCGCGCCCGCCGCGACGATCGGCAAGCCGCAGGTCAAAGCCTATGCCAGCGTCGGATATTGGCCGAAGTCGCGCATTCGCGGCCAATTCTACATCCGCCTGTCGAAGGAACGCGGCGCGGGGCGCGAACTGCGCCTGACGGTGGGCAGCCGCCGCTTCGTCCTGACCGGCAACGGCGTCCACGGCTGGGCGAGCGATGCGCGGATGGACGCCGCGGTCATCGCCGCGATGCGCGCTGCGCCGAGCATGAGCGTGGAGAGCAGCACCGAGGCCGGCGGCGCGATCGCCGACACCTATCGCCTGCGCGGCGCGGCGACCGCGATCGACGCGGCGGCACTGGGATGCGCGAACATCCGCTAAGGCAGTTTCGGAAAGCGGCGGATTTCTGCGCAACTTTATTCGGGATTGATATTTTCTCGTCATCCCGGACTTGATCCGGGAGCCATTCATCCAGCGCTGCGCCAATGAACCCCGGATCAAGTCTGGGGTGACGAAAAGAGGATTGTCGGACCCGACCGAAAACGGCGGAATACAGCGTAACTTCACTCGGAATTCGCATTTGCGCGTGAAGGCGGTCTGGAGTTGGGAGAGCATGGCACGGACGCTATGCCAGCAGAAGATTGTAGGACAGCGATTTGTCGATCGCCCCCTATTCCCGCCCCAGCTTCGCCAGCGCGTTCGCCAGAAAATCCAGCACGATGCGGATGCGCGGGACGCGACGGAGGCGTTCGTGGGTGAGCAGCCAGAGGCCGGTGGTGTCCTCCGCCTTGGGCGGGATGCAGCGGATCAGGTCGGGCTCGCGGTCGGCGAGGAAGGCGGGCAGGATCGTGAGGCCCATGCCCGCGCGTACCCCGGCGAGCAGGCCCGAAGCGCTGTCATATTGCATGACCACCGAATCCTCGAGCCGATATTGGCGGAGCCATGCCAGATAGGGTTCCCACACTCCGCCGCCGCCGCCGATGAACGGATGGGTCGCGAGCTGTTCGCGGCTGTGCGGGATGCCGTGGCGGTCGGCATAGTCGCGGCTGCAATAGACCGTCCACGGATTGTCGGCGATGCGCCGCCCGACGAGGCCTGCGCCCGCGGGCTGCTTGCTGCTGCGCAGCGCGATGTCGGCGGCGCCGGCGGCGAGGTCGCGCGGCTCGTCCGAGGTATCGAGATGGATGTGGATGCCCGGATGCGCGGCGCGGAGGTCGCGCAGGATCGGCGGCAGGACCGTCACCGCGAAGATTTCCATCGTCGTCAGGCTGACCGTACCGCCCGCGTCGCGCGAGCGGGCGCCCGCGGCATCCTCGAACCGGTCGGCGGCCTCGCGCACCGCGACCGCGCTCGCGAGCATCGCCTCGCCCACCGCGGTCAGCGCATAGCCCGTCTGCCGGCGCTCGAACAGGTCGAGCCCCGTCGCCGCCTCCAGCGCCGCGATGCGCCGCGCGACAGTCGTCTGACTGACGCGGAGCGCCTGCGCGGCGGCCAGCGTGCTGCCGGTGTCCGCCACCGCGAGAAAGGATTTGAGGTCGTTCCAGTCGAACATGATGCCTTTTGCGGAATAATCCTATGCGCCGCATTCTGCAATTATGCAGAATGGTCGCGCAACATCGTTGCTCCCGCGGCGGCGGGCGATCGCTTATCTGACGATTGCCGGCTTCCTCCCCTCCTTACCCGCCGGCCGATGGAGATCCAGATGACAAAAGCTCTGATCCTCGCCGCGCTGGCCGCGACTTCGCTGGTCCAGCCCGTTTTCGCCGAACCCGTGACCCGGACCGTCGTCGTCGAGCATGGCGATCTCGACCTCGGCACGCCGGCCGGCGCCAAATCGCTCCAGCACCGCGTGTGGCGCGCCGTCGTCGCCGTGTGCGGAACGGCCTCCGACTTCGACGTCGCGGGCAAGAACGACATCCAGCACTGCCGCCGCGACACCTTGCAGGTCGCGTCGGCAAAGGCCGAGCAGGCGCTTGCCCGCATGTCGCGGAGCGAGCCTGTTCGCGTCGCCGCGATCCGCAACTGATCGGCGGGCACTCGGCCGACACCTTGCAGGGCCGCGATCCCGGTGGATCGCGGCCCTGATTTTCATCCGCCGTCCCGCGATTGCGCAAACCGCCCTTCCCCATTATATGGCCGCGCATCATGCAGATTCCCGGCCATATCGACCCCGTCACGACGGGCACCGTTCCGTTGCGCGGCGGCAACCGCATCGACCTGGTCGGGCTGACCCGCGACGCGATCCGCGCCGAACTGGTCGAGGCGGGGCTCGACGCCAAGGGCGCGAAGCTGCGCGCGAAGCAGATCTGGCACTGGATCTATCATCGCGGCGTCACCGATTTCGAGGCGATGACCGATATCGCCAAGACGATGCGCCCATGGCTGACCGACCGCTATATCATCGGGCGCCCGACGGTGCGCGAGGCGCAGGTGTCGAACGACGGCACGCGCAAGTGGCTGCTCGCCGCGGCGGACGGCCAGGAATATGAGATGGTCTTCATTCCCGACGCCGATCGGGGAACGCTCTGCGTGTCGAGCCAGGTCGGCTGCACGCTGAACTGCCGTTTCTGCCATACGGGCACGATGCGCCTCGTCCGCAATCTCGGCGCGGGGGAGATCGTCGGGCAGGTGCTGCTCGCGCGCGATGCGCTCGGCGAATGGCCGAAGGGCAATATGGCCTCGACCGCCGATAGCGACGACGAGGACGACGAGACCGGCCACTACACCCCCGACGGGCGGATGCTCACCAACATCGTGATGATGGGGATGGGCGAGCCGCTCTATAATTTCGATGAGGTCAAGGGCGCGCTGAAGATCGTCATGGACGGCGACGGGCTGGCGCTGTCGAAGCGGCGCATCACCCTGTCGACGAGCGGCGTGGTGCCGATGATGGCGCGCGCGGGCGAGGAGATCGGGGTCAATCTCGCCGTCTCGCTGCACGCGGTGTCGAAGGAGATCCGCGACGAGATCGTGCCGCTCAACCGCAAATATGGCATCGAGGAACTGCTCGCCGCCTGCGCCGCCTATCCGGGCGCGAACAATGCGCGGCGCATCACCTTCGAATATGTGATGCTGAAGGACAAGAATGACAGCGATGCCGACGCGCGCGAGCTCGTGCGGCTGATCAAGCAGTATAAGCTGCCCGCGAAGGTGAACCTCATTCCCTTCAACCCCTGGCCCGGCGCGCCCTATGAATGCTCGTCGCCCGAGCGGGTGCGCGCGTTCAGCAACCTGATCTTCGAGGCGGGCATCTCCGCCCCGATCCGCACCCCGCGCGGGCGCGACATCATGGCCGCGTGCGGCCAGCTCAAGAGCGCCGCGACCAAGCCGACGCGCGCCGAACTCGACCGCATCGCCGAGGAAAAGCAGGCCGCGCTCGGCTGATTCGCTTTCGCGCTTTCCTGTAAAATCCCATGACCCGATGCCGCGCGGAGGGCGAGGCACGCCTGCATACCTATGCTGTGTTGTAAAAATAACACAGGTAAGAAAATTGTCATATTCTGAACGATCCATTCATGGCAGCGACAGCCGCGAGGGCCATTTAGAGCCCCGGGCCGCGACCCAAAGGGCGTGGTCCGAAGGAATGAAAAGGAAAAGATTATGAA
The DNA here is from genome assembly GCF_041916015.1 of Sphingopyxis sp. GTDB lineage: Bacteria > Pseudomonadota > Alphaproteobacteria > Sphingomonadales > Sphingomonadaceae > Sphingopyxis. Next base: position 11,006 of record NZ_JAYSAH010000012.1, on the reverse strand, counting down.
GAAGTTCGCAGTTGCCGCCGCTCTCCTCTCGGCAGTTGTCGCCACCCCTGCTCTCGCTGCCGACGGCGGCGAAGCCCGCGTCGAAGTGCGCGGCGGTTATGTGACCGGCAGCGGTCTCGACGACGCCACCCTCGGTGTTGCGGGCGGTTATGATTTCGATCTCGGCTCGACCGCTTTCGCGGGCGCCGAAATCGCCGGCGACAAGGTGCTGGTCGACGGCGCCAAGGTCCAATTCTCGGCCGGTGGCCGCGCGGGTGCCAAGGTCGGCACCAACGGCAAGCTCTATGCCAACGCCGGTTACACCTTCGGTCAGATCGACGACCCGTACATCGGCGCCGGCTACCAGCACAAGCTGGGCCAGAGCCTGTACGGCAAGCTCGAGTATCGCCACCAGTTCATCGGCAACAACGTCAAGGACTTCGACACCTTCGCTGTCGGCCTTGGCCTCGCGTTCTGATCCGTTCGGAACAGCGACACGATAGGGAAAGGGGCGGCCTGCGGGTCGCCCCTTTTCTTTTGCGCGCGATCCGGCCACGGTAAGCCCATGACCGCTTTCGCCTATATCGCGGCCGCGCTCGCCGAGATCGCCGGATGCTTCGCCTTCTGGGCGTGGCTGCGGCTGGACAAATCCATGTGGTGGATTGCACCGGGGATGGCGTCGCTGGCGCTGTTCGCCTATCTCCTGACGCTGGTCGATGCCGACCATGCGGGACGCACCTATGCGGCCTATGGCGGCGTTTATATCGTTGCGGCGCTCCTGTGGTTGTGGACAGTCGAGGGGGCGCGGCCCGATCGCTGGGATATGACCGGCGCGATCGTTTGTCTGGGCGGCGCCGCGATCATCCTGTTCGGACCGCGCGGAGCAGTGGCATGAGCTATCCGATCGACGCCGTGCTGACCGGCAAGGCGCGCATCTTTCGCGGCGAGGAGGCGAGCGCGATCGGCAAGATGCCGGCCGCGGGGCCGCTGTCCGTCGGCTTCCTCGGGATCGACGGCGATGAACAGGCCGATCTCTCGGTGCATGGCGGCCCCGACAAGGCGATCCATCATTATCCGCGCGACCATTATGGCTGGTGGGCCGAAACGCTGGGGAGCCATGCCCTGCTCGAAGCGCCGGGCGCGTTCGGCGAGAATATTTCGACTGCGGGGCTGGTCGAAAGCGAAGCGTGCCTCGGCGACCGCTACCGGCTCGGCACCGCGCTGGTCGAGATCAGCCAGGGGCGCCAGCCGTGCTGGAAGCTCGGGCATCGCTTCGGGGTCGCAAGTGTGCCGGCAACGGTGGTGAAGACGCGGCGGAGCGGCTGGTATTATCGCGTGATCGAGGAAGGCGCCGTCGCTGCAGGAGACGAGCTGGCGCTGGTCGAACGGCCGCTGCCCGAATGGAGCGTCGAGCGGGTGTTCCGGCTGCTGATCGGCGGCGGCGGCAAGCACGAGCCCGAAGCGCTGAAGGCGCTGGCCGCGATGGAAGCGCTGGCGGCGACGTGGCGCGCGCGGGCGGAGAAATTGCTGCCCTAGCCCCGTCTCCCGTCGTCATTCCCGCGAAAGCGGGAACCTAGTTCCAGCGTTGCTACTGGGTTCCCGCTTTCCCGGGCACACCGATGTTATAACTCCTTGGAAGTCGCCATTTGAGGCGCTAGTTTCGCCTGACATTGCTTCGCGACGGCAGCATGATCTCGGCAATCCGCCTTTTCCCGGCCACACGATCCAGATGGACAAAAACATCCACTGTACTCGCGACATAGTGCCTCACATCGTCGCGGTTAAGCTGGGTCCCCGCCTGTAGCGCCAGTAGGACAATCTGTTCGATGGCGCTCTGTGCATTATCGGCGTGAATGGTGCTCATCGATCCCGGATGGCCTGTATTGACGGCACGCAGGAAAGCAAAGGCTTCTTCGCCGCGAAGTTCGCCCAATATGATCCGGTCGGGCCGCATACGCAGGGATGCGGCGAGCAGATCATTGGCGCTGACCATGGCTTCACCCAGCGCGCTGCGTGCTGCGATCAGACCGACACTGTTGGCATGACGGACATACAGTTCAGGCGTATCTTCGATAAATATTAGCCGTTCCTGGGGAGGAATCTCGCGCAGCAGAGCATTCAGGAAAGTAGTTTTCCCGGTCGATGTCCCGCCCGACACCAGAATATTGCGCCGTGCGACAACTGCACCGCGAAGCATGCCCGCAATATCCGCTTTGGCCAGCTTATCGGCCAGCAACTCATCCGCCTTGCTTCGATCAGCGGTCCCGCGCAGCGTTTCATCAAAGGCGCCGGCGGAAACATAATCGTCGAGCGACAAATCAGGCGAGACATGTTTGCGGATGGCCAGCGCGATCGCACCGCGCGTTGCTGGCGGAGCGACGATTTGGACACGCGCGCCATCAGGCAAAGTGGCCGACAACAGGGGATGTTCGCGGCTGATGCCTTGACTGGAAAACGCAGCGATCTGCCTGGAAAGCCGGGCGAGTGTCGGCTCGTCCAGACGGGGGGCTTCATGCCGCTCAATTTCCCCGGCAATAGTTTCGACCCAAATCTCGCCGGGACGGTTGACATAGATGTCGGTGACATCGGTGCGAGCGAGCACGTCAGTAAGCGGGGCAAGATAGGATTTGAGGTAAATGCCGGCATGGCCAACGACCTTGGCAGGATCGCTCACCGCTCGACGTCCCGGCCACTGAAATCGAGGTCGCGGGCGACAAAGATCGAAATGCTTGTACCCTGTTTCACTTTCAGTGTCGGCATTATCTGCGATGGGTCGATGGCCTGTGTCGTACCCGTTCCCTGCTGCACTATGCCGGGCAGCACCACAATCGGACCGTCAACTGCTCGTCCGGCAAGATTAACGCCGAAATCGAGCGCCGATCGCAGGATCGCTCCAGCAAAGCGTTCGAAGAAATGCGAGTTGACCTGCGCCTTTATGCCTGTGCCGCCGAGCGTATCGCTCGCCGGTGACTCAATATTCACAGTGACGCCGTCTGGCCGGATCAGCCGGACCCAGTTGACCAGCAGCCTGTTCTGCCCCGGAGCGGTTTCCGAGTGATATTCGCCGATCAACCGGCTGCCGCGCGGGATAAGCACAAGCCTGCCATCGAAACCACGGACATCGTGCGAGACAATCGCGCGCGCCAGACCGGGACGCGTCGAATTGAGTGCGGTTTCCAGTACGGCGGGAATCAGCGTTCCTTGCGAAACGGTGAACAGTGGATTGGCGAACACGCCCGCGCGCGACCGGCTCCCCAATATGCGTGTCGCCCCAGGCGTCGAAGGGAATTGGACATTCGCACTCTCGCCAGTAGCGGCCTGATCCGCAGCTGACGGCCGCGACCCGGCGTCAAACACAAGCGCGGGTTCGGAAGGCGCTCGGGGCGCACGTTGAGGCGCTTGTCTGACGGGATTTGGAGAAATTGGCGGCGGGGGTGCCGGCTGATAGATAATCTGCGGGGGTGGCGGCTTCGGGCTGGGCGCCGGGGCTGCCTCGGCAGAATCGGGCATGAGCATCGGCATGGGCGTCCAAGGCGGGAGATAGAGTGGCGGGAGCGATTTCTGCGGCGCAAGCCGATCCGTTGCACCCGGCTTGACCGCAGGCGCCGAAGCAGCGCGGCGACGAGCTTCCAACGCCGTGAACAGCAGGATCGCAAGCAAGACGGCACCCAGCAAGATGCCCCAAGGCGGAATGCCCTGACGCGGCAAGCGAACTACCGGTTCGGCCCCAGCCTCACCCGGCAAGCGGGCCATGATCCGTGGGTCGCTCCCCTTGGGATGGGTGGAGGCCGCCATCAATTGGCCTCCACGACGCGGCGGGCGTGCGCAACATGATTATCGATCCGGAACATCAGCTTCGGAGAAACGCGGTCGATCACGAAGATGTCGTCGCGCATCATGCCGTTGACGAGCGACTCCCGTCCGCTGCGGTCGATCGCATAGACAGCCGGGACCGGATCGTCATGATGCCATTCGATATAGGTATGGATGCCGTCGTCGCTGATGCCGATCGGGCGGACGACGCTTGAGCCGCTCAGCTTGTAGCGGCCCTCGACGCTTACGACCTGCTCGTCCGCACGCTCGCCGCCATCGACTGACGGATAATTGAATCGCAGCGTATAGGCCATGTTCGGGGACGGTCCGCCGAGCGGTATCAATTCGAACAAATAGGTTCTGATGCTCGTTACCACCGTCATATTGGTAGTAACCCCGAACGCCACCGGCTTGATAAACATATGATCGCCGCGATGGCTGGGCGTTGCTTGCCAAGAAGAGGCATCGCCGACCGCAACACTCTCGATCATTTCGTCGGGACCGAATTCGACTGTAAGCTGATATCCTGGGGCAACGCTGAGCTGGATGATCTTGTCCTCGACATAATCGACCGACTGGATTCGCGGATCGAGGTCGATCGGGCGCGGGGTAATCTGCGCAGCCAGCGGGGGCGCTGCGAAAAGACCAAGGCCGATCACGGCGGCAAGCAGTCTCACGATTTGGTCTCGGGCTGGGCTGGTTTCTGTTGCGGCGGCGGCGGCACCTGGGGGCGATATTGCGGAAAAGGCTGGCCCGCTCCGCCATAGGGATAGGGAGTCGTGCCCTGACCCGGCGCACCATAAGGGGGGACAGGATTGGCGGGTGCGGGATCGGGCGTCAGAGTTTCGGGATCGCGGCGATAGCGCGTCACTTCGAATCCCAGCGGATTGATGAAACGATCCTCGGCCTGCATCGGTTCGCCCGAATAGCGATAGCGGATTACAGCGACCCACGCGCGCGGCTGGCCCGCACGCCCGGTTTCATCGCGCAATATGGTTTCAAAGCGGACCATCGTCACATTCTTGGAGACGGGAGAGATACTCTTCACGCGGGTTTCGACGACCGAATTGCGGGGATAGAGCATTAGCGGACTGTTCGGGCTCGATGCCTGCATGTCATTCAGATATTGCGCGCGCGCGCCTTCCGCAGACCATAATCCGACACGCCGATAATTGGTCTGAAGCGAATCGATGTCATAGCTTTCGCGCGCGATGACATATTGGACGAGGAAGCTTTGCGTGAGCGCGGTGTCTCCCGATATTTTCTCGGGCTCGACCGGGTCCAGCGCTTGAACATAGCCGGTCGTCTTATCGACAAGCAGAGTATAGGGCTGGACAGTCTTGAGCGGCATCAGGACGATCAGCGCGATGGCCTCCATCAACGCGATGGCCGCGGCCGTGCCGGCGATGATCCACGCCATGCGCCGTGACTTGCGCTGCGTGTCCTGCTGGTCCTTCGCCCAGCTGTCGGCTTCGACATAATAGGCGTCGAGCGCTTCCCTCGAATGTTTGTTCATGCGCGCCTGTCCCTTCGTCCGGAGCTGGCGGAAGAGCGCGTTGTCGTTCGGCGTTTTTGGCTTTGGCCGAGCGGCAGCGGAGCAGCGCGCGCCAGATCGCCGCCCAAGCCCGGGCGAACCTGTGCCGCACCCAGTGCCACCGAAGCGGGGGCAAGGCCCCCTGCCATGGCGACCCGACCTGCTTCGCGTCGGTGCGAAGCGGCCGCCGCGTCGGCGATCGCGACAGCGCGTGTTCTGCTTTCATCTGCGCTGCCGGAGCGGCTATCGACGATCTGGCGTGAATGAGCCCGCAGCCGGCCTGACACCTCTTGCGGCATTATTCGCCAAGTTTCGGGCAAGCGGAATCCATAGGCTACCCAGCCGACGCCATAGAGGACAGCGCCCAAGGTCAGGGCAAAAATCAGCGTCACCGCGAACAGTTCAACGGCGACCCCCGGGGTAGGGTAGCCCGCCAGTCGCGTCGCGATTAGCTGACCAAGCCAAGGCTCGATCATGGCCAGTTCGACGCCTAGGACAATCGACGCTCCCAGCGCGCCCAAGGCGGCGCCGCCGAGCACGCGCAGCCAGCCTTCGAAAACGCCACGCGTACCTTCAAAGAGCAGGAAGGCGATGAAAAATGGCCCTAGCGCAAGCAACAGTCCCGCAATCAACCAGGGCGCGGTAAGCGAGGTTATCGAGCCCGTAAGGAACATCATACGCGCACCGCCGAACATGAGCTCGTTGAACTCCGAGAGGGGAGCAGGCGTAAGGGGTGCGAGGCCGGGCTGCAGCGGCGCGGCGCCGGCACGTGGCGGCTCGCCGGCCTCTCCTGTACCCAAATAGCCAAGCGCGATGAGCGATTGGTCAGCATAGACGAGACGACCGACCAGCCCGCCTCCAGCGCCCGGCAAGTGTGCAGGACGGCCGATTTCCGAGGCCAATTGGGCCGGGGCACGGAACACCACGTCGTAGATGAGGGTCCGAAACGCGGGCCAGCTGGTTGCGAGTGCGAGTACGATGCCGATCTTGGCCAGCGCCAATACTCCGTCGCGCACGCTCGGACCTTCGCCGAGTAACATACGATAGCCGTAGAAGGCGACGAACAGGGTCAATAGCCCGGTCAGGGTCAGCGAAAGTGACGATCCCGGCGCCGCCAGCGCCTGATAGCCGCCCGACCCGATCGCCTGCGCCTGGCAATCGACAGCGTTGAGCACGGCCGATAGGAAATTATCCGAGGAAAGGCCGGGACACGCCATCAAGCTACTTCCAGCAGACGCGGCATCCAGGCAGCGGGATCGTCGCCCTCTTGCGCGCGGATTTCATCGAGTAGGCGGACCGTGCGTTCGCGGCCCGACATGATCATCAAAAGCGCCCGCTCGCCAGTCAGGTCGAGCCGCGCAACCACGCTGTCGCTACCATGCTTGACCAGAAAACAACGGGCGCTGTCGGGAAGCGTTCGGACGATTTCGAACTCGTGCGAGGTCAGGCCGAACCCGTCGATATAATCCTCTGCCCGCGCCTTGGGGTTGGCCATGAAAATCTGGGTGGCCGCTTGTTCGATGATCGCGCTGGCGATGCGGCTTTCAAGCGCATCCTGCGCGCTCTGCGTCGCGAACCCGACTATGCCGTTGCGCTTGCGGATGGTTTTTTCCCAGTCCTTGATCCGGCGGACGAAGATATCGTCGTCAAGCGCTTTCCAGCCTTCATCGACAATGATGATCGCGGCATTGCCGTCGAGCCGTTCCTCGACGCGGTGGAACAGATACATCATTGCCGGGGTGCGCATCGCCGGATCGTCAAGGATCTGGGTCATGTCGAACCCGACGGCCGAGGCGGCGAGGTCGGTGAGGTCGGCCTCGTTATCGAACAGCCAGGCGCGCTCGCCCTCGCCCCACCATGGCCGCATCCGCGCCCAGAGGTCCGACGCATGCGGCCTTTGCCCACCCCGGAAGAGTTCGGCCAAATAGCGCAGGCGGCGATGCTCGACCGGTTGTCCGAAATTGGCATCGACCGCGTCCTTGAGCCGCGCTGCCTCGTCAATATCCGCACCGCCTGCGAGCAGCGCCAGCCAGTCGATCAGGAACTGGCGGTTGACGGGATTGTCCTCAAGCTGAAGCGGATTGAGGCCGGACGGCGTCCCCGGGCGCAGCACATCATAACGCCCGCCGATGGCCCGGATAAACAGCTCGGCGCCTCGATCCTTGTCGAAGAAGATGATGCGCGGGTCGAATTTGCGCGCCTGGGCGAGCAGGAAATTGAGCACCACCGTCTTGCCCGAACCCGACGGCCCGATGACGGTGAAATTGCCGAGGTCGCCCTGATGGAAATTAAAATAATAAGGGCCGGCAGCCGTGGTCTCCAGCAACGTCACGGCGTCGCCCCAGTGATTGCCACTGGCGCGACCGAGCGGGAAGTTATGGATACTGGCAAAGCCCGCGAAATTGCTGGTCGAGACCAAGGCGCGACGGGCTATATATTTGAAGTTTCCGGGGAATTGTGCCCAGAATGCTGGCTCGAGCGCGATATCTTCCCTGACCGCGACAATGCCGAGATCGGCGAGCGCGGCGATCACCTCTGCGGCCCCTTCATCGACCGACTGGGGACTGTCGGCGCGAACCGCGATCGACATATGGTGCTCGCCAAAACCGGTCCGCCCGGCGGCGACATCGTCCTTCGCGTCCGCCAGCTCGTTGCGCAGGCTGGCCGCCTCGTCCTCGGCCGATTTCATCCGCCTGAGAGCAAGGTTCATCCGTCCCAGTGCCTGTTGGCGTTCGACAAAACCGAAGCTTTGCGAGACGACCATTTCGAATGGCAAGCGAAGCAGTTCGTCGAGCATGCCCGCGGCGGTCTGAGCCGGATAATCCTTGATCGAAACGATTCCGGCAAAACTGCGAGGCGCGGGGCCGGCCACGCTCAGTTCGATGGTTTCCTGGCCGAAGCTAACCCGGCGATAGGGGATATAGGATCCCAGATCCTGCCTAGGCAGCAATACCGGACGAAGCTCCGCGTTGTAGAGCGACGACAGGAACTCGAGAGGTTCGGAACATGACCCCTGGCGTGTCTGGTAGACCCCCAGCAAGCGGGGTTCATAGTTGCCCAGGGCCGCCATCAAGGCATCGCGGGCGGTATCGAGCTGGCGCTTCTCATACGCGCTGGCCGCTTCAGCGCCCTGTTCTGCGCGCGCCCATATCCCGCGTATTCGATCAAGGCCGCCCATACGGCCCTTTAAGGGACGGCGGATCAGGGTCAGGAACAACTCGTTCACATAAAGCTGCTTGGTGGCCAGCCGCTCTTGCCAGCTTCGGTTTAGCGTCCGCGAAAAATCGTCGGGATATTCGCCATCCAGTTCAGGATCGATGCGGCGGCGGACGATGTGATGATATAGCGCGAAACGCGAAGAGCCGATCGACTGGAGCATCGCATCACGCAATCGCTTGCGATAGTTTACCTCCTCGGTGTCGGCGGTTTCGAATAACAGGCCGCGCAGGTGGATAACCTGCATCAGCAGGCCGTCGCGGGTCTCTATCGTATGGTCATCGACATGGCGCGCATAAGGCAAGTGGTGCCCTGCGCTCTTTTCGCGAGCAACAACCTGCTGCTCCTTGTTCAGGGCCGATAGGAGTTGCATCGCCAGATCGCAAAATTCTTGATGCGCGGACAGCGGCTGGCCTTGGCAAGCCAGAGGTCGAAGAAGCGCGGTTCGCGCAGACAAAATATCATTCCGACTAGATGCACGACCAGAGCGGCGGCCAACGCCCAGGCCGACTTGAAAATAAGGAACAACTCTGTGGCGATCACGGCATTGGCGATGAAATAGCTATAAGTAACCCCCGCAAATATTTGCGGCCGCGTCAGTGCGACGAAGACCGTATCACGCTCGATCCCCTGCACGGCTTACCGTCCGCTCGCGGTGGACTGGATACCCGCGACGATGGAAGCCGCGCCGAACAGGATGAAACAGCCAAGGATGACCGTCGCGCCATAGCGCCAGTTGATCCGTCCGGTGAGCATCAGGAAACCGACCGTCGCCACCGCGATCACCGCGACGACGGTGGCCACCGTTCCCAGCAGGGTACCCTGTAACCAGCGAACCGCCTGGACGATGGCACCCGACCCCTCGGGATCGGACAACTCCCCCTGCGCCGAAGCGGCGGTCGCGAAAAAGGACGTCCACAATCCTGCGATTGTGGGCGTCACAAATCTAAACCGGTTTTGCACTTCTTCTTCCCTTATCCGTGATCATTTTTTGGGCGACTAAGTACCGAGCAGCGCCTGCAGAAACTCGTCGTCATCGAATTGGCTGGGGGGCGTTCGGGTTGGGCAGACCGGCAAGTCGGGAGCCTCGCTAGAAACTTTGGGTACGGCTCCAAAACGTACCACCACAAGGTTTTTCGACGGTATCACATACAGCCGCTGAAAGAGGCCGCCGGCAGCGGCGAAGGCGTCAAGCGGCGCAGACGGCCAGAGTTGCGTCCTGTCATCACACAAATCGGCCGCCACCACTGGCGGCAGGATGTCACCCGACTCGCCCGTTTCATCATAGTCATCTGGCCGTTGATATGTACTGATGTGCGTGACCGGATCCACCAGATCCGCGTTCAACCAGAACGATATACCATAGCCGCCAAATACAGGGTTGAGCGTATCGTCACTGGTGCTGGGCGTTAGCGCCCCATTGACGCAATTGTTCAGAGAACTCGCCGGCAGTAACCGTTCGCCATTCCACGTTCCCTGCTGCAACAAGAACTGACCATATTTTATCCACGCGCTGGCGGTAAGCGCTGCGCCGCCGGCCATTTGATCATGCGGATTAGCAATGGGGTTGGGATCGGAAGGGAGGCTATCGGCGTCAAGGGCCCCGTCCTGCCCCCAAGCATAGGCATCGGGGATATTCTCATAGGCATCGGGATAGCCATTGCCATCATGATCGGAGGCCGGGTCGTCAATAACATTGTCGGGAATGAGGGTCAGCCCGAACTTACTGAACAATTTTTGGTCTAAATATTCAACCGGATTGGGTCCCTGGAGGTTAATATGCAGTTTCCCATTGCCCGCATACGCACCTGAGCTCCCCAATGCTATCTGGAAATATAAAGCAAAATTTTGAAACGAAAGCGGATCATAGATAAAATTTGCATTCGACCTGTCGGTCGGCGAAATTTCATTTACAGCAAGATTATAGGTATCAGCCGTACTGACTTCATTAGGATTATATGACGAGTTACCAGCCAGTCCCGATTGGAGCATCAAAAGGTCGCGCAATGTTACATTAGCATCATTGTCAGTATTAGAAGTCCAGTCTGTTACCTTGTTTGCCACTTTTCGATTCAAATCCATATCGAATGAATGACCCTGATCATTTACGGCGAAGGCTTGCAAAGCGCAGCTGAAGCTCTTGGTTCCGCTGTTCAAAGTATGAACAAAATTCTCACTAGGATATTCTTTGCTATCTGGATCGGTATTTCCAGGGACACCCTTAAAAACAAGGCCCCCATCTTTCATAACAAGCAGATAATCTCCCTTATGATTTTTAGAATATTGTTCTGCGGCAATATAGTGATCATATTCATCGTCAGCATTGTTAGGGTCAGGACCCATTGATTTGCGGTAGCGATTATGATTCAGGCGACCACGAAGGAGCCTGAATTTGAGCGATTTATTCTGGCTGACGGACGAGCAGATGGCGCGTCTCCAGCCCTATTTTCCAAAGAGCCATGGC
>NZ_JAYSAH010000011.1:0-6463 GCF_041916015.1 Sphingopyxis sp. | reverse complement strand
GCGGATCAGACGGACGATATAATCGACGATCTCCTCGGCGAGGCGGACGGTCGCGATCGTGTCGATCGCCGCACCGATCGTGCTGGCTTCGGCGATCCGGGTGACGCCGAAATCGCCGACCGCGGGGCTTTTGAAGCGCCCGCCATGGTCGGCGACGATCCGGCGCTCCTCGGCGGCGTCGGGATAATCGACGACGAGCTTGAAGAGAAAGCGGTCGAGCTGCGCCTCGGGCAGCGGATAGACGCCCTGCTGTTCGATCGGATTCTGCGTCGCGAGCACGGTGAAGCGCGGGCTCATCGCGTGCGGTTCGCCGTTGATGGTGACGCGGCGCTCCTGCATCGCCTCGAGCAGCGCCGCCTGCGTCTTCGGCGGGGTGCGGTTGATCTCGTCGGCGAGCAGCAGTTCGGTGAAGATCGGCCCCTTGGTGAGGGTGAAGCTCGACGTCTGGAAGTTGAAGAGGTTCGAGCCGAGAATGTCGCCGGGCATCAGGTCGGGGGTGAACTGGATGCGTCCGAAGTCGAGCCCGACGGCGCGCGCGAAGGCCTGCGCGAGCAGGGTCTTCGCGGTCCCCGGCGGCCCTTCGAGCAGCACATGCCCGCCCGCGAGCAGCGCGATCGTCACCATGCGGGTCAGCGGCGCCTGGCCGAATACGGCCTTCGCCACCTCGCCCTCGATCGCGGCGCCGAGCGCCCGGACGCTTTCGATGTCAGCCGTCACGTAACAAATCCTTCCTGATGTCGCTGAGCGCCTGTGCGCCCTCCAGAAACTCATGCCGGTTGCGCGCCAGCGGCAGGCGCCGCGCAAGCGCGGAAAACAATGTGCCGCCCTGCAGGCGGCGGTCGATCCATGCATCGGTCGCGGCGGCGTCGAGCCCGGCCGGCGCGTGCAGCCGCCGCGCGATCGCGCTGCGCTGGCTCGCGACATAGGCATCGGCGCCGTCGAGCTCGCGGCGCGCCTGACGGACGAGGTCGGCGCTGTTCGCGATCAGCGCCGCCTTCGAGATCGGGATCGCACGGCCGGGCTTCAGCGCCGGGCCGAAGCGCACCCACGCCTGCCACAGCGCGAGCAGCCCCGCCGCGATCAGGCAGAGGGTGATGCCAATGAAGGGCGGGACGAAGGCGAAGCGGAGCAGCGAACGCTGGCTGCCGAAGCCATTCAGCGTCAGGTCGAAGACGAGCGCGTCGGCATTGGCATCCTCGCCGATCGCATCGATCAGCAGCGCGGCGGCGCGCGCCTTGTCGTGCGAGGAAAAGGCGAGATTGTCGGCCAGATCGGGGTCGGCGAGAATATAGAGATCGCGGTCGGTCGCGCGGGCGAGCACCGCGCCGCCGTTCGCGCCCGCGATCAGCGGCTCGATCCCCTCGCCGGCGACGGTCTGGGCATCGGCGGGGAGATAGGCCGAAAACGACCGCCCGGCGATCCGGGCAGGAACCGTCTGGGCTTTCGCGGCCGGGGCGCGGACCTCCACCTTGCCGAACCGGCTTTCAGGCAGCAGCTTGCCGTCGGGGGTGACCGCGAAGCCCTGACTGACCCAGCCGGGCTTCTTGCTTTGCCCCGGCAGGCGGATCGTCTGCCATTTGGGCAGAATGACCAGTGCGGGCCCTTCCTGCTTGCCGAGCAGTTCCTCAATGTCCGCGGGCTTGCTGTTCGGCGTCGGGGTCAGGATCAGCAGCGGCCCCGAATCCTCGACCCTGGTCCCGACGCGGCGGCGCAGTTCGACGTTGGCGCCCGCACGTTCGAGCAGGTCGACGATGCCGGCATAGCCCGGCGCGGCCTTCGACAGCGCATGGCCGCCACCGTCGTTGCCGCTCGACAGTTGCGGGCCGAGCGCGACGAGCGCCCAGAGCGCGATGAAGGCGACCACGCCGACGACGACCATCCCCGCCATCAGCAGCGGGTTGAAGCCATGATCGCCGGTGCGCGCGCCGCTCATGCGCGCGCCCAATTCTTCGGCACGGTGAGCTCGGCATAGGCGCCGCGGCAGTCCTGCCACGCGCTTTCGTCGATCGCGCGGCCGCCGAACAGGCTGATCTCGACCGCGCGCGCGATCCGGCTGAAGGCGTGGCGTGCGACCGAGGGGAGGTCCTCGGCCGCGGCGAGTTCGCGCGAGGTCATCGCCGGGCGGACGAGGCCGGGGCGGCGGCCGTCGATGTCGTCGACGCTGCGGTAGAGAAGCAGATGCACCGCCTCGGCGAAACGGCCCGCGGCGGCGAGCGCATCGGCATCGGCCAGGCGCGCGCGGGCGGCGCCGGCTTCGGCCTCGCCGATGCTTTCCTCCGCCGCCTCGTCATTCCGTTTGCGGCCGAAGCGGAGATTGTCGACCCAGTCGGCGAAGGCGGGGACGAAATGATAGAGAATGAGCAGGAGCAACGCCGCCGCGCCGATCCAGAGCAAGGGTTTCAGCGCCGGGGCGGTCGATTCGAAAAAGTCGCGCAGCCAGCCGAGGTCCCATTGCGGCTGCTCGGGCCGGGGCGGCGGGGCGGGGAAGCTCGTCTGAATCCCGCCGTCCGCCATCGTCTGGCCGTATCCGGGATCGACCAGCTCGGGATCGATCAGCCAGCCGCTGCCATCCCCGGCGTTTGGCGTTTCGGCGGCGGCCGACGCCTGGGCGATCCACAGCGACATCATGTTGAAATATCGGCCCCGCCCTGCTCGGTCATCGCAGATGGTGGTAGCGCGAGCCGCCGCGAGAAGGCAAGAGATGCTTGCGCGCGGACCGGCCCCGTTCTAGCGCGCGCCAGACCAAGACCGATGGTTGCACGGGTAACCAACGGCGCAGCGGACGGAGGATGTCGGTGGACGCGGCGCAGGCAGTACATGAGAAATTCCTCGCCGCGCTGGCGAACCGCGCCCTGCCCGACCGGTCGGACGCGCCCGACCCTGCCGCCGCCGGCCTGTCGCGCGCCGAGGCCACCGATATCTTTCTGTCGCAGCTCACCAGCCGCCAGATGGACCGGCTGTCGCGCCACCTGCAGGCGCGCGGCGAAGGTTTCTACACGATCGGATCGTCGGGGCACGAGGGCAATGCCGCGGTCGCCGCGGCGCTGCGCGTCACCGACATGGCGTTCCTCCATTACCGCTCGAACGCCTTTCAGCTCCACCGCGCGCGCCAGCGTCCGGGCGGGACGCCGGCGTGGGACATGCTGCTGAGTTTCGCAGCGTCGAGCGAGGACCCGATTTCGGGCGGGCGGCACAAGGTGATCGGATCGAAGCCGCTCGCGATCCCGCCGCAGACCTCGACGATCGCCTCGCACCTGCCAAAGGCGGTCGGCGCCGCCTTCTCGATCGGCATCGCGCGGCGGTTGGGGCTGGAGGGTTGCGCGCTGCCCGACGACGCCGTGGTGCTCGCGAGCTTCGGCGATGCCTCGGCGAACCATTCGACCGCGCAGGGCGCGTTCAACACCGCGGGCTGGTCGGCGTTCCAGGGCTCGCCGATGCCGCTCATTTTCCTCTGCGAGGACAATGGCATCGGCATTTCGACACGCACCCCGACGGGGTGGATCGAGGCGCAGTTCCGCCATCGCGCGGGGCTGCATTATATCCAGTGCGACGGCACCGACCTCGTCGCGGCCTATGCGGGGGCGAAGGAAGCCGCCGACTATGCGCGCCGGACGCGGAGGCCCGTGTTCCTCCACATGGGCACGGTGCGGCTTTACGGCCATGCGGGGTCGGACGTGCAGGGTGCCTATCTGCCCAAGGCGCTGATCGAGGCCGATGAGGCGCGCGATCCGCTGCTTGGCGGTGCGGCGCTGATGGCCGAGCAAGGCTGGATGTCCCCCGCCGAGATTGCCGAAACCTATGAGGAAATCGGCCGGGCGCTGGCGCGGCAGGCCGAAGCGGCGATCAAGCGGCCGAAGATCACCACTCCCGCGGGCGTGATGGAAAGCCTCGTACCGCCGAAGCGCGACCTTGCCCGCGCCAACACGCCGTCGGACGAAGACCGCAAGGCGATGTTCGGCAGCGATGCCGGGCAGATGGACAAGCCGATGCATATGGCGCGGCTGCTAAGCTGGGCGCTCGCCGACCTGATGCTGGCGCACAAGGAAATCGCCGTGATGGGCGAGGATGTCGGGCCGAAAGGCGGGGTCTACAATGTCACCGCGAAGCTGCATCAGCGCTTCGGCTCGGCGCGCGTGATCAACACCTTGCTCGACGAACAGGCGATTCTGGGGCTGGCGATCGGCATGGCGCACAACGGCTTCGTGCCGATGCCCGAGATTCAGTTCCTCGCCTATGTCCACAATGCCGAGGATCAGATTCGCGGCGAGGCGGCGACGCTCAGCTTCTTCTCGAACGGCCAGTACGCGAACCCGATGGTGATCCGCATCGCCGGGCTCGGATACCAGAAGGGCTTCGGCGGCCATTTCCACAACGACAACAGCCTTGCGGTCTTCCGCGATATCCCGGGGGTGATCCTCGCGGTGCCGTCGAACGGGCGCGACGCGGTGCATATGCTCCGCGAATGCGTGCGCCTCGCGCGCGAGGAGCAGCGCGTCGTGGTCTTCGTCGAGCCGATCGCGCTTTATATGACGCGCGACCTCCACGAGGAAGGCGACGGCCTGTGGACCAGCGTCTATGAGGCACCGGGCGAGGGCGCGCCGATCGGCTTCGGCGACGTCGGGGTGCATGGCGAGGGGACCGACCTTGCGATCGTCACCTATGGCAATGGATATTATCTCTCGCGGCAGGCCGAGAAACTGCTCGCCGCCGATGGCGTGAAGGCGCGGGTGATCGACCTGCGCTGGCTCGGGCCGGTCGACGAGGACAAGCTCGTCGCCGCGGTCGGCGAGGCGAAACGCATCCTGATCGTCGACGAATGCCGCATCACGGGGTCACAGAGCGAGGCGCTGATGGCGACCTTCGTCGAGCGGGTGCCGGGCAAGAAGCTCGCGCGTATCGCCGCCGACGACAGCTTCATCCCGCTGGGGAAGGCGGCGACGCTGACGCTGCCGAGCCGCGATTCGATCGTGGCGGCCGCGAAGGAGCTTCTTGCATGAGCGCGCGCAAGACCGCGCTCGTCGTCGCGCCCGGACGCGGCACCTATGGCAAGGGCGAGCTCGGCAGCATCGCGCGGCTGCATGGCGCGCGTTTTGCCGACCTGATCGCCGATTTCGACGCGCAGCGCCGCGAGCGGGGCCAGCCGGCCGTCAGCGAACTCGACGGCGCCGAGCGCTTCAGCGTCGCGACGCATATGCGCGGCGACGTCGCGGCGCCGCTGATCTACACCGCGACCGCGCTCGATTATCTCTCGATCGACCGCGACAGGTTCGACGTCGTCGCGACCCTCGGCAATTCGATGGGCTGGTACAGCGCGCTCGCGCTCGGCGGCGCGGTGTCGGTCGAGGACGGGTTTCGGATCAGCAACGCGATGGGGCTCAACAGCCAGACGCACGGTCCCGGCGGGCAGATATTGCTGCAAATCGTCGATGAGGACTGGCGCCCGGTGCCGGGGTTGCGTGAAAAACTCTTCGCGCTGGTCGCCGATATCGCGTCGCGCCCCGACCATGCGCTTGCGCTGTCGATCGACCTTGCCGGGATGCTCGTCCTCGCCGGCAACGAGGAAGGTCTCGCTGCGCTGCTCGCCGAAGCGCCTCCGACCCCCGGACGCGATCCGCTGCGCCTCGCCGGACACGGACCGTTTCATACGCCACTGATGGTCGGCAGCTCGGACAAGGCGAAGGCCGAATTGCCCGCGTCGCTCTTCGGCAACCCTGCCATCCCGCTGATCGACGGGCGCGGTCATATCTGGCGGCGCTTCGCGTCCGATCCGGCCGACATGTGGGATTACACCTTCGGCCACCAGATCCTCGCGCCCTATGATTTCGCGCTTTCGGTGCAGGTCGCGGTCAAGGAGTTCGCCCCCGACGTCATCATCCTGCCCGGTCCCGGCGACACGCTCGGCGGCGCGATCGCGCAGGCGCTGATCGGGATCGAATGGCAGGGGATCGCCGGCAAGGCCGGCTTCATGGCGCGGCAGGCGGCGGACCCGATCCTGCTCTCGATGGGCCGCGCCGAGCAGCGCGCATTGGTCACGGGATGAAATGGGAACCGGCGGAGGTGGAACATCCTCCGCCGGCCCCGCTGGGATCCGCAGCCAGGTGGGGACGGCTGCGAGCGCGAACGGCGGCGCCGATGGGGACCAACTCAAAGGCGCCGGACCGTTCATCTCCCTTATAGACAGCCGTGGGCATGCATGGCCGCGCTGCCGCGGCGTCATGCTCCGAAATGGAGCGGATCGCCGCGCGCTTGCTCGGCGGTGAAGGCGAGGCGGAGCAGTTCGGCGACGCTGCCCGCGTCGGTGCGCCGCATGATGTTGGCGCGGTGAACCTCGACCGTGCGCGGGCTGAGGTCGAGCTGCCGCGCGATCGCCTTGTTGCCGAGCCCGGCGGCGATCGCGTCCAATATGTCGCGCTCGCGCGGGGTCAGCGCCGCGAGCCGCGTTTCGGCCTCGCGAAGCTGCGCG
>NZ_JAYSAH010000010.1:0-39142 GCF_041916015.1 Sphingopyxis sp. | reverse complement strand
GCTGCGCGCGCCTCCGGTCGGGCTACGCCCGCCCTCCGCCGCACGCAGCGCAAGGCCATCTTCAACAAACCAGCATCATATCCGAAAAGGGGGTCCCTCTTCGACGCCGATCGGGGGTCCCTTTTGAACGCCGTTTGACATCAGGATTCGGGCGTCGCGGTCAAGATCGGCTATCTGCACAGCCAGCGCGACGGCACGGTCGACAATCTGCTCGAACCCTCGGACAAGCGCGATCCCGGCGCGCGCAACACCGACGCGCTGCGCGCGGCGGTGCGCTTCGACAAGGGCACGGGCTTCACGCTCGACTATGTCTTCGACCACAGCATCCGCGAAGGCCGCGCCAATGCTTTCCAGCTTCGCGCGATCCGCCCCGACATCCTCGATTATCTGAGCTTCTCGCCGGCGTTCGGCGGCACCGCGCCGCAGGTCTCGCAGGACCGGCTGTCGCAGATCCGCCTCGACCATGACGGCAATGTCCGCGACAAGGTGCAGGGCCATGCGCTGACCCTCAACCTCGACATCGGCGACGCGACGCTGCGTTCGATCACGGCATTCCGCCGCTGGGACAATATCATCGACGGATCGGACCTCGACGGCAACGGTGGCCTCGTCGGCTTCCTCGTCAGCCCGGCGATCCTCGTGCCGCCGAATGCCTTCATTCCCCAGGGTATCGGGCCGATCGATCTGTTCCACACCAGCAACGAACGCCATCAGAAGCAATTCTCGCAGGAATTCAACCTGATCGGCACGATCGGCAGCGAGCTCGACTATGTGCTCGGCGCCTATTACTTCCGCGAGCGTGCGACCGAGGTCAATCCGCAGGGCTTCACCCTCGTTCTGCCTTCGCCGGTGCCGATCCCGATCGCGCCGGGGGTCAATCTCAACAGCTTCGGGGTCAATGTCGACTCGCTGCTGTCCTATCGCCACATCTCGCAGTCGATGGCGGCGTTCGGCCAGGCGACCTGGAAGCCGGCGGCGCTCGACGGCCTCAGCATCACCGGCGGCATCCGCTATACCGAGGACAAGAAGCATCTGATCCAGACCGCTCCGGTGCCACCGGCGCCGCGCGACCTGACCCGCAAGTTCCACCGCCTGAACTGGCTGGCGAACATCGCCTATAGCTGGACCGACGACATCATGACCTATGCCCGTGCGAGCACGGGCTACAAGGCGGGCGGCTTCAACGCGCGCGCCGCGGATAATATCGGCTTCAATCCCGAGGATCTGACCTCCTACGAGATCGGGTTCAAGAGCGAGCTGTTCGATCGCCGGGTCCGCTTCAACGTCGCGGCGTTCCACGCCATCTACGACGATCTGCAGGTGCAGCAGTTCCTCGCCGGCACCGGCGGTGCGTCGAGCACCACGGTCAATGCGGCCAAGGCGACCTATACGGGCATCGAGGCCGAGCTTCAGGCACGGTTGTTCGACGGTTTCACGGTTGACGGCTCGATCGGCTACACCGACCGCAAGTACAAGAAGTTCCTGTTCGTCGATCCGACGACAGGCGTCGCGAGCGATATTTCGAAGATCGCGAAGTTCCAATATTCGGTGGCGACGACCGCCAATGTCGGCGCCCAATATGAAACGGCGGTCGGAAACGCGGGCAATTTCATCGCGCGCGTCGACTGGAGCTATCGCAGCAAGGTCTATTGGCATCCGGTCAACCCCTTCAACGACGTGATCGCCGACGGTGGCGTCGGCCTGCTCAACGCGCGGGTGTCGCTGGCGGACATCCCCGTCGGCGGGTCGAAGGCGACAATCTCGTTGTGGGGCAAGAATCTGACCAAGAAAGATTATGTGCTCTCGGGCATCGACTTTGGTTCGCTGGGTTTCGCCGGGGTGATGTACGGCGACCCGCGCACCTATGGCGTCGAGGTCGGCTTCAAATTCTGACCCGATCCTTCGGGGTGATTGAAAAGACGGGTGCCGAGGGATCGGCGCCCGTCTTTTTCTTTATCTGCCAGGTTGTTCCTGACGTTTGCTTTGGGATGGAAGCCCGCCTGCTGTTTTGAGGCGAGTTGTCCGCCTCTGGCGCGTAACACCGCAAAAGCGCGCATGCGCGCTGTGATCTGTGTCTTTTGTGGCTTTAGGGGCTTGCCTTATCGTGCCGGGAGCAGTCGTAAAGCGACAAAGGATACCGATGTGCAGGCCGAAACTGTCTCCTTTGTCGCTTTAACGCAGTCCCGGGAAAGCCGGTGATGTCAAAGAGCGGCGTCAAGGCTGGCATGGCAGGGTAAAGTAGGACAGCGATTTTTTCCGGGGCGGTCGGCGGCGGTTTTGGGGTGGTGAGCGGACGCTGCCCTTTCTTTACTTCGTCATCCCCGCGAAAGCGGGGACCCAGAGCGTCCGTCCGCTTACCCATCCCTGGGTTCCCGCTTTCGCGGGAATGACGAAGGGAGAGAGTGCGGCAATTCCCGGTCGAAAGCGGTGACCACCTATGTGCTCCCCGCAAATATGCGGTCGCCTTTTGCGTTACGCTAGCCGGGCTAAGCCCCCGCGTGCATCGCCTCCGCCCGTGCCTTCAACGCGTAGGCGGTGTCGTCGAACGCGCGCTTTACCCATGGCCCCGCGAAGCGCATCACATGGATGCCGTTCGGGCCGAGAAAGGCGTCGGTCGAATGATAGGCGCATGCCTCGTCGCCCAGCGGCTCGATAATCTGGTCGCGCCGCGCCGGGTAGGGCCAGGCGTCGTCGTGCGGCAGCGCCCACGACAGCAGCCGCTCGGGCTCGAAGGCGCAGACATATTCGCAATTGGGGAAGGTCACGCCTTCTTCGATGTAGCTTTTCAGTGTCATGTGCACCGGCGCGCCCATTTCGAGCGTCGATTCCGCCGCGATGCAGAAGGGGTTCCATTCGCCGTAGCGCGGCAGATCGAGCAGTATGGCCCAGACCACCGCGGCGGGCGCGGCGATCTCGACGCGTTCGGACCGCACGATCGCGTCGGGGTCGGTATAGGTCAGCGCATCGTCCACGTGCTCGGTCATCGTCACCTCTCCAGTCTTTATCGTTTCAGCCGCCGAGCCGCGAAATCTCATATTGGCTCGTCGGAATGCAGTCGATCCGGTCGAAATCGATGAAGCGTGCGCAGCTTTCCATCATCCGCTGCTGGTTCTCGGCGAGGCGGGCGGTATCGCCCACCGCGTCGAAATAGGCGGCTTCGTCGTGCAGCGCCGCGGCGGGAAAACATTCCTCGATCATCGCGGCAAAGGCCGGCGCGCCATAGGTCAGCGGCCGGACGATCAGATTCTGGACATATTCGAAATTGGCCTGCGTCTCGATCGCGACCGGCGTCTGCTGGCGCTCCCAGATGTCGCGCCACGCCGTCCAGCTAAGCCGCGGGGGGAGGCCGAGAAAGACGATTTGCGAAAAGCCTTCGGTACGTTCGCCGGGTTGGGGCGGATGGAGCCGGTTGGGCAGGGCGGTCGATTCGCTGGCGAGCCATGCGGCATGGCGCGGCGCCGCTTCGGCGATGATCGCATCGACGTCGGCGCGCGCGACGTCGTTGGCGCTGTCGAGCCACAGCTGGACCACCGCTTCCATCTGCGGCTGGATCGACGCCATGCGCGGCGATGTGCCGGCGGCGACGGCGTCGTCCTGGATGTTAATGCGCAATGCGTGCGCGTGGCCGGAAAGCTGGGGCGCAATCCGGTTCAGCAGATGGTCGTTGAACTGCTCCCGTGCTTCGCTTGCATCTTTCCACAGCGCATAGATGATCTTTTCCATCGGGGACCCTTCAGTCGGCGCCACGATCCGAAGCCCAGGGATCGGGCAGGCCGGGGTCGGTGTGGCGGATGACATGCTTGAGCAGATGCTTGAGCAGCGCCGTCTCATTGTCGTCGAAGGCGCCGAGCGCATCCTCCTCCGCCGCTTTCGCCGCCGCCGCCAGCTCGATCAGCGTCCGGCGCCCGGCGTCGGTCAGCCACAGCCGTCCGTCCGGCTCGTCGCGCCGGACGATGCCGCGTTCGGTCAGCGAACGGCTATGATCGTCGGTCAGGCGCGCGCCGGTGAAGCCGATCATGTCGGCGATCTCCTGCGCGGTGCGGCCGTCCTGAATGCCGAGGATGCTGAGCGCGAAATGGCCGGTGGCGTCGAGGCCATGCTCCGCGAGGCTCGTCTGCATCCGCGCATAGAGCTGGAAATGCGCACGGCCCAGCAGATAGCCGAGGAAATCCTCGCCGAAGCGGCCGGGCGCTTCGGCATCGGCCGCGTCGCTTGCGGTCAGCGCCGCCGCGCGCCGTGCCGCGAGCGCATAGCGGCCGCCGTGGAAGAGCAGGGGCGCGCGGTCGTCATGGTCGAAGGCGATGACCTCGCCGACGAAGATGACATGGTCGCCGCCCTCATATTGATAGGCGGTCCGGCACTGGAAGCGCGCGGCGCAGCCGGCGAGCAGCGGGACGTCCCCTGCGCCGCGCTCCAGCGTCAGCCCGGCGAACTTGTCGGCACCGCGCTTGGCGAAACCGTTCGACAAGGGCTCCTGATCGGCGGCGAGGATATGCACCGCGAAATGGTCCGCGTTGCGAAAGGCATCCATGCTCATCGAGTTGCGCGCGAGGCTCCACAGCACCATCGGCGGATCGAGCGAGACCGAGTTGAAGCTGTTCGCGGTCAGCCCGCAATCCTGCCCGGCGGCATCGCGCGTGGTGACGATCGTCACCCCGGTCGCAAAGGAGCCCAGCGCATTGCGAAAGGCGATCGGGTCCGCGTTGCTCGCCATGCCTGTCGTCGCTCCTCTTTCGCGCCCGGTCGCCGGGCCATGGGGAAGCTTAGCGGTGCGGGGCGGCGCTACATCGGCCAATTGGACTAGGTGGCGCGTCGTCGGTCGAAAAAGCCGCGTGTCCCCGCGAAGGCGGGGACCCATCTTCGGCCGGCTCAAAATGGCACGGACCGGAGATGGACCCCCGCCTTCGCGGGGGAACACGGCTTTTATGCGTTATATACTACCCCAGCACCGCAACGCTGCGCAGGATCAGCCGGACGAGATCGGCCTGGCGGCCGACCCCGGTCTTGCTGAGGATCGTCTTGCAATAGCTGCGCACCGTATTCTCGGTAAATTCCAGCTTTTCGGCGGCTTCGGACAGGCTGAGCCCCGACGCGAGCAGCGCCGCGAGTTGCGCCTCCGACGGCGTCAGGTCGAAAATCTGCGCGACGAGCCCTTCGAGCGGCTGATGGTTGTCGAGCCCCGAGACATAGACGACCGCCGCGGGGCCCGCCTCGTTGCCATAATGCGACCGCGCCTCGATCGAGCGGACGAGGATGCCGAGATGCCGGTCGAAATCGGCCTCGACGCGAAGGCCCTCGGCGAAGCTGCCGCCGTCGCGGTGCGCCGCGACTGCATGGCCGATCAGCTTCTGGAGCTGGGCATTGCCCGACTGGCTGGCGAGCGCGAGCCTGTCGTTTGCGGCGCGCAGCCCCTTGTTCGACCGCGCCAGCGCGCGGCCCGCGCTGTTGCTGCGGAGGATGCGTCCCGCGCCGTCGAGGATGAAGGTGCAGAGCGTCAGCCGGTCGAGCGTGTCGATCATCACCTGCACCTCGGTCTCCTCGCGCCGCAGCCGCGCGAAGAGCGCGAGCGACAGTTCGAGATGCGGGCGCAGCGCGATCAGCATCGCCTTGTCGGCATCCGAAAAATCCTCGCCGCCGGGTCCGTCGGTCAGGCCGACATTGCCCTCCCACCCGCCGGGTTCGGAAATATACATGCCGAGCTGATATTCGATGCCATAAGGCTGCAGGATTTCGGCGTAGAAGCGGCTGCCGTGCAGGGCGTCGGGCGAGACGATCTCGCTCAGCCGGTAGATGTCGCCGGGCCGCGCAAGGGCGTTGCGCAAGGGGTCGAGGTCGCCGAGCTCGGCATGGATGCGGTGGATGCGGCGCGCTTCCTGCTCGGCGATCGGCAGCGGCGGCGCCCAGATGATGAAGGGCGGCATGCCCGGGCGGCTCAGCCGCAGGGTGATCGCTGCGCTCTGGCGCTGCATCCGGCGGCTCAAGGCTTCGAGGAAGCCTTGCCACGGCGTGTCCTCGAGCGGGCCGCGATAGATCAGCGTCACCAGCTCGTCGACGTCGGCAACAGGCTTGTAGCTGGGCATTCCGACTCCGTTCCCCACGATCCGCCGCTTTCCTCTATAGGCCGCACCCCTTGCACGGCAACATCCCGGCGACATCGATGCCGGAGCCCCCGTATAGGGGTTGTGGCGCGCGGCGCGGCGCGTCACCGGGGCAGATACGAAAAAGGGTGCGCGCGAGATGCGTGCGCGAAGCGGAGAGACGATGGCCGTGTCCGAACCGAAGATGACGATCCCGCATATGATTCTGGGTGCCGCGGCGGCCCACGCCGGCCGCGTCGCGATCCGCGGCGAGGATGGACGCGAGGTGGCTTATGAGGATTTGCCGTCGCTGATCCGCGCGAGCGCCGCGGCCTTCGTGGCCGCGGGGGTGTCGCCCGGCGACCGTGTCGCGATCTGGGCGCCCAATTCGACCCGATGGATCATCGCGGCGATCGGCGCGCAGGCGGCGGGCGCGGCGATCGTGCCGCTCAACACCCGGCTGAAGGGACGCGAGGCGGGCTATATCCTGCGCGCGAGCGGCGCGAAGCTGCTCCTCACCGTCGGCGAATTTCTCGGCACCGACTATCCCGCGCTGCTCGCCGGCGAGGATCTGCCCGATCTCGGCGGGATCGTGCTGCTCGAAGGCGAGGGAGAGGGCCTGCCCTGGGCCGAGTTTCTGCGCCGCGGCGAAGAGGTGGCCGACGCGGCGGTCGCCGAACGGCTTGAGGCGCTTGGCGAAGGCGATGTCTGCGATATCCTCTTCACCTCGGGCACGACGGGCAATCCGAAGGGCGCGGTGACCACGCACGGCCAGAATGTCCGGCTCTACCGCGCCTATGGCGGGGGGCTCGGCTATGGCCGCGACGATGTGTTCCTGATCATCAACCCCTTCTTCCACAGCTTCGGCTACAAGGCGGGCTGGCTCGTCGCGCTGATGCATGGGGCGACCGTGCTGCCGCATGCCGTGTTCGATACCCAGCGCGTGCTCGAACGTATCCAGAACGAACGGGTGACGCTGCTGCCCGGGCCGCCGACGATCTTCCAGAGCCTGCTCGCCGGACCCTGGCGCGACCATGATCTGTCGTCGCTGCGGGTTTCGATTACCGGCGCGGCGTCGGTGCCGGTGACGCTGATCGAGGAGATGCGCGGTGCGCTCGGCATCGATGTCGTGCTCACCGCTTATGGGCTGACCGAGACGTGCGGCGTCGTGACGATGTGCAGTGCTGACGACGATGCAGAGACCGTCGCGAATACCGCGGGAAGGCCGCTGGACGGCATCGATATCCGGCTCGTTGACGGCGAAGGGCGCGACGTGGCGGCGGGCGAGGCTGGCGAACTGCTGGTACGCGGGCCGAACGTCATGCAGGGCTATTTCAACGATCCCGCCGCGACCGCCGCCGCGATCGACGCCGACGGCTGGCTGCGCACGGGCGACATCGCGGTGCGCGATACGCGCGGCAATGTGAAGATCACCGACCGTGCGAAGGACATCTTCATCGTTGGCGGCTTCAACGCCTATCCTGCCGAGATCGAGGGTCTGCTCGCCGCGCATCCCGCGGTGCTGCAATCGGCGGTGATCGGGGTGCCCGACGAGCGGCTCGGCGAAGTGCCGATGGCCTTCGTCGTCCTGCGCCCCGGCGCGGCGGCATCGGCGGAAGAAATTATCGCCTGGTGCCGCGACAATATGGCGAACTACAAGGTCCCGCGCCGGGTCGAAATACTGGACGCGCTACCGATGAACGCGGCGGGGAAGGTGCAGAAGTTTTTGATTAGGGGGTGACGGGTTTCGACCGAGAGTTGCCGCACTCTCTCCCTTCGTCATTCCCGCGAAAGCGGGAACCCAGGGATGGGTAAGCGGACGGACGCTCTGGGTCCCCGCTTTCGCGGGGATGACGAAGTAAAGAAAGGGCAGCGTCCGCTTCACACCCCAAAGCGGGCATCGAAACCGGCGTCTTCAGGCAAAGAAAAAGGCTCCGGAACTGCATGTTCCGGAGCCTTTTGACTCTTGTGGAAGCAAGAAGCTCAGGCTTCTTCGGCTTCGTCCGCAGCGGGCGCTTCCCCGGCCGCGATGTCCGACGGAGCGGGTCCCACGTCCTCATATTCGTCTTCGCTGTCGGGCTCGAGCGCCGAAGCGACCGCCTCGGCCTGTTCTTCCTCGAACATGGCGGCGATCACGTCGATGCCCTGGCTTTGCATCTCGGCTTCGTCGGGCGAGCGCGCGACGTTGACGCCGACGGTCACGACGACCTCGGGGTGCAGCTTCACCTTGACGTCGAACAGGCCGAGCGACTTGATCGGGCGTTCGAGCTCGACCATCGCCTTGGTGATGTTCGCGGCGCCGTCCTCGACCAGCGCATCGACGATGTCGCGCACCGAGACCGAGCCGTAAAGCTGGCCGGTGTTCGACGCCTGACGGATCAGGACGACCTGCTTGCCGTCGACGTCCTTGGCGCGGCCTTCGGCAGCGGTGCGGCGTTCGGCGTTGTCGGCCTCGATCTTCGAGCGGTTGGCTTCGAACAGCTTGCGGTTGGCGTCGTTCGCGCGCAGCGCCTTGTTGTTGGGCAACAGGTAGTTGCGGGCAAAGCCGTTCTTGACGGTGACGACATCGCCGATACCGCCGAGTTTCTCGATACGTTCGAGCAGGATGATTTCCATGACGCTGCCCTCCTTACTTCACAATGTAGGGGAGCAGGCCGATGTGGCGCGAGCGCTTGATCGCCTTCGCCAGCTCACGCTGCTTCTTGGTGGACACCGCGGTGATCCGCGACGGGACGATCTTGCCGCGCTCCGACAGGTAACCCTGGAGCAGGCGGACGTCCTTGTAATCGATGACCGGTGCGTCCTTCGCGCTGAAGGGGCAGGTCTTGCGGCGACGGAAAAAGGGTCGTGCCATGGTCGTTATCCTTATTCTTCGCCGTCGCGGTCACGGCCGCGGCCGCCCCGACGTTCCTGCTTGCGCATCATCACCGACGGACCCTTTTCGAGCTCGTCGACCTTGATGGTCATCCAGCGGATGATGTCTTCGTTGATCGCCGCCTGGCGCTCGATTTCGGCGACGGCATCGCCCGGCGCTTCGACCGACAGCATCGCGTAGTGGCCCTTGCGGTTCTTCGCGATCTTGTAGGCGAGCTGCTTCAGGCCCCAGGTTTCGGTCTTGTGGACCTGACCCTTATATTCGGTCACGATGTTCGTGACGCCTTCGGCGAGCGCATCGACCTGAGCCTGGCTCAGGTCCTGACGCGCGATAAAAACATGCTCGTAAAACGGCATGGTCTGCGTCCTTCGATTTGGCCGATCGCTGATTTCGCGCCAATCGCGAAACCCCTCCGGCTGTCGTCAAGCCTTGCGGATTGATGCAAAGCAAACGGGGCGAACGGCACAAGGCCTCGCCCCGAATGAGCGCGCCTATACAGATTTCGGTACAAGAAGCAAGGGCTGGGGAAGAATGGGATTCGCGCAGAGTCGCAGAGATCGCCGAGGGGAGCGAGTCGGTTCACGCGGAGGCGCGGAGAGAAAGCGCTTGCCGCGAAGCAGCCTTATTCCTGCGACTTCACGCTGCAAACTGACGGGGTATTGAGAAAGGGGCCGATCGGCCCGCCCATCTCCGCGCTTCCGCGTCTCCGCGTGAACTTCAACCCTCTGCGCCTCTGCGCGAATCCCATTCTCCAAGCTTCTCCAGCAACTCCTGCCCGAATTCGGTCAGCGTGTCGTCGCGCGCGCCGAGGATCAGGATGCGGTCGCCCGGCTCTGCTGCGTCGAGCATCGCCGCGCCGCATTCGGCGCGGGTGGTGAGGTGCACGGCATCGGCGCCGCTCCCGACGATATCGGCGACCAGCGCCTCGCTGCCGGTGCTGCGGTCGACGGTGCCGCCGAAATAGACGGGATCGCTGACGAACAGCCGGTCGCCGTCGCGCATGCCTCTTGCGAAGCTCGCGGCGAGTTCGCGTCCCATCTGGCGGAGCGGGCCATAGCCGTGCGGCTGGAAGAAGAGGAGGGCGCGGCCCGGCAGTTCGGCGACCGCCGCGAGGGTCGCGGCAACCTTGTCGGGATTATGCGCGAAATCGTCGATAACGGTGACGCCGGCCGCTTGCCCAAGTACTTCATAGCGGCGCGCGAGGCCCGCGAAATCGGCGAGCGCGGCGACCGAGGTCGCGACGGGGATGTTGAGCGCGCGCGCCGCGGCGATCGCGGCGAGGGCGTTGGCGGCATTATGGCGTCCCGGCATCCGCAAACGGACGTCGTGCGTGTCGGCGGCGAAGTGGACCCGGAACCGGCAGCCATCGGGCAGCGCCTCGAAATCGCTGCCGCGCATCGCCGCGGCGTCGGAGAAGCCGAAACGCATGATGTTGCCGCCTGCGAGCAGCGGCGCCGATTCGGCGTCGTCGGCGTTGACCACCGCGACGCGCGCTTTGGCCGCGAAGTCGCCGAACAGCCGGTGCAGCTCGTCGAGGCTCTTGTGATCGAGGCTGATGTTGGTGACCACCGCGACGTCGGGGCGGTAGAGCGCGATCGAGCCGTCGCTTTCATCGACCTCGCTGACATAGGTCGCTGCGTCGCCGACGAGGGCGCTGGCGAAGGGCGTGCCGTCGCTTGCAAAGTTGCGCATGACGGCGCCGTTCATCACCGTCGGCTTGCGGCCCGCCCGGTCGAGAATCCAGCCGATCATGCCGGTGACGGTGGACTTGCCGCTCGTCCCGCCGACGCCGACGGCCCGATCCGCGGCGTTGAACAGCACCGCGTTGAGGTCGGCGCGGGTCAGGCGTGGCAGGCCGAGCGCGTTCGCAGCGGCGATGTCGGGTACGCTGTCCTCGATCGCGGCCGAGGCGACGAGCGTCTGGCCCGCGGCGACGCCGCTGCCGTCCTGAGGGAAGAGGCGGAGGCCGCGGCTTTCGATCCAGTCGAACTTGCCCGGCGTGCGGCCCTGATCGCGGCTGCGGTCCGATCCTGAGACCGCGGCGCCGCGCGCGGCGACGATCATCGCGAGCGGCAACATGCCCGACCCGCCGATGCCGCAGAAGAAATAGGATTTGTTTTCGGCCATCGCGCGGCGTTATGGCCTTGGCGAAGGGTTTGCAACCGGCCGCATGATGATATTCATAAGCCTCGTCATTGCGAGCAAAGCGAAGCAATCCAGGGCGGTCTACGCCTGCTCTGGATTGCTTCGCTTTGCTCGCAATGACGAAGTGAATCAATCGAGGATTATCGGATTCCAGTCATGCGCATAGGTATCGTCGCCCCCTCAACTCCTATCCTTCCCGACGATGCCGAGGCCGTGCGCGCTATTGCCGCGATCGGCTATCCTGACATCGAGCTTGTCTTCGACGAGCAATGCTTCGCGGTCCACGGCCATTTCGCGGGCGAGGACGGGCATCGCTTCGCGGCGCTGGTCGAGATGGCGAACCGGTCCGACATCGATGCGGTCTGGTTCGCGCGCGGCGGCTATGGCGCGTGCCGGATCGCGGAGGATGCGGTCGCGGCGATGACCGATGCCGCGCGCCGCAAGGCCTTCCTCGGCTATTCGGATCAGGGCAATCTGCTGGGGTGTCTCTATCGCGAGGGCTTCGACCATGTCGCGCACGGCCCGATGGTCGCCGATATCCGGCGCGAGGGTGGCGATGCGGCGGTGATGCGCGCGCTCGACTGGCTCGTCGCGCGCGATCCGGCGGCGTGCGAGCCCGGGCTCGATCATGGCGCGCGCCACGCGGCGTTCAACCTGATGACGCTGTCGATGCTGCTCGGCACACCCTTGGAGCCCGACCTGTCGGGGCATGTGCTGCTGGTCGAGGAGGTCAGCGAATATCTCTATGCCTTCGACCGCGCCTTCTTTCATGTCGCGAGCTATCTGGCGCCGCGCGGGCTGGCGGGGCTGCGGCTGGGGCGCGTCAGCGACGTGCCCGAAAACGACCGGCCGTTCGGGATGGAGGCCGAAGAAATAGCGCGGGACTGGTGCGCGCGCACCGGCATTGCGTGGTTCGGCCGCGCCGACATCGGACATGATGCGGCGAACAAGGTCGTGCCCTTCGGCTTGCATCGCGCCGGGTGAGGGAATAGGCGCGCGGTAACGAATATCACCGCAGGGGACGCAACATGCGCGCATTCATCTTTCCGGGTCAGGGCAGCCAGGCGGTCGGCATGGGCAAGGCGCTCGCCGATGCGTCGCCGGTGGCGCGCGAGGTGTTTCAGGAGGTTGACGAGGCGCTTGGCCAGAATCTGTTCAAGCTGATGAGCGAGGGCCCCGAGGAGGAACTGACGCTCACCGAGAATGCCCAGCCCGCGATCATGGCGAACGCCGTCGCAACGCTGCGCGTGCTGGAGAAGGAAGGCGGCGTGACGCTTGCGGGTAAGGCCGATTATGTCGCCGGCCACAGCCTCGGCGAATATAGCGCGCTCTGCGCTGCGGGGGCGTTCGACCTTGCGACCGCTGCGCGGCTCCTGAAGACGCGCGGGCAGGCGATGCAGGCCGCGGTGCCGGTTGGCGTCGGTGCGATGGCGGCGCTGCTCGGCGCCGATATCGAGACGGCGCAGAAGCTGGCAGATGCTGCGGCCGAGGGCGAGGTCTGTACCGTCGCGAACGACAACGATCCGTCGCAGGTCGTGATCTCGGGCCACAAGGGTGCAGTCGAGCGCGCGGTCGCTTTGGTCAAGGATTTCGGCATCAAGCGCGGCGTGCTGCTGCCGGTGTCGGCGCCCTTCCACTGCCCGCTGATGCAGCCCGCCGCCGACGCGATGGCCGAGGCGCTCGGCGCGAACCCGCCAGTGGCGCCGCTGGTGCCGGTGATCGCGAACGTCACCGCCAGCCCGGTGAGCGACGCCGACACGATCCGCGACCTGCTCGTACAGCAGGTGACGGGCCGCGTCCGCTGGCGCGAAAGCGTCGCGTCGATGGAGGACATCGGCGTCGGCCAGTTCGTCGAATTCGGCGGCAAGGTGCTGTCGCCAATGGTCAAGCGCAGTGCGTCGGGCGAGGTCGAGACGGTGAGCGTGATGTCGATGGATGATATCGAGGCGCTGCTGAAGTTTCTTTGAAGTTCGCGCGGAGACGCGGAGGCGCGGAGATTATGGTGCAAGACATCGATGTCGTGAGCGGCGATGTGTTGGATTTGTCGCTCCGTATCCATCGTGATCTCGGCCCCGGTCTGCTCGAAAGCGTTTATGAAACCGTTCTGGCAGGGAAGCTTGCCACAGCGGGCTACAAGGTCGATCGGCAAAAGCCGATCGACATTTTATTCGAGGATATGCGTTTCGACGGGGCCTTTCGGATTGATCTGCTCGTCGATGATCGACTCCTGGTCGAAATCAAGTCCGTCGGGCAATTGCATGCGGCCCACGCCAAACAATTATTGACCTATCTTCGGCTCACGGGCCAATCGGTTGGCTTGCTCATCAACTTTGGCGGCGCCACGCTCAAGGAAGGCGTCAAGCGCATCGTTAACGACCATAAACCCTCCGCGTCTCCGCGTCTCCGCGTGAACCGGTCATCATCAGGAGAAGTATAATGTTCGATCTCACCGGCATGACCGCCCTCGTTACCGGCGCTTCGGGCGGCATCGGGTCCGCGATCGCGCAGGCGCTCGCGGCGCAGGGCGCGCGGCTCGCGGTGTCGGGTTCCAATGCCGAGAAGCTGAACGCCTTTCGCGACACGCTCGGCGGCGACCATGTCGCCTTGCCGTGCAACCTCGGCGATGCGGCGGCGGTCGATGCGCTCGTGCCGTCGGCGGTCGAGGCGCTGGGGCAGATCGATATTCTCGTCAACAATGCCGGGGTGACGCGCGACAATCTGATCCTGCGGATGAAGGACGAGGAATGGTCGGACGTCATCCGTATCAACCTCGAGGCGAATTTCCGCCTCGCGCGCGCGGCGGCGAAGCCGATGATGAAGGCGCGCTTCGGGCGCATCATCTCGATCACCAGCGTCGTCGGCGCCACTGGCAATCCGGGGCAGGCCAATTATGCGGCGTCGAAGGCGGGCGTCACCGGCATGACCAAGGCGCTGGCGCAGGAGCTTGCGAGCCGCGGCATCACCGTCAATTGCGTGGCGCCGGGCTTCATTGCGACCGCGATGACCGACGACCTGCCCGATGCGCAGAAGGAAGCACTGAACCAGCGCATCCCCGCGGGGCGGATGGGCGAGGGGAGCGATATCGCGGCGGCGGTCGTCTATCTCGCGTCGAAGGAAGCGGGCTATGTTACCGGGCAGACCATTCATGTGAATGGCGGGATGGCGATGCTGTCTTAAATCGCCGGTGCGCAAGTAAAGCTGTGCGCTCCCGCAAAGGCGGGAGCCCATCTTCGGTCGGTGCCATTTTGCGGCGGCAGGAGATGGGTCCCCGCCTTCGCGGGGACACGCGGCTTTTTGTGGGTGTCTTCAGAAACTCGCGCGGGCGGTCAGGCGGATATCGCGGCCCGCGAGCGGGACATAATCCTTGGTGAAGCTCGCGTGGCGGCGCGCGTCGACGTCGAAGATGTTGTCGGCGGCGAGCGTCAGCGACAGATTCTTGGTGTCGGGAAGCGGGCGCCAGGTCAGCGAAGCATTGACCAGCGTGAAGCCCTTGGTCGCGGTCTCGAACGGCGCGATGCGGGTCTGGTCGTCGGTCCATTCGACCTCGGCGCGTGCGTCGATCCGTTCGCTCGACGCTTCGAGCCCGCCGCGGATGCGGAGTGGCGGGATGCGCGGCACATAGGGGCCGTCGGTGATCTTTGCGCGCGTCATGTCCGCCGTCGCATCGGCGAGGATGCTGAAGCCGCCGATCTGCGCCAGCGGCGCGGCGCCCTCGAACTCGAAGCCCCAGACGCGCGCCTTGTTCTGGCGGAACTCGAACAAAGGCAGGTCGTCGGCGATCAGCCCGGTGTCGGTTTCATAGATGAAATTGTCGAACCGGCTCGCATAGCCGGTAAGTCCCGCCGACCAGCCATCGCGCTTGAACTTCAGCGAGGCTTCGCCGCCCCAGCTTGTTTCCTTGGCGAAATCGGGATTGCCGCGCTCATAGGTCAGCGTCGCGGCGTGCGGGCCGTCGGAGAGCAGTTCCTCGGCCGAGGGAGCGCGTTCGCTGCGCGAGATCGAGACGCTGGCTTTGAGCCCTTCGGCGAGCTGGTAGCTGAGCCCCGCCGCGCCCGACAGGCTGCTGAACGAGCGGTCGAAGCCGATGCTTTCGGCTCGCACCTGCGACTTTTCAAGGCGCAGCGCGCCTTCGAGCGTCACCGGGCCGCGTTCGAGCTCTTGCAAAGTGAAAGCCGCGATGCGCGTCGTTTCGTTCGCGGGCAGGAAAGCCTCGTCGCCGATCGCCGCGAAGTCGCGGAAGCTGTACTGGACGCCGCTCGCGCCGCGCCAGCCGCCGCGATCGTTCTGTGCCAGTTCGGCGCGCGCCTCGATCCCGCGGTTGGTGAAGCGGGTGCCGGGCTCGCCGTCGTCGAATTCGGTGTGGGCATAGTCGGCATAAGCGCCGCGGATGCGCAATTTCTCGAACAGGCCATCGCCGAGCTCGACCTCGCCGCGCAGATCGACGCGATACTGGCGCGCCTTGATCGTCGGCACTTCGTCGATGTCGGCGCGCGGCGGGATGCCATAGGCATCCTCGAGATAGCCGAAGCTGATGCCGAGCGAACCGCCGTCGTCGATGAACGCGGCGCCGACGCCGGCACTCTTGCTCGTGCTCTGGCTGTTGGGCACCTTGCCGCGGCTGTTCGCGGCGTCGGTCAGCCGCGCCGCCTCGTCGGCATCGCCGCCCGCGGTGGCGTCGGCGGCGAGGTCGAGCAGGTGCGCGCGCAGTTCGGGGGCGTAAATCAGCCCGCCGACGCGGACCTCATTGGAATCGCGGTAATTGCCGTCGGCGTGGACGACGAAGCGCTGGCCGACCGGCACGTCGATCGAGGCGCCGATGCTCTTGTCGTCGGCGGCGGTGCCGTAGCTCGCGAGCGCGTCGAGGTGGAAGGGCGCTTCGGGGATGCTGCGCGGGATGCGGCGGTCGAAGACATTGACCGCGCCGCCGACCGCCTGGCTCGAAAAGAGCAGCACCGACGGGCCGCGCAGGATTTCGATGCGCTCGGCGGTCAGCGGGTCGATCGACACCGCATGGTCGGCCGAGGTCGAGGAGGCGTCGATCGCGCCGAGACCATCGACCAGCACCGCCGCGCGCTCGCCCGAAAAGCCGCGCAGGATCGGGCGCGAGGCGCCGGGGGAGAAGCTGCTCGACGAAACGCCGGGCTGCGAGGCGAGGGTGTCGCCGATCTGGCCGCGAATGTCTTTCGCCAGCTTCTCGCCCTCCATCACCGAGACATTGCCGAGGATGTCGAGGCTGCGGACATAGGGCGCGGTGACGACGATCGGCTGGTCGGTGTGATAATCATCGTCGCCGGTCGGCTGCGGCGCCGCGTCCTGCGCGAAGGCGGGGGCGGCGATGGCGAGAGCGATAACGGGGGCGAGCGTGAAACCGGCGGTGGAGAGCAGACGCATGAAGGGGAGATCCTGTTGTTCGGGCGACAATTCGGCGCTTCCAGTAATGATATACTGTTACAAACGCAAGCCGGACCGGCGCAGGACGGATGCCGTTCGTCGGCGGTCGTGCCCCGTTGGTCGACAAAGCGGCGCGATATAGGGGGCAAGCGAAGCTGTCTTGCGGCGTTCGGGACAGCGCCTTAAATCGGGGGCATGACGATTGCGAAAACCAGCCTGGAGCTGATCGGCAACACCCCGCTGGTGCTGCTCGAAGGACCGAGCAAGGCCACCGGATGCGAAATCTGGGGCAAGTGCGAATATGCGAACCCCGGCGGATCGGTGAAGGACCGCGCCGCGCTCTATATCGTCCGCGATGCCGAAGCGAACGGCAGCTTGGCGCCCGGCGGCACGATCGTCGAGGGGACGGCGGGCAACACCGGCATCGGGCTCGCGCTCGTCGGCAATGCCTTGGGCTACAAGACGATCATCGTCATGCCCGACAACCAGAGTGCGGAGAAGATGGCGACTATCCGCGCGCTCGGCGCCGAGCTGGTGCTCGTGCCGCCCGCGCCCTTCGCCAATCCCGGCCATTTCGTCCACACCTCGCGCCGTATCGCCGAGGAAACCGACAATGCGATCTGGGCGAACCAGTTCGACAATATTGCCAACCGCAAGGCCCATATCTTCGGCACCGCCGAGGAGATATGGGAGCAGATGGACGGCCGCATCGACGGCTTCACCTGCGCTGCGGGCACCGGCGGGACGATCGCCGGGACGGGGTTGGGCCTCAAGGCGAAGGACCAGAATATCACCGTCGCGCTCACCGACCCGCATGGCGCAGGGCTCTACAATTATTATCAGTGCGGCGAGTTGAAGCCCGAGGGGTCGAGCGTCGCCGAGGGGATCGGCCAGAACCGCATCACCGCCAATCTGGAAGGCGCGCCGATCGACACCCAGTTCCGCATTTCCGACGCCGAAGGGCTCGCGGTCGTGCGCCAGTTGCTCGACGAGGAAGGGCTGTGCCTCGGCCTGTCGTCGGGGATCAACGTCGCGGGCGCGATGGCGCTGGCGCGGACGCTCGGGCCGGGCAAGCGGATTGCAACGATTTTGTGCGACAGCGGGTTTCGCTATCTGTCGACGCTCTACAATCCCGAATGGCTCGCCAGCAAAGGTCTCGCGGCATGACGAACGGCATGACGAACGGCATGACGAACGGCACGACGAGCGGCACGACTCCGGGGGCACCGGCACCGTCCGCGCCGGCAAATGATTCGATGCGGCGGCTGCAGATCGGCATTGCCGGGGTGCTGACCGTGCTGCTGCTCGTCGGCATGGCAGGGCTGATCGGCGATCGCGCGCGCCAGAATGCGGCGCAGGAGACCGCCGCGGAGCAGGTGGCGGCGCCCGGCGATGCGTCGAAACCCGCGAGCGCGCCGCTCGAGGAACTCGGCGTCCAGCCAGTGTCGAAGGACCAGAACCAGACGAGCGACGTGAAGACGCCGCAAGCGCTGCCTGCCGCGCCCGCGGCGGGGGTCCCCGACCTTGAACCCGATCCGGCACTCGCACGGGCCCGCCAATCGAAACAGTGACGGTGCGCCGCAGCCCGGCTGCGCTGGACGCCGCGATCGCGGTGGCGGCGCTGCTCGCGCTGGTGTGGTTCGCCGGCGGGCAGGCGCTCCTCGGGCGGATCGACCCGGCGCTGGTTTTGCCGTGGCTGGCGCTGGTGTTGGTGCCGTTCGTGATTCTGGAGCGATCGCAGCAAGCGCGCGGTAAAAAGCCGTGTTCCCCCGCGAAGGCGGGAGCCCATCTCCGACCGGTTCAAAATAGCGCCGACCGGAGATGGGCTCCCGCCTTCGCGGGAGCACGGCGCGTTTTGATTGCCATCATCTTGCTCCTGCTAGCTCAGGGGATTCTCGCCTTTGCGTTCGCCGGGCAAATGCCCTGGGTGCAATTGGCGCTCGTCGGCGCCGGGGCGGGGCTGGCCACTTGGTTCGCCTCGCTCCTGGCCGGATGGCGTGCGGGCAGGGTAGTGCGGAGCGTTGCCGCGCTGCTGCTTGTCGGGTCGTGGTTCGCGGCCAGCCATATGCTGCTCGCCACGCTCTATCGTGCGCCGCCGGCCCATGGCGCCTCCGTCACCATGCTGACCGGTCTGCCGCTCCGTTGGTCCGAAGGGGCCGACTTGTCGGCGATGCTGGCGCAGGGTCTCAACGAAGATCCCGCGCTCGTCCGGCTTGGCGCGGCGGGGCCGGTGCATCTGGTCGACAGCCTGATCGACAATCCGCCGCCGTCCGGCGGCGCGCTGCTCCTCGCGCATCCGCGCGCGCTCGCGCCGCGCGAGCTGGTGGCGATCGACGCTTTCGTGCGTGGCGGCGGACGCGCCGTCATCCTCGCCGATGCCCTGACCAGCTGGCCGATGCGCCACCCGCTCGGCGATCCGCGCAATCCGCCGGTCACGAGCCTGCTGACCCCGTTGCTCGACCATTGGGGCGTGACGCTGGGCGCGGCACCGGCGGCCGACCGGCGGATCGTGCCGGTTGACGTCGAAGGCGCCCGGCTGCGGCTGGTCACCGCCGGGCGGTTCGAGGCATTGCCCTCGGCCTGCCGCGCCTATGCCGACCGCCGCATCGTG
This sequence comes from Sphingopyxis sp., assembly GCF_041916015.1. Classification (GTDB taxonomy): domain Bacteria; phylum Pseudomonadota; class Alphaproteobacteria; order Sphingomonadales; family Sphingomonadaceae; genus Sphingopyxis. The sequence goes on along the minus strand of NZ_JAYSAH010000010.1, from coordinate 20,043 downwards.
CGGTGCCGGATCGGCCGCGGCGAGGCGTGGCTGGTGGGTGATGCCGACTTGCTGTTCGCGCCGCTGTGGGAGCCGGCGCCGCACTGGGCGGCGCATCTGCGGCAGGCCGATACGATGGAATGGCTCGCCACCCGTCTATGGTCCGAAGCGCCGCGGGCGCTCCTGCGGCCGCTCTGGATCAGCGCCGCCGCCGAATAGGCGAACCAAAACAGGTGCTTCCCGGCACCTGCTGTCTCCGATTCGACGTCTTCCATCCCGATCCGGGGTGCCGTTTGGCGTGTCCGGACCCATTTCCGTGCTCATTTCAACCCAAAATCGCCCTTTTGGGGCGCAAATTCCCTACTCTGCCCTAAAATACCCCTTTTCACCCCGATGGAGTCTTGATAGGCAGGAATCGGAGAGGGGCAATCTCCACCTGAGTCTTTTGGTCCGAGTCTGTCGATTTCGGGCGCGGGGAAGCATTGCCCGGTGGCGCGAGACGGGGGCTTCAGCGATGGCAGTTGTGACGCCCGGCCGGTATTCGGGCACCAACTTCGCCGCGATCGATGGCAAGGGGCGCATCGCCGTCCCCTCGCAGTTCCGCAACAATGTGCCCCTCAATGCGGATGGCCAGCGCGTGCTCTGGGTCGGCTTTCACGAAAAGCTGCCGTGCCTCGTCGCTTATGGCCAGGATCAATATGATCGCCTGTCGGACGAGATCGAGCGCGACCGCGACACCGCGCTCGCGCGCAACCTCGATTTCGACGAGGACGAGGCGTTCAAGAAGCGCTTCAGCTATACCGAGGCCTATACGCTCGACGACAGCGGGCGCTTCCTTCCCAATTTCACCGCGCGCGACCGCGTCGGCGAGGCGGGCGCGACCGCCTTCGTCGGATCGGGGCGCCGCTTCGAGATCTGGTGGCTACCGACGCTCGACGAATGCGTCGAGGCCGACCCCGTGCTGAAGCGGCTGGCGTTGGCTTGGGGCGCGACGAAGGGGAAGGCGCGAAAGTGACCGATCTTTCCCCCGATCTTTCTCGGGAACTCCCCCGCGATCCCCGCCACGATCCGGTCCTCCGTGAAGAAGTCATCGCCGCTCTCGCCATCGCCCCCGGCGAGCGCCATGTCGATGCGACCTTCGGTGCCGGCGGTTATACGCGCGCGATGTTGGCGGCGGGCGCCGAGGTGATCGCCTGCGACCGCGATCCCGATGCGATTGCCGAAGGGCAGGCGCTGGTTGCGGAGGCGGGCGGCAAGCTGACACTGATCCACGGCCGCTTCGGCGAGATCGACCGGCTGCTCGCCGAGCGCGGGATCGGCGCGGTCGATGGCATCACCTTCGACATCGGCGTCTCCTCGATGCAGCTCGACCGCGAGGCGCGCGGCTTTTCCTTCCAGAAGGACGGCCCGCTCGACATGCGGATGGCGCAGGAAGGTGAAAGCGCCGCCGACTGGCTCAACCGCGCCGGCGAGGAGGAGATCGCCGACGTCCTCTTCCATTATGGCGATGAGCGCCAGTCGCGCCGCGTCGCGCGCGCGATCGTCGCGGCGCGGCCGTTGTCGCGCACCGGCGAGCTCGCCGCGGTGATCCGCAAGGCGTTGCGCCATCCGCCGGGCGCGCCCAAGGACCCTTCGACGAAGAGCTTTCAGGCGATCCGCATCCACATCACTGGCGAACTCGACGAGCTGGTCGCGGGGCTGAGTGCCGCCGAGCGCGTGTTGCGTCCCGGCGGCCGCCTCGCGGTGGTCAGCTTTCACAGCACCGAAGACCGGATCGTGAAGAATTTCCTGCGCGAGCGCAGCGGCGGCGACGCCGGCGGTTCGCGCCACCGGCCCGCGCCGAGCGCGCCGCTGCGGGCTGCCACCTTCGATCCGCCGGCGCGCAAGGTGCGTCCGTCCAAGGCCGAAGAGGCGCGCAATCCGCGCGCGCGCTCGGCGACGCTGCGCAGCGCGGTACGCACCCATGCCCCGGCCTGGCCCGGCCATTCGACCGAAAAGGAGACCATGTCATGCTGATGGCGGCCCGCAAGCTGCAGGGGATCGGCCTCGTCCTGCTCGTGCTCGTCTTCGCGATGGCACTCTATCCGGTATCGCTCAAGGTCGCGGCGACGCGCAGCGAACTCACGCGGATCGAGCGGCAGATCGACCGGACGCAGGCGAACATCCGCTATCTCGAATCCGAACTCGCGGTGCGCGCCTCGATGCGCCAGCTCGAACAATGGAACGCCGACAGCTTCGGCTATTCGGCGCCGTCGGCCTCGCAATATCTGGAGAGCGAGCGCCAGCTCGCCTCGCTCGACGGCCTGCCGCGCGCGCGCGGCGCCAACGAGGTCGCGCCGGTGCTGATGGCGATGGTGAGCCCGGTTGGGGTAAGCCCGGCCGCCGCGCCCGAGCCCGCCGCGAAGCCGGCCGCCGAAAAGGCCGTCGCCGCCAAGCCAACTCCGAAGCCCGCCGCCAAGCCGGTCGTGCTCGCGCAGGCCGAAACCGGCGTCCGCAGCGACAGCCCGCCGCGGATGGCGCCGACCCGCCGCCGCGAGCAGCTCAAGATGATCGAGGACCAGCTGCTCGCCGAATCGACGCTGGCCGATCTCAAGCGCGCCGCGGCGCGCGAAGCGGCGGGAGGCAAGTCCGCCCGATGAACACGCTGGTCGTCCGTCCGACCCGGGTGCGAACCGCAGGGGTGCGGCAGCAGATATTGCTGACCGCGCAGCAGCGTCTGATGATGCTGATGCTGCTGTTCATGGCGGCCTTTTTCCTCGTTTCGGTGCGGCTGCTCTATTTCGCGCTGTTCGACACCTCGTCGGGCAACAATCACGGCGCCGCGACCTTCGTTCCCGCGCGCGCCGACATCGTCGACCGCAACGGCGTGCCGCTGGCGCGCACGATCGACGGCTATTCGATCCGTGTCGTCCCGTCGAAGCTGCTCAACAACCGGCAATATCTGGCCGACGAACTGGTCAAGATCTTCCCCGATACCCCGCGCGAGGAATTCGTCGCGAAGCTGTCGGGCTCCAAGCCGACCTATATCCGCCGCCGCGCGCTGCCCGATCAGGTCGCGGCGGTGAATGCGATCGGCGACATCGGCTTCGATTTCCCGCGCGAGAAGGAGCGGCTCTATCCGCAGATCAGCCTCGCGTCGCAGGTCCTGGGCTTCACCGATGCCGAGGGACGGGGCGTTACCGGGGTCGAGGGCGCCTTCGACAAGCAACTCACCGACAAGGCGACGCGCGGCGAGCCGCTTGCGCTGTCGATCGACGCGCGCGTGCAGGGCGTGCTCGAAAGCGAGCTGTCGAACGCGGTGACCAACCTCGAGGCGATCGGCGGCGCGGGGATCATCCTCGACGTTCACACGGGCGAGGTGCTGGCGATGACCTCGCTCCCGACCTTCAACCCGAACAAGCTCGTCCCCGAGGATGCGGCCGGGCGCCGCAATGCCGTCACCTATAATCTCTACGAGCTCGGATCGACCTTCAAGCCGCTGTCGATCGGCGCCGCGATCGACAACGGCGTCGTTACCAGCATGGCGAAGCGGTACGACGCGACCCATCCGCTCGCGGTCGCCGGGTTTCACATTCGCGATTCGCACAATATGGGGCGCTGGCTGAACGTCCCGGAGACGCTGATCCACAGCTCGAACATCGTGACCGCGCAGATCGCCGATCAGCTCGGGCGCGAGAAGATGGAGGCGCTGTTCCGCAGCCTCCAGTTCAACAAGCGGCCCGAGATCGAGCTCAAGGAGCGCGCCTTCCCGCTGTGGCCGCGCGAATGGGGCCGGCTGTCGACGATGACGACCGCCTATGGTCACGGCATCGCGGTGACGCCGCTTCATCTCGCGAGCGCTTATGCAGCGCTCGTCAACGGCGGCATCTGGCGCCCGGCGACTTTGGTCAAGCTCGGCGACAAGGCGCCGCCGCAGGGCCACCGCGTGTTCAAGGCCTCGACCAGCGCGCGGATGCGCCAGCTGCTGCGCCTGATCGTCTCGGACGGCACGGGGCGCCAGGCCGACGCGCCGGGCTTCCGCGTCGGCGGCAAGACCGGCAGCGCCGAAAAGCCGGGCGTCGGCGGCTATCGCCGCCACTCGCTCGTCTCGACCTTTTCGGCCGCCTTCCCGATGGACAATCCGCGCTACGTCGTTCTGGTGATGGTCGATGAGCCCAAGGGCAATGCCTTCAGCTCCGGCCAGCGCACCGCGGGCTGGACCGCCGCGCCTGTGGTCAAGAAGGTCGTGATGCGCGCCGGCCCGATGCTCGGCGTCTTCCCCGACGAAAGCCGCGACGTCGATGTGTCCGAACTGACCCCGCTGCTGTGGAAGGGCGGGAAAGAGGATTGATGCGTCTCTCGGCGCTCCTCGATATCGCGGATGCCGCTGACGCCGGCCCGGTGGTGACCGGGCTCGCGATCGACCATCGCAAGGTCGCGCCGGGCACGATCTTCGGCGCCTTCGTCGGCGAAAAATTCAATGGCGAGGACTTCATCGCCGCCGCGGTCGAGGCGGGCGCGATCGCGGTCGTCGCGCGGCCCGAGGCCAGGGTCGCAGGTGCGGTGCATATCGCCGACGCCAACCCGCGACGCGCCTTCGCGCATATCGCGGCGCGCTTCTTCCACCGCTTTCCCGCGACCTGCGTTGCCGTCACCGGCACCAACGGCAAGACCTCGACGGTCGAGATGACGCGCCAGCTCTGGCGGATGGCGGGGTTTCATGCCGCGTCGATCGGCACGCTTGGCATCACGACCTCGCAGGACAGTGCCTCGACCGGGCTGACGACCCCCGATATCGTCACCTTCCTGTCGAACATGTCGGGGCTCGCCGCCGAGGGCGTCACCCATGCGGCGTTCGAGGCGTCGAGCCACGGGCTCGACCAGTATCGCACCGAGGGGCTGAAAGTGAAGGCGGCCGCCTTCACCAATTTGAGCCACGACCATCTCGACTATCACGGCACGATGGAGGCCTATCTTCGGGCCAAGCTGCGGCTGTTCACCGACGTGGTCGAACCGGAGGGGGCGGCGGTGGTCTGGGCCGACGACGACTATTCCGCGCCCGTGATCGACGCGGTCGAGGCGCGCGGCGTGCGGCTGCTGACCGTCGGGACGAAGGGCGAAACGCTCCGCCTCGTGTCGCGCGCGCCGACCCAGCTTGGTCAGTCGCTCGTCATCGCGGCGGGTGACCTTGTGCACAAGATCAATCTTCCGCTGATCGGCGCCTATCAGGTCGCGAACGCGCTCGTCTCGGCGGGGCTGGTGATCGCGACCGGCGGCGACGTGGCGCAGACGCTTGCCAATCTCGCGCGGCTCCAGCCGGTGCGCGGGCGGCTCGAACGCGCCGCGATTACCCGGACCGGCGCGCCGGTCTATGTCGATTATGCCCATACGCCCGACGCGATCGAGGCGGCGCTCGACGCGCTCCGCCCGCACGCGCGCGGCCGCCTGATCCTGGTGTTCGGCGCCGGGGGCGACCGCGACCAGGCGAAGCGGCCCGAGATGGGGCGGGTCGCGGCGGCAAAGGCCGATATCACCATTATCACCGACGATAATCCGCGCGGCGAAGACCCCGCGCTCATCCGCGCGGCAATTGCCGAAGGCGCACCGGACGCACGGGTCATCGGCGATCGCCGCGCCGCGATCGCCGCCGCGATCGCCGAAGCGCGCGCCGACGATATCGTCTGCATCGCGGGGAAGGGGCATGAGCAGGGCCAGATCGTCGGGCGCGGCGATGCTATGCGCGTGATTCCCTTCGATGACGTCGCGGTGGTGCGCGAGGCGGCGGCATGAACCCGCTCTGGACCGCGCGCGCCATCGCTTCGGCTACGGGCGGCACCGCCAGCGCCGACTTCACCGTGCAGGGCGTTGCCTTCGATTCGCGCGAAGTGATGAAGGGCGACCTGTTCATCGCGATGAAGGGCGAGGTCGCCGACGGGCACCAGTTCATCGACAAGGCGATCGTCGCGGGGGCCGCGGGCATCATCTGCGAGACCGACATCGATTTCCCGCACGTCCGCGTCGCCGACAGCGTCGCAGCGCTCGATGCGCTTGGCACCGCGTCGCGCACGCGCAGCCACGGGCGGATCGTCGGCGTCACCGGATCGGCGGGCAAGACCGGGACCAAGGAGGCGCTGTTCGCCGCGCTCGACCGTTTCCGCCCCGGCAAGGCGCATCGTTCGGTCAAGAGCTATAACAACCATGTCGGCGTGCCGCTGAGTCTCGCGCGCATGCCCTCGACCGCCGATTATGGCGTGTTCGAGATGGGGATGAACCATGCGGGCGAGCTGGCCGCGCTGACCCGCATGGTGCGCCCGCACGTCGCGATCGTCACCACCATTGCGCCCGCGCATATGGAATATTTCGGCAGCGAAGAGGCGATCGCCGATGCGAAGGGCGAGATTTTCGAGGGGCTGGAGCCCGGCGGCACCGCGATCCTGCCGTTCGACAGCCCGCATTATGCGCGGCTCCGCGCCAAGGCGGAACAGCATGCGGCGCATCTCGTCAGCTTCGGGCTGGGCGAGGGCGCCGATGTCCGCGCGGTCGACTGGCTGCCCGACGGGCAGGGCGGCTCGCTCGTCACCGCGCAGGTTCAGGACGCCTTGCTCTGCTTCACCATCGCGCAGGCGGGCGCGCATTGGGTCTCGAACGCGATGGCGGTGCTCGCGGCGGTGAAGGCGGTCGGCGGCGACCTGCCCGCGGCGGGACTCGCCTTCGCGGAGATGGGCGGGCTTGCGGGGCGCGGCGCGCGGCACCGGGTCGCGGTGGCCGGCGGGCATATCCTCGTCATCGACGAAAGCTATAACGCCAACCCCGCCTCGATGGCGGCGACGATCGGTCAGCTCGCGGCCGAATCCGGCGAGCGGAAGGTCGCGATTCTCGGCGCGATGAAGGAGCTCGGGCCCGACGGCGAGGCCTATCATGCCGCGCTTGCCGCTCCGCTCGTCGCGGCCGGGGTGCAATTCGCCCTGCTTGTCGGCGAAGAGATGGCGCCGCTCGCCAAAGCGCTTGAGGGGCGGATCGATTTCGAGCATGTGGCCGCCCACTCCGCCGCCACCGCGCGGCTGAAGGATGTGATCCGGCCCGGCGATACGGTGCTGGTCAAGGGATCGAACAGCGTCGGCCTGTCGCATGTCGTGACGGCGCTGACCAATGGGGACTATTGATGCTGTACTGGCTGGCGGAATGGCTTGGCTTTCCGGGGGTTTTGAACCTCATCCGCTATCTGAGCTTCCGTTCGGGGGCGGCGGTCGCGACCGCGCTGATCATCGGCCTGTGGATCGGGCCGCGCTTCATCCTGATGCTGCGGATGCGGCAGGGGAAGGGGCAGCCGATCCGCGACGACGGCCCGCAAAGCCACCTCGCCAAAAAGGGCACGCCGACGATGGGCGGGCTGATGATCCTCATTTCGCTGATGATCTCGGCCTTGCTGTGGATGGACCTGTCGAACCGCTTCGTCTGGGCCTGCCTCTTCGTCACCGGCGGCTTCGCGGCGGTCGGTTTCCTTGACGATCTCGACAAGGTGACCAAGGCCAGCCATCGCGGGATTCCGGGGCGCGTGCGGCTGCTCATCGAATTCGTCATCGCGGCGGTCGCAGTGCTGCTGATCGTCTCGCGCACCGGCACCGACCTTTATCTGCCCTTCTTCAGCAATCTCTATGTCCCGATGGGGCCGCTCTATTATGTCTTCGCGATGGTGCTGATCGTGGGCTTCGGCAATGCGGTGAACCTGACCGACGGGCTTGACGGGCTCGCAACCTTCCCGGTGATGATCGCCAGCCTGGCGTTTCTCGTCATCGTCTATCTGTCGGGCAACGTGAAGTTCGCGGGCTACCTAGGCATTCCGCACGTGCCCGGCGCGGGCGAGCTGGCAATCTTTGCTGCGGCGATCATCGGCGCGTGCCTGGCCTTTCTGTGGTTCAACGCGCCGCCCGCCGCGGTGTTCATGGGCGATACCGGCAGCCTCGCGCTCGGCGGCGCGCTCGCGACGATGGCGGTGACGGCGCAGCATGAGCTCGTTCTCGTCCTCATTGGCGGGCTGTTCGTGGTCGAAGCGCTGTCGGTGATCATCCAGGTCTTCTGGTACAAGAGGACGGGCAAGCGCGTCTTCCGCATGGCGCCGATCCATCATCATTTCGAGCAGCTCGGCTGGCCCGAATCGACCGTCGTCATCCGCTTCTGGATCGTCTCGATCGTCCTCGCGCTCGCGGGGCTCGCGACGCTCAAGCTGCGGTGATCACCGCGCGCGCCTTTGCCGGTCGCCGCTATGCGGTGCTGGGACTGGCGCGCTCGGGGTTGGCGACCGTCGAGGCACTCGTCGCCAGCGGCGCGGGCGTCACCGCGTGGGACGATCGCGAGAGCGCGCGCGACGAGGCGATGGCGCTGAACGCCGATATCGGCGATCCGCTCGAAATCGATCTTGTGGGCTTCGCGGGCGTCGTCGTCTCGCCCGGCGTGCCGCTCAACCGCCACCCGATCGCCGCGCACGCGCGCGAGGCGCATGTGCCGGTGATCGGCGATGTCGAGCTGTTCGCCGAGGCGCGCGCCGACCTGCCGCCGCACAAGGTCGTCGGCATCACCGGCACCAACGGCAAATCGACCGTCACCGCGCTCGTCACCCATATGCTCGAAAGCGCAGGGGTGCCGACGCTGATGGGCGGCAATATCGGCCTGCCGATCCTCAGTCGCGACCCGCTCCCCGAGGGCGGCGTCTATGTGCTCGAACTGTCGAGCTACCAGATCGACCTCGCGCACAGCCTCGCCTGCGACATCGCGGTGCTGACCAATCTGACGCCCGACCATCTCGACCGCTACGACGGCTTTGCCGGCTATGCGGCGTCGAAGGCGCGGCTGTTTTCGTTGCAGCATCAGGATCAGGTCGCGATCGTCGCGGTCGATGACGACCCGTCGAAGATGATCGCGGGGCGCATCAACCACCGTCTTCACCGCGTCTCGGCCAAGGATATCGATCCCGCCGATCAGGCGCGCTGGCCTGCGCTGCAGGGGCCGCACAACGCGCAGAATGCCGTTTGCGCGATCGCCGTCTGCCGCACGCTGGGGTTGAACGACGAAGAAATCGAACGCGGGCTCGCGACCTACAAGGCGCTCCCGCATCGCATGGAATGGGTCGGCGAAGCCGCTGGCGCCCGCTGGTATAATGACAGCAAGGCGACCAACGCGGCTTCCGCTGCACCGGCGCTGGCGGCTTTCCCGCCGGCGCCGGACCAGCGTCTGCACTGGATCGCCGGGGGGCAGGCGAAGGGCGACGGGCTCGGCGCGTGCCGCCCCTGGTTCCCCAATGTGAAGCGCGCCTATCTGATCGGCGAGGCGATGGAGGGTTTCGCGGCCGAGATCGGCGATGCGATCCCCGTCGATCGCTCCGGCGACCTCGCGACCGCGGTCGCGCACGCGGCAGCGGCGGCCCGGCCGGGCGATATTGTCCTGCTGTCACCTGCCTGCGCGTCGTTCGACCAGTTCAGAGATTATGAGCAGCGCGGCGATGCGTTCCGCGATCTTGTCCGGGCGCTGGAGCATGGATGACGACATGAGCGGGGGGACGAACAATATGGACGCGACCGAACGGCCGGTCATCGCCGCGACCACGCGCACCGCGAAGCGGCGCGGCCCGCGCCTCAGCCGCGCCGACCGCACCCCGCTCGGCCTCTGGTTCTGGGAAATCGACCGGGTGCTGCTGCTGCTCGTCTCGATGCTGATCGCGGTCGGGCTGGTGGCGGTCGCGGCGGCGTCCCCGGTCGCGGCACAGAAATTGTCGACGACCACCGCGAGTCTCGACCCGCTCTATTATTTCTATCGCCAGCTCATGTGGGTGATCGTCGGCGTGCCGGTGATGCTGGGCGTGTCGATGCTGCCCAAGGCGCAGGCGCGGCGGTTTGCCATATACGGCACCATCACCTTCCTCTTCCTGCTGTTCCTGGTGCCGCTGATCGGCACCTCGGTGAACGGCGCGCAGCGCTGGATCGGCAGCGGCGTCTTCCGCCTCCAGCCGTCGGAGTTTCTGAAACCCTTCTTCGCGGTGTCGCTGGCGTGGATTCTCTCGCTGCGCCTGCACGACCAGACGCTGCCCGTCGTGCCGCTGTCCTTCGTGCTCACCGGGATCATCGGCGTGTTGCTGATGGGCCAGCCCGACCTCGGGCAGACGATTATCTTCATCGGCACCTGGCTGGTGCTGGTGATGGTCGCGGGGCTTTCGATGCGGATCATCGGTGTCCTCGCCGCAGGCGGGCTCGCGGGGCTCGTCGTCGCCTATTTCACTTACTCGGTCGCGCACCAGCGCATCAACAGCTGGCTGTTCGGCGAAGGCGACAGCTTTCAGGAGGACCGCGCCCACGCGACGATCACCGCGGGCGGGCTGATCGGCACGGGTCCCGGCGCCGGCCTCGCCAAGTTCAAGCTGCCCGAGGCACACACCGACTATATCTTCTCGGTCATCGGCGAGGAGTTCGGGATCATCGCCTGCATCGCGATCGCGGTGCTGTTCCTTGCGATCATCGTCCGCGTCCTCGTCCGCCTGCTCGACGAGGAGGACAGCTTCCTGATCCTCGCGGTCGCGGGGCTGATCGCGCAGTTCGGCGGACAGGCGACGATCAACATGGCGGTGAACACCCAGCTCTTTCCGTCGAAGGGGATGACCTTGCCCTTCATCAGCTATGGCGGTTCCTCCTTCATCGCCTTGTCGATCGGCATGGGTTTGCTCTTGTCGCTGACCCGGCGGAACCCCTATGCGGCTCGGGTGTCGATGACCCGAAACTGGAACAAGAAATGAGCGCTCTCCCATGACAGCAACGCGCCACTTCCTGCTCGCCGCCGGCGGGACGGGGGGTCATATGCTGCCGGCCTATGCCCTCGCGGGCGAATTGATCGCGCGCGGACACCGCGTCGCGCTGGTCAGCGACGACCGCGGCCTGAAGATTCCGGGCGCCCCCGCCGAGCTCGAAACGCATGTGCTGCCCGCGGGGCGGGTGCAGGGCGGCCCCATCGGCTGGCTCAAGGCCGCGCTCGCGATCCGCAAGGGGCGGCGGCAGGCGATCGACCTGATCCGCAGTTTCGACCCCGCGGTCGTCGTCGGTTTCGGCGGCTATCCTTCGCTGCCGAGCCTGCTCGCGGCGGGCGCGACGAAGCGCCCGCGCGTGATCCACGAGCAGAATGCCGTGCTCGGCCGCGTCAACCGGATGATGGCACCGCGCGTCGATGCGGTCGCGGTCGCCTATCGCAATATCCAGCGCTTTCCCGCTGGCCATGAGGCGAAGCTGCACATCACCGGCAACCCGGTGCGCGACGAGATCGTCGCGATCCGCGACGACGGCTTCCCGCCGCTGCCCGAGGACGGCATCTTTCGCCTGCTCGTGGTCGGCGGCAGCCTCGGCGCCACGGTGCTGAGCGACGTCGTGCCCGCCGCGATCGCGATGCTGCCGCGCGCCTTGCTCGACCGGCTGCAGGTCGTGCAGCAGTGCCGCGAGGCCGATCTCGAAACGGTGCGCGGCAAATATGCCGAGCTCGGCGTTGCCGCCGAATGCGCGCCGTACATCGCCGATTTTCCCGAACGCCTCCGCTGGGCGCATCTGGTGATCGCGCGCGCGGGCGCCTCGACCGTCGCCGAACTCGCCTGCGCCGGGCGGCCCGCGATCTTCGTCCCCTATCCGCACGCGATGGATAATCATCAGACCTATAATGTCGTCGATCTCGTCGAGGCGGGCGGGGCAATTTCCTTCCAGCAGCCCGACTTCACCGCCGCCGAGGTCGCCAAGCATATCCAGCGCATGGCGCTCGAACCCGGTGCGCTCGAAGAGGCGGCCGAGCGCGCCGCGGGCTGCGGGCTCCCCGATGCGACGCGCGACCTTGCCGATCTTGTCGAATCCTTCGCCGCGCCGCCGATGATGGACGTGATCCGCGTCGGCGCCCCGGCGCGCGCCGCCGTTGCCGGCAGTATCGCCGCGACCCGCGCGGGAGACGCCTGATGCGCGGCGTCGCGACCGATATCGGCATCATCCACTTCATCGGCATCGGCGGCATCGGCATGTCGGGGATCGCCGAGGTGATGCACAACCTCGGCTATCAGGTGCAGGGCAGCGACATTGCCGATAGTTATGTCGTCGAGGGACTCCGCAAGCGCGGGATCAAGGTCGCGATCGGGCATGAAGCCGCGAATGTCGAGGGGGTCGCGGTCGTCGTTACCTCGACCGCGGTCAAGCGCGGCAATCCCGAGGTCGAGGCCGCGCTCGCGCACCGCATCCCCATCGTCCGCCGCGCCGAAATGCTCGCCGAGCTGATGCGCCTCAAATCGACCGTCGCGATCGCGGGGACGCACGGCAAGACGACGACGACGAGCCTCGTTGCGGCGTTGCTCGACGCGGGGGGGATCGACCCGACCGTGATCAACGGCGGCATCATCAACAATTACGGCTCGAATGCGCGTCTCGGCGCCAGCGACTGGATGGTGGTCGAGGCCGACGAGAGCGACGGCAGCTTCCTGCGCCTCGACGGGACGATCGCGGTCGTCACCAACATCGATCCCGAACATCTCGACCATTATGGCAGCTTCGACGCGATCAAGGACGCCTTCGTCGAGTTCATCGAGAATGTGCCCTTCTACGGCGCCGCGATGCTCTGCCTTGACCATCCCGAGGTGCAGGCGATCATCCCGCGCATCCGCGACCGCCGGATCGTGACTTACGGCTTTTCGGCGCAGGCCGACGTGCGCGGGACCAATGTGGCGCCGGGCCCCGACGGCAACCGCTTCGACGTCGTGGTGCGCGACCGCGACGGAAACAGCCGGACGATTCCGGGCATCCACCTGCCGATGTCGGGCCGCCACAATGTGCAGAATGCGCTCGCGGCGATTGCGGTGGCGCTCCACATGGGGGTCGGCGACGACAAGATCGCGTCGGGCTTCAACGGCTTTGCCGGGGTCAAGCGCCGCTTCACCAAGGTTGGCGAGATCGCTGCCGGCGGAGGCGTCGTGACCGTCATCGACGATTACGCCCATCACCCCGTCGAAATCCGCGCCGTCCTTTCGGCCGCGCGTGAAGGCGCCGGGGCTGGGCGCGTCGTCGGCGTCGTCCAGCCGCACCGCTTCACGCGGCTGCGCGATCATATGGACGATTTCCAGCAGGCGTTTAACGACGCCGACATGGTGCTTGCGTTGCCGGTCTATGCGGCGGGAGAGAGCCCGATCGAGGGCATATCGTCGGACGCGCTGGCACAGGGCCTGCGCGATCGCGGCCATCGTCATGCCTCGACCGTTGCCGATGCCGGCGCGCTTGCGGCGATGATTGCCGATGCGATCCGTGCCGGAACGCTGGACGCGGGCGACATGATCATCTGTCTCGGCGCCGGCGACATCACCAAGATGGCGGCGGGTCTGGCGAGCGCGGTGGAGGGGCAGGCATGACGTCCGACCCCAAAACCGTTCGTCCTGAGCCTGTCGAAGGACCGACCTTTTCTTCGGCGACGGAAGAAAGGAAGAACGGCCCTTCGACAAGCTCAGGGCAAACGGCATTTGAAAACGTCCGCGGCAAGCTGACCCCGAACGCTCCGCTTGCGCCGCTCGTCTGGTTCAAATCGGGCGGCCCGGCCGACTGGCTGTTCGAGCCCAAGGACGCCAGCGACCTTGCAGACTTTCTCCGCGATCTCGACCCCGCCATGCCCGTCATGGCGCTCGGGCTCGGCTCGAACCTGATCGTCCGCGATGGCGGCTTTCCGGGCGTCGTCGTCCGGCTCGGCAAGGCCTTCGCCAAGGTCGAGGCGATCGATGCGACGACGCTGCGCTGCGGCGGCGGCGCGTCGGGCATCCTCGTCTCCTCGACCGCGCGCGACGCGGGGATCGCGGGGCTGGAATTCCTGCGCTCGATCCCCGGCACGGTCGGCGGCTTCGTCCGCATGAACGGCGGCGCCTATGGCAGCGAGGTCAAGGACATATTGGTCGAGGCTGAGGTGGTGTTGCGGTCGGGCGAGCGCCGCATGCTGCCGCTTGCCGACCTCGGCTACACCTATCGCCACAGCGAATTGCCCGAAAGCGCGGTGGTGATCGGTGCGACCTTCCGTGGCCGCACCGGCGAACCCGCCGGCATTCAGGCCGAAATGGACCGAATCTCGGCGAGCCGCGAAGCCTCGCAGCCGCTGCGTTCCAAGACCGGCGGCTCGACCTTCAAGAATCCTGATGGGCACAAGGCGTGGCAACTCGTCGACGAGGCGGGGTGCCGCGGTTTCTCGGTCGGCGGGGCGCAGGTCAGCGAGAAGCACACCAACTTCCTCATCAACACCGGCGCTGCGACGAGCGCCGATATCGAGGCGCTCGGCGAGGAAGTCCGCCGCCGGGTGAAAGCCAAGAGCGGCATCGAACTGCAATGGGAGATTCAACGCGTGGGTAAGCCCGAATGAGCCGGGGTCCGTGGCATGTCGCTGTCCTGATGGGTGGGTGGTCCGCCGAACGCGAAGTGTCGCTCATGAGCGGCAAGGGCATCGCGGACGCCCTCGAATCGCGCGGGCATAGGGTCACGCGCATCGACATGGACCGCAACGTCGCGCAGCGGCTGGCCGAGGCGAAGCCCGATGTCGTCTTCAACGCGCTCCACGGGGTTCCCGGCGAGGACGGGACGGTGCAGGGGATGCTCGACCTGATGGGCCTCAAATACACCCACAGCGGGCTCGTCACCTCGGTGATCGCGATCGACAAGGAATTGACGAAGCAGGCCCTCGTGCCGCATGGTGTACCCATGCCGACGGGGACGATGGTCGACAGCGAAAGCCTGTTTTCAGTCGATCCCTTGCCGCGCCCCTATGTCCTGAAGCCCGTCAACGAGGGCTCGTCGGTCGGGGTCGCGATCGTCAAGGACGACAGCAACTACGGCAACCCGATCGCGCGCGACGCCGTCGGCCCATGGCAGGAGTTCGACCGCCTGCTCGCCGAGCCCTTCATCAAAGGCCGCGAACTGACTGTCGCGGTGCTCGGCGACGAGGCGCTCGGCGTCACCGAATTGCGCGTGAAATCGGGGTTCTATGATTATGACGCCAAATATACCGAAGGGTTGACCGAGCATGTCTGTCCCGCCGCCGTCCCCGCCGATGTCGCAGAGCGGATGAAGGGTCTCGCGGTCGAGGCGCACCGCCTGCTCGGCTGCAGGGGGGCGTCGCGCTCCGATTTTCGTTGGGACGACGAGCATGGCCTTGCGGGCATCTTCCTGCTTGAGGTCAATACCCAGCCCGGCATGACGCCGCTCAGCCTCGTCCCCGAACAGGCGCGCGCGATCGGCATGGATTATGCCGAGCTTGTCGAACGCATCGTGGAGGAGGCCCTATGAGCAGCACGCGGATCAAGCGTGGCAAGGCGCCGCCGCGGCGCCCCGCGCGGGCGCCGAAGAAGCGGCGGAAGGTTCAGCAATCGCGGCTCAACGCGGTGATCAACGCGCTGCCGGTCCGTCCGGCGACGTTGCAGCGAATGGCCAACTGGACCATCGGCGTCGGCCTCGCCGCCGTGATAGCGCTCGCCGCGCACGCGACCGGGGTCACCGCGAAGATCCATGAGGAATATGCGCAGGCGGTCGGCCGCGCAGGGTTTCAGGTCAAGAAGGTCGAGGTTGTCGGCGCCGACCGCATCGACCGGCTCAAGGTCTACGACATCGCGCTCGCGCAGAAAGACCGCTCGATGGCCGCGGTCGATCTGGAGGATGTGCGCCACGACCTGATGCAGTACGGCTGGATCAAGGACGCGCGCGTCTCGCGCCGCCTGCCCGATACGCTCGTCGTCGACATCGTCGAACGCTCGCCCGCCGCGATCTGGCAGCACAACAATCGCCTGTCGCTGATCGACGAAAAGGGCGTCGTGCTCGAACCCGTAAGCGTCGCGACGATGCCCGACCTGCCGCTCGTCATCGGTCCGCGCGCCAACCAGCGCGCGCAGGACCTCGAACGCCTGCTCGCCGAGGCGAGCAGCCTCAAGGAACTGCTCGCCGGGGCGACCTGGGTCGGCAACCGCCGCTGGGACCTTCGTTTCCGCAGCGGCGAGACGCTGTCGCTTCCCGAAGGCGAGCCCGAGGCGAAGGCGGCGCTCGCCAAATTCGCGCATATGGACGGCGCCAACCGGCTGCTCGGCCGCGGCATCCTGCGCTTCGACATGCGTGATCCCACCCGCTTCGTGCTGCGCCTGCCGCACGAGGGACAGGTCGCGCCCGCAAAGCTCGACGACGCGCGCGACGCCGCCGATGCCGTTGCCGCCGCCAGCGCGGCGGAGAAGGGGTAAGCGATGCCGCCGCCGCGGATCGAAAAGATCATCACCGCGCTCGATGTCGGGTCGTGGAAGGTCTGCGCGCTGATCGCGGGACAGGCGGCCGACGGCCAGCTTCATGTCCTCGGCACCGGCCAGCGCGAAAGCCGCGGCGTCCAGCGCGGCTATGTCGCCGACATGGAGCAGACCGAGCATGTCGTGCGCGAGGCGATCGAGCAGGCCGAGCGGATCGCGGGGCTCAACATCGACGATGTGTGGGTCGGCTTTTCGGCGGGCAGCCTGCTGAGCGACGTCGCGCCGATCGAGAGCGAACTCGGCGGCCACCGGATCGAGCAGGAGGATATCGACGACCTGCTCGCGGCGGGCCGTGCGGGGATCGACCCCGAAGGCCGGATGATCCTCCACGCCCAGCCCGCGCTCTACACGCTCGACGGGCTGAACGGGGTCAAGAACCCGATCGGGCTCCACGCCGACCGGCTTGGCGTCGATATTCATATCATCATGGCCGACGGCGCGCCGGTCCGGAACCTCGAGGCCGCGGTCCGCCAGGCGCATCTCGACGTGAACGCGGTCGTCGCCTCGCCGATCGCGGCGGGGCTCGCCTGCCTGTCGGACGAGGAGCGCGACCTCGGCGTTGCGCTGGTCGAGCTCGGGGCGGCGGTGACGACCGTCTCGCTCTATGCGGGAGGCATGCTAGTCGAGATGGCATCGCTGCCCTTCGGCGCCAGCGACATTACTGATGACATCGCCTCGGCCTTCGGCATCCGCCGCAGCCAGGCACAGCGGCTCCAGAGCTTCTACGGCTCGGCCTCGGCGAGCCCGCGCGACAATAACGAGATCATCGAGCTCGACCCCGGCGCGCCGGCGGGCAGCGATTCGCCGCGCATCACCCGCGCGCAGCTGGTGGCGGTGATCCGCCAGCGGCTCGACGCGATGATGGGCGAGATCGGCCGGACGCTGAAGGACCTGCATTTCGTCGGTCCCGTCGGGCGTCAGGTCGTGCTCGTCGGCGGCGGCGCGGACCTCAAGGGCATCGCCGATTATACGCAGAGCGCGCTCGGCCGCGCGGCGCGCGTCGGGCGACCGCGCGGGCTGCACGGCCTGCCCGATGCGCACGGCGGCCCCGCTTTCGCGACGCTCGCGGGTCTGGTTCTCTATGCCGCGTCGGACCCGGTGGACCTCCGCGATCTGCCGATGATGGCGCAGGATGTTTACCGTCCAAAGAGCTCCGGCATCATCAACCGGTTGATGGCGGCGCTGAAAAGCAGTTTTTAGCCGGCAGGCAACGAAAAGGTTAATTTTTTGGGTGATTCCGCGGTCACAATAGTGCAATGCGGTAGCCAAGCGCCGGACGGTGGGACTGACGTCCGGCAGGGTCGCAAGGTGAGGGACGCGGCGCTGGTCCGCCGCCGCAGGGAGATTAGTGGATGAGCATCAATATTGGCCCGCCGCAGGTCGATGAGCTGAAGCCGCGCATCGCGGTCATCGGGGTCGGCGGCGCGGGGGGCAATGCCATCGCCAACATGATCGCCGCTCACGTCGAGGGGGTCGATTTCGTCGTCGCGAACACCGACGCGCAGGCGCTGAACGCCTCGCCGGCCGAACGGCGCATCCAGCTGGGGACGCAGATCACCCAGGGACTGGGCGCGGGCTCGCGGCCCGAGGTCGGCCGCGCGGCGGCCGAGGAAAGCATCGCGCAGGTCGAGGAAGCGCTGAACGGCGCGCATATGTGCTTCGTCGCGGCGGGCATGGGCGGCGGCACCGGCACCGGTGCGGCGCCGGTCATCGCCAAGGCGGCACGCGACCGCGGTATCCTGACCGTCGGCGTCGTGACCAAGCCTTTCATGTTCGAGGGCAACCGCCGCATGCGATCGGCCGAGGCCGGCATCGCCGAGCTGCAGGATCATGTCGATACGCTGATCGTCATTCCGAACCAGAATCTCTTCCTCGTCGCCAACCCGAACACGACCTTCAAGGAAGCGTTCACCATGGCTGACGAAGTGCTCCAGCAGGGCGTTCGCGGCATCACCGACCTGATGGTCATGCCTGGGCTCATCAACCTCGACTTCGCCGACGTGCGCAGTGTGATGCGCGAAATGGGCAAGGCGATGATGGGCACCGGCGAAGCCGAAGGCGACGGCCGCGCGCTCGAAGCCGCGCAGAAGGCGATCGCCAACCCGCTGCTCGACGGCGTGTCGATGGCGGGCGCGAAGGGCGTCATCATCTCGATCACCGGCGGCGAGGACATGCGCCTGATGGAGGTTGACGAGGCTGCGAACCACATCCGCGAGCTGGTCGATCCCGACGCGAATATCATCTGGGGCAGCGCCTTCAACGACAGCCTCGACGGCAAGATTCGCGTGTCGGTCGTCGCGACCGGCATCGACGGCACCGGCGACACCTCGGCGCAGGCCGCGCCCGCGACGCGCAGCTTCTCGTTCCAGCCGGCGCGTAGCACCGCGCCCGCGCCGGTCGTCGAAGAGCCGGTCGAGCAGCCCGCCGTGGCCGAAACGCCGGTCGAAGCCCCGGTCGAGGCCGACAACGATCCCGCGCCCGGCTTCTCGCTCGGCGATGCGCTCGCGGCGCCCGCCGCGGAAGCGGTCGAGGAGGAGCCGATGGAGCTTTCCGAGGTCGCCGCGACCTATGACGACACTGCCGACGAACTCGTTCTCAGCGAGCCCGAGGCGCCGGCATCGGGAGACTATCAGCCCGCGGCCGCGTCACAAGCCGCGCCCGTCGAGGACAGCCCGGCGCGCGCGCTCGGCGGCGGCACGCTGTTCGAGCGCATGTCGCGGCTGTCGCGCGGTTCGGCCGCGGCCGACCGCGACGCGGAAAAGGAAGACGGGGTCGATATCCCGCGCTTCCTCGGTCGGCAGAATAATCAGTAACGGGGTGCGGACGGCTGGGGCAGGCCGGAAAAAGGGATGATTTGACTTGCCCTTGCGGCCACGAAAAGCAATGCGGCGCTTCGGCTCGACCATCAGGTCGCGCCGGGCCCGGCCTGTGGCGCTGACTTTCGGCGCGCTTCTGCTGACGAGCCTGCTTGCCGGACCTTTGGCCGGACCCGTTCAGGCGATGCAGGCACCGGCGCCCGACGCGGCGACGAAGGCGGCGATGGACCGCCGGACCTCGGCGCGGGCGCTGCTGTCCTCGGCGCTGGGGCGGCTTGCGACCAACAACAATGATGCCCCCGCGCTGCTCGATGCCGGGCGCGCCTCGATCGAACTCGAGGATTATCGCGCCGCGGTCGGCTTCCTGACCCGCGCCGAGCAGGCGAGCCCGCGCGACGGTGCGGTCAAGGCGGCGCTCGGGTCGGCGATGGTCCATATGGAAAGCCCGACGCGCGCGCTCGACTATTTCGGCGAGGCGCAGCTTCTGGGCGCGCCAGAACGCCTTTTTCTCGCCGACCGGGGCCTCGCGCGCGACCTGCTCGGCCAGCAGGACGCGGCGCAGCGCGACTATCAGCTTGCCCTGTCGATCGCGCCCAATGACGAGGTGACGCGCCGCTACGCAATCTCGCTCGGGATCAGCGGCGAGGCTGATCGCGCGGTGCAGTTGCTCACGCCGCAGCTTCGCGGGCAGGACCGCGCCGCCTGGCGGACACGCGCGATGATCCTCGCGATGAACGGCCGCGACGGCGAGGCGACCGAGATCGTCAACGCGACGATGCCGCCCGCGCTCGCGCAGAATATCCTGCCCTATCTGGTCCAGATGGACCGGCTCAATCCGGCGCAGCAGGCCGCCGCCGCCCATTTCGGCCGCTTCCCGAGCGGCCAGCTCGGCCCGCGGCGCAAGCCGGTGCAGGTCGCCGCCGCCACGCCGCCGCCGGCCCCCGCGCCGGTAACGGC
>NZ_JAYSAH010000009.1:0-75222 GCF_041916015.1 Sphingopyxis sp. | reverse complement strand
GGAACGGCGGACGGTGCGGTCCGCCACGCGGCCGGCGAGCCGATGACGACCGCGCCCGACCGCGACGGCGACGAACCGGCGAGCGACACCCCGGCACCCGATCTCGACGTCGGCAGCGAGGCCACCGCAGCGGACGGCCAGGCGCGCGAGGGCGACCTGTTGTCGCTGGCTACCCTCTCGCGCGGCGGGCTCGCGCTGTCGGGCGGTTATTCGTCGATCGAGGGCCCGATCGGCTCGATCAAGCTCGCACGCACCAACATCGGCGCCCCCGGGCGCGACATCAGCCTGTCGGCGCGCTATTCGAAGGTCCAGACGCTGGTCGAGCTCGGCCTGTCCGACGGAAACTTCATGGGCAGCAAGCTGGCTCTCGCCCCGACCCTCTATTATTCGCGTTCGACGGCGGCGGGTTTCGACAAGCATATCCGGGCGTCGCTGTTCGTGCAGACGGCGCGCGGCATCAACCTCTATCTCGGACGGTCGCTGGACCGCGGTTTCCGCATCGCGGCCAACTATCGCTACTCGGACGAGGATTTCCTGATCCGCCAGAAGAACGCGCTGTGCGACGTCGGCCAGCACGGCAGCCCCTTCTGCAATGCGATCGGCCGCTCGACCAGCTCGGTCTTCAGCCTCGCGCTCAGCCTCGACCGGCGCGACAGCGCGGTCAATCCGACGCGCGGCTTCCAGCTTCGCATCACCGAAGATATCGCGGGACCCGGCGGGACGACACGCTATATCCGGCTGCGCGCAGGCGGCACGTTCCACCGCCGCCTCAGCGGGAACATCGACGTCGCGCTGGGGCTCGAGGGCGGCTATATGAAGGGGATCGGCGGCCGCGACGTTCCGCTCTTCGACCGCTTCTACATCGGCGGCAACAGCATGCGCGGCTTCGACCTGCGCGGGCTGGGGCCGAAGGTCGTCCCGACCGCGGCGGCACCGGGGCAGACGACCGCGATCGGCGGCCGCGCCTATTATGTGGGACGAGCCGAAATCTCGATGCGGCTCGATGGGGCGTTCGACAAATTCGGCGTCTCGCCCAGCCTCTTCGTCGATGCGGGCTCGGTCTTCGGGGCGAAGAAATCGGAGCTGCTGCCGGGCGAACTGCTGATCGGGAATGCGGCGAGACCGCGCGTGGCGGTCGGCATCGGCCTGTCGTTCAACGTGTCGGCCGGCAAGCTCCGCTTCAACATCGCGCGACCGGTCGCGCGGCAAGCCGGCGACCGGTCGCAGACCTTTTCGATCACCTTCGGCACCGCCTTTTGAACGCCGCACGCTAAATCCCGGCCCTCCTATGTCCCCATCGGGGAATGGCGGAAAACGGGGATTCCCTGCATAGCGGCCCACGGGGAGAGGCGTTGCTTCAGGGGGCGTCGATGGGTGTCAACAATATCGTCCCGGCAGGCGCCGACGCGACCGTGCATGCGGCAGATCGGGCATGAGCGCATCGGCCGGCCCCGTCGGCGGCGATGCAGGCGAGAATCTGCCGAAGCGCCTGCGCCGCCTGCGCGAGCAAAGCGGCCTCAGCCGCTCCGAACTTGCCGAGCGAACCGGGTTCAGCCGGCCGACCATCTGGGCGTGGGAGTCGGGCAAGACGCAGCCCCGCCACAATAATCTGCAGACCCTGGCGGTGGCGCTCGGCATCAGCGAGGTGGAGCTGGTCGCGGGCGATGCGACCGCGGCTTTTTCGCGCGACGAACCCGACATGCTGATCCCTTCGGCGTGGCAGAACGGCGATCTTCCGGCGGGACTCGCCAACCAGCAACGGCTGCGCATCATGATCTACGCCGCCAAGCTCGGAATCGCGGCGCTCGCCGGGATCAAGGTACAGAATGTGAAGATTTCGATCGAGCTTTGAACCCGGTCAACGCGCCGCAACGCTGTATCATCCAGGCCGGTAGTCGCCGACGCCCTCGCCGAGGTAGATATTATTGGCTTCGCGCTGCGCGGCCGCGGCATCGTCGTAGAGAAAAGGCAGAAAGGCGTAACGCCGGCCGCGCGTGACGGGGGTCGCCTCGTGGAGGAGTCCACAGCCGAAGACGATCGCGCCGCCGGGCGGCGCGCGATAGGTGCGCGCGCCGAACTCGGGAAAGCGCAGTTCGCCGCCGTCGAAATCATCGTTAAGGTTGATCGTCACCGCAAAGCGGCGATGCGCGGTCCCCTTGGTCGTGTTGTCGCGATGCGGCCGGAAATGGCCCCCGACCGCCGCGTCGTAACAGGCAACGATATAGCGCTCCATCCGCGTCGCGTCGAAATTGAAGGCCCGATGGATCGCGGGACGCACGCACGCACCGACGCGCGCGCGGAGCGCCTGGCACAGCGCGTCATCGCTGATCGTATAGTCGGACCGGCGCTTGTGCCCATGATCGATCATCGGCACCGTCTTGCCGTCGACCTCGCGCATGAAGCCCGAATCGCTGCCGCCGTCGGCGTCGTACAGCTCGATCAGCCGCCGGCAGGTCGCGCGGTCGAACACGCGCGGAATACGCAGCACAGGCGCCCAATCGTCGGCTGCGGCCTCGCCAAGCAGGCGCTCGACAAGCGCCAACGCCTCCGCCGCGCGCGGCAGCAGGAAGCGGCCCGCCACGCGCAGCTGGCGGTCGAGGACCATGACATAGGGATCATAGGCGTCCGATCCTTCGCGGCAGGCGCCATAGGCAGTGCCGATCGCGCGGTCATCGTCCAGGATGATCCGGATGCCGGGAATCCGGGTCCGCACCCGATCGGTCGCCACATCCTCGGGGTCGTGCGTCACGGCGAAGAAGCTGCACGCGCTGTCGTCGAAGCGATCGGCGGCGGCGAGCAGCCGGTCGAGCGTCGCGCGCACGGCGGCATCTCCCGCCGATCCCATGAAGAAGAGCAAAGCCACGCGCCCGGCGACAGTATGGAAGCTATATTGCGGATTGCCGTCGAGGACCCGCGCCTTGAACCATGGCGCGGGCGAACCGAGCGCCGGCTTGGGGATCGGCACGACGGCCGGGCGCGGCGGCGGCGATACGCCAGCATTGCCAAGCCCCGCCCCGCCGCGATCGGCGACGGCCTTTGAGGCAGCAGCAGGAGATCGTCCACCCATCGGCCGTGTCGATCGCATTGTCGCCCGCTGCCCCATGACATGTCCCTCCCCAAATGAGCAAAGCACACCCTATCATGGAGCGGGCCCGGCGATCTTTGGGTATTAAGGGGTATGCGGGACCCGCCCGGTCACGGTCCGGGAGGGCCCCGCAGCGCTTCGTATCGATCGAGCAAAACCGACCGGATCAGGCCGATCAACTGCCCGATCAGCCCCGAGGTCTCCCACGAATAGACCGAAACCACCATCGCCGCCTCGTCCCCGAAGCCGGCATAGGGCCGTATCTTTTGACCGGGCGCGGCTCGCTTCGGCAGGAGCGACAGGCCGAGCCCCGCCTCGACCGCGGTCAGCACGCTGGCAAGGCTGGTCGCGGTGAAGGCGACATACCAACTTCGCCGCTCGCGCTCGACCCGCTCGAACATCGCCTCGCGATAGAGGCCGCCCGGCGGAAAGGTCACGAGGGGGATCGGGTCGGTCCACTGCCGCGCGCGCTCGGCGCTTTCGAACCAGCCGATGTCCTCGGGAAAGCTCGCGCGATTGTCCATGCTGGCCGCCGCTTCCTTGACGACGATGATGTCGAACTCGCCCGCGCGGAAGCGCCGGTCGAGGTCGCGGCTGAGCCCCGTGGTGACGTCGAGGCGCACTTCGCGATGCCGTTCGGCGAAGCGCGCGAAAATCTCGCTCATCGGCAACGTCACAATATCCTCCGGAACCCCGATGCGGATCGCCGCGGTGCCGGCGCGGTCAGCGAGCAAAGTCTCCGCCTCCTGCTGCAACGCCAGAATGCGGCGCGCATAGCCGAGCAGCCGCTCGCCCGGCGCGGTGAGGCGAACCGGCCGCGCCGCGCGGTCGATCAGCGGCTGCCCCACAGCCTGCTCGAGCCGCGCGAGCTGCTGGCTGACCGTCGATTGAGTGCTGTGCAGCCGCTCGGCCGCCTGCGTGAAGCTGCGAGTGTCGGCAATCGCGACAAAGGCGCGGAGCAGGCGCGGATCGAACATGTCTTCATCCTAAACCTGAATGATAGGCATTTAAACATCTCATTGGAGAATGATGTGTGATGGCTCTATCTGGACTGGATCATTGAATCATCGGGAATCGACGCCATGAAGAAGCTGGTATCCGTCCTTGTCGCAGGGCTTTCGCTGCTACCGCTGTCCGCCGCCGCCAGGGAGCGTGCCGACCTTATCATCCGCCACACGACGATCGTCGATGTCGCGGGCGCGCGGCTGATCGCCGATCAGGCGGTCGCAACCAGGGGCGATGTGATCGTCGCGGTTGGCGGCGACGCCGAGGTCGCGAAGGCGTGGACCACGGGGCGCACGATCGACGGCGGCAATCGCTTTCTGATCCCCGGCCTCTGGGACATGCACGTCCATTTCGGCGGTGGCCCGGCGCTCATAGAGGAGAATAAGGCGCTGCTGCCGCTCTATGTCGCGCACGGCATCACGACGGTGCGCGACGCCTCGGGCGACCTGCCGAACGATGTGCTCGCGTGGCGCGGCGAGATTGCGAGCGGCAAGCTGTTCGGCCCGACGCTGCTGAGTTCGGGACCCAAGATCGAGGGCATCAAACCGGTCTGGAAGGGCACGATCGAAACGGGGTCGGAGGCCGATGTCGATGCCGCCGTGACGAAGCTAACGGGGCTCGGCGTCGATTTCGTCAAGATCACCGATAGCACGATGAAGCCCGATCTCTTCCTCTATGCGATCCGCAAGGTGCGCGCGGCGGGGCTCCGCGTCTCGGGCCATATCCCGCTCGCGCTGACCGTCGATCAGGCGGTCGATGCTGGGATCAGCTCGATCGAGCATATCGGCTATGCCTATAAGGCCGGGGTGAAGGACGAAGCCGCGATCGCCGCCGACTTCGCGGCCGGGCGCATCGACCGGCCCGAAGCCTATCGCCGGATCGACGCGGGCTTCGACCCCGACACCGCGATGGCCGCCTATCGCAAGCTCGCGGCGAAGGGCGTGTTCGTCACCCCGACGCTGAACGGCAGCCGTGTCATCGCCTATCTCGACCAGGACGATCACAAGAACGACGACTATCTCGGCCTGATCGGTCCCGGCCTGCGCGCGACCTATCAGTGGCGCGTCGATCGCGCCGCCAAGGCCGACGCCGCCGGAATCACCGCGCGCCACGCCGAATATGAACATGAGGCATCGGTGCTGCCGATGCTGCAAAAGGCGGGTGTGACGATCATGGCAGGGACCGACGCGGGATTCCTCAACTCGTTCAACTATCCGGGCATCGCGCTGCATCAGGAGCTGGCGATCTTCGTCGACAAGGGGTTGACGCCCGCAGAGGCGCTCGCTTCGGCAACGCGTGCCGGTCCCGCCTGGTTCGGCAAGCTCGACCATTATGGCGCGGTCGAGGCGGGCAAGGCCGCCGACCTGGTGCTCCTCGACCGCAACCCGCTTCAGGACATCGCTGCGACGCGCGCGATCCGCACCGTGGTGCTGCGCGGCACCGCCTATGACCGCAGGGCGCTCGACAAAATGCTCAGCGACACGCGCGCCAAGGTCGCGGCATGGAATGCCGCGGCGGCGAAATAGGCGGAAAGGCCGGATTATGGACGATACGGAACGCTTCCTCGCCGAAGCGATCGCCCTCGCGCGCGCCAACGCAGACCGAGGCGGCCGCCCCTTCGGCGCCGTCGTCGTCAAGGACGGCGCAGTGATCGCGACCGGCGTCAACGAGATTCTCGCGACCGGCGACCCGACCGCCCACGCCGAGCTCGGCGCGCTCCGCGCCGCGAGCCGCGCGCTCGGCTCGCCCGACCTCGGCGGCTGCGCGGTCTTCGCGAGCGGCCACCCCTGCCCGATGTGCATGGCGGCGATGCGCCTCTCGGGCGTCGGCGCGGTCACCTATGCCTATTCGAACGAGGACGGCGCGCCCTATGGTCTCTCGACCGCAGCGATCTACGCCGATCTCGCCAAGCCCTTCGCAGAGCAGGCGATGACGATCCGTCACGTTCCGCAGGGCGCGCCCGATCTCTATGCGGACTGGCAGCGACGGCGGCAGGCGGGATGAAGGCCGCCGCTCCCCGGCTGCTCCTGCTCGCGACGATCGCTCTGATCGGGCTCAATCTCCGGCCTTTTCTGACTGGCGTCGGACCGCTGACGGGCGCGATCGACGCCGCGACGGGGCTCGGTCTGCAGGGGATGGCGCTGCTGACCCTGCTGCCGATGCTGTTGATGGGGGCCGGCGCTTTCACCGGACCGCCTCTCCAGCGCGCCGTGGCGCCCGGGCGCCTGATTCTGCTGGCGCTGGCGCTGCTGGCCGCGGGCTCCTTCCTGCGCCTCTTCGCCGCAGGCGGCGTACTGCTGCTCGGCACCGCGATCCTTTGCGGGCTGGGAGCCGCGATCGTTCAGGCAGTGCTCCCCGGCGTCATCAAGCGCGAATTTCCGCAGCGGGTTCCGATCGTCATGGGGCTCTATTCGGCAATGCTGATGGGCGGCGGCGCGCTCGGCGCGCAGGCAACCCCGCTGCTCGCCCAGGCGTCGGGAAGCTGGCGCGTCGCGCTGGCCGCGCTCGCCGTACCGGCGGTCGCCGCCTTCGCGCTGGCGACGCGCCTCCCACCCGACGGCCCGGCACAGACGACCCCCGGGACGATGGCAGCACTGCTCCGCCGCCTGCGCGTCTGGATGCTGATGGCCTGCTTCGGACTGGTGAACGGCGGCTATGCCTCGGCCGTCGCCTGGCTCGCCCCCTATTATCAGGATCAGGGGCGCAGCGCCGCGGCGAGCGGCAGCCTGCTCGCCGCGCTGGCGATCGCGCAGGCGGCCGCGGCGTTGTTGCTGCCGATCATCGCGCACGGGCGCGACGACCGGCGCGGCTGGCTTTGGGCGACGCTGGCGATGCAGGCCGCCGGCTTTGCAGGATTGGCCTTCGCGCCACAGGCCGCGCCGCTGCTCATCGCCGTCCTGCTCGGGGCGGGGCTCGGCGGCTGTTTCGCGCTGATGATGATCGTCGCGCTCGACCATCTTCCGGACCCGGCCGAAGCGGGAACGCTCTCGGCACTGATGCAGGGCGGCGGCTTTTTGCTCGCGGCGCTGCCGCCGTGGATCGCCGCCGCCCTGCATGATCGGACCGGCGCCTTCGTCGGAGGCTGGTTGCTCCATCTGGGGTGCGTGGCGGCGGTGTCGGTGCTGATCGCACGACTCGCGCCCGCCGGCTACCGATCGGCGCTGACACGTTCGCAAGCTCCTGCATGCCGAAAATAAGGGAATGGCGCACCCGAAGGGATTCGAACCCCTGGCCTCTGCCTTCGGAGGGCAGCGCTCTATCCAGCTGAGCTACGGGTGCCGGTAGAGCGGCGCCTCTAGCAAGGCACGCGTCCGCCAGCAATGGCCTATCGACCGCGGCGCGCGGATATGCGAAGCGGGCGGTGCAGCAGGAGGGCGCATGGCATCCGATCGGAACTGGCCGATGGCGGCCGATCTTTACGGCGAAATGCAGATCGAGGCCACGCCGCCCGCCAAGCGGCGCTGGCGCGACTATCTGCCCGGCGCCCTCGTCACCGCGATCGCGGCGCTCGCCGCGGCCTGGCTCGCCGACCATTATGCCGCGCCCCTGGTGCTGATGGGGCTGCTGATCGGGCTCGCGATGAGTTTCCTGTCGCAGGACCGGCGCACGCACGCGGGGCTCGACCTGATGTCGCAGACCGCGCTGCGCGTCGGCATCGTCCTCGTCGGCGCGCGCATCACCGCCGAGCAATTTGCCGAACTGGGGCCACTGCCCTTCGCGCTGCTGATCGCGATCATGCTGACCGTCATCATCGTCACCGTCGCGACCGCCCCGCTGTTCCGGCAGGAACGGCACGCCGCGCTGCTCGCGGGCGGCGCGACCGCGATCTGCGGCGCCTCGGCAGCTCTGGCGCTCTATTCGCTGATCGGCGACAAGCGCGTCGATCAGGCGCGCTTCACGCTGACGCTCGTCGGCATCACCGTCGCGAGCGCGCTGTCGATGACGCTCTATCCCGTGCTCGCGACCGAATTGGGGCTGAACGACACGCAGGCGGGGTTCCTGATCGGCGCGTCGATTCACGACGTCGCGCAGGCGATCGGCGGCGGCTTTTCCTTTTCGCCCGAAGCCGGCGAGGTCGCGACGATCGTCAAGCTGACGCGCGTCGCCTTGCTCGCGCCGATGCTGATGCTCGTCGGGCTGTGGCTGGCGCGCGGCGACGGCGACGCGACCGGGACGCGCCGCATCCCGTTGCGGCTGCCCTGGTTCATCCTCGGCTTTCTAGGCCTGGCCGCAGTCAATTCGCTGATCGCGCTGCCCAAGCCCGCGGTCAACGCCGCCGACATCGCCGCGCAGGCGCTGCTGCTGCTCGCGGTCGTCGCGACCGCGATGAAGGCGCGGCTGCACTTGCTGCTCGACCAAGGATGGCGAAGCTTCGCGCCGATCTTCGTCGCAACGCTGACGAGTTTCCTGCTGTCGCTGGCGGCCGCGAAGCTGATGTGACGTCAGGACGCCGCGGCGTCACACCAAGCCGCTGTTTTATCAGCCTTTCGGTAGCGCCCAGCTGACCGTCAGCTGCGTCGCCCGGCGCGGAATGTCGAGCTTCGCCTCGCTGAAATTGACCTTTTCGTTCGGCGGCAGCGTCCGCACCGGCGGCTTGATCGTCCAGCTGTAGACGATCGTCCCCTGCGCATCGCGCAGCTCGGCGAGGATCGGCGGGACGCGCTGTTCGCGGTCGGTCGGATTGATGATCACCCCTGACGCCGCGAAATAGATGGTGCCGTCGGGCAACTCGCGATGATCCTGGTTCGGCGGCAGCTCGATGACGAGATCGGGCTCGTCGGCCATGCCGGGAAGGCCAAGCCCCTGCGCCCAGCCGGGCAACCCGAACCAGTAGAGCGCGCCCGTCGCGCCGAGCATCAGCGCCGCGGCGGCGCCCGCGATCCACGTCCAGCGCTTCGCAGGATTGCGGCGCGGGCGGCGGAAGGGCAACGGCGCATCCTCGACGGGCGGCAGCACCGGCTGCGGCTCGGGGACCGCGAAGGCTTCGGGGGGCGGGGGCGGCGCGGCTTCGGCGAGCTGTTCTTCGACAGCAGGCGCGGCCTCGGGCTCCGGCGCCGTCGGCGCGGGCGCCGCCTCCGAAGCCGGAACCGCATCGGGCGCCGGTGTCGCTGCGGGTGCGGCGGGCTCCTGGAACCAGCTATGACGGCAATTGGCGCAGCGCACGGTGCGCCCGGTCGGTCCTATCGCCGTATCGGGCACGACATAGCGCGTATGGCAGGACGGACAGGCGAGGATCATGGCGCCCCTCTAAACACGCCGATTCGCGCGTTGCAAGCACCGTGTCGCGCTTCGCGCTTTACGTCGGTGGACAGCCGTGTAACAGGCAGGGCCATGAGCGCTCCTGCTCCCCCGCCCGGCGAACCGGAAAAGGCGCCCGATCGCGCGCGGATGACGGCATGACGTCGCCGTCCCGCCCCGGCGGCGCGATGGTCGAGTTCAACGGCGTCGGCCTGCGTTACGGCCCCGACGCCGAGGTTCTGAGCGACATCAGCTTCAACCTTCAGCCCGGCAGCTTCTATTTCCTGACCGGCGCATCGGGTGCGGGCAAGACGTCGCTTCTCAAGATGCTCTATCTCGCGCAGCGGCCGAGCCGCGGCCTCGTCCGCCTGTTCGGCGAGGACCTGGTGGGCATGCCGCGCCATCGCCTGCCCGGCTTTCGCCGCCGAATCGGCGTCGTGTTTCAGGATTTCCGGCTAATCCCGCATCTCTCCGCGCGCGACAATATCGCACTGCCGCTCCGTATCGCGGGGGTGAGCGAGGAAGATCTGGCGGGGCCGGTCGGCGAGATGCTGAGCTGGATCGGGCTCGGCGAGCGCGCCGACGCCTTTCCGCCGACGCTGTCGGGCGGCGAGCAGCAGCGTGTCGCGATCGCCCGCGCGGTGATCGCGCGGCCGCAATTGCTGGTCGCCGACGAACCGACCGGCAACGTCGATCCCGAAATGGCGATGCGTTTGCTCGGCCTGTTCGAGGCGCTGAACCGGCTCGGCACCACCGTTGTCGTCGCGACCCACGACATCCACCTCATCAGCCGGATCGAGAATGCACAGATGATGCGGCTCGAACGCGGCCGCCTCTCCGACCCCACCGGCGCGCTGCGCTATCCGCCGAGCAGGGCATGATTTTCGCATGATCATCCCGCGCGTTCCCGCCCAGCATCGCCGCCTGCTCCCCGACCGCCGCCTGTCGGGGCCGACGCCATGGGTGATCGCGATCCTGATGCTGCTGACGCTGCTCGCCGCCGCGGCCGGGGTCGGACTCGCACGGTCGGCCCATGCCATCGGCGATGCCATCGCGGGCCGGGTGACGGTGCAGATCGTCACCGCCAACCCGGTCACGCGCGCCGAACAGGCGGCCGCGCTCCGCCGCGCCGCGGCCGCCCAGTCCTTCGTCCGTTCGGCGCGCGCGGTCGAGCCCGCCGAGTTGCAGGCGACGCTCGGCCAATGGTTCGGCAGCGCGGAAGGCGCCAATGAGGATGGGGATCCGGTGCTGAAATCGCTGCCGCTACCCGCGCTGGTCGATATCGATTTCGTCGGCGGGGATCGCACCGGCCATATGAGCCAGCTCCGCGCGCTCGTCGCGCGCGAAGCGCCGGGCGCGCGGGTCATTCCGCACGCCGAATGGCTCGGCCCCGTAGCGCGGCTGATCCGCTCGCTCGCCTGGGTCGCCGGCGCGCTCGTCGTACTGATGACCGCGGCGAGCGCGGCGGTCGTGATCATGACTGCGCGCGCCGCGCTCGGCACCCATTATGCGACGATCGAGATGCTGCACATGATCGGCGCGACCGACCAGCAGATCACGCGCCTGTTCCAGCGCCGGATCGCGATCGACACCGCTTACGGCATCGCGCTCGGCACCGCGGTCGCGGCGGCGATCCTGCTGCTGATCGGCTGGCAATGGTCGAACGTCACCGCGGGGCTCGCCGCGACCGCGTCGCTCGGACCCTGGGGCTGGGCGCTCTTGCTGGCGCTGCCGCTATTGGCTATCGCGCTCGCGGCATTGACGGCGCGCCAGACCCTGCTCGCCGCGCTTCAGAAGATTCTATGATCAAGCGGTTCGTTTCTCTCCTGTTTCTGGCGTGGGTGCTGGGCTTCGCCTGGTTCGCGCTGCTGCTGCCGCTGCCCGCCGGTCCGCAAAAGACCGATGCGATCGTCGTGCTCACCGGCGGCCCGGGGCGGATCGACCGCGGGCTCGAGATGCTCGAAAAGGGCGAGGCCAAGCGCCTGCTGATCAGCGGCGTCGCGCGCGAGGTGAAGCCGAAGGAGCTCGCCGCCGAGTATAAACGGCCGGAGAGCCTGTTCGATTGCTGCATCGCCCTGGGCTTCGAGGCCGAGGATACGCGCTCGAACGCGACCGAGGTCGCAGCCTGGGTTGCGCGGCGCAACTATCGGAGCATCCGCCTGATCACCACCGACTGGCACATGCGCCGCGCGCAATATGAGCTCGGCCGCGCGCTCGGCAAGAAGGTCGAGATATTGCCCGACGCGGTGCGCAGCCATCCGAGCTTCGCGACCCTGTTCCGCGAATATCATAAATATCTGGCGGGGCTGGCGGGCGGGCTGCTCGGACTGTAAACGCCCCTTCGTGCGCTATACCATCGCCCTTCTTCGCTCGATCCTGTTCTGGATCCTGTTCGTCATCATGAGCAGCATATGCTCGATCGGCGCGGTCATCGCGCTGCCGATCTCGCACCATGCCACGCGCTGGTTCGTCCGCGCCTGGGCGATCTTCCACCGGCTGATCTGCCGCTTCGTGCTCGGCCACCGGATCGTCGTCGAGGGCGACATGCCCGACATCCCGGTGCTCTACGTCTTCAAGCATGAGGGCGCGTTCGAGACGATCGAGCAGCCGATGCTGTTCAAATGGCCTGCGGTCTTCGCGAAGGAAGAGTTGTTCTCGATCCCGGTCTGGGGGCAGGCGGCGCGCTTCTATGGCCTGATCCCGGTCGATCGCGACGGCGGCGGCAAGGCGATGCGCGCGATGCTGAGTGCCGCCAAGGCCGCGCTCGCGGGTGGCCGCCCGCTGGTGCTGTTCGCCGAAGGCACGCGCATCCCGCACGGCAAGGCGCCACCGCTGCGCTCGGGCTTCGCGGGCATCTACCGCCTGCTCGGGGTGCCGGTGATCCCGGTGGCGGTGAACAGCGGCATCGCCTATCCCCCGCGCCGCTGGGTCAAATGGCCGGGGACGATCACCTACAGGATCGGCGAGACGATCCCCGCCGGTCTGCCGCGCGAGGAGGCCGAGGAGCGCGTATGGCGCGCGATCAACGCGCTCAATCCGCCCGAGGCGTTGCTGGAAGCTCCCGCCGCCTCCTAAACCCCGTTCGTGTCGAGCGAAGTTAGGGTTTGATTCTAATGCTTCCGCCCGAAATCGGGCGCGGCGTCATCCTGCCCCTGCTCGATGATCGAGCGGCGGATCGCGCGGGTGCGCGTGAACCAGTCCTCCAGCTTGTCGCCATCCCCGCGCCGGATCGCCTGCTGCAACACGGTCAGATCCTCGTTGAAGCGCTGCAAGGTCGCGAGAACAGCATCCCGGTTGGCGAGGAAGACATCGCGCCACATCACCGGGTCGCTCGCCGCGATGCGGGTGAAGTCGCGGAAACCGCCCGCCGAATATTTGATGACCTCGCTCTCGGTCACTTCCTCGAGTTCGCTCGCAGTGCCGACGATCGTATAGGCGATGAGGTGCGGCAGGTGGCTGGTGACCGCGAGCACCATGTCGTGGTGCGCGGCATCCATCGTCTCGACCTTCGCGCCGAGCGCGCGCCAGAAGCCTTCCACCGCCGCGACCCCCTCTTCCGGCGCGCCGGCGGGCGGGGTGACGATGCACCAGCGTCCCTCGAACAGGGTGGCGAAGCCCGCGGCGGGACCGCTGTTCTCGGTCCCCGCAACCGGGTGCGCCGGAATGACGAGATGATCGGGCAGCGCCTTTGCCAGCGCGTCGGCGACGCCGCTCTTCGACGAGCCGACGTCGGAGATGATCGCATCGGCGCGCAGTCCCGGCGCCATCGCGATCGCGGCGTCGGCCATGCGCCCGACCGGGACCGCGAGAATCACCAGATCGGCATCGGCGACCGCCGCAACCGGATCGTCGGCGACGCGATCGCAAAAGCCGAGCGAGCGCGCCTCGGCGCGGACATCTGCGCTGGCGTCGTGGCCGGTCACCGCGACGCTGGGCAATCTGGCCTTCACCGCGCGCGCGACCGACGAGCCGATCAGCCCCAGCCCGACGATGGTGACGTGTCCGATTCTCATCAGCCCCCCAGCGCGGCCCGGATCGCCGCCGCGAGCCCGCGCGTCTCTTCTGCAGTACCGATCGTCATCCGCAGCGCCTGCGGAATCCCCTGCCCCGGCAGCCAGCGGACGATATAGCCCGCCTCCATCAACCGGTTGTAGACGGTCTCGGCACTCGTTTCGCCCTCGAACAGGACGAGCAGGAAGTTGGTCGCCGACGGCACGACGCGCACGCCGCGATTGCCGAGCCCTTCGAGCTCCAGCGCCAGCCATGCGCGCCATTTTGCATTATGCTCGCGGCTCCGCGCGATAAAATCATCGTCGCCGAGCGCCGCGACCGCCGCCGCCTGCCCCGCGCGGGTGACGTTGAACGGCAGGCGGATGCGGTGCAGCGCGGAAATCACGTCGGCGTGCGCATAACCCCAGCCGATCCGCTCGGCGGCAAGCCCGTGGATCTTCGAGAAGGTGCGCGTGACGAAAACATTCGGCTGTGTTTTCGCCAGCTCGAGCCCGCCGTCGTCCTCGGCTTCGGAGAGATATTCGCTATAGGCCTGGTCGATCACGAACAGGACATTCTTCGGCAGGCCCGCATAGAGGCGCTGCACCTCCTCGCGGGTCGCGAGCGTGCCCGTCGGATTGTTCGGGTTGGCGAGATAGACGACGCGCGTCTTGTCGGTCACCGCCGCGAGCAGCGCATCGACATCGGTCGCATAGTCGCGGTCGTCGGCCTCGACCGGGACCGCCCCGACGCGGCGTGCGGCGATCTCGTAGACTGCGAAGCCATAGCGGACGTAGAGAATTTCGTCGCCCGCGCCCGCATAAGTCCCCGCCGCGAGGTGGAGCAATTCGTCCGACCCGTTGCCGCAGATCACCCGCGCCGGGTCGAGCCCGAACTTCGCCGCTATCGTCTCCCGAAGCTCGGCCGCGCCGGGATCGGGATAGCGCGACAACGCATCGGCCGCGCTCTGCGCTGCGGCGAACGCCGCGCGTGCCTTCGCGCCGGTGCCGAGCGGATTTTCATTGGCGCTGAGCTTGATCAGCGGGCGACCGTCGGCTCCCGCCGACTTGCCGGGCACATAGGGGGCGATGCCGCTGATCCACGGCTTCGGGGTGAGGGTAGCGGTCGCATCGGTCATGCCGCGCCGTTTAGCGGCTGCAGCCCCCAAGTCCAGCACGTTGACAGGGTGGCTGCGCGCGCTTAGCCCCGCCGCACCATGGCGACCCGCTTGCAATCCGACCGGCCCAACCAGATCATCCTCGATCGTCCGCTGGCGCTCGACAGCGGTGGGCTGCTCGCGAGTCCTACGATCGCTTACGAGGCCTATGGTACGCTCAACGCCGCGCGCGACAACGCCATCCTCATATGCCACGCGCTGACGATGGACCAATATGTCGCCTCGGCGCATCCGGTCACGGGCAAGCCCGGCTGGTGGAGCAAGGTCGTGCGTCCCGGCGGGGTGATCGACACCGACCGCTATCATATCATCTGCGCCAATGTGATCGGCAGCTGCCTGGGGTCGAGCGGCCCCGCCAGCATCGATCCCGCGACCGGCCGGCCCTTCGCCATGGCCTTTCCGGTGGTGACGATCGGCGACATGGTGCGCGCGCAGGCGATGCTGCTCGATCAGCTCGGCATCGCGCGGCTTCATGCCGTCATCGGCGGATCGATGGGCGGGATGCAGGCGCTCGCCTGGGCCGCGCATTATCCGGGCCGCGTCGATCGCGCGCTCGTCATCGCCTCGGCGGCGCGCCATTCGGCGCAGAATATCGCGTTCCACGAGGTCGGGCGGCAGGCGATCATGGCCGACCCCGACTGGCAGGACGGCGATTATTATGCGAGCGGGCGGGTGCCGGTCAAAGGCCTGTCGGTCGCGCGCATGGCGGCGCATATCACCTATCTGTCCGAAGCCGGCCTCACCGAGAAATTCGGCCGCCAGCTGCAGGATCGCGAAGCCAAGACCTTCGGATTCGAGGCCGATTTCCAGATCGAATCCTATTTGCGGCACCAGGGGATCAGCTTCGTCGACCGCTTCGACGCCAACTCCTATCTCTATATCACGCGCGCGATGGACTATTTCGACCTTGCCGACCCGCATGGCGGGCGGCTCGCCGATGCGTTTCGCCATTCGCCGGTGCGCTTCGGCCTCGTCAGCTTCGATTCGGACTGGCTCTATCCGACCGCCGAATCGCGCCGCATCGTCCAGGCGCTGCACGGCGCGGGCGCGCAGGCGAGCTTCGTCGAACTGTCGAGCCCGTTCGGCCACGACGCCTTCCTGCTCGATTCGCCCGAAATGTGGCGTCTGATGGCCGGATTCATCGAGGCGGGCCGGTGAGCGCGCCGGCGCTTCGCCCCGACCTCGCGCTGATCGCGGCGCAGGTGCCCGCCAGCGCGCGCGTGCTCGACGTCGGCTGCGGCGACGGCACGCTGATGGCCGCGCTCCGCGACACGCGCGACGCCGACGTCCGCGGGCTCGAGATCGACCCGGCGAATGTCGCGGCGGCGATGGAGCAGGGGCTGGCGGTGGTACAGGGCGACGCCGACCGCGACCTTGCCGATTACCCCGACGATGCGTTCGACATCGCGATTCTGTCGCAGACGCTGCAGACCTCGCACCGTCCCGACCGGATCGTCGACGAACTGCTCCGCATCGCGCCGCGCGCCTTCGTGAGCTTTCCCAATTTCGCGCACTGGCGCATCCGCCTCGCGCTGCTGTGGGGCGGACGGATGCCGGTGACGCGGCTGCTGCCGGTCGCCTGGTACGAAACGCCGAACATTCACCATGTCACCGTCAGCGACTTCCGCGATCTGGTGCGCGAGAAGGGGATAGGGGTCGAAGGCGCCTGGTATCTGTCGGGCGACAAGCCGACGAGCGACGCCGCCGCGACCTGGCGCGCCGAGCATGCGATCTTCTTGATTTCGCGTTAATCCCGCATTTTGAGCCCGTTCGCGAGCATGTCGTTCGCGATCCGCGCGACCTCGTCGATGTCGGCGCTCTCGTCCCACAGACCATAGCGCATGCCGAGGAAGACGTTCATTCCGGCAATCGCCCAGGCGTGAACCTCGC
Organism: Sphingopyxis sp.; assembly: GCF_041916015.1. GTDB lineage: Bacteria > Pseudomonadota > Alphaproteobacteria > Sphingomonadales > Sphingomonadaceae > Sphingopyxis. The sequence continues at coordinate 58,837 of NZ_JAYSAH010000009.1, read as the reverse complement.
TTGCATCGGGCCGGATCTCGCCGCGCGCGGCGCCCGCCTCAAGCCGCTGGCGCATGCGCTCGACCGTAGTTTCATAGTGGCGTCGATAACTGGCGTAATCGACGAACTCGGCCTCGTCGATGATCCGGTAGATTTCCTTATGCTCGCGCACAAAGCCGAGGAAGGAGAGAAGGCCGATACGTTCGGCGCTGATCTCGTCGGGCGCAGCCTGCACCTCCGGCGTCACATGGTCGCGGAGCAGCTCGCTCATGTGGCGGACGAGCGCCTGGAAGATCTCCTCCTTCGAATCGAAATAAGTATAGAAGCTGCCGAGCGCGGTGCCGGCGCGGCGGGTGATGCCGCTGATCGACGCATCGTGAAAGCCGCGCTCGCCGAATTCGACCGCCGCGGCGTCGAGCAGCTTGCGCAAGGTGCGGCGCCCGCGCTCGGTGCGCGGCGTCTTGTCGCGGCTTTCGCCGTCGGCGGCCTCCGTCGCTGGCTGCAACTGATCCATGCGCCTTCCCGTCTCCCCTGCCGTTCGCTTCGCTGCATCGTGGCATATTCGCACCACTGGCAAGCAAAAAGCGACCGGCGCATAATCCAAGTTGAAACTTGGTTCATGTTTCATTACAGCCCGCCTCGCGGCTTGGCAAGATCAGGCCCCAAAAAACCGGAGGCGGCGCCCGATCCGCGGCCCGCCCGCATAGGGGAGAGTTTTTCATGCGTCCTTTCGCCCGTTCGCTGCGCCGCGCCATTCACGCGACGAGCGCGCTTTCGCTGCTCGCCTTTGTCCCCGCCGCGCACGCGCAGAACGCCGACGGCGCGGAGAGCGCCAGCGCCGACGACGGTGACGAGATCATCGTTTCCGCGCGCCGCCGCGACGAACGGCTGATCGACGTGCCGATCGCGGTCACCGCACTGTCGGGCGACACGCTGGCAAAGGCGGGCGCAATCGACATCACCGACGTCGCCAACATGGCGCCGAATACCACGCTCGAAAATTCGCGCGGCACCAACTCGACGCTGACCGCCTTCATCCGCGGGGTCGGCCAGCAGGACCCGGTGCCGGGCTTCGAGGCGGGGATCGGCATCTATCTCGACGACGTCTATCTGAACCGGCCGCAGGGCGCGGTGCTCGACATCTATGACGTCGAGCGGATCGAGGTGCTGCGCGGACCGCAAGGCACACTCTATGGCCGCAACACGATCGGCGGCGCGGTCAAATATGTGACCCGCCCGCTCAACCCCGATTCGCCCGAGCTGCGCATCCGCGGCACGCTCGGCACCTATAAGCAGGCCGATCTGGTCGTCACTGGCAGCGTGCCGATCGGCGACATGTTCCGCGTCGGCGGGTCGGTCGCGCGCCTGTCGCGTGGCGGCTTCGGCGACAATCTGACCATCAAGGGTCTGGAAAATTACAACAAGGACGTCTGGGCGGGCCGCGCGACGGTCGAGCTCGGCGGCAACGGGGCGCCGGTGCTGATCCGCATTTCGGGCGACTATACGCGCGATAAGTCGGACCCGCGCAACGGCCATCGCCTGATCCCGGGCCTCGTCTCGGGCGCACCCGTCCTCGACGACGTCTACGACACCCGCGCCGGGCTCAACGACCCCAGGCAGGACGTGAAGGCCTATGGCCTCGCGATGAACGTCTCGGCCGAGCTCACCGACAATCTGACGCTGCGCTCGATCAGCGCGTGGCGCAAGGACACGAGCTACACCCCGATCGATTTCGACGCATTGCCGTCGGTCGATGTCGATGTGCCCGCCGTCTATCGCAACGAGCAGCTGAGCCAGGAATTCCAGCTCCTCTATGAAAGCGACCGGCTGCACGGTCTGGTCGGCTTCTATTATCTCGATGCCAAAGCCGCGACCTCGTTCGACGTGCTGCTCGGACTGACCGGAACCGCGCTCTATGGGCTACCCGGCCTCAATGCCTATACCGCGGGCGACGTGCGGACCAAGACCTGGTCGGTGTTCGGCGACTTCACTTTCGACTTCACCGACCAGCTCAGCCTGTCGGTTGGCGGCCGCTACACCAACGACCACCGCAATGCCTTCGTCTATAAGGCGACGCGGATCACCGGCCTGTCGCCCGAATTCGGGGGCACGCTGACCCCGGTGGCGATCGCGGTGGCGACGAATTTCCGCGGCGACCGCACCTTCAAGGAGTTCACCCCGCGCGCCTCGCTGAGTTTCAAGCCCAATGCCGACAACATGATCTACGCCTCCTATTCGAAGGGCTTCAAAGGCGGCGGCTTCGATCCGCGCGGATCGGGCACCTCGGCGCCGATCAGCAATCCGGCGGCGGGCCGCACCTATGACGACATCTTCAACTTCCTCGCTTTCGACCCCGAAAAGGTCGACAGCTATGAAATCGGCTACAAGGGATCGCTGCTCGACCGCCGCCTGACGCTGAGCCTCGCGGGCTTCTATATGGATTATAAGGACGTCCAGATTCCGGGTTCGGTCGGCTGTCTGGTCGGCGGTATCCAGAGCTTCTGCGGCATCACCACCAATGCGGCGAAAGCGCGTCTCCAGGGCATCGAGGCCGAAACGACCGCGATCCTCGCGCGCGATTTCGCGGGCGCAGGCTCGACCTTCCGCTTCAACGGCGGGTTCGGTTTCATCGACGCCAAGTACAAGCGCTTCATCGGCCCGACCGGCACCGACGTCGCCGACCAGCGGGTGTTCCAGAACACGCCGAAATGGACGGTAATGGGCTCGATTGCGGCGGGCATTCCGGTGATGGGCGGCAATATCGACGTCTCGACCGGCCTCACCTACCGTAGCCTGACGCACCAGTTCGAGGTGCCGATCCCCGCGCTCGACCAGCCCGGCTATGTCCTCTGGGATGCCAGCCTCGTCTGGACCGCTGACAGCGGCAATTATTCGATCGGCGTCCACGGCAAGAATCTGACCGACAAGCAGTATATCACGTCGGGCTACAATTATCAGAATGCTGCCGGAAAATCGACGCTGGGGCTGGAGGGCGTGCAGACCGCCTTCTACGGCAATCCGCGGCAGGTGTTCGTGACCGGCACGGTCAAATTCTGACCGACCACACCAAAAAAGGGGGAAAGGGGCGTCCGCTGCGGCGCCCCTTTTCTATGGCCGAGATGCGGGTTCGATGATGTCGGCTTTGGAGTAGGGAGCGGACCTTCGCGAAGCCGCATAAATGAGCATCGCCCCGCGAAGGCGGGGACCCGATATCGATCGAAGCCGGCAGCGATCATCCGCCCAGCGGCGGCGCTCCCGTTGCAGCGACCATGCGCTCGCCATCGATGACGATCGGGCTCGCAACGCCATCGATCGATGCGCCGTCGGGGCGAAAGCGCATTCCGCGCGCGATCACCTGCGGGTCGGCGAAGACGCCCGCGAGGTCGTTGATCGGCCCGGCGGGCACACCCTCGGCCTCGAGCGCGAGCGACAGCGGCTGCGCCTCCCACGTCGCGATCTTCGCCGCGAGCAACGGGATCAGTTCGGCGCGATTCGCAAGCCGCGCGGCATTGTTCGCGAACCGCACGTCGTCGCCCCATTGGGGCTCGCCCAGGATCGCACAGAGCCTCTGATACTGGCTATCGTTGCCGACCGCGACGACAAGCTGGCCATCGGCGGTCGCGAACGCCTGATAGGGGACGACATTGGCGTGGCCATTGCCCATCCGCTTCGGCGCGACGCCGCTGGCAAGATAGTTCGCGGCCTGATTGGCGAGCACCGCGACCTGACTGTCGAGCAAAGCCATATCGACATGCGCGCCTGCGCCTGTAGCGTCACGGCGTCGCAGCGCCGCGAGAATCGCCACGGTCGCATACATGCCGGTGAAGATGTCGGCATAGGCAATCCCGGCCTTTTGCGGAGCCCCGTCGGGTTCTCCGGTCAGCGACATGAAGCCACTCATCGCCTGAACGATGAAATCATAGCCCGCGCGGTGCGCATAGGGGCCAGTCTGGCCGAAGCCGGTGATCGAGCAGACGATCAGCCGCGGAAAATCGGCGCGCAGCCGCGCCGGGTCGAGGCCATATTTGACGAGCCCGCCGACCTTGTAATTTTCGATCACCACATCGGCGTCGGCGAGCAGCGCACGCACCGCCGTTTGTCCCTCGGTACCCGCGATGTCGATCGCGATGCTCTGCTTGCCGCGGTTGCAGCTGTGATAATAGGCCGCGCCGAGATTCTCGCCCTCGGCCCCGGTCACGAACGGCGGCCCCCACTCGCGCGTGTCGTCGCCCGCGCCCGGCCGTTCGACCTTGACCACCTCGGCGCCGAGGTCGGCGAGCAATTGCCCGCACCACGGCCCCGCGAGCACGCGCGCCAGTTCGACGACGCGCAGGCCTTCAAGCGGCTTCATCTCAGAAGAAGGCGGGGATGCCGGTGATCGCGCGTCCGAGGATCAGCGCATGAACGTCGTGCGTGCCCTCATAGGTGTTCACCGTTTCGAGATTCACCGCATGGCGGATAACATGATAGTCGGCCGAAATGCCGTTGCCGCCGTGCATATCGCGCGCGACGCGCGCGATATCGAGCGCCTTGCCGCAATTGTTGCGCTTCAGGAGGCTGATCGCGTCGGGCACCAGCCGGCCCTCGTCGATCAGGCGGCCGACGCGCAGCGCGGTCTGCAGCCCCATCGAAATTTCGGTGAGCATGTTGGCGAGCTTGAGCTGCACAATCTGGTTCGCGGCGAGCGGGCGCCCGAACTGCTTGCGTTCGAGCGTATAATTCCGCGCCGCTTCATAGCAGAATTCCGCCGCGCCCATCGCGCCCCAACCGATGCCGTAGCGCGCGCGGTTGAGACAGCCAAACGGTCCTTTCAGGCCCGACACATGCGGCAGCAGGGCATCCTCACCGACCTCGACCCCGTCCATCACGATCTCGCCGGTGATCGAGGCACGCAAGCTGACCTTGCCCTCGATCTTCGGCGCCGACAGGCCCTTCATGCCTTTTTCGAGGACGAAACCGCGGATCGCGCCGTCATGCGCGTCGGACTTGGCCCAGACGACGAAGACGTCGGCGATCGGCGCGTTGGTGATCCACATCTTCGCGCCCTTGAGGCGATAGCCGCCCGCGATCTTTTCCGCACGTGTGCGCATGCTGCCGGGGTCGCTGCCTGCATCGGGCTCGGTCAGGCCGAAGCAGCCGACGAGTTCGCCCGAGGTCAGGCCGGGCAGATATTTGCGCTTCTGCTCCTCGCTGCCGTAGGCGTTGATCGGGTGGATCACGAGCGAGCTCTGCACAGAACAGGCCGAGCGATAGCCCGAATCGATGCGCTCGACCTCGCGCGCGATCAGCCCGTAGCTGACATAGTTCAGCCCGGCGCCGCCATATTCGGGGTCGATCGTTGCGCCGAGCAGCCCGAGCTGCCCCATCTCCGACATGATCTCGCGGTCGAAGCGCTCCTCGAGAAAGGCCGAGGTCACGCGCGGCAGCAGCTCGCCCTCGGCATAGGCGCGCGCGGCGCCCTGAATCATCCGCTCTTCTTCGCTGAGCTGGTCGGCGAGCTGGAGCGGATCGAACGGGTCGAGCGCCTCGATGCGCTGCGGGTCGGCGAGGGCCATGGGTCGGGCTTTCTCTTGAAGGCGCGCGCGGCGCGTCAGGGGTTGGTTGTGGCCGGGTTGCGAGCCATCGCGACGGCAGGACCGTCGCGCGGTTCCAATATCGCCGCGGTCTCGATGAGGTCAAGCGCGCGCCGCGCTTCATTGTAGCGCCGCGCGTCGATCAGCCATTCATTCGCCGCTGCCGCGCCGGGCATCGCCTCGACCTCGGCGATTGCCTTGTCGGCCATGCCCCCGGCGAGATAGCGGCGCGCGCGGTCGAGGCGCTCGGTCGCCCGCGGCGACTGGGTGCCGGCGGGGCGGACGACGAACAATTCGCCGAGTTCGCGCCGGAGGCCGGTCCACAGACTGCCCTTTTCGCCGCTGCGCCCGACGAGTTCGGGCGCGATCGCGTCGAGTTCGGCGCGCAGTTGCTCGAGCGTCACCGGCTCGCGCGAGGTTTCGATGATCGTCTTGACCGCATTGGGCTGATCGTCGCCGAAACGCAGGCGGAGCTGCGCCTCCAGATAGCCCAGCGACAGCCCGCGATCGAGCGCGCGGCGCACCGCGAAGGCGACGAGCAGCCCCTCGGCGCGCGAGGCGTTGCCCGACGCCGATTCGGCCTGCAGCGTGATCCGCGAGAGGCGCTGTTCGAGCTCGGCGACCCGCGCCGCGAGTGCATCGGCGCCATCGACCGGCGCCACCACAAGCGGCGGGCTGCCCGAAGCGGCTACGGGCGCCTCTCCGGCGACTTTCAACGCCGCACCCGGCGAATCGACCGCCACCGTGGTCGCGGGCGGCGTATCGGCAGCGAGCCAGCGGCTCATCGCCCAGCCGCCACCGACGATACCGAGGATCAGCAGGACCAATGCCGCGATGAAAAGCGCGCGGAGCGAAAGCCGTTTCACCGGGGCCGCGCCGTCTGCGGGCGCCGGCCTGTCGATGCTGTCGATTGTCATATGTCTCTTTCGAACGACCCTGTTACCGCCCCTTGTGGCACAAAGCCGCCGCCTCTGCCAACATCGCGGCATCGTCGGGACGCGCCGCAACCGCCTTTGCGGCCCAACCGTCACCCGCCGCCGCCGCGACCGACGCGCTGATCGCCAGCAAGGTCAAATGCTTACGCCGATCGCCCGCGAGCTCGGCAACGCGGGTCGCCCCGCGAGCGGAATGCGCCATCACCACCGCCGGCGCGGCAATGAGCGCGTCCCATCCAGACGGCGGCGGCGCGGCATCGACCGCATAGACGGCGAGCGGCGTGATCGCGAGTCCCGGCGCGCCGAAGGTCGAGCGGTCGCGCCCGCACAGCCACAGGAGTCGCGCCGGACCCTGTGCCGCCATGGCGTCGACCAGGCCCTGCCCGTCGCCGGGTCCGATGACGGCGACACGCATCCCCGCGACGCGCGCAGCGGCAGCGGTTGCCTCACCCACCGCCCAAACGGGCAGGGCGGCCAGCGCGGTCAATCCCGCCCCGCCGAACCGCGCCGCTTGCGCGCTCGTCAGGAGCAGCGCGTCGAATCCGGCCGGATCGGGCGGCACCCATGGCAGCGCCTGCGCCGCGAACAGCGGCATATGCCGCGCATCGAAATCCGCCGCCTGCGCCCGCGCAACCGTCGCCGCGCCGCCGGGATCGGCGCGGGTGACGACGAGCGGCAGATCGCCGGTCATGCCATGAAAAGGCGGCGCACCGCGTCGGGGGCCTCGGCGAGCAGGCGGTGCGCAAGCGCTTCGGCGTCGCGCTCGCCGGTGATAGTCGCGTGGCCCGCGACGTGCTCGGCGCCGTCGTCCGAATAAATCTCGGCATCGAGCCGCAACGTGCCGTCATCCCGCCAATGCGCGTGCGCCGCGACGGGTGAACGGCAATCGCCGCCGAGCGCCGCGAGAAGCGCGCGTTCGGCGGCGACGGCACGATGCGTCGGTGCATGGTCGATCGCCCTGAGTAGGCCGAAGGTCGCCGCATCGTCATTGCGGCACTCGATCCCGATCGCGCCCTGCGAGGCGGCGGGTAGCAGCAGGCCAATCGGCTGCGCGCGGCCGATCGTGTACATTTCGAGCCGGTCGAGCCCGGCGGCGGCGAGCAAGGTCGCATCGACCTCACCGGCTTCGAGCTTGGCGAGCCGCGTCTGGACATTGCCGCGCAGCAAGGGGGTAACGAGGTCGGGGCGCAGCCGGCGCACCTGCGCGGCGCGGCGCGGGCTGCTCGTCCCCAGCTTTGCACCGTGCGGAAGATCGGCGATCGTCGCCGCATCGAGCCCGTCGCGCACCACCAGCCGATCGCGCGGGTCGGCGCGTTCGAGCATCGCGCCGAGGACGAAGCGCGGATCGCGCAGCGTTTCGACATCCTTCAGCGAATGGACCGCAATGTCGATGTCGCCCGCATCGAGCGCCGCGTCGAGTTCGCGCGTCCACAGCGCCTTGCCGCCGACCTCGGCAAGCGCGCGGTCCTGGATGCGGTCGCCGGTCGCGGTCATCGGCACGATTTCGAGCGCCGCGGGATCGAGCCCATGCGCCTTCGTCAGCGCCGCCGCCGCCAGATGCGCCTGCGCGAGCGCGAGCGGCGAAGCGCGGGTGCCGATGCGAAGCGGATTCGCGGGGGTGGGAAGCGGAATGGAAGCCATGCGAGCCTGCTAGCGTCCCTTGCCCTTCCGATAAAGGGGCGGGTAAGGGACACGCAATAATATGACTCTGATCCTCGGCCTCGAATCGAGCTGCGACGAAACCGCGGCAGCGCTTGTCGACAGCGACCGGCGCATCCTCGCGCACCGCGTCGCGGGGCAGGAGGCGGAGCATAAGCCTTATGGCGGCGTGGTTCCCGAGATTGCGGCGCGCGCGCATGTCGATCGCCTTGCGCCGCTCGTCGAGGGCGTGCTGAGGGACGCGGGCGTATCGCTGTCCGAGGTCGATGCGATCGCCGCGACCGCGGGTCCGGGGCTCATCGGCGGGGTGATGGTCGGACTCGTCACCGGCAAGGCGCTTGCTCATGCCGCAGGCAAGCCGCTGGTCGCGGTCAATCATCTCGAAGGGCATGCGCTGAGCCCGCGGCTCACCGACGCAAGTCTCGATTTTCCGTATCTGCTGCTGCTCGTCTCGGGCGGGCATTGCCAGTTGCTGCTCGTCGAGGGCGTCGGCGCCTATCGCCGCCTTGCCACCACGATCGACGACGCCGCGGGCGAGGCGTTCGACAAGACCGCGAAGCTGCTCGGGCTCGGCTATCCCGGTGGTCCGGCGGTCGAGCGCATCGCGAAGGCCGGCAATCCGCGGGCGGTGCCGCTCCCCCGCCCGCTCGTCGGCAGCGCCGAGCCGCATTTTTCTTTCGCGGGCCTCAAGAGCGCGGTCGCGCGCGCCGCGGCATCGGGCGAGCATGAGGTCGCCGATCTCGCGGCGTCGTTTCAGCAAGCGGTGGTCGATTGCCTCGTCGATCGCAGCCGCATCGCGCTCGCCGCCTGCCCCGAAGCCAGTGCTTTCGTCGTCGCGGGCGGCGTCGCCGCGAACGGCGCGATCCGCGGCGCGCTGACCGGGCTCGCGGCGCGCTTCGACAAGCCCTTCGTCGCACCGCCGCTGTGGCTCTGCACCGACAATGGCGCGATGATCGCGTGGGCGGGGGCCGAGCGTTTCGCGGCTGGGCTGACCGATCCGCTCGACACCGCCGCGCGCCCGCGCTGGCCGCTCGATCCCGCGGCTGAGGCGGTGCGCGGCGCCGGAGTGAAAGCATGACGTCTTACAGACATTTCGGCGTCGTCGGCGGCGGCGCCTGGGGCACCGCCCTCGCGCAGCTGCTCGCCGCCGAGGGCGCCCCCGTGCGCCTCTGGGCGCGTGAGGAAGAGGTCGTTGCAGCGATCAATGCCGAGCATCGCAATCCGCTCTTCCTTCCAGGCTCCGCATTGTCGCCGTCGCTCATGGCAACGGGCAACCTTGCGGATCTCGGCAAGTGCGACGCATTGCTCGTCGTTGTCCCCGTCCCTTTCCTGCGCGCCGTGCTGACCGACCTTCCCGCCGGCACCGCACCGCTGATCTTCTGCAGCAAGGGTATGGAGGCCGGCAGCTTCGCCTTTCCGATCGACATCGCGCAGGCCATCTGTCCCGACCGACCGCTCGCGGTGCTCTCGGGCCCGACCTTCGCGCACGAGGTCGCAGCGGGCCTGCCGACCGCGATCACCCTCGCCGCCGCCGATACCCGAACCGCCGAAGCCATTGCCGGGTCGCTCGCGCGGCCGCATTTTCGTCCCTATGTCTCGACCGACATGATCGGCGCCGAGATCGGCGGCGCGGTCAAGAATATCCTCGCGATCGCGTGCGGGATCGTCGACGGGGCCGGGCTCGGTCTCAACGCGCGCGCAGCACTGATCAGCCGCGGCTTTGCCGAGATGACGCGCTTCGGCCTCGCGCGCGGCGCACAGGCGGAAACGCTCGCGGGTCTGGCCGGGCTCGGCGATCTGGTGCTCACCTGCACCTCGTCGAACTCGCGCAACTTCGCGCTCGGCCAGGGGCTCGGGCGCGGCGAAGAGGCGGCGAAGCTGATGGCCGACCGCCGGACCGTCGCCGAGGGCGCGTTCAGTGCCCCCGTGGTCGCCGCCGCGGCGCGCGCCGACGCCATCGACATGCCGATCACCGATGCGGTGGCGCAGATCGTCGCGGGCGAAATCCGCGCGGGCGAAGCGATTCAGGCTCTGCTCAGCCGGCCGCTGCGATCCGAAGGCCGATGAGCGCGTTCAACCAATTGCCTGCCCCCCCTCGCCGCGCTAAATTGCGCGCCGGGGCAATGGAAAAGGGGCGCGAGGCTTGAGCCAGTCGGACAGCGCAGCAGCGCGCACCCCGGATTCCGCGGCGCCGGCGATGGCCGACGCGGACACCGCCGCGCTCGCCAAGGGCGGCCGGACCAATTTCCTCGGCTTCATTATGCGCCTCGTCGCGCGCCTGCCCTTCCTCTATTTCGCGGGCCGCTGGTACGGGCCGGAAGCGGTCGGACGCTTCGCCTTCGCGGTGCTCGTCATCGAACTGGTCGCGCAACTCGCGACGCTCGGCCTCAAGCGCGGCCTCGCCGAGCAGCTCAGCGCCGAGGGCGCCGACCAGCGGCACGTCGTCTGGGACGGCATGTTCGTCGCCTTCCTCGCCTCGGCGATCGGTTCGGCGATCCTGCTGCTGCTACCACAGATCATGTTCCCAGCGGGCGACATCGACGGCACCGACCGCTGGATGGCGTTGCTGGTCTTCGCGATCGCCGGCACCGACGTCGCGCTCGCCGCCTCGGCCTATCGCTTCGACATCGGCGCGACGGTGCGCGCGCGCGCGATCGTCGAACCGTGGGTGATCAGCGTCGCCGCCGCCGGCTTCTGGTATGTCTCGCCACGCGACGGGCTGATGCTCTCCTATGCCGCGGCGATGGTCGGGGCGTTCCTGACCGCGCTGGTCCCGATGATCCGCCATTATGGTGGCCCCGGCGTCTGGCGGCCGCAGCCGTCGCACCTGATCATGGTCGCGCGGCGCAATGCGCCGCTCGCAGCCGCCGACGCGATCGAATGGGGCACCCGCCGCCTCGACCTGTTCATCCTCGGCCAGTTCACCTCGCCGACGATCTACGGCATCTATTATATGGCGCAGCAGGTGGCCTCGCTGCCGCAGAAGCTCAAGACCAGTTTCGAGCCGATCCTCGGCCCGGTGATCACGCGCAATCTCGCCGAGCATAAATTCGCGGCGGTCGCGGCGCAGGTCAGCCAGGTCGGCTTCTGGATCATCGCCGCCCAGGCGGGGATCGCGCTCGCGCTCGGCATCCCCGGCGAGGCGGTCATGGGCCTTGTCGGGCCGCAGTTCGTCAGCGGATCGGGCGCGCTCGCCTTCCTGCTCGCCGCCGAGGTCGTCGCGGCCACGGCAGTCGTGAGCGAGGCGGCGCTCGTCTATGTCGCGCGCCACCGCAATCTGCTGATCAGCCTCGCGACGCTCGCGCTGCAGGCGGTGCTGAGCGTCACGCTCATCCTCGTCGCGCGCTCGATGGGGCTCGACCCCATTTATTACGCGATGGCGGTCGCGCTCGCGCTGATGCTCGCGCTCGGTTTCGCGTCGGTCGTCAAGGCGCGGCTGCTTGCGCATGTCCTCGGCGCGCCGGTGAACAGCCTGCGCTGGGCGCTTGTCTGGGCAACCGCGGGCGCGGCCATCCTCGGCTGGGGCGCGACGCAGCTTCCCGAATGGGCCGAGCTGCTGATCGGGGTCCCGGTCATCCTGGGCATCTACGCCTGGCTGATCTGGACGCGCGGCTTCGGCCCCGCCGACCGCGCGCTGTTTCGCAAGCACCCCGACGCCGCGGCGCCGACGGGCTGAAACTCAACCCAGCCGTTCGGCGACCTTCGCCTTGAGATCGGTCTGCGCCCGCGGGCCGACCTGCGCGATGATTTCACGCGCACACACCGCGCCCATGGTCAGGCAATCGGCAATCGACCGGCCCTGCGCCTGACCCGAAAGGAATCCGGCGGCAAAGAGGTCGCCCGCGCCCGTCGTATCGACCACCTGATTGATCGGCTCGGCGTCGACTTCGGTGCGCGCGCCGCCCTGCAGCGCGATCGCGCCGTGCGATCCGCGCGTCACGACGAGCAGCGGCACCTGCGGTGCGATCTTCGCGACCGCCGCCTCGAAATCGTCCGTTTCGGCAAGCGCCTGAATCTCGACCTCGTTCGCGAAGAGAATGTCGAACAACCCCTCGGCGATCAGGGCGCGGAAATCGGCGCCGTGGCGGTCGATGATGAAGGCGTCCGATAGCGTGAACGCAACCTTGCGCCCCGCCGCGCGGCACACGTCGATCGCGCGCCGCATCGCCGCACGCGACAGTTCGGGATCCCACAAATAGCCCTCAAGATAGAGAATGTCGGCATCGGCGATCCAGTCCTCGGCGATCATCGCCTGTTCGAGCAGGTGGCTCGCGCCGAGGAAGGTGTTCATCGTCCGCTGGCCATCGGGAGTGACGAGAATCAGGCAGCGTGCGGTCGGCGCGCCTTCCTTGAGCGCGGGGGTTTCATAAGCGACGCCGAGCGCGCGCAGATCATGGGTGAAGACCTGGCCGAGCTGATCGTCGGCGACCTGGCCGATGAAGGCGCAGCGCTGGCCGAGCGCCGCCATGCCCGCGAGCGTGTTCGCGGCCGAACCGCCCGACATCTCGACCGCCGGACCCATCGCCGCATAGAGCCGCGCCGCCTCGTCGGCGTCGATCAGCCGCATCGATCCCTTGGTCAGACCCTCGGCGTCGATCAGCGCGTCGTCTGCGCGGGCAATCACGTCGACGATGGCATTGCCGATCGCGACGACTTCGAAACGGGCGGTGGAGGCCATGAAAATTCCTGTGTTGGATGGGAAAAGCTGCGCGCGCCTTTAGGGGCCGGGCGACCGCAAGGCAAGTCGAGCGAATCTCCCTTCTGTTTCGTCATGCCGGACTTGATCCGGCATCCATGCAGTGAGCGAAGAATGGACCCCGGATCAAGTCCGGGGTGACGAAGCAGGAAACCGTGACTCTGGCGCTTGACGGACCCCGCACCCGCAAGCCATCCCATGAGCATGGCCCGCGCCGTCCATGCCCTGCTGTTCGCGCTGAAAGACCTCCCGCACCCGCGCGTGCTGCGCGTGCTCGCGGCGAGCCTGGCACTGACGCTGCTGATCTTCACGGGCGCGGGCGCCGCGATCTTCTTCACGGTACGCTGGGCGCTCGAACATTGGCAGTGGCTGGACGGGGCGACGCTCGACATGGCGGGGGTGCTCGTCGCGCTACTGCTGATCGGGGGAAGCTGGCTGCTGTTCCGCGCGGTCGCAATCCTTGTCGTCGGACTCTTCGCCGACGGAATCGTCGCCGATGTCGAGGGGCGGCACTATCCTGCTGCCGCCGCGCGCGCGGTGCCGGTCAGCCTTGCCAGAAGCCTGCGCCTCGGCCTCGCGTCGGTCGGCCGGCTCATCGGGGTGAATCTGCTTGCACTACCCCTCTATATTCCACTGCTGTTCACCGGGGTCGGCGCGCCCCTGCTCGCCTTCGCGATCAACGCCGCGCTGCTCGGCCGCGATCTCGAAGCGATGGCGCTCGCGCGCCATCCGGACCGGCCACGCCTCGATCGCGGCGCGCGCTGGTCGCTCGGCGCGCTGTCCGCCGCAATCTTTCTGGTGCCCGTCGCCAATTTGTTGGCCCCTATCGCGAGCGCGGCTATGGCCGTCCACCTGCTGCATCTCAGGGACGGGGAAGAATGACGAACCCTATCAGGTTGATCGCTATCGTGGCGCTTGCTTCGGCGCTTGGCGGCTGCGCCGGAGCCACCGCCGTGCCGCGCCCCGTGCAGCCCATGACGCGCCCCGTTCCGCCACCCACCGCGCCGCGTATCACGCAAAGCAACAGCCTGATCGGCCACCCGGCGAACACCGCGCTTTCGCTGTTCGGCAAGCCGCGGCTCGACATCAAGGAGGGCATGGGCCGCAAGCTGCAGTTCGAGGGAAGCCCGTGCATTCTCGACGTCTATTATTACGCGCCGAAGCAGGGCGCCGAGCCGATCGCGACCCATGTCGATGCGCGCACGCCCGACGGACGCGACGCGAATATCGACAGCTGTATCAGCGCGCTCGGCAAATAGAGGGCGGCGACGTCATAGCGCCAATTCGGCAAGCGCCCATGAGGCGGCGTCGGCCACCATCGGCGATTCGTCGCTTCGCAGCTCCTCCAGTCGCGCGGCAAAACGGCGATCGCCGCTGTTCCCCGCCGCGATCGCCGCATTGCGGACCATGCGGTTGCGCCCGATCCGCTTGATCGGCGAGCCGGCGAACACCTCCCGAAAGCCCGCATCGTCGAGCGCGAGCAGGTCGGCGAGCGCGGGGGCGGCAAGCTCGGCGCGCGGCAGGAAGGCTCGGTTCCGCGCCGCGGCATCGGCGAACTTGTTCCACGGGCAGACCGCGAGGCAATCGTCGCAGCCATAGATGCGATTGCCGATCGCGCGGCGCAGTTCGACCGGAATCGGCCCGTCATGCTCGATCGTGAGGTAGGAGATGCAGCGCCGCGCATCGAGGCGATAGGGTGCGGGAAAGGCCGCGGTCGGGCACGCCTCCTGACACGCGCTGCAGCTGCCGCAGCGGTCGCGCACCGGCGCCGACGGCGCAAGATCAAGCGTCGTGTAGATCGCACCGAGAAAGAGCCAGCTGCCATGCTCGCGGCTGACCATATTGGTATGCTTGCCCTGCCAGCCGAGCCCCGCCGCCGCCGACAGCGGCTTTTCCATCACCGGGGCGGTGTCGACGAACACCTTGACCTCGGCTTCCGGCGCCGCGGCGACCAACCAGCGCGCGACATGCTTGAGCGCCTTCTTGACGACGTCATGATAGTCGGCGCCCTGCGCATAGACCGAGATCCGGCCGCGGTCGGGTACATCGGCCAGCGCCAGCGGATCCTGTTCGGGGGCATAGCTCATGCCGAGCGCGATCACCGACTGCACCTCGGGCCACAATCCCTGTGGCGAGCCCCGCTGCACGGCACGGCTTTCCATCCAGATCATGTCGCCGTGGCAGCCCTCGGCGAGCCAATGGTTCAGCCGTGCCGCGGTTTCGGGCGCAGCGTCGGCGCGCGCGATCCCGAACGCGGCGAAGCCATGCGCACGCGCGACCGCCTCGAGTCGCTGTTCCAAAGAAGGCAAGGCTTCGGCAACCATTGGCGCTCTATACGGGATCGCCGTCTTCGTGCCATAGTGCGGCGAAGCCAATCCAGGGACCAGAGCTTGACCGATTTCAGCGTCGAGGCCACCGGCCTCACCAAATATTTCGACGCGTTCAAGGCGGTCGACCATGTCAGCCTGAAAGTCCCCGCGGGAAGCATCTACGGCGTGCTCGGCCCCAATGGCGCAGGCAAGACGACGAGCCTGCGCATGATGCTCGGCATCATCGACCCCGACGAAGGGATCAGCCGGCTGCTCGGCGGCCACAAGCCGCAGGCGGTGCGCCACCGCATCGGCTATCTTCCCGAGGAACGCGGGCTCTATCCCGGCATGAAGGCGCGCGAGGCGATCGTCTTCATGGGCGCGCTGCGCGGGCTCGACTGGTCGGAGGGCCGCCGCCGCGCCGCGACCTTCATGGCCGAACTCGGGCTCGAACGCGTGATCGACGAAAAGATCCGTAAGATGTCGAAGGGCATGGCGCAGATGGTCCAGCTGATCGGATCGATCGTCCATGCCCCCGACCTGATCGTGCTCGACGAGCCCTTCTCCGGCCTCGACCCGGTCAATCAGGAGCGGCTCGAAATGCTGGTGCGGCGCGAGCGCGACCGCGGCGCGACGATCCTCTTCTCGACCCATGTCATGGCGCATGCCGAGCGGCTGTGCGACCGGCTCGCGATCATCGCGCGCTCGCAGCGTCGCTTCGAGGGCACGGTCGACGAGGCGCGCGCGCTGCTGCCGATGCAGGTGCGCTACACGCCGCGCGACGGCGGTGAGACAGTCGCTGCCCTGCTTCCCGCCGGGGCGACCCAGAGCGGCGAGGCGTGGCATTTCGCCGTCGAGGAAGCCGATGTCGAACCGCTGCTCGCGCGCATCACCGCGAGCGGGCATGGCGTCGCGGGCCTCTCGATCGCACGCCCCGCGCTGCACGACGCTTTCGTCCATATCGTCCGCCAAGTGGACTCGACTTTCGACGCCGGCTTCGACGCGACGCCCGAAGAGGACGCGATCGAGGAGGACGCGGCATGACCCCCTTCCTTCGGAATATGTTCGTCATCGCGCGCCGCGATTTCGTCGCGATCGTCGCCACGCCGACCTTCCTGCTCTTCCTGCTCGCACCGCTGTTCATGGTCGGGATGGGGCTGGCAGGCGGCATGGGCGCCTCGCAACTCGCCGACAGCGCGCGCGGCGCGGGACGCATCGTCGCGATCGCGAACCCCGCCGACACCGAGGCGCTGCGTGCCGCCGATGGCAGGCTTCGCGAGGCCATGCCGCGCAGCGAGCGGCTGCCGGCGCTCGAGTTCCGCCCGGCGGCCGGAGGCCCCGATCCGCTCGCGGTCGCGCGCGAGAAGGGCGCCGATACCTATGCGGTGCTGAGCGGCGATCTGACCGCGCCGCACATCGTCGAACGCGAAGCAGGCAGCCGCGCCGGCCGCTATCTTGCGCTGCTGGCCGGCGATGTCCTGCTCCACCGGGCCGCGGGCGCGGTTCCGCCGGTCACGCCCAAATTCGAGGCGATCGCACAGGGCGGCACCAGCATCGCCGCGCAGCAATCGCTCGGCTTCGGCGCGGTGTTCATCATCTTCCTGATGACCCTGCTCCTCGCCGGGCAGACGGTGAGTTCGCTCGCCGAGGAGAAAGGCAACAAGGTCATCGAGATTCTTGCCGCCGCGGTGCCGCTCGAAAGCGTATTCCTCGGCAAGCTGCTCGGCATGCTCGGGGTCGCGGTGCTGTTCATCGCCTTCTGGACCATCGTTGCGATCGGCGGCGGCTTCGTCGCCCTGACGCAGGTCGATCCCGCGGCCATCGCCGCAGCGGGCAAGCCCGCCGCCGCGCTCGCGGTCGCGCCGGCGAGCGGCTGGCCTTTCTTCCTCGGGATCGGGCTCGCCTATTTCGTCATGGCCTTCCTGCTGCTCGGCGCGGTGTTCCTCGGGGTCGGCGCGCAGGCGGGGACGGTGCGCGAAATCCAGATGCTCAGCCTGCCGATCACCATCTTTCAGGTCGGCATGTTCAGCCTGTCGGCCGCCGCCGCGAGCGCGCCCGCGACGGGGCTCGCCAGGTTCGCGCAGATTTTCCCCTTCTCCTCGCCCTTCGCGATGGCCGCCCGCGCCGCGACCGATGAGGCGCACAGCATCCACCTGCTCGCGCTCGGCTGGCAGGCGATCTGGGTCGCGCTGGTGGTCTATCTGTCGGTCCGCCTCTTCCGCGCCGGGGTACTGAGCGGCGGCGGCGGCTTCAAATTCTGGAAGCGCTCTCGCCCCGCCGCAGCAGCGGCAGCGGTCACCGCTGTTGCCGCCGAAGCCGCATCCGACCATCATTGACAAAGCTGTAAATAGTGGCATTCTGCAACTGAATCGGCCGCGAACGACGGCCCTGAGAGGAGTGCTCCATGGCTACCGTGATTCGCCAAGACCCCGACATCACCAATCCCCTCGACGTCAGCCGCGCCGAACTGTGGCGCGAAGATCGCTGGCAGGAACCGATGCGCCAGCTCCGCGCCGAAGCGCCGATCTATTATTGCGAGGATTCGAAGTTCGGCCCCTATTGGTCGGTGACGACCTACAAACCGATCCAGCATATCGAGGCGCTGCCCAAGATCTTCTCCTCCTCGTGGGAATATGGCGGGATCACCGTCGCCGGCGACGGGGTCGAGCATCTGAAAGAGGGCGAGATGGCGATGCCGATGTTCATCGCGATGGACCCGCCGCAGCACACCGCGCAGCGCCGCACCGTCGCGCCGGCGTTCGGCCCGTCGGAGATCGAGCGGATGCGCGCCGACACGCAGGCGCGCACCGCGGCGCTGATCGACACGCTGCCCATCGGTAAGCCGTTCGACTGGGTCGAGAAGCTCTCGATCGAACTGACGACCGACATGCTCGCGATCCTGTTCGATTTCCCGTGGGAAAATCGCCACAATCTGACCCGCTGGTCCGACGCGCTGGGCGACATCGAAAGCTTCAACACGCTCGAGGAACGCCAGGCGCGCCTCGCCACCGCCTTCGAAATGGGCGCCGCGTTCAAGGAGCTCTGGGACCACAAGGCGCAAAATCCGGGCAAGCACGACCTGATTTCGATCATGCTCCAGTCCGACGCGATGAATCATATGAGCCATGAAGAATTCATGGGGAACCTCATCCTGCTCATCGTCGGCGGCAACGACACGACGCGCAATTCGATGTCGGCCTATGCCTATGGCCTTCACTGCTTCCCCGAGGAGCGCGCGAAGCTCGAGGCGAACCATGACCCCGATCTCGCGGTCAATGCAATGCACGAGATCATCCGCTGGCAGACCCCGCTCGCGCACATGCGGCGGACCGCGACCGAAGACACCGAATTGTTCGGGCACCAGATCAAGAAACGCGACAAGCTCGCGCTCTGGTACGCGTCGGCGAACCGCGACGAGGATATTTTCCCCGATGGCGACCGGATCATCGTCGACCGCGAAAATGCGCGCCGCCACCTCGCCTTCGGTTACGGCATCCATCGATGCGTCGGCGCGCGTGTCGCCGAACTCCAGCTCACGACCCTGATCTCCGAAATGCAGAAGCGCCGCCTGCGCGTGAACGTGCTGTCTGAACCCGAGCGGGTCAACGCCAGCTTCGTCCACGGCTATCGTCACATGCAGGTCGAGCTGGAGCATTATTGACGCGCAGCTGTAACCGGGCGCGAGCCCGGTGCGCATAAGGGGCATGAGGAAGCCCGACATGATCGAACGCCGCTATATCGTGACCGGTCTTGCACTCGGCGGCGCGATGATCGCCGCGCCGATGCTGTTCGCCAAGCCCGGAAAGCGCCCGCTCGCCGAGCCCGGCTGGCGGCTGTCCGACGCCGCATGGCAGAAGCGGCTGACGCCGATGCAATATAAGGTACTGCGCCAGGCGGTGACCGAGCGGCCGTTCACCAATCCGCTCAACAACGAGCATCGCGCGGGCCTTTTCGCCTGCGCCGGCTGCGCGCTGCCGCTTTATTCGAGCAAGACCAAGTTCGACAGCGGCACCGGCTGGCCGAGCTTCTGGGCACCGCTGAAAGGTGCGGTCGCGACCTCGACCGATTATGAGATTGGTGTGGCGCGCACCGAAGTACATTGCCGGCGCTGCGGCGGCCACCTCGGCCATGTCTTCAACGACGGGCCGAAGCCGACCGGGAAGCGTTACTGCATGAACGGTGCGGCGCTGCGCTTCACGCCCTCCTGATCTTATCGCTCGGACTTGACTCGCCACACGGCGAGCCGCCTGTTGCCGGGAATCGGCATGCGTTCGAGCCAGTCGGGCGCCCGGCCGGCATAGAGCCGTGCCGCGAGGTCGGCGTTGCTGGCGCGGCGGTAAGTCGAAAAATCATTCGCGGTCGGACAATAGACGACCAAAGTCGCCTGTTGCTTGCGAACCAGCGCCTCGGCCTTCGCCGGATCGCCGATGAAGATACGCAGCGTGTCGGCCATCGCCTCGCGGCCACGATGATGCGGCGTCGCCACGACCGCATGATGCGTCCAGAAGAGCAGCGGCGCACCGAGGTCGATCGGGGTCAGGATCGTCGCCTGGGGCAGGCGGTTCAACGCAGCGACCGTTGCAGGGTCGAGGCAGTTCAGATCCGGAACGCCCTTCACCTCTTCCTGCTGTTCGGCTTTCAGCTGGGGCAGAGCGAGGCTCGCGGCCCCGGCGACCGCCATGCCGCCGGGCAAGGGCAGCGTGAGCGCCACCGACGCCGACGCGAGCACACGCGGCAGGGGCGAGGCGATCCGGCGCGCGCGGTCCCATATGCGGAGACCGAGCCAGGCACAGCCCGGCAGGGCAAAGAGATGCGCGGTACCGACGCTCCGCAGCACGAGCAGCGACAAAGCTGCCGCGCCGGCCAATGCAACGATCACCGTCGTCCAGTTCCGCCGATCGTCAGCGCCGGCGCTTGCGCGCCATGCCAACGACGCGCCCGCGAGCCCGAGGGCCGACGGGACCACTACCAAAATCGCGGTAGTAATCGACGAGGCCCAGAGCGGCTGCCCCTCGAGAACGCCGGCGTACCAATATTTCACCACGATCGGATCGAGGGTGGCAAAGGGCCCGGCAGCGCATAGCGGTTCGACGCCGACCAGCGTCGCGGCCGACATCGCGCCCGCGCCTCCAAGCGTCAGGACGCGAACCCACCGTCGCGATGGATCGGCGCGCGCGATCAGAAAGACCGCCAGGACGGCGACGGCAAAGGCAGCGATGTACGGCGCCGAAAGCGAATCGCACCAGCGACCGGCAAGGCCCGCCGGTCCGCGAGTCAGGAACTGGAACAGCAACGCGCCGCCCGCGAGCCCCCCTAGATAACCGACAAGCCGCGCGCGATCCGCATCGCGCGCGTGGAGCGCCCACCGCAGCCCGGCCAGCCCCGCGAACAAGGCCACGATCGGAAGGCCTTCGATCGATATGGCGAGCAAGGCCGCCGCGCTTAGCCCGGCGAACAGCCCGGCCCGCCCGCTCGCCGGTCGCAGCGCCTGCCCCATGATCAGCATCGCGAAAAAAATCTGCCAGCCGTGATGATCGACCCGAAGCGGCCGCAGCTGGAGAATGATGAACCCGGCCGCCACGAGATAGAAGGGCACCGCACAGGCAAAGCGCCGGCCGCCGAGAGATCGGTAGCCGAGCGTGCACGCGACGGAGAGCGCCGCACCGAGCATGAGCGGCCATAGCGTCATCACGATCTGTTCGGCGAGCGGCTGGCCGAAGAGAGGACGAAGCAGCAGAATGCCTAGGGCAAGCGGGGCATCGGCGATCCGCGACCAGTGCATCAGCACGCCGCCGCCGGCCGGATTGACGCGATACTGGGTCAGATCCCACCAGCCCTGTCCGGCAAGCAAATCGCGCACCTGCACCATCCGCATCGCATCGTCAGTGTCGCGGAGCTCGATCGTCACGATCGCGTGCCAGCGCGCGACGATCAGGACGATACTCAGCGCGGTCCAGACGATCAGCGCTACCCGGACTGGCGTGAACCAGGACAGGCGCGCGCCGCCCGGCCTGGAGACGGGCTGACCAATATCGGCGGAAGCGGGCACGGCCGCTTCGGTCATGCCGCGGCCGTGCGGAAGACGATGTGACGGCGCAGCAGGTAAGTGGTCTGGAAGCTAACCGCGATCGCCGCGAGCTTGGCGATCCGCGGGTCGAGTCCCAGCGCGGTTCCGATCCCGACGATCGCCGTCGTGATCGCCAGGCCGATCAGGGCCGACCCGACGAACAGCAGCTTCTGGCGATGCCGTTCGCCGGTCCCGCGCGCAGCGGCGCCATCGGCGAAGACGAGGCGGCTCGACACCAGCCAGTGCACGAGGATGCCCGCGCAATAGCCGATCGCCGATGCCGCCATCGGCTGCAATCCGGCGTCGAGCAGCAACAGGAACAGTCCGGCGTCGCTACCGAGAGCAAGACCGCTGGCGATCAGGTAATTCAGCCAGCGTGCCTCGCCGCGACGCAGGGTGACAATCAGGTCAGCGATCAACTGCGACATGGTCGTGGTCTCCACCGCCGGCCCTCAGGCCGCCTTTGCGACGCGCGCCGGGACGTCGCGGACCGACGCCAGTGCGGCCTGTTCGCCCTCGGTGCCGCTCTCATGATATTCGGCGTCCTCGTTGACGCCCCAGATGTCATAGATGCGCTCGCCGGCGACGATGTTGCGTACCGTCAGCATCGCGGTCATCATCGCATGATCCTGGTTGTTGTAGCGGTGCATCCCGTTGCGCCCGACCATATGCAGGGTCGGATAGCGCGCCTCGAGTTCCTCGCGCATCGTCGCGACATGCGCGGCATAATCATCGTCATAGACCGGATAGGCCTTTTCCTGCCGCACAACCGCGCCGCCGACGACATCGGCGGGATCGCAGAGGCCGAGGATCGCCATCTCGCGCGTCGCGAGCGTCACCAGATCCTCGTCGCTCGACGTCCAGAGCCCATCGCCCTCGAAACAGAAATATTCGAGGCCGACGCACGCAAGGTCGGGGTCGGGGACCATTTCGGGCGACCAGCTGCGGAAATTCTGCACCCGGCCGACCTGCACCTTGCTGTCGTGGATGTAGATCCAGTTGTCGGGAAACAGATCGTCCGAGCGGATCTTGAGCGCGACGGTCAGGAAGTCGCGATAATTGAGCTTCGGCGCCGCGGTGAGCGCACAGGCGGGCAGCGGATGGATGCGCGCCGCGAGTTCGCGCATCGGTGCCGAGCTGATCACATGCGCGGCGTCGATCACGACATCGCCGTCGGGCCCGTTCGCGGTCAGCCGCCAGCGGCCGCTGACCTGATCCTGCACCAGCTGCTTGAAGCCGTGCCCCATCAGCACATGATTGCCGCCGGCCTCAACCTTGTCGCGCGCGGCGTCCCACATCATGCCCGGGCCGAGCCGCGGATAGCGGAAGGTTTCGAGCAAAGTCTTGGTCGCCATGCCGTCGTTCGGACGCTTGTTGAGCCCCAGGCTGCGCTTCAGCCCGTCGAGCACCGCGGCGCCGAGGCTCAGCCCCTTGATGCGCTGCGCCGCCCAGTCGGCCGACATTTCGTCGCACGGCATCCCCCACACCTTCTCGGTATAGGTCTTGAAGAAGATCGAATAGAGCTTCCGCCCGAACTGGTTGATCGTCCAATCCTCGAAGCTGCGAACCTTGCGATTCGGAAACAGCTTCGCCTGCGCATAGCTCGCCATGCACAGGGTCGAGCGGATGAGGCCCAGATTCCACAGCGCCTCGAATGCACGCAGAGGATAGCTGTAGAATTTGCCTTCATAATAGATGCGGCTCATCCGCGGGCGCTGGATGAAATCGTCGGGCAAGATCTCGTTCCACAGGTCGACGACTTCCTGGCTTTTCGAGAAAAAGCGGTGGCCGCCGATGTCGAAACGGAACCCCTCATGCTCGACCGTGCGGCTGATCCCGCCGACATAGACGGGATCCTTTTCGATCACCGTCACCCGATACCCCTGCCTGGTCAGCAGATAAGCGGCGGTCAGCCCCGCCGGGCCGGCACCGATGATCGCCACGTCGGCGCTGGTCGAACTGGTCATAAATCCCCCACAGCAAAATCTGTTCGCCGACCGCTGTGCCCAAACATGGCTAAGAACTGGTTAATTCGCCGGAGGAATCAGGCGCTGCCGCGGCTTTTGCGGATCGTGCGCATCCAGCGCTGACGCAGCGCCGCGGGCCGTTCGCCATGGCGATCGTCGAGAAAGACCGCGGCGGCGACGCGGTCGGCGCGGAAATGCCGAAAATCGGAACGCAGCTCGCACCAGGCCGCCAGCGTCCGGCGGTCGTTGAAATAGCCGATGACGACCGGCCAGATCACCCGTTCGCTCGGGGCGCCGCTTTCATCGCGATAATCGAGCCGGATCTTGCGCCCCTCGCGGATCCACTGCCGGGTGCGGGCGATGTCGATGCCATCGCTGACTTGCGCGCCGGGGCGCCCGGTACCCGTCGTCGGCTCGGTCAGGATCGACCGCAACTCGTCGGGAATCGCAGCGGCGATCTTTGCGATCAGGTCGCGCGCGGCGTTGGCGAGCACGGGATCGCCGCGCCCCGCGACCCATTGCGCGCCGAGCACCGCCGCCTCGATCTCGTCGGCGGTCAGCATCAGCGGCGGCATGTCATATCCGGCGCCGAGCACATAGCCGAAGCCCGCCTCGCCCTGAACCGGCACGCGCTGGCCGATCAGGTCGGCAACGTCGCGATAGACGGTGCGAACCGAGACTTCGAGCTCTTCCGCCATTTCACGCGCGGTGACCGGCCGCGACGAACGGCGCAGCAGCTGGATGATCTGGAACAGCCTGTCGGCCCGCCGCATGTCCTGCCTCGCGATTCCTGCTGACATCATGCTGTCAGCAGGCTCCTTCTACAAAGATGCCGCCGCGGGCCGCAAGCCCGTCCGGGCTTTGCCGAAAAGGAGACTATCGATGATCACCCTCTATCACGCACCTCAAAGCCGCTCGACGCGCATCATCGGCCTGCTTGAGGAACTCGGCGTTCCCTATACCATCCGTCCGGTGTCGATCTTTCGCCCGATGACCGGCGAAGGAAAGGGAGATGCCGCCAACCCGCACCCGGACAAGCGGGTGCCCGCGATCGAGCATGATGGCCAGTTGCTCGCCGAATCCGTCGCGATCGTTCTCTATCTGGGCGACGCCTTCGCCGAGCGTGGCCTCGCCCCGCAGCCCGGCGATCCGCGCCGTGGCGCCTATCTGACCTGGCTCGCCTGGTATGCGGCCGAATTCGAGCCCGCCATGTTCGCGGCCTTCGCCGGTGAACTCGATGCCTCGCCGCTCAAGCGCCGCGCCTATGATGCGGCGATCCACCGGATCGAGGCTGCGCTCGCCAAGAGCCCCTATCTGCTCGGCGATGCCTATTCTGCCGCTGATTTCCTCGTCGCCAGCGCATTGTCCTTTGGCCGCCACGCCTTTCCCGAAAGCGCGGCGATCGACGCCTATATCGAACGCTGCACGACGCGCCCCGCGATCCTGCGCGGCCAATCGCTCGATGAAGCGTCCGGCGCGCAGGGCGCCGGCGCGCGATTGCCCGCCTGACGCGACGAAACGCCTTGCGCCGTCGCCGAGCCGAGGTGCCGGCGGCCAAGCTGAACGGCGGGTTCAGCGGGGCGCCAGCTTTCTATCCTACTATGGGCACCGGGACCGAAACTATTGGAACGCAAACCATGATCTGGATGAAGAAACTGGCGCTCACCGCGCTGATCGGCGCGAGCACCATCGCCGCCCTGCCCGCCGAGGCCGACGCGCGCGACCGCCATCATCGCCACTACAGCTATCGTGACCGCGACCATGATCGCTATCGCGACTATCGGCGCGATTACCGCCGCGACTATCGGCGCAGCCATTATCGCGATCGTGACCGCTATTACTGCCGTCGCGGCAGCGGGACGACCGGGCTGATCGTCGGCGGCGCAGCGGGCGCGCTCCTCGGCCGCGAGGTCGATCGCTACGGCGATCGCGCCCCGGGAACGATCATCGGCGGCGCCGCGGGCGCGCTGATCGGCCGCGAAATCGACCGCGGCGGCCGCTGCTAGACCCGCCACTACGACGGGCCGCCGGTTTCCCCTTCCGCCGGCGGTCCGCGCGCGCTGGTGCCGTCGCCGGTCGCTACGGCACCGGTGAGGCCAGCCTCCACGCGCTTCAACGCCAAGGTGCCGAGCCGCACGCGCGGCGATGCCTTGCCCGGCATCGCTCCGATCACAAAGCCGGGATCGAGTCGCAGCGCGGTCGCCGAAGCTTTCGTCAATCGCACCGTATAGCGACCGTAAGCCACGCTCTCGAAAAGAAAATAGCCGTCGAATTCGGTCAGCGCGGTCGCGCGCACCCGCCCTTCGGCATCGACGAGTTCGAGCGCGACTCCCTCGACGGGATTGCCGCCATCGCGGATCATCGCGCCTTCGATCTCGCCTGCCGCCGTCATCGGCAGCGCAACGCGCGTCGCGACCCCCGGGCGCGGCGTGACGACGACCCCAGGCAGCGCGGGCTGGACATAGGGATCGGGCAGGCTGCCCGCGTCGATCCCGATCATCACCGGACGGAAGGGCTCGAGCCCGTCGATCGTCCCGCGTCCCGTGCCGTCGGTCGATGCCTCGACGAGCGCGTTGCCCGCAGTCAGCGGGACCCCCTTCAGCGCCGCTTCGCCGGGCTGGCGGATACCGTCGCCATTGTCGTCCATGAAGACGTCGGCGATCACCTGCCCCCGGCCGCCGAGCTTCTCGCTCGACAGGCGCCAGCCGCCTCCCTCTCCCTCGCTTTTGCCCGGCTTCGGCCCGAAGCTGAAGGCGAGCGACAAGGACGCCGCGACCGACCCATCGGTCGCTACCTCGCCAAAGCCGGATAGCTGCAACTTGTTGAAACGCCTTGTATAACCCAGGCCAGCGCGCCCCCGCGCCAGCCCCTTGTCATAGCCGAGCTCGGCGCGCCATTCGGCATCGCCCTTCCCCGACCATTCACCGATCATCGCAACGCGCGTGTCGGCGTCCTGCCCCGACAGGTTGAAGCGCGCCTCGCCGCGGAGGCGGACGCGCCCGATTCGGGCATTGGCGAGCAACGTCGCGGTCAGATTGTCGGGCGGGTCGGGCCCGACCGGGATCTTCGTCCGGCTCCAGTCGAGCTGGCCGGTGACACTCAGCGCACGAAAGCTCAGCGAGGCGCGGCCCGACGCCTGGAGGTTCGATACCCCCGACGCGCGATCGACCTCGGCAAGATCGAAATGCAGCGGCACCACCGTCCGCCCGAGCTTGACCGACTGATCGATCGCGAGCGAATAAAGCCCCTCGACCCCGCCGACGAAGCGGTCCGAGACGAACCCGCCCCAGCCGCGCATCGCATCGGCGCGGATATTGGTGCCGCCGAACGCCGCGAGCCAGCTTGCGCGCAGCGCCCCGGCCCGATTGTCCGCGTAGCCGCCCGCGACCTCGAGCAGCGACGGCCCGATCGAGCGCCGGAGCGCCACTTCACCATAGTTGCGGCGGACATTCTCGATCATCAGGCTGTGAAAATAGGCGGCGATCGATGTCCGGGTGTCGAGCCCGCGCTCGATCCCTGCGGTCCCGCGCCAGCCGCGCCGGAACGCACCGCCGCGCTTCCCGAACCCGATCAGATCGGTGTCTTCCTGCGCGATCCCGGCCCAATACCAGGTCTGCTGCGGCGGAATCGAGTCGATCCCGACCTGCAATTGCCTGATTTCGCGCCTGATCTGGCCTTGCGGCCCGTACATCACAATCTCAAAGCGGTTCGCCCCATATTGCAGCGGCACGTCGAGAAATTCGTAGCGGCCATCGCCATTCGGGGCGGTGAAAGCGAGCAATTGTCCGTTGCGATAGAGCTCCGCATCCCAGCCCGCGGGCAGGTCGCCGCGAAAGCTCGTCTTGTCGAAGCTGTCGGGCCGCTCGACCGGGCGGTTGGTGACGACCGCGCCGCGCCCGGGAACGGATTGCGCGACGAGTCCCGTCGACAGCAGGCTGACATCGCCGACCGCATAATGCGTCGCGCGCAACGGACCGAGCAGCCGCCCTTCGGGATCGGTGCGATAGAGGCGCATCCGGAGGCTGTCGGGCACGCCCTTGTCGTCGGACGACAGTCGCGCGTCGAAACTCTGCCCCAGCGCCTCGCCCGCCGCGAAAATCTCGTAGCGCGCCTGTGCGTAGGAGCCGCCCTTCTCGTCCGACACCACACCCGCCGAGGCGACGACATCGACCGATGGCGTCGCCCACATCTGATAGGGGCGCGCGGCGTGCGGCAGGCTCGCGAGATCGAACGATGCCTGCGGACGCAGCCCCGCCGCGCGTGCGCGCCGCTCGGCGGCGAGCTGGAAAGGCAGTTTTTCCTTGGTATCGACACGCAGAACCGCATTCGACAGGTCGGCGGCAACCGGCACGCCGAGCCATTGGTTCAGGCTGTCCAGATCGACGCACCAGCCCGCGGGCGTGTCACGGATCGTCGTGGCGCCGAGCTTGTAGCTCTGACTCCCCACCCGCACCTCGCCCGCCTCGCGGTCGATCAGCAGGCTGCGCCGCTCGTCGAACACCCAGCCGGTTGCGCGGCGCAACTTCCGGTCGACGCGCACCGGCAGGTCGAGCGCCAGCACCATGTCCGACAGATCGACGCAGATTCCCTGCGGCGTCTGATAGCCGCGCACCCCGTCACCGAGGCGATATGGACCCGAGCGCAGATCGAACAGCCAGCGGTCGTCCTCACTCGGCTTCCAATTGTCCGCGGCCGCAGCAACCGGCTTCTCTTCAACGGCGCCAGCGCCGGCCGGGACAAACCCGATCAGCGCCAGTCCGGCAGCAAGCACCGGAAACCATCGGCGGAGCGCGGCGCGGAGCATCCGTCCGCCCATCGTTTCGGCGCCTTCCCCTGGCCTATTTCACCACCCGGTCGGCCTGGTCGATCGTGCCGCCGCCGAGCTCGCGATCCTCGCTATAGCGGATCTGCACCGGCCCTTTCAGCTTCGCCGCAAGGTCGGGCGGAATGCGGAGCGATACCTTGCGGGCCCCGACCTCGGGATAGACGGCGACACCGCGTGCGAGCAGCAGCGGCTCGGCGATTCCCGGCCGCGTGACCTCGATATCGCCATAAACCGAGCGGTCGCCGCTACGCGTCAGGTCGAACTCGAACGCGGGGCCGTCCTTCGTCTCGCCGACCCAGGCGTTGCCGATCTTCGCGGTGGCGCCAAGGTCGCCGACACGGACGATGATCGGGATAGTGATGCCATAGATCGGCGTCAGCGCGATCGACACGCCGGTCGGCGCGGGCTTCGCAGGGTCGGCGGCCACCGCAGGCGCCGCATCGGGCACCGCGCGGAACAGCATGTGCGCGCGATATTCGCCGGGCGCGAGGCCTTCGGGAATGCGGACACCGACGCGGATCACCTGCGGCTGGTTCGGCGGCAAGGTCACGCGCCGCGGGCTGAAGGCGATCATGTCGAGCGCGGCGCGCTCGGCAGGCGACGCATTGGCCTCGTCGATCTCGTCGAGCCCGCCTTCGGGGGTCATCCGCTTGACCTCGAGGCTGATGCGGTAGGTCGCCGGCGCATCGCCGATATTGTTGAGCACCACTTCGGTGCCGCGCGATCCGTCGAGGATCACGCGCGTCGGTGCGACGAGCAGGTCGCCTGCCGCATAGGCCGGCGAAGCGGCGGCGCCGAGCGCGGCCGCCGAGAACAGGCAAAAGCCCTTCCAAAAGCGCAACATAGATACGATCCCCACAATCGTTCCGGGACGGCGGCGGCCGCCCCTTTGGTTGGTCACCTCCCTGTTGCGCCATCATGGTTGATATTTTGCTAACCATCGGCCGAAGTCGGGCTGGCGAACCCAACGAAAAAGGGCTCCGGAGGCTGGCGCTCCGAAGCCCTTTTGTCTGGCCGGCGAGCCAAGCCCGCCGCCCCCCACCCGTAACCGGTTAGCGATTACTGATAATTGGCGGTGACGTTGAACGTCCCCGAATAATTGCCCGCTGCCTGGTTGGCGCCGACGTTCAGCGTGCCGCCGACCGAGAAGGTGCCGCCGGTGGCGCCGAGCGTCACGCTGGTCGCCGAATATGCGAGCGAAGCGGTCATATTGTTGCTGCCCGAGGTCAGCGTGACCGTCGCGGGGCCGCTGATGCCGACCGCCGCGCCGCTCGTGCCGCCGAGCGTGAAGCCGGCGGCCGAAACCGTGCCGATGCAGGTCAGACCGCTGCCGCACGTCGAGCCGCCGGCAGGCGTGACCGTGACGGTCGAAGCGGCGGTGCCGCTGACGATCGTCGCGAAATCGAGGTCGCTGTTGTTGGCGATCGTGAGCGGCGCGAGAATCTTCGCCTTCGCGGTCGCGGTGGCCGAGGCGGCGTGTGCCGCCGAGGCGTTCATCGCAAGAGCAGCAATCGCGGCGCCGGCGAGGACGCGCTTCATTCCAGTGGTGCGCATATGATTTGGTCCCTTGAACAAGTCGAAACGTACAAGTCGAAACTCGAATGGAAATCCCACCCCATTCGCCAACCCCCTTAGCGGGCGACCCGTTCAGGCTTTGCCCAACAAGCATGGTTAACAAGTCATATAAGATTGGCCCGCGTTGCGAGGTGCAAGCGAGCGAAAACAAGGCCTTGGGCCACAGTTTGGCGGATCGTGGGGATCGCCTTGCCGTCCTTAACGGCCCGGTGCGGGACAAATTAAGCGAGCGGCAGGAAAAAATCCGGGCGAATCGCGGATGCCTTGGACCGGCGAAGAAAGGAGCGCCTAGATTCCCTCGCCGCTCAGCCGCTGGCAAATCATGTCGAGCTGGTCGAGCGACGCGAATTTCAGCGTCAGCGCTCCCTTGCCACCGCCGGCATATTGGATCGCGACTCCAATGCCGAGCAGCTCGGACAGATGGCGCTCGACCGCGACGATATCGGGATCGCGCCCGCCGTCGAGACCCTTATATTCAAGCGGCGCTTTGCGGCCCCCGCCCTTGCCTTCGCGCACCAGCGCCTCGACCGCGCGGACCGACAGGCCGTCCTTCACGACCCGGCGCGCGATTTCCTCGGCGCCGTCGATGCCGACCAGTGCGCGTGCATGTCCCATCGACAGCGCACCGTCGCCGACCAGATCCTGCACGCTCTGCGGCAGGTCGAGCAGCCGCATCAGATTTGCAACATGGCTGCGGGATTTTCCGACGAGCTTGGCGAGCGCCTCCTGGCTATGGCCGAAATCGTCGATCAGGCGCCGATAAGCACCCGCCTCTTCGATCGCGTTCAGGTCCTGGCGCTGGATATTCTCGACCAGCGCGATCTCATAGGTCGCGGCATCGTCGAGGTCGCGCACGAGCGCCGGAATCTGGTGCAGCCCTGCGCGCTGCGCCGCGCGCCAGCGCCGTTCGCCCGCGACAAGCTGATAGCCCTGTCCGTCAGGCGAGGCGCGGATGATGATCGGCTGAAGCAGCCCGCGCGCGCCGATCGAATCGGCGAGTTCGGCGATCGCCGCCTCGTCGAAATGGCGCCGCGGCTGGTTCGGCAGCGGGCGAATCGCGCCAACCGAAACATGCTGGACCGCGTCGCCCGACACCGGTGCCGCTTTTGTCGCCGCTCCCGGAGTCGCGAGCACCGGCGCCTCGACCGCCGCGTCGCCGAACAGCGCGTTCAGCCCGCGCCCAAGCCCGGAGGGCCGCTTGCGCGGCATCGAACTACCATTTTCTTTTTCATTATCAGACACTTATGCGGCCTTACGGATATTGGGAAGGCGATCGATCAGCTCGCGGGCGAGCGCGATATAGGCCGCCGATCCCGCACAGCGATGGTCATAGATCAGCGCCGGCAACCCGTGGCTCGGCGCCTCCGACAGACGAACATTGCGCGGGATCACCGTCTCGAAAACCACCGGGCCGAGCACTTCGCGCACGTCGTCGGATACCTGATCGGTCAGCCGGTTGCGGCGATCGAACATGGTGAGCGCGACGCCGAGAATGAAGAGCTGCGGATTGAAGCGCCCGCGCACGCGCTCGACCGTGGTCAGAAGCTGGCTGAGCCCTTCGAGCGCGAAAAATTCGCATTGCAGCGGCACGAGCAGCGATTCGGCCGCGATCAGCGCGTTGAGCGTCAGCATCCCAAGCGACGGCGGGCAGTCGATCAAGCAGATGTCCCATTGCCCTGCCTCGGCGCTCGACAGTGCTTGCTGCAGCCGGTGCAAGCGGTCGGCGAACTCGATCAGCTCGATTTCAGCGCCCGACAGGTCGACGGTAGCGGGGACGATGTCGAGTCTCGGGACAGCGGTATGCACCGCGCAATCGGCAAGCGGCGCCTCTCCGCGGAGTAGATCGTAGCTCGAATATTCGCGCTGCGCCTGCGAAATCCCGAGCCCGGTCGAAGCGTTGCCCTGCGGATCGAGATCGATGATCAGCGTACGCCAGCCGGTCGCCGCGAGCGCGGTTGCCAGATTGATCGCGGTCGTCGTCTTGCCGACCCCGCCCTTCTGGTTCGCCACCGCGATACGGATCATCACTTTCCTCGCTGTTTTGCGCCGATCTGCCCGACACCAACCAAAATCCAGCTTTCCGCGTCGGTGCGGCTCTGTTCCACGTGAAACATTCTCTGCCATGCCTCGGGCAGCAATGCCAGTTCCTTAACCGCGTTTCGGCCCTTTGGCAGCAGCCACCGCGTCGATTCGTTGGAAAAACGGGTGGATAAGCCGATCAGCTTGTCGAGCGGCGCGAAGGCTCGGGCGCTTATGGTCGACGCCGGGCGTGTCTCGATCCGCTCAAGCGGCGCTTCAGCAACCTCGACATGCCGCAGATCGAATTCGGCAACGACCGCCCGCAGGAAATCGCACCGCCGCTTGCGCGATTCGACGAGCAACATCGGTCGATCACACAAGATTGCAACAACAAGCCCCGGCAGGCCCGGCCCACTGCCGAGATCGATCCAGAGCCCTTCATTGTCGCGATCGAACGACAAAAGCTGCGCGCTGTCGGCGATGTGCCGCACCCACAAGGTCGGGATCGTCGAGGCCGAGATCAGATTCTGCCGCGCATTCTCGGCAACCAGCATCGCCCCAAAGCGATCGAGCTGTTGCCACTGCCGCGCCGTGGGAGCGAAGGCCTCGCCGATCCAGGCGCGCGCGCCCTCTTCGCTATCGAGCAAAAGGGTCACGCTGCGCGCCGCCGGCTATGCACCATGATCGCAGTCAGCGCCGCCGGGGTCACTCCATCGATCCGTCCCGCCTGCCCCAGTGTTTCGGGTCGCGCCCTGGTCAACCGCTCGACCATCTCGCGCGACAACCCGCCGATTGCGCGATAGTCGAGCGCCGGGTCGAGCAGGATCGCCTCGTTCGCCGCGAGCGACCGAAGCTCGGCCTCCTGCCGTGCAACATAGGGCGCGTAATGCGCGTCCTCGGCGAGTTCGGTCAGGATATCGTCGTCGATCGCCTCGAGTTCGGGCGCGAACTGCTTGAGCGTCGCCATCGTGACCTCGGGAAACCGCAGCAGCTCGACCCGTTTGCGAACGACGCCGTCGCCCGGGATCGCCAACCCGATGGCGGCATAGTCCGCGGACACGACCGGCACGTCGAGTATCGCCCCGGCCCTCACCCGCCCGGCCTGCCGCGCAGCGAACAGCGCGGCGGTCGCCGGCCGCACGAGGCCCAGCGCAATCCCTTTTGGCGTCAACCGCGTCGCGGCATTGTCGGCGCGCAGCCGCAGCCGATATTCGGCGCGCGCGGTGAGCATCCGATAGGGTTCGGTCACCCCCTGCAGCACCAGATCGTCGACCATCACCCCGATATAGGATTCGGACCGATCGAGAATCAAAGGCTCGCGCCCCTGCGCTGCGAGCGCCGCATTGGCCCCCGCGACGAGTCCCTGGGCCGCCGCTTCCTCGTAGCCGGTCGTGCCGTTGATCTGCCCCGCGCAATAGAGCCCGCCGATCGCGCGAACCTGCAGGGCGCGGTCCAGCACGCGCGGATCGATATGATCATATTCGACCGCATAGCCGGGAACCGTCATCTCGACGCGTTCGAGCCCCTCCATCGTGCGCAGCATCGCAAGCTGAACATCGGCGGGCAGCGAGGTCGAAATTCCGTTCGGGTAGACGAGGTGCGAATCGAGCCCTTCGGGCTCGAGGAACACCTGGTGCCCGTCGCGATCGGCGAATCGATGAATCTTGTCCTCGATCGACGGGCAATAGCGCGGACCCGCCGCACCGATCGCACCCGTGAACAAGGGCGAGCGATCAAGATTCGCCGCGATGATTGCATGACTCTCGGCGTTGGTGCGTGTGATCGCGCAGAAAATCTGCGGCACCGTCCGCTTGCTGTTCCACGTGGAACAGGTCCAGTCGCCGCCGTCCGAGGGCTGTTCTTCGAGCCGCGCCCAGTCGATCGTCCGCGCGTCGAGCCGCGGCGGCGTTCCCGTCTTGAGGCGCGCCATCGGCAACTTCGCAGCGCGTAGCTGCTCGGCAAGCCGGTGCGCGCCGGCCTCGCCGATGCGTCCGCCTTCCATCCGCTCCTCGCCGCGGAACAAACGACCGCCGAGGAAGGTGCCCGTCGCAAGCACGACAGCACCGGAAAAAAGGACGGTGCCATCGCCGAGCGCAATTCCTTCGATGCGGGCGCCATCGGCCGACAGCTTGAGCGCCGCTGCTTCGCCGGAAACAACCGTGATATTCTCTTCACCCGCAAGCAGCTCCTGAATCGCATGGCGATACAGTGTACGATCGGCCTGGACGCGCGGTCCCTGCACTGCCGCACCCTTCGACGCATTGAGCATCCGGTAATGGATCGCCGCGCGGTCCGCGGCGCGCGCCATCCAGCCGTCGAGCGCATCGACCTCTCGCATCAAATGCCCTTTACCGAGCCCTCCGATCGCCGGGTTGCACGACATTGTGCCGATCAGCGCGGGGTCGAAGCTGACAAGCGCCACGCGCGCACCAAGCCGCGCGGCGGCGGCGGCGGCCTCGGTGCCGGCGTGCCCGCCGCCAATAACGATGACATCGAATGTTGCGCTATTCTGCATGATTGCGGCGCCCTTAGCGCAATGCACCCGGCAAATCCACCGGGCTGCGACCGATAGAATGTTTCACGTGGAACATCATTTGCCGATGCAGAAGCGCCCGAACAAGGCGTCGAGCATATCCTCGACTCCCGCACGCCCGGTGATGCGGTCGAGCGCGGTTGCCGCAAGCCGGAGCCGCTCGGCAATCAGGATCAGATCGTCCGCCTCGCGTGTGCCCGGCTCGATCGCAAGCCATTGTTTGGCTTCGGTAAGCGCCGCACGCTGGCGCTGGCGCAGCGCAGGTTCGCCCTCGCGCGGCAGCAAGGTTCGCGCCATTTCCACGATCATGGCGTGAAGCTTGTCCATCCCCCCACCCGTCGCCGCCGACAGGACGAGGTCGCAATGCGCCGCCTCGGCTTCCGCCCCGGCGTCGCCCCGCCAGCGGTCGGCCTGTGCCGCGATCAGGATCGCACGCGGATGGTTGGGCGCCTCCTTTACCGGTCCGAGCCAGAGCAATATGTCAGCCGCCTCGACCGCCGCCCTCGCGCGATCGATCCCGATCGCTTCGATCGCATCGCCACCCTCGCCGCGAATCCCGGCCGTGTCCGAAAAGCGCATCGCAATCCCGTCGAGCGCAAGCGATGTTTCGATTATGTCGCGCGTCGTTCCCGCGACCGACGATACGATCGCCAGCTCGCGCCGGGCCAAAGCATTGATCAGGGTCGATTTTCCTGCATTCGGCGGCCCGGCGATCACCACCGACAGTCCTTCGGCGATCACCTCCGCCGCGGGCCGCGCCAGCCATTCGCCCAGCTCCGCCGCGAGCGCCTTCATCCCGTCCATCAGGCGTGCCCCCGCCCCTTCATAGACCTCGACATCATCCTCATCGGCGAAGTTGAGCTCGGCTTCTGCCCCCGCCATCAGCCCGATCAGCCGCTCCTGCCAGCCCGCCACCGCGCGCGAGACATGCCCGCTCGCCATCCCGAGCGCCTGCACGCGCTGGCTTTCGGTCTCGGCCGCGAGCAGGTCGGCAAGCCCTTCGGCCTCGGCGAGATCGATCCGGCCACCCAGAAAGGCGCGCCGCGTGAACTCGCCCGGCTGGGCGCGGCGCAGGCCGGGCATCGCAGCAAGCGCATGTTCGACCGCCGCCACCACCGCGCGGCCGCCGTGCAGATGCAGTTCGGCAAGGTCCTCTCCCGTCGCGGTTGCCGGACCCGGAAACCAGAAGATCAATGCGCGGTCGAGCAGCGCTCCCTTGCTATCCTTTAGCGCGGCTAACGAAGCGTGGCGCGGCGCCGGCAACCGCCCGGCCAAGGTTTCAAGCGCCGTGCCCGCCGCCGGTCCGCTCACCCGCACGACAGCGATCGCCGCCGGCGGCATCCCGCTCGACAGCGCGAAAATCGTGTCGCTTACAAAGAGTTGGATAGGGGCTTGGTTCAGCTCTTGCGCCCCTTGGCGGCCTTGTCGTCATCGCCCGCATCGGCGCTCTTTCCCGCCGATTTCGCCGTGCCGCCCATCAATCCGCCGCCGAACTGCCCCAGGAGCGACTGGACGAGGCCAAGCCCGCTTTCGCCCATCGGCACCCAACTCTTGACCATCGCCTGCACCATGTCGGGGGTGATGCCTTTCGCCATCAATTCCTTGACGCGCGACAGATAGATGTCGTGCAGCGGCTCGAGGTCGGGGAGCCCGAACAGCCGTCGTGCTTCTTCGGGGGTACAATCGATCTCGATATTGAACTTCATCGTCCGCCCTTCCCCTTTTCGGCGCTTGAGCCGCGCCCTGACGGCGGCTAGCTTCGCGCTTTCACAGCCAAGAAGCAAGAGACAGGAGCTCCCCCAATGTCTGCACCGACGAACACGACCATCGCCGCGCTGAACGGCGAAGGCGATATTCCCGCCTATGTCGCGCGCCCCGACGCCGATTCGTCGCGCGCGATCATCGTCATCCCCGAAATCTTCGGGGTGAACGCGGGCATCCGCAAGAAATGCGACGATTGGGCTGCCGAAGGCTATCTCGCGATCGCCCCCGATATCTTCTGGCGCTTCGCTCCCGGCGTCGAGCTCAATCCCGATGTCGAGGCCGAAATGAACGAGGCGTTCGGCTATTTCGGCCAATATGATGCCGACACGGGTGTGAAGGATATCGAAGCGGCGATCCGCTGGGCGCGCGGCGAAGGCGCCGGCAAGGTCGGCTGCGTCGGCTTTTGCCTCGGCGGCCGCCTCGCCTATATGGCCGCCGCGCGCACCGACATCGACGCCTCGGTCGGCTATTATGGCGTGATGATCGATCAGATGCTGAACGAAAGCCACGCGATCTCGAACCCCCTGATGCTCCACATTCCGACCGAGGATCATTTCGTCGATGCCGCGGCGCAGGCGAAGATCCACGAGGCGCTCGACCCCAATCCGAAGGTGACGCTCCACGACTATCCGGGGCTCGACCATGGTTTCGCCGCAACCTCAGGCAACCGCCGCAACAAAGAGGGCGCAGAGCTCGCCGATGGCCGCACCCGCGCCTTCTTTGCCGAGAAACTCGCATGAAGGCGCGCGACGGAGTCGTCGCTTGGCATGCCTATATGGCGGGCGGCGGCGACCCACAGGCGCTGCGCGATCTGCTCGCCGACGACGCAGTCTTCCATTCGCCCGTCGTCCACACCCCGCAGGAGGGGCGCGACAAGGTCTTCGCCTATCTCCACGCCGCGAGCCATGCCCTCGGCGGCGACGATTTCCGCTATCTGCGCGAGATCGTCGACGGCGATCAGGCGATGCTGGAGTTCGCGACCGAACTCGACGGCATCCAGATCAACGGCGTCGATATCATTCGCTGGAATGATGAAGGAAAGATAAGTGATTTCAAGGTGATGGTTCGCCCACTCAAAGCGATCAACAAAGTGTGGGAGAAGATGGCGGCGATGCTCGCGGCGCAGGCGAACTGATCCCGGTCCGCAATGCGCCGCTGGATCGCCTTCCCCATTCTTGCCCTGCTCGCGGCACTTTCTGTCTGGTGGGGACCGGCGCGCTGGACCTTGCTTATCTGGGTGCCGCTGCTGCTGCTTGCGCTTTACGATGCGCTCCAGCGCAAGCACAGCCTGCGCCGCAACTATCCGCTGATCGCACGCATCCGCTGGCTGTTCGAGGCGCTGCGGCCTTTCCTTTATTCCTATGTCGTCGAAAGCCCGCTCGAGGGCCGGCCCTTCTCCCGCAACGAGCGTGACCTCGTTTATGCCCGCGCCAAGGGCGATCTCGATTCGCATCCCTTCGGCACCGAGCTCGATGTCTATTCGGACGAATATGAATGGATGAGCCATAGCATCGCGCCGAAGCACGCGCATGACCGTACCCAACGGGTAAAGGTCGGCAGCCCGCAATGCTCGCGGCCCTATGACGCCGCGCTGCTCAATGTCTCGGCGATGAGCTTCGGTTCGCTCGGCGCCAACGCGATCGAGGCGCTCAACCTCGGCGCGAAGCTCGGCAATTTCTATCAGGACACCGGCGAAGGCGGCTTCAGCCCCTATCATGCCATGCACGGCGGTGACATCGTGTGGGAGCTCGGTAGCGGCTATTTCGGCTGCCGCGACGAAACCGGCCGCTTCGACCCCGAACGCTTTCGCGATCGCGCGCAGGACGATCAGGTCAAAATGGTCGAGATCAAGCTCAGCCAGGGCGCGAAACCGGGCCACGGCGGCGTGCTGCCCGGCGCCAAGGTCAGCGCCGAGATCGCCGCGACGCGCGGCGTCCCCGAAGGGCGGGATTGCATCTCCCCTGCCGCCCACTCGGCCTTTTCAACGCCGATCGAGATGGTCGAATGGGCCGCGAAACTGCGCGACCTGGCGGGCGGCAAACCCGTCGGGATCAAGCTCTGCGTCGGCCAGCCGCACGAGATTTATGCCGTCATGAAGGCGATGATCGAGACCGGGGTCCGGCTCGACTATATCGTCGTCGACGGCGCCGAGGGCGGCACCGGCGCGGCGCCGGTCGAATTTTCGAACAGCCTCGGCATGCCGCTCCGCGAGGGGCTGATCTTCGTGCGCAACGCGCTCGTCGGCTGCGGGCTCAAGGAAGAGATAAAGCTCGCCGCGTCGGGCAAGGTGCATTCGGGGGCGGGGCTCGCGACCAACTGCGCGCTCGGCGCCGACTGGTCGAACGCCGCGCGCGCCTTCATGTTCACGCTCGGCTGCGTCCAGTCGCTCAAATGCCATACCGACAAATGCCCGACCGGCATCGCGACGCAGGACCCCGGCCGCCAGCGCGGCCTCGTCGTCGCCGACAAGGCCGAACGCGTCCGCCGCTTTCAGGCCGCGACGGTGTCGGCGCTGTGGGACATCAGCTGCGCGATGGGGCTCGACAGCCCGTGGCAAATCCAGCCACATCACCTGAGCGAACGGGTCAATTCGGCGCGGTCGGATTCGATCGACCGCATCTATAAATTCTATGACCGCGGCGTGCTTCTGGAAGACCCCGAGTCGGTCTCGGGCGCGCGCTACTGGGCAATGGCGCGCGCAAACAGCTTTCGCGCGGCGCTTTAGATCAGACTCAGTTCGGCAAGCTCGCGGTAGAGCTCGGGCGGCAGGTCGCCGATCCCGTCGCCATTGTCGACGCCCTTCGGGGCGTCAGTGTCGGTCAGATAGCGCCAGCCCTGATGCGCGCGCTTCGGTTGCGGGTGGACGCGTTCGAGCAGTCCCGCGCAGACGATGTCGATCCGCCCGTCGTCGCGATCCTCGAAGCGCAATATTTCGACCCGGCCGACGAGCGTGTGACGAACGATGAAATGTAGCCTTCCGCCGACGAGTTCGTCCGCACGCTTCGGCTTGAACCGCGTGGCGAAGCGGATCTCGCCCCCTTCGGCCCGCGACGCGATCCGGTCGGCGAGCGACGGATAGTCGGGGCAGCCGACG
Source organism: Sphingopyxis sp. (assembly GCF_041916015.1). Lineage (GTDB taxonomy): Bacteria > Pseudomonadota > Alphaproteobacteria > Sphingomonadales > Sphingomonadaceae > Sphingopyxis. The sequence goes on along the minus strand of NZ_JAYSAH010000009.1, from coordinate 19,842 downwards.
GCAACGCGGGTCATGTGAAGCTGGGACATGACGTCCTAGATGGGCGCGAGCCCCCGCCTTTCAAGCCGCTCCCGGCTCGATCAACCGCCGATCAGGCTCATGAAATGCGGATGGACATCGTGCCAGCCGTCCCAGATCATCTTCAACGCAACATAGAGGATGACGAGCAGGCCGACCCACGCGATCCAGCGATAGCGCTCGATATATTTGGCGATCACATTCGCCGCCACACCCATCATTGCGACCGCGAAGACCAGACCGACGATGAGGATGCCCGGATGCTCGCGCGCCGCGCCGGCGACCGCGAGGACATTGTCGAGGCTCATCGATACGTCGGCGATCGCGACGCCCCACGCTGCCGACGCAAAGCTCTTGGCGGGTTTCAGGCCCGAATCCTCGTCGCCCTCGATCTCGGGCGATCCGGCCGATTCGCCATGGCCGCTGCGGATATCGCGCCACATGCGCCACGCCACCCAGAGCAGCAGGATGCCGCCCGCGAGGACGAGCCCGACGATACCAAGCAGTTGCTGAACGACAAGCGCGAAGCCGATGCGCAGCACCAGCGCGGCGCCGACGCCGATCAGGATCACCTTCCGGCGCTGATCGGCCGGCAGACCCGCCGCGAGCGCGCCGACGACGATCGCATTGTCGCCGGCGAGAACGAGGTCGATCAGCAAGACCTGAAGAAAGGCGGTGAAAGCCGCGGGTTCGGTGATGTTCGAAAAATCATGGACGATCGCGTCCCAGATTCCCGCCGGGGCCGCACTCGCGGCGGACGCCAATATCTCCAGCATCATGTCAACGCACCCATCCGAACAAATGGCCAAGACCGATCTCGGGATCGACCCAGCCGTCATAAATCATTTTCAGCGCCACATAGAGGATCACGACCAACCCGACCCAGGCGATCCAGTGATAGCGCTGCAAGAGCTTCGCGACATAGTTCGCCGCCAGCCCCATGACCATCACCGTGAAGGTCATGCCGACGAACAGCAAGGCCGGATTTTCGCGCGCGATCGATGCGACGAGCAGGACATTGTCGATGCTCATCGACAGGTCGGCGATCATGATCGCAACCGCGGCCTTGAAGAAGGTCGTGCGCGCCGGCGGGCCCTCGACTTCGGGGGTCGCGGGATCGTCGATGGCTTCCTCGGGCTTGGCCGGCCGGATCTCGCGATACATATTGTACGCGACCCACAGCAACAGCAGCCCGCCTGCGAAGACGAGGCCGGTGATCTTCAGAAGTTGCGTCGCGACCAGCGCGAAACTGATCAGGAAAATCAGCGCCATGCCGACGCCGAGCATCAACACCCGCTTGCGATCGCGCTCGGGAAGGCGACCGGCGATCGTGCCCATGATCAGAACATTGTCGCCCGCCATGGTGAGGTCGCCGAGGATGATCTGCCCGAGCAGGATAAGCCCGGGGCCGGTAAAGATCGCCGAAAAGTCCATCGCCGAAAAATCCATTACAGCGGCTCTCCGAAATAGCTGACCGCAGGCACAGGGTCATAGAAGGGATGGAGCAGCGCACGCCACCGCTCGTACCGGTCCGAACGCCGGAACCCCTCGCGATGGTCCGCGACCGAGCGCCAATGCGCGATCAGCAGATAGGGCCCGCCTGCTTCGAGCGGCGGGCGGATTTCGAGGCCGAGGAAACCCGGGGACGCGGTGATGAGCGGCCGCGCCTCGGCGACCGCCAATTCGAACGCCGCTTCATGGCCCGGTCGAACCGGCAGCAAGGCAAGTTCGACCACAGCCACGCGCGCGGACTACTGGTTCATCGAATCGAAGAAATCTTCGTTCGTCTTGCTGTCCTTGATCTTGTCGAGCAGGAACTCCATCGCATCGACGGTGCCCATCTGCATGAGGATGCGGCGCAGCACCCACATCTTGCTGAGCTTGTCCTTCTCGACGAGCAATTCTTCCTTGCGGGTGCCCGACTTGCCGACGTCGAGGCTCGGGAAGATGCGCTTGTCGGCAACCTTGCGGTCGAGGACGATTTCGCTGTTACCCGTGCCCTTGAATTCTTCGAAGATGACCTCGTCCATGCGGCTGCCGGTATCGATCAGCGCGGTCGCGATGATCGAGAGCGAACCGCCCTCCTCGATGTTGCGCGCGGCGCCGAAGAAACGCTTTGGCCGCTGCAGAGCATTGGCATCGACACCGCCGGTCAGCACCTTGCCCGATGACGGCACGACGGTGTTGTAGGCGCGGCCGAGGCGGGTGATCGAGTCGAGCAGGATGACGACATCCTTCTTGTGCTCGACGAGGCGCTTGGCCTTTTCGATCACCATCTCGGCGACCTGGACGTGGCGCGTCGCGGGTTCGTCGAAGGTCGAGGACACGACCTCACCCTTCACGCTGCGCTGCATGTCGGTGACTTCCTCGGGACGTTCGTCGACCAGGAGGACGATGAGATAAACCTCGGGATGGTTGTCGGTGATCGCCTTGGCGATATTCTGCAGCAGCACCGTCTTGCCGGTGCGCGGCGGCGCGACGATCAGCGCGCGCTGGCCCTTGCCCTGCGGGCTGACGAGGTCGATCACGCGCGCCGACTTGTCCTTCACCGTCGGATCGACCGTATCGAGCGACAGCTTCTGGTTCGGATAGAGCGGCGTCAGGTTATCGAAGTTGACGCGGTGACGCACCGCCTCGGGATCGTCGAAATTGACCTTGATCAGCTTGGTCAGCGCGAAATAGCGCTCGCCGTCGCGCGGGGCGCGAATCTCGCCCTCGACCGTGTCGCCGGTGCGCAGACCATATTTGCGAACCTGGTTCGGCGAGACATAGATGTCGTCGGGGCCCGCGAGATAATTGGCGTCGGACGAGCGCAGAAAACCGAACGAGTCCGGGAGGACCTCGATCGTCCCCGATCCGATGATTTCCTCGCCCTCTTCGGCGAGCTCCTTGAGGATCGAGAACATCAGGTCCTGCTTGCGCAGCGTCGAGGCGCCCTCGACGCCCAGTTCCTCAGCCATTTCGACGAGTTGGGCGGGGGCTTTGGTCTTGAGTTCTTTAAGATGCATGGATGGATTCCGGGTAGAAAAATCGGGAGAAAAATAGACTTTAAGTTCGTCGCACCGGCAGGTGCCTATCCGGCCGGGGGACGGCCGTTATCGATAGCTTCGACGCAAGGCGCGCCGCCCGCGGAAAGCGGGTTCGATCGGCCCCTAGAACCGGCTTTTGCGCAAGTCAATCTGCGCTGCGCCGGGACGGTGGGTTAAAAGGGACGCACGATCACCAGTATGACGATGATCGCCGCGGCGACACCAGGGACCTCGTTCAGCAATCGCAGCCGCCGTTCGGTCAGCGGACGTTCGCCGCGCTTCAATTTCTTGAAATAGCCGATCAGCCAGCCGTGATAGCCCGACAGCAGGATGACGAGCAGCAATTTGGCGTGAAACCAGCCTTCGCGCCAATAATCGCCGTTGAAAGCGAGCATCAGCCCCAGAATCCAGACGAGCATGATCGAGGGATTGAGGATGATCTTGCGCAGCCGATCCTCGCGCTCGATCCACTTCCTGTCCTCGTCGGACCCGACCGCGCACTGGTGATGATAGACGAAGAAGCGCGGCATCATGAACAGGCCGGCCATGAAAAAGATCACGAAGATGACGTGCGCCGCTTTGACCCAGAGCATCGTTACCCCCAGAAAACCTGCCATAAACCCCGCCCAAATTTCGAACTAGCCGCGAACGCGCCGGATCAGATGCTCGACATGGGCAATCGGCGTATCGGGCACGATTCCATGGCCGAGATTGAAGATATGGGGCCGCGACGGGAAAGCTGCAAGGATGCGATCGATCGCGGCGTCGAGCGCCTTACCGCCCGCGACGAGCGCGAGCGGGTCGAGATTGCCCTGCACCGGCAGATGCGACGGCAGGACGCTGTCGGCCCAGACGGGATCGACCGTCTCGTCGAGCCCGATCGCATCGACCCCGGTCTCGTTCGCATAGGATGCGAGCTTGCCGCCCGCCCCCTTCGGAAAACCGATGATCGGCGTGTCGGGATGGAGCGCCTTCAGCCGGCGGACGATTTCGGCATTGGGCGCAATCACCCAGCGCTCGAACTGCGCGGGGCTGAGGCTGCCCGCCCAGCTGTCGAAAAGCTGTACTGCCTCGACGCCCTGCTCGATCTGCCCCGACAGATAGGTCACCGAAAGATCGACGATCGCGTCGATGATTGCACCGAACGCAGCCGGATCGCCGAAAGCCATCCGCCGCGCCGCGGCCTGATCCTTCGACCCCTGCCCCCCCACCATATAGGTCGCCACGGTCCACGGGCTGCCCGCAAAGCCGAGGAACGTCGTTTCGGACGGCAGCGCGCCGGCGACGCGCGCGACGGTACGGTACACCGGGTCGAGCCGCTGTGGCATCGCTTCGAGCGCCGCGAGCGCGCTGTCGACCAGCGGCGGCGCGAGCCGCGGCCCCTCGCCCGCCTCGAACCACAAATTCTGCCCGAGCGCGTGCGGGACGACGAGAATGTCGGAAAAGAGGATCGCTCCGTCGAAGCCGAACCGGCGGATCGGCTGGAGCGTGACCTCGGCCGCGGCTTCGCTGTCGTAGCAAAGCTCGAGGAAGCCGCCCTTGGTTTCGCGGAGCGCGCGATATTCGGGGAGATAACGTCCAGCCTGGCGCATCAGCCACAGTGCGGGCTGCTCCTGCGGCACCCCGCGCAGCGTTGCCAGCAGGTTCTTCGACGACGCCTTCACGCGGCCCCTCTTTCTCTCTTCATATATATTTAAAGATAATTGTGGTGGATTGTTGGTCGGCGGACAGCGTGGGCTTTAGGCGCGGGCGTCCCTTTTGCCAACAGCTTGACTCCCTGCGTCACGGGTAACGTCGCGGAGTCGCTGGTGTCTGTTCCCCTAATTCACAGCCTGTGGATAAATTTCATCCCTTGTGGACAAGCCATGGAGCGGAATCGGCAGCATCGGGGAGGAATCTTCGCTGCCGAACTTGTCCCGGCGGTTATGCCGATACTTATCCACAGAGCGCGATGACGACAAAGCGCCGCTTGCCTTTTCCTCCGCCGCGGCGAAAGGATGGTGCGATGAGCCGGCTCCATCTGCACCTCATATCCGATTCCACGGGCGAGACGCTCGAAAATATCGCCAAGGCGGCGATCGCGCAGTTCGACGATGTCGAGGTGGTGCGCCATTTCTGGCCGATGGTCCGTTCGGAATCGCATCTCGACCGGATTATCGCCGAAGTGCAGGCGAGCCCGGGCATGATCCTGTTCACGCTGGTCAGCGGCGAGCTTCGCGCGAGCCTCGAACGGCGCGCTGCTGCACTCAACCTGCCGGTCGTTCCGGCGCTCGACGCGGTGACCGATGCGCTGTCGCGAATGCTGGGGCAGGAAGCGAAGGCGCGCCCCGGCCGCCAGCACCAGCTCGACGCCGCCTATTTCGCACGGGTCGAGGCGATTCAGTTCACTGTCGCGCACGACGATGGCATCGGCTGGGAGAATTGGGAGCAGGCCGACATCGTCCTCGCCGGCGTGTCGCGCACCTCGAAGACCCCAACGAGCATCTATCTCGCAAATCGCGGCTACAAGACCGCGAATATCCCGATCGTGCCCGAATCGCCGCCCCCGGAAGCGCTCTACAATTTGAAGCGGCCGCTCGTCGTCGGGCTGACGACGGGGCTCGACCGGCTCGTCCAGGTGCGCCGCAACCGGCTGCTCTCGCTCAACCAGGCGCCCGAGACCGCCTATGTCGACGATGAGCGGGTGAAGGCCGAGATCGCCTATGCGCGGCGGATGTTCGCCGACAATGGCTGGCCGGTGATCGACGTGACGCGCCGTTCGATCGAGGAAACCGCCGCGGCGGTGATCAAGCTGGTCGAAGATCGCGCCGACGCATGACACAACTCCTGCTCGCTTCGCAAAGCAGCGGCCGCGCCGCGATGCTCCGCGCCGCCGGGCTCGATTTCGAGACGAGCGCTGCGCATGTCGACGAGGAGGCGCTGACGGCTTCGTTGCTTGCTGCGGGCCAGACCCCGCGCAACATCGCCGACGCGCTCGCCGAAGCGAAGGCGGTCAAGATCTCGTCGCGGCTGCCGGGGGTGACTGTGCTCGGCGCCGATTCCACGCTTGCGCTCGACGACGGGTCGATGCTGGCGAAGCCGGCAAGTCCCGAAGAAGCCGCCGATCATCTTCGCCGCATGGCAGGAACCCGGCACCGCCTGTTCAGCGCCGCGGTCGCCGCACGGGATGGGGCGCCGGTCTGGCGCGCGATCGGCGAGGCGAAGCTCTGGGTGCGCCCCTTGTCGGAGGGGTTCATCGCCGACTATGTGGCGCGGAACTGGGACAGCATCCGCTGGACCGTGGGCTGCTACGAGATCGAGGGAGCGGGTGTGCAATTATTCGACCGGGTCGAGGGCGACCCCTGGACCATCATCGGGATGCCGATGCTGCCGTTGCTGGCGTGGCTGCGCGCGACCGGGCTGGCGCCCTCATGAGTGTCCCGTTTGCTGAAGTGATCGGCGATCCGATTGCACAATCCAAATCGCCTCTGATTCACGGCTTCTGGCTAAAGGCGCTCGGGATCGAGGGTGATTATCGCCGTGCGCATGTGAAACCCGACGATCTTTCTGCCTATATCGCCGAGCGCCGCTCCGACCCCGACTGGCGCGGTTGCAACGTCACCATCCCGCACAAGATCGCGGTGATGGATCTCGTCGATGATCCCGGCGACATTCGCGGGACGATCGGTGCGATGAACACGGTGGTCCGGCAACCCGATGGTTCGCTGATCGGTACCAACACCGACGCCGCGGGCTTTTATGTCCCGCTCGCCGACCTCGATCTCGAAGGTGCTCCGGTCGCGGTCGTCGGTGCTGGCGGCGCGGCGCGCGCTGTACTCTTCGCGCTGGCACGGGCTGGTGCGGGGCATGTGACGATCCTCAACCGCTCGCCGCTCAAGGCGATGGGTCTGCTCGCGACCTTTGGCCTCAAGGGTGAGGTGGCCGGCCTCGACGCGGCACTTCCCCCGGCGGCACTGCTCGTCAATTCGAGCAGCCTCGGCATGACCGGCCAGCCGCCGCTCGACCTCGACCTGTCGCCGCTTCCCGAGGATGCGATCGTCTATGACCTTGTTTATTCGCCCCTGCAAACCGGATTGCTGAAAGCCGCGGAGGCGCGCGGGCTCGACACGATCGACGGGCTCGACATGCTGATCGGCCAGGCGGCGCTCGCCTTCGAACTCTTCTTCGGCCGCTCGCCCCCCGAAGGCCGCGACGAGGAACTGCGCGCGCTGCTGACCGCATGAGCCGATTCGGCCATCCCGGCGCGCGGCTCCGCCGCCCGTTCATCCTCGGGCTTACCGGATCGATCGGCATGGGGAAATCGACCGCGGCGGCGATGTTCGAGCGTGAGGGGGTGCCGGTGTTCGACGCCGATGCCGAGGTGCACAAGCTGCAAGGGCATGGCGGCGCGCTCGTTGCCGCGATCGAGGAACGCTTTCCCGGCACCACCGGACCGAATGGCGTCGACCGGCAAAAACTCGGTGCCCGCGTTCTCGGCAACACTCACGAGCTCGCGGCGCTGGAAGCGATCGTTCATCCGGCGGTAGCGAAGGCGCAGCGCAAGTTCCTGATGCGCCACCGCGCGCGCGATGTCGTGATTCTCGATATTCCGCTGCTTTTTGAAAAAGGCGGCTGGCGCAGGGTCGGTGCGATCGCGGTGGTATCGGCGCCGGCGTGGATGCAGACGAAGCGGGTGATGCGCCGGCCGGGGATGACCCGCGCCAAGCTGAAGGCGATCCGCCGCCTGCAGGTGCCCGACCGGGTGAAGCGCGCGCGCGCCGATTTCATCATCGAAACGGGCCGCCCGAAAAGCGAGACGCACCGCCAGATTCGCGCCATCGCCTCTTGTTTCCGCGCCCGATAGGGTCCAGATTGACCGCTCAATGCGCGAGATTATTTTCGATACCGAAACCACGGGATTCGATCCCAAAGCCGGAGACAGGCTGGTCGAAATCGGGTGCGTCGAGCTGATCGACCGCCGCGAGACGGGGGTTACCTTTCACGCCTATTTCAACCCCGAGCGCGACATGCCCGCCGCGGCGGAAGCGGTGCACGGGCTGTCGATCCAGTTCCTGTCGGACAAGCCGCTCTTCGCGACTCGCGCCGACGAGCTGATCGAATTTCTCGGCGACGCGCCGCTCGTTGCGCATAATGCCGCCTTCGACTTCGGCTTCATCAATGCCGAGCTCGCGCGCGCCGGCCGTCCGGCGATCGACATGGGCCGCATGTGCTGCACCGTCCAGATGGCGCGCAAGCTTCATCCCGGTGCGAAGCACAGCCTAGACGCGCTCTGCACGCGCTACGGCATCGACCGCAGCCACCGGATCAAGCATGGCGCGCTGCTCGACGCCGAACTGCTCGCGCATCTCTACATCGAAATGACCGGCGGCCGCCAGATCGGCCTCGGTCTTGCGGCGAGCGCGTCTGCATGCGCCCTGTCCGCCGATCCGGTTCGCGCCGCGGCGCCGCAACGCGCCTTTCGCGAACCCCGCCCGCACGCCGCGACCGCCGCCGAGCTGGCGCGGCACGCCGAATTCGTCGCCACGCTCAGTGGAGCCTTGTGGCACGATAGTCCGTGACGGCGGTCCCGGCCGCCGTCATGATTCTGGAAGGAGAAGAAAAATGGAAATCCGCGTCTCTGGGCACCAGATCGAAACCGGCGTTGCGCTGCAGGCGCATGTGTCGGACCGGATGAACGCGATTGCCGACAAATATTTCTCCCGCGCGATCGGCGCGCACGCGACCTTCGGCAAGGGGCCGCACGACAGCTTTCAGTGCGACATCGTCGCGCATGTGATGCAGGGACTGGTGCTGAAGGGTCATGGCCAGGCGCAGGACGCGCACGTCGCCTTCGAAGGTGCCGCCGACCGCATCGAGAAACAGCTTCGACGCTATATGCGGCGGCTGAAGGACCGCAACGGTGCCAATGGCCAGTCGGCACCCTCGATCGACGATATCGAGGACAATGCCAGCTATGTCGTCTTCGACGGCGGCGCCGACGAGGATGAGGCCGGCGATGCGCCCGCGATCATCGCCGAAACGCGCGTCGATATTCCGACGAGCAGCGTGTCCGACGCGGTAATGATGCTCGATCTTCGCAACACCAACGCGCTGCTGTTCGTGAACAGCAAGACGGGCAGCCATAATATGGTCTATCGCCGCGACGACGGGACGATCGGCTGGGTCGAACCCCGCTAGGCTGGTCGGGAAACCGGGCCTCCTTTGGCCCGGTTCCACCGAAAGCCTTGCGATAGGGGCTGGATTTTCTCCGCCATCCGGCCTAAGGGCCGCGCCCAACGAAGCCCGATGCTCGATCGCGGGCCGGGTGCCGGGGCCAGCACATTCCCCGATCGATCGCGAACTTTGAAGACCCGGGTGCCTGTCCCGGCGGCTATGCAGATTTGACCTGACGATGAATCTATCTTCCCTTCTCTATCCTGCGACCGTGCGTGCGCATGTGCAGCTCGACTCGAAAAAGGCGCTCTTCCCCTTCGTCGGGGATCTTGCCGCGCGTTCGCTTGGGCTCGACGCGGGCGAGGTCAGCGAGGCGCTGCTCGAACGCGAACGGCTGGGATCGACGGGCTTCGGGCGCGGCATCGCCCTGCCCCACGCCAAGATGGCCGATCTGTCGGGCGTGCGCGGCCTGTTCCTGCAACTCGCGCGGCCGATCGATTTTCAGGCGGTCGATGGCCTGCCCGTAGACCTGCTCTTCGTGCTGCTGTCGCCGCTCGATGCGGGCGCCGATCATCTGAAGGCGCTCGCGGGCGTCTCGCGGATGCTCCGCAACGAAAGCATCGCCGAACGGCTGCGCGGCGCGAAGAGCGACGAAGCGCTCTATGCGATGCTGCTCGACACCGAAACGCGCGATGCGGCGTAGATTGATCCACTGACGTGGATACGGCACCGGCCCGCTCCCCCCACCCGGCCTCCCATAGATTACTAGAGTAGGGAGGCCGGGTGGGGGAGCGGGCCGGTGCCGTATCGTTTCAGCGTAGCTGACACAGACAAGAGACTTTTCTCATGACCCGGCTTACAAGCCGTTTTCTTGTCGATCTCTTGCTCCGCCGGACTGAAAGCGCCGGGGGCTTCGCTACCGTGCTGGCGAAAGGCGATGAAACTTCGGGCATCATCCTCGTTCAATGCAGCGAACGCGGTACGCCCGGTCCCCTGCTCGAGCGGAGGTTTGGCCCTGATGGCAACTATATCTGGGAGGCGGTCGGCCCCGACGACCCAAAGGATGGGGAATCGCGCGCAGACTACCAGTCAAGGCGGCGCCACGCCGATCCCGACCTGTGGATGGTCGAACTGGATATCGCAGATGCGCCACGGCTCGTCGCGGAGTGGGCTGCGTTAACTTGACTCTGTTGCGCTGCACAATAACTGGCGCGCATTCCATAACGCGTAGGTCGTTGCGTGGGTTGCCCTGCTTGGCGGGGTGCCCCGAAAAACGCTTCGGACACGCAGTCGGATGATGGCCCCAGGCGGCATAGAGCCGGATTAGCTCACCCGCCTGTCTTGAGATTTCGGTCCATCAGCCGCCCTTTTGACGGATAATATGAGTCGCATATTGAACGCCGCCAGCATGGCTGCCGTCGGCATGACCGCAACCGCCATGCTGCTGCTGGCCGAACCGGGCTTCGCGAGCGATCTCGCGGAAAGCGCGAATATTCCCGCCATCACCCTGCCGGGCGCCGATGCGTCGGCCGCGGACCCGGCGGATGCCACGACGACAAGCGAACAGCCGGTCGTCACCCTTCCCCAGAATAGCGATGAACCCGCCGCCGATGTGAAGCCGGCGCTGGACGTCGATTCGCTTGCCGAGCTCGTCGCCGCGACCGATCGTCCGGCGGACATCGACCCTGAACTGCGCTGCCTCGCCGGCGCGGTCTATTTCGAATCACGCGGCGAATCGCTCGCGGGCCAGCTCGCGGTCGCGCATGTCGTGATCAACCGCGCCAAGTCGGGCCGCTTCCCCAGGAGCCTGTGCGGCGTGGTCCACCAGCCGAGCCAGTTCAGCTTCGTGCGCGGCGGCAAGATGCCCGCGATCCGCAACGCGGCCCAGTGGACCAACGCCGTCGCCATCGCCCAGATCGCGCGCGACGGCAGCTGGAAGACGCAGGCGCCGGGCGCACTCTTCTTCCACGCGCGCTATGTGTCGCCGGGCTGGCGCAAGACGCGCGTCGCGTCGATCGACAATCATATCTTCTATCGTTGATTCCCTGAACGGGGTGCGACCCGCATCCCGTTCATTGCCAGGCCATTTTTTGTGGCGCATGATGCGCAGATGATGCGTCATCTTTCCGTCGCCCTGCTCGGTGCAGCGGCGCTTGCGCTCGGCGGCTGCGCGACCGCGGTCCCGCCCGTCGAAGTCACCCGCTTCCATAACGCCGTTCCCGGCTGGGCGCCGGGCACGCGCTACGCTGTTGCGACGGCGCCACTCGACGGCGCAGCGGCGGCCATGCCCTCGCTCGAATGGAACAGCTACCGTGCTGCGGTCGATCAGCAGCTCCAGCGGCAGGGACTCGTCGCGGCAGGCAGCAACGAAAAGGCGCCCTTGCTCGTCCGCATCGCGTTCGAGCGCAGCGAGCAGGCGCCCGCCGCCCGCCGCTCGCCCGTCTCGGTCGGGGTCGGCGGTTCGACCGGCAGCTATGGATCGGGGGTCGGGCTCGGGCTCGGGATCAATCTCGGCGGCGGACCGAAGCGCATGGCCGATCTCCAGTTGTCGGTGCGCATCGACGATGCCGCGACCGGACAGGCGATCTGGGAAGGCCGCGCGCTGACCGCGGTGCCGGTGAAGGCGCCCGCCGCGCAGCCGTCGCTCGCCGCCGCTAAATTGGCCGAAGCTCTATTCAAGGACTTCCCCGGCGAATCGGGACGCACTATCAGCGTCCCATGACCATCAGCATCAACGCCGCCTTCGACAGCGGCAATATCGTCGTGGAATCGGTCGACGGCACCTCGGCGCGCCTGTCGATCCGCAAGGATCGCGAATCCGATTTCTACCAATGGTTCCACTTTCGCGTCGCGTGCCGGGTCGGCGACGCGCTCGAGCTGGCGATCGGCGGTCTTGCCGGGTCGGCCTATCCCGACGGCTGGCCGGGCTATGCCGTCTCAGCAAGCCACGATCGCGAGCATTGGTTCCGCCTCGATACCGACTATGATTCGGCGGCGGGGACGCTGACCGTCCGCCACACCGCCGAAAGCCCGATCCTCTGGCTCGCCTATTTCGCGCCCTATTCGATGGAAAGGCACCATGATCTGATCGCGTCGGTCGCGACATGCGAAGGCGTGACCTATCGCTGCCTCGGCACTAGCCTCGAAGGCCAGCCGATCGACTGTATCGAGATGGGCACCGGCGCGACGCAGGTCTGGCTTTATGCGCGCCAGCATCCGGGCGAGTCGATGGCCGAATGGTGGATGGAGGGCGCGCTCGACAAGCTCACCGATCCCGCCGACCCGTGGGCGCGCTCGCTGCTGCAAAAGTGCCGTTTCCACATCGTTCCGAACATGAACCCCGACGGTTCGCGCCGCGGGCATCTGCGCACCAACTATGCCGGGGTGAACCTCAACCGCGAATGGGACAATCCGACCGCGGAGCGCAGCCCCGAAGTGCTGTGCGTGCGGAACGCGATGGACGAAAGCGGCGTCGACTGGGCGATGGACGTCCATGGCGACGAAGCGATTCCCGCGGTTTTTCTCGCGGGGTTTGAGGGTATTCCCTCGCTCAAAGCGGAGCAGGCGGCCAAATATCAGGCGTTCCAGACCGCGCTCGCGGCGAACACGCCCGATTTCCAGGTCGATCTCGGTTATGAATTGTCGGCGCCGGGGCAGGCCAATCTGACGATGTCGACGACGCAACTCGCCGAGCGCTTCGGTGCGGTGTCGATGACGCTCGAAATGCCGTTCAAGGACAATCGCGACCTCCCCGATCCGGTGCAGGGCTGGTCGCCCGAACGTTCGAAGCTGCTCGCGCACGCCTGCCTGCAGACGCTCGACCAGATGCTGTGATCGATAGCTGGCGGATCGTCGAGGATGATCTGTCGGGCGCGCCCGTTCGGGCGCTGCTGGAACGGCATTTCGCGGGGATGCTTGCCAGTTCGCCGGCCGGAAGCTGTCACTTCCTCGATTTCGACGGGCTGCGCGCGGGCGGCGTGACCTTCTGGTCGATCCACAAGGAGGGGGTGCTGGCAGGCTGCGGCGCGCTCAAGATGCTGAATGGCGCGCACGGCGAAATCAAGTCGATGCGCACCGCCGACGCTTTCCTCCGCCAGGGCGTCGCCGCGCGGATGCTCGGCCATATCATCGCCGAAGCGCGGGAGCGCGGCGTCGAGCGGCTCAGCCTCGAAACCGGATCGGGCGCGGCCTTCGAACCCGCGCTGGCGCTCTATCGGCGTTACGGTTTCGAGGATTGCGAGCCCTTCGCCGATTATCGGCCGGACCCGTTCAGCCGCTTCATGACCCGGCGGCTCTAACGCGGCGTCCCCGCGAAGACGCGAACACACCCTATGAAAACGGGGTCCGGGAGAGGGAGCCGGACCCCGTTCTGATGCCCCGAAGGGCAAGGTTCAAAGGCCTCAGGCGGCCTTCTTGTCCTCGATCACCGGCGATGTGCCGCCGATCGCGATCTTGTGCGGCTTCATCGCCTCGGGCACTTCGCGCACCAGGTCGATGATGAGCAGCCCGTCGGCGAGATCGGCCTTATCGACCCGCACGAAGTCGGCGAGCTGGAAGCGGCGCTCGAACGCGCGCGTCGCGATGCCGCTGTAGAGAAGCTGGCGGCCTTCGCCTTCCTTCGCCGGCGCCTTGCGGCCGCTGACGGTCAGCATGTTCTGCTGCGCGGTGATGTCGATCTCGTCATTCTTGAAGCCCGCGACCGCGACCGTGATGCGGAAATGGTCGTCGGCGATCTTCTCGATATCGAAGGGCGGATAATTGTCCGCGGAACCGCTCGATTCGAGGAAATCGAACAGTCGGTCGAAGCCGACGGTCGAGCGGCGATAAGGGGTCCAGTCGAAGCTGTTACGCATGATGTCATTCCTTCCTTGCAAAGCGAAGTCACGGGATCACGACATGCCGTCGCGATCGCCACCCGGCCCCGTATCGGCGGCCGGATGAGGCGAATCTGGTAACGGCCGAAACCATTTCAAGGGGGCGATTGGCGTTCGGCAAAAACCCGCGCTATGGGGCGCGGCGAATCCCCTCCAGCCGAAGGACCGAACATGCCGCAGCTCATCCTCATCCGCCACGGCCAGTCGCAGTGGAATCTCGAAAACCGCTTCACCGGCTGGTGGGACGTCGATGTCACCGAAAAGGGCGCGGCGGAGGCGTGGGCGGCGGGTGAGCTGATGAAGGCAAAGGGCATCGCGCCCGACACCTGCTTCACCTCGGTTCAGACGCGCGCGATCAAGACGCTCAACTTGGCGCTCGAGGCGATGGGCCGGCTGTGGCTGCCGGTCACCAAGGACTGGCGCCTCAACGAACGCCATTATGGCGGGCTCACCGGGCTCGACAAGGCCGAGACCGCGGCGAAGCATGGCGACGAACAGGTAAAGATCTGGCGGCGCAGCTTCGACACTCCGCCGCCGCCGCTCGCCGCCGATTCGCCTTATGACCTGTCGGCCGATCCACGCTACGCGGGCATCGCGATTCCGAACACCGAGAGCCTCAAGGACACGATCGCCCGCGTCCTGCCCTATTATGAAAGCGCGATCGCGCCCGAGCTCAAGGCCGGCAAGACGGTGCTGATCTCGGCGCACGGCAACAGCCTGCGCGCGCTGGTCAAGCATCTGTCGGGTATTTCGGACGCCGACATCACCGGGCTGGAAATCCCGACCGGACAACCGATCGTCTATGATCTCGACGACGATCTGACCGCGCGCGAACGTTATTATCTCAGCGAGCGGTAAGAATCGTCGCCCCCGCCGTCGCGGGGGCGACGACAGGATCAGTCGCGCAGCAGCTCGTTGATCCCGGTCTTCGCGCGCGTCTGCGCATCGACGCGCTTGACGATTACCGCGCAGTAAAGCGACGGCCCCGGCGTCCCGTCAAGGAGGGGCTTGCCCGGCAGCGAACCCGGCACGACGACCGAATAGGCCGGCACCTCGCCGACGAACACCTCTCCCGTTGCGCGGTCGACGATCTTGGTCGAGGCGCCGAGATAGACACCCATCGACAACACCGCGCCCTCGCGCACGATCACGCCCTCGGCGACCTCGGCGCGCGCGCCGATGAAGGCGCCGTCCTCGATCACCACCGGCCCCGCCTGCAACGGTTCGAGCACGCCGCCGATCCCCGCGCCGCCCGACAGATGGACGTTCGCGCCGATCTGCGCGCAGCTTCCTACCGTCGCCCAGGCGTCGACCATCGACCCGTCGCCGACATAAGCGCCGATGTTGACGAAGCTCGGCATCAGCACTGCGCCCTTGCTGATATAGGCGCCGCGGCGGACGATCGATCCGGGCACCGCGCGGAAACCGGCGTCGCGAAAGCGGTTCGCGTCCCAGCCGGCGAATTTCGACGGCACCTTGTCCCACCAGGTCGCGCCGCCCGGCCCGCTCTCGATGATCTCCATGTCATTGAGGCGGAACGACAGCAGGACCGCCTTCTTGAGCCACTGGTTGACCTGCCACGCGCCGTCCGCGTCCCGTTCGGCGACGCGATAGCTGCCGTTATCGAGCCCGGCGATCGCGGCTTCGACTGCCTCGCGCACCGCGCCGGCCGTGGTCAGCCCCAGCGTGTCGCGCGCATCCCACGCGGCTTCGATCGTCGATTGCAGGTCGGTGGTCATGAAATTCCCCAATGTTCCGGAAGCGTATCGAGCCAGTCGGCGATGTCGCTGACGTGAAAATCGACATGGTCTGGCAGATGGCCGCGATGGCCGCTTTCGCTGCCATTGTCCAGCCACACGGTCGTCATGCCGAGCGCTTTGGCGGGCGTCAGGTTGCGCGCCATATCCTCGACGAACAGGCTGGCCCGCGGATCGACCCCGAGATGATCGACCATCATCGCATAGGCGGCCGGTTCGGGCTTGGGCGTGTAACGGGTGATGCGGATGTCGCAGATGCCGTCGAACAGATCGGCGATCCCCCGCGCTTCGAGCACGCGCGCGGCATAATCGGCGTCGGCGTTGGTGAAGACCAGCCGGCGTCCCGGCAGGCGCTCGAGCCCCGCGCGCAGCCGCGCGTCGATCGCCAGCCGGTCGAGCGCGATGTCGTGGACATCGACCAGAAACGTCTCGGGATCGATCCCATGATGGCGCATCAGCCCCGCCATCGTCGTGCCATGGTCGTGAAAATATTGCTTCTGCACCCGCCGCGCCTCGACCGCATCGACGTCCAGCAGCCGCATGATGAAGGCGCCCATGCGTTCGTCGATCAGGTCGAACAGCTTTGCCGACGGCGGATAGAGCGTGTTGTCGAGATCGAAGATCCAGCTGTCGATATGGTCGATCGGCACGGGCATGGCGCGGCGCTTACCCGCTCGGTCGGGTGGCGGCAAGCGCGGCGCGAAGGCGCATCCATTGCGTCAGCTTCGCCGCGAAGCCGATCGTGTGCGCGGCGCTGCTCGATGGCAGGTCGATGAGTGCAATAGCCTCGAGCGGCGGGAGCCGGCGGCGCCCGATCGCCGCGGCCTTGCCGCCGTTGAAGGCGATCGTGCGAAGGTCGGGCAAGCCGGCGACCAGCGCGGCAAGATCGTGCGCCTCGGCCTCGCGGATATCCGAATCGCTGCTCGTTCGCCGCCGGGCGGTGCGAATCACGTCCCACAGGCCGACCTTGGCCCTGCGCAGCGCGGCCAGCCGGTCGCCATAGGCCATGTCGGCCAGCGGCCGTTCGACGACCGCGCCCAGCAGCCGCCAGAACTGGTTTGTCGGATGCGCATAATATTGCCGTTCGGCGAGCGACCGCGCGCCGGGCAGGCTGCCGAGGATCAGCAGGCGCGTGTCGGCGGCGACGTGCGGGGCAAAGCTGGCGTGACGGATGGCGGTCATGGGCGATCGATAGGATGTTCGGTCCGGCGCAACAATATTGCCTGCCCCTTGACCCGGACGGGAATCGCCGCTAGGGGCGCGCTCGACCGAAAAGGGCGGTCTGCCGCCTCTTTCAGTTACAACAGCGCTTGAACATTGCTGGCGCGGATGGAGCCTCCGGAGGACGACAAGAGTCCGCCGGGGTCTTTTGCTGTTATAAGGTCTGCCGCTTTTCGCCATTTTTGGCGGGTTATCGGCCGGAGCTTCATCCACCGCGGTACAGTAACCGTTCGCTCTTATGGGCGGACACTTGAAGGTGAAGCATTCATGCCCACGATCAACCAGCTGGTCCGCAAGGGCCGGACGCCGCAGAAGGCGAAGTCCAAGGTCCCGGCGATGGAAGCGAACCCGCAGAAGCGCGGCGTTTGCACCCGTGTCTATACGACGACCCCGAAAAAGCCGAACTCGGCGCTCCGCAAGGTGGCCAAGGTCCGTCTGACCAACAGCCGCGAAGTCATTTCCTACATCCCCGGCGAAGGCCACAACCTCCAGGAACACAGCGTCGTGCTGATCCGCGGCGGCCGTGTGCGCGACCTTCCCGGCGTGCGCTACCACGTCCTGCGCGGCGTGCTCGACACCCAGGGTGTGAAGGACCGCAAGCAGAGCCGTTCGAAGTACGGCGCCAAGCGTCCGAAGTGACCGTCACGGGGTGACGGTCATCCCGGAAAAATCGCGACAGGCGATTTTGTCCGGGATCCAGTCCCTCGGTTGAAGCTGAAATCGATCATCCCGTGAGCGCTCTGCGCCGGGATGCTGTTGTAAAGGAAATATCCCATGGCTCGTCGTCGTCGTCCTGAACGCCGCGAAATCCTGCCCGATCCCCGTTTCGGGGATGTCGTGCTCTCGAAGTTCATGAACAGCGTCATGCTGGACGGGAAGAAGGCCGTTGCCGAAAGCATCGTTTACGGTGCGCTCGAAGCGGTCGAAGCCCGCGCCAAGAAGGAACCGCTCGGCGTGTTCCACGAAGCGCTCGCGAACATCCGTCCGAACATCGAAGTCCGCAGCCGCCGCGTCGGCGGTGCGACCTATCAGGTTCCCGTCGAGGTTCGTCCGGACCGCGCGCAGGCGCTCGCGATCCGCTGGCTGATCACCGCGGCGCGCAACCGCAGCGAGACCACCATGGCCGCGCGCCTGTCGGGTGAGCTGCTCGACGCGTCGAACAACCGCGGCAACGCGGTCAAGAAGCGCGAAGACACGCACCGCATGGCGGAAGCGAACCGCGCTTTCAGCCACTACCGCTGGTAAGCGCAGGCGGGTCTCTGGCCCGTCTCGCAATCGCAACAAAACTTCCTATATCGGGGGCGGCTCCAAAGGCCTCCCCCCAAATCCAAGGAAAAGATCATGGCACGCAGCCATCCGCTCGAACGCTATCGCAATTTCGGTATCATGGCGCACATCGACGCCGGCAAGACCACGACGACCGAGCGCATTCTCTATTACACCGGCAAGTCCTACAAGATCGGCGAAGTGCATGACGGCGCTGCAACGATGGACTGGATGGAGCAGGAACAGGAACGCGGCATCACGATCACGTCGGCCGCCACGACCTGTCTGTGGAAGGCCGATGAGGGCAAGGGTCCCGAGCATCGCCTGAACATCATCGACACCCCCGGCCACGTTGACTTCACCATCGAAGTCGAACGCTCGCTGCGTGTCCTCGACGGCGCGGTCGCTGCGTTCGACGGCGTTGCCGGCGTCGAGCCGCAGTCGGAAACCGTGTGGCGCCAGGCGGACAAGTACAAGGTGCCGCGGATGTGCTTCATCAACAAGCTCGACCGCACCGGCGCGAACTTCTATTATTGCGTCCAGACGATCATCGATCGCCTGGGTGCGGTTCCGGCAGTCCTCTATCTGCCCATCGGCGCGGAATCGGACTTCAAGGGCCTCGTCGATCTCGTCAACGAACGCGCGATCATCTGGAAGGATGAAAGCCTCGGCGCCGAATTCTTCTATGAAGACATCCCGGCCGAACTCGCCGACAAGGCTGCCGAATATCGCGAAAAGCTCGTCGAACTCGCCGTCGAACAGGACGACGATGCGATGGAAGCCTATCTCGAAGGCACGCTGCCCGACGTCGCGACGCTGAAGGCGCTGATCCGCAAGGGCACGCTGAACCAGGCTTTCGTGCCCGTCCTCTGCGGCTCGGCGTTCAAGAACAAGGGCGTCCAGACGCTGCTCGACGCGGTCGTCGACTATCTGCCTTCGCCGCTCGACATCGAAGACGTTCAGGGCATCAACCCCGACACGAACGAACCCGATTCGCGTGCGACGGCCGACGACGCGCCGCTGTCGATGCTCGCGTTCAAGATCATGAACGACCCGTTCGTCGGTTCGCTCACCTTCGCCCGCATCTATTCGGGCACCCTGACCAAGGGCAGCTATCTGAACTCGGTCAAGGACAAGAAGGAAAAGATCGGCCGTATGCTCCTGATGCACGCCAACTCGCGTGAAGACATCGAGGAAGCATTCGCGGGTGACATCGTCGCGCTCGCCGGCCTCAAGGAAACCACCACCGGGGACACGCTCTGCGCCAACAACGCGCCGATCATCCTCGAGCGGATGGAATTCCCCGAGCCGGTCATCGAGCTGTCGGTGGAACCGAAGACCAAGGCCGACCAGGAAAAGATGGGCATCGCGCTCAACCGCCTGGCCGCCGAGGACCCCTCGTTCCGCGTGTCGACCGACCATGAATCGGGCCAGACGATCATCAAGGGCATGGGCGAGCTTCACCTCGACATCCTCGTCGATCGCATGAAGCGCGAATTCAAGGTCGAAGCGAACGTCGGCGCG
>NZ_JAYSAH010000008.1:0-13296 GCF_041916015.1 Sphingopyxis sp. | reverse complement strand
GGGTGGGGAGCGGACGCTGCCCTTTCTTTACTTCGTCATCCCCGCGAAAGCGGGGACCCAGAGCGTCCGTCCGCTTACCCATCCCTGGGTTCCCGCTTTCGCGGGAATGACGAAGGGAGAGTGTGCGGCAACTCCCGGTCGCAACCCGACGCCCCTCACCCCCCGTTCGCGCGCATCCATTGCTCGACGACCGGCGCGATCTCCTCGCGCCATTTGCGGCCGTTGAAGATGCCGTAATGGCCGACGCCCTTCGCCATCAGATATTTCTTCTTCTCGGCGGGCAGCGCCTTGGCGAGCGTCAGCGCCGCCTTGGTCTGGCCGATCCCCGAGATATCGTCGCGCTCGCCCTCGATCGCGAGGATCGCGATATCCTCGATCTTCGTGAGGTCGACCGGCTTGCCGCGATGGAGCATCTCGCCCTTCGGCAGCAGGTGGCGCTGGAATACGGCATCGACTGTCTGGAGGTAGAATTCGGCAGTCATGTCGCAGACCGCGCGATATTCGTCATAGAATTCCTTGGTCTTGTCGGCGCTTTCGCCATCGCCATCGACCAGATGTTTGAACATCTCCCAATGGCTCATCATGTGATTGCCAAGGTTCATCGACATGAAGCCGGCAAGCTGCAGAAAGCCCGGGTAAACGCGGCGCCCCGCGCCCGGATACCAGGCGGGAACGGTGACGATCACATTTTCCTGGAACCACGCATAAGGACGCGTCGTCGCATGCTGGTTGACCGCGGTCGGCGCCTTGCGCGTGTCGATCGGCCCGCCCATCATCGTCAGCGTCTTCGGCCGGCACTTGTGCTTGTCGGCCGCCATCACCGCCGCAGCGGCGAGGCTCGGCACCGAGGGCTGGCACACCGCGAGCATATGCGCGCCGGGCCCGATATGCTCGAGCCACGAAATCAGATAGTCGACATAATCGTCGAGATCGAACTTGCCGGCCTCCAGCGGGACGTTGCGCGCATCGCGCCAGTCGGTGATCCACACGTCATGCTCGGGGATCATCCGCTCGACCGTGCCGCGCAGCAGCGTCGCATAATGGCCCGACATCGGCGCGACGATCAGCAGCTTGGGCTTGCCTTCGGTGCCCTTGTGCCTGAAATGCTTGAGCTGCCCAAAGGGTTTGCGCGCCTCGACCCTCTCGGTCACGCGCACCGTCTCGCCATCGGCCACCGTCTCGTAGAGCTCGAACCCCGGCTTGCCGCGCGGCGCCGCGGCGTGCGCGAACACTTCGAGCGCCGAGGCGAACATCGGGCTGCCGCCGAAATAGCCGAGCGGGTTGGCGGGATGCTGGATGGCCTGCGCCCCCGCGGTCGCCAGCGCGCTCGCCCCGGCGAGCCAGCTCTTCTGCATGTCAAAGGCGTGATACAGCATAATATATTGGCCCCTTGCGTGTCGCCGGGCGCTCTTCCGGCACCCCGATTGCTGAGCAGTCTAGGCAATCGCCGCCATTGTGCAATGCATCAAAAGCATTGCAGCCTCGGCTCATCGATAATATTCTAGCGAAACAGGGCGCCGGTGCGCCCTTCGGAGTGATTATGTCTGAGATTGTGGGCAACCGCTGACATCCCGGCGAAAGGGATGATGCAAGCGCCGCCAGCCGATGGGCCGGCGCGCCTCTTGTTGCTCATAAAATCCCGGACACATTTCCATGAATATTTCCAAATCGGAACAGCGCGTGCTGCACGTGCTGGCGCAGGGCGGCATGATCCGCCACCGGCGCGGCGAAGACGGCCGCCTGATCGAAGCGCTCTGCTTCACCCGCGACGGCCATATGCTCGAAAGCGGCGGACTCGCGCTTTTCCAGCGCCTCCGCCGCCGCGGCTTCATCGCCTCGCACGGTGGCGCGCCCTATCGCATCACGCAGGCGGGGCTGCGCGCGGTGCGGGCACAGCTCGACAATCGTTAACATCGGGCGCCAGCATCGGGGGAGCGCGGGTCCAGCGCCCGCGCTCCCTTTGCGCACGCCCGCTTCAAAGCGCTTGAAGCCCACGGCCATTCTGCGCCGTTGAGCGGCGCCCAAGCGGCTGCTAGGGCATCTCGCGATGGCGACCCAATCCGACCAATCCGCCCCGTCCCGCCGCAAGCTGTCGAGCCTCGGCATGGTCTGGCGCTATGCCAGCCAATATCCGCTCCAGCTGCTGATCGCCGCGATCGCGCTCGGGGTCGCCGCCCTCGCGACGCTCGCGATTCCCTGGCAGTTCAAGGCGATGATCGACTCGGGCTTCGTCGCCGGCGGCGGCGATGTGAGCCCGCATTTCCGCTTCTTCTATGTGATCGTCGTCATTCTCGCGCTCGCGACCGCGCTCCGCTTCTATTTCGTGAGCTGGCTCGGCGAACGCACCGTCGCCGACATTCGCGAAGCCGTGCAGCGCAACCTTCTCCGCCTCGCACCCGGCTTCTTCGAGGAGAACCGCCCGTCCGAGATCGCCTCGCGCATGACGTCGGACACGTCGATCATCGAACAGACGGTCGGCACCACCGTCTCGGTCGCGCTGCGCAACATGGTGATGGGGATCGGCGGGATCGTCTATCTCTTCTCGCTTTCGCCGAAACTCACCGCGGGCATGTTGATCGGCATCCCGGTGATCATCATGCCGATCGTCCTGCTCGGCCGCCGCCTCCAGAAGGTCTCGCGGTCGAGCCAGGACCGCGTCGCCGACATCGGCGCGACCACCGCCGAGCAATTGGGCGCGATGAAGATCGTCCAGGCCTTCGGACAGGAAAGCCGCGAGGCCGAACGCTTCACCGCCGCGGTCGAGGCGAATTTCGCGACCGCCAAGCGCCGCATCCGCCTCCGCGCGGTGATGACCGCGATCGTCATCGGCCTGCTCTTCGGCGCGATCACGACGCTGCTCTGGTACGGCGCCGCGGGGGTCGCGGCGGGCACGATCACCGGCGGCACGATCGCAGCCTTCGTGCTCACCGGCGGACTCGTCGCGGGCGCGTTCGGCGCACTCACCGAAGTCTATGGCGATCTGCTCCGCGCCGCCGGCGCCGCCGAGCGGCTCCACGAGCTGCTGATCGCCGAGCCGAGCATCGCGCCGCCCGCGCGCCCGCGCGCCCTCCCCGAGCCCGCGCTCGGCACTCTCGACTTCGACCATGTCGAATTCCGCTATCCGACCCGTCCGGACGCCCCTGCGCTGCATGATTTCAGCCTCACGATCCGCGCGCGCGAGACGGTCGCGATCGTCGGCCCGTCGGGCGCCGGCAAATCGACGCTCTTCCAGCTTGCCGAGCGCTTCTACGATCCGCAAGGCGGGCAAATTCGCCTCGACGGCGTCCCGCTCACCGAAGCCGACCCCGCCGACCTCCGTGCGCGGATCGCGATGGTGCCGCAGGAAACGGTGATCTTCGCCGCCTCCGCGCGCGACAATCTGCGCTACGGCAATTGGCTCGCGACCGACGAGGAGCTCTGGGAGGCCGCCCGCGCCGCCAATGCCGAGGAGTTTCTCCGCAAGCTGCCGCAAGGCCTCGATACCTTCATGGGCGAAGGCGGCGCGCGCCTGTCGGGCGGCCAGCGCCAGCGCGTCGCGATCGCGCGCGCCTTGCTCCGCCGCGCACCGCTCCTGCTCCTCGACGAAGCCACTTCGGCGCTCGACGCCGAATCCGAAAAGCTCGTGCAGGATGCGCTCGAAGCGCTCATGCACGACCGCACGACGATCGTCATCGCGCATCGTCTCGCAACCGTCCGCGCCGCCGACCGCATTGTCGTGATGGACGAGGGTCGCATCGTCGAGGAAGGCCGGCACGACGATCTCGTCGCCGCCGACGGCCTCTACGCCCGCCTCGCGCGCCTCCAGTTTCAGGACAATCTCGCCGCCGTCTGACCGCCACCCTGCAAAGGAAGCCCCCATGCCCGTCACCCTCTACGACATCGCCATTCCCGCCTATGTTAACGGCCTCCGCGCGCTTTCGGCGCAGCTCGGCAAGGCGCTGGACTGGGGCGAGCAAAATGGCGTCGGCGAGCTGCAGTTCATCGCCGCCCGCCTCGCGCCCGACATGTTCCCGCTCGCCGCGCAGGTGCGTTTCTCCTGCGCGCAGGCGATCCAGGGAGCAGTGCGCCTCGGTGCCACGGACGCGCCCGAACTCGGCGAGGATGCGACCGATTTCGCCGGCCTCCAGGCGCAGATCGCGACCACCCTTGCGTGGCTCGATGCGATCGACCCTGCGGCGCTCGCTGGCGACGACGACCGCGCCATCGACTTCGACCTGCCGAACGGCATGGCGTTCGACATGACCGCCACGGCCTATGCGCGCGACTGGGCGCAGCCGCAGTTCTATTTCCACCTCGTCGCCGCTTACGGCATCCTTCGTCACATGGGCGTCCCGCTCGGCAAGGCCGACTATGTCAATTACATGATGCAATATCTGCGCCCGGGAACGGCGCCGGCCATCTGAAACGGCAGCCGGAGCGCGCCCGCCGGGTCGAGAGTCAGATCAGGTCGCCATAACGGCTGATGCCCGGGAAGGCGATCTTGCCGCCGCCATTGCGGCGAATCGCCCCGATCGCCTCATCGACCCGCAGATAGCGCGCCCGCGCGTCGGGCTCGAACAGCAAGGTGGGTTCATCGGGCCGCTCCGACGCCGTTTTGACGAGCTGGCCCAGCTGGGCGAGATCGACCGCCTCGCCGTTCCAGCGGATGATATCGCTCGTGTCGATCGTCACCCGATTTTCGTCGAGGATTTTCCCGTGGCCGCCTGCGGACGGCAGCGTGATGTCGACGCTGTGCGTCGGCGGCGGCAGGGTGATGATGAACATCACCAGCATGACCAGCATCACGTCGATCAGCGGCGTCGTGTTGATGGCGGGATCGCCATTGGGGTCGGTACGGAAGATGCTGCGGTGGAACTGACTGCGTCTGCGCATGATATCGCTCCCTGCCGGGCGGAACGAAGCGCCTCCCGCGCCCGCCCCGCGCTATCGATCCGTCCGCGACACCCGAACCGCGCGGCTTTGATCGGCGATGTTATGGTATAACATTTTTCACTGGAGGCAAACGAAAAGCGCAGATGCCGCGCGTATCGATCCGCGGCGGAACCAAAAAGAAAGGGCGGCACCTTTCGGTACCGCCCCTCTTTTCATCTAACCCGAACCGGGCTGGAAATCTTAGTTGCCCGAACCCGGACCGTATTTGATTTCCACGCGGCGGTTCTGATCGTTGCGGACGCCGTCGGCGGTCGCAACAGCCGGACGGCTTTCGCCGAACGCTTCAGCCGAGATCGCGCCGTCCGAGATACCGCGAGCGGTCATGTAGCTGCGGACCGCGTCGTTGCGGCGCTGCGACAGACCGACGTTGTACTTGGCCGAACCCGAACGGTCAGCGTGACCGGCGAGCCAGACCTGCGTACCCGAGCAGCCACGGTTGTACGCGCTGATCGCATTGTCGAGCGTCGCGGCAGCTTCCGGCGTGATCGCCGACTGATCCCAGTCGAAATACACGATGTACGGCCCGGGCTCGCACACGGCCGGCGGCGGCGGCGGCGGGGGCGGCGGAGGAGGCGGCGGCGGGGGAGCCGGCGGGGCCGGCGGCGGCGGCGGCTCGGCGCCACCGAAGTTGTACGTCAGCGTGCCGAGGATCGAGTGCGAGCGGAAGCGCGTCGAAACGTCGCGGCCAGCCTGGTCGACGAGGTCGAGGTTGCTGGCGTTGAAGAAACGATATTTGATGCCGACGTCCCAGTTCTTGCTCAGCGGAGCGCGAACACCGGCGATTGCCTGCCAGGCAAAGCCCGTGTCCGAATCGTCGAGGAACGGACCGGCGAAAACGGGTTCGACCGACACGCGGGCCACACCGGCACCACCGCCGACGAAGCCCTGCAGGCCGTCATCGTCACCGAAGTCGAGCAGGCCGTTGACCATGAAGCTCAGAGCGTTCGAATCACCGTTCAGACGGGTCGAACCGGTAAAGGCGCCCGTCCCATTCGGATTGGTCGGAATGCCCGGAGCGGTAAAGGTGCCGCCCTTGATGTCCGCTTCGCGATAGCCGACTTCGACTTCCGCGCGGAAACCGCCGAAGTCGTAACCGACGGTACCTTCGACATCATAGCCGGCCCGGTGATCGAGCGTACCAGCGTTCTTGACAGCGCCAATGTCCAGGTCGATGTCCTCGACCAGCATTGCGCCACCACCGACACCAACATACCACGAGTTGTCGCGCGCGATTGCGGGCGATGCCAGGGCAGTGGAGGCCAACGCCACAGCGACGGCAAGCTTCCTCATAGTAAATTCCCCTTTCAATTGAGATTCACGTCTCGACAGACGTCCTACTCGTGCCTTTGGTTCCGTGCAAGCTAACAAATCGTCAATCTGTTGCCAAAAAGTCGCACTTCTCCCTAGAATATAAGCAAAATCATCCCGAATTCAGAAGGCCATGCGCCGTGAGCGCCAGAATCAAAGCAGAGATCGCGGCCCGCGCTTCGACATCGACTGTAGCACCGCCTGCCGGAGTCGGAACCGTCACGGGCGCCGACCATGTACCCGACGCAAAAAGCAGCAGACTTCCATCGTTCAGGCGGAGAACGCGCATCCCCGCCCGCGGCGCGACGAAGCGCCAGCCGCCCTCGCTCCAGATCGCGATCTTGCCCGCCTGTCCGGCCCAGCCTCCACTTGCGCCCGTCCCAACCAGCCAGCATTGCCCCGCCTCGGGCATCGCGGGGGGCGTCGCAAGCGGCCCATCCTCGATCGCGGCATGCACAAGCGCATCGAGCAGCGTCAGCGCTTCGTTATGCGTCACTTCCTTCTGCGCCTGCGCCATCGCCAGCAGGGGCAAGGAAAAGCGCGCGGTCTCGGTCGTCTCGCTCATACCAATATCCTCGTCATGAAAGCATCTTCGTCAGTTCAGGGGCAGGAATAGCGGCGGCGACGGCGCGAAATCGCCGATCTGCCGGATGGAGAGCACCGCGCCCGGCGGCAACGCGGCAAGCGTCGCGGCATCGATCGACAGCGACGGCGACGCCGTTTCCCACGGCCCGGCGCCAACGCCTCCCGGAACGAGCTCGACGCGCCACGCCTCGCGGCTCTCCCCGAGCGCCGTATCGACATGGTCGCGCCAGCCCGAATCGACGCGCGAACACCGCGTCCAGCGGACCTCGACGCCCCCCGCGCCATCGGACCGCACGCGCGGATGGACCGGCGCCAGCGGACGGAGCGCCCGCCCGGCCGCAGGCACCGCAAACTCAACCATCACGGTGTCCGACCGCGACGCCCATTGCAGCACCGCCCCGCCCCCCTCGGCGATGCGCCCCAGCTCTTCGGGAACCGCCAGCAGCGCCGGATCGTCGAGCAGCACGAAGTCGGCCCCGACCGCGTGCGCCGCCGCATCGGTTCCGCAGCGCCCGCGCAGCAGGCGCGACAGCCGCCAGACCCCTGCCCCGACCGGCTCCGCGGTTCCGAACTGCAGCAGCTCGCCGCCGACCATCGCGCGATTGGCCCCGTCCAGCAGCGCCCTGTCATCGACCGATTCGAGTGTCATCGCGGGATTCACGAGCCTTACCAGCACCACATTCTGCCAATCGAACAGCCGCCTTCCGGCTGCGGGGAGCACCGCATCGAGCGTGCCCAGCGCTGCGGCCGGGCGCGCGGTGCCGATCGGCACCGGTTCGGCTCCCGCCGCCGGCTGAATCCAGATGTCGGCGCCGCGCCAGCCGTCGTTGCTTCCCGCCGCAGCGACCATCAGCAACGGCGCCGACGCCGCCGTCGCACCGATATTGGGCAGATCGAACAGGCGAACGAAGCCTTCGGCATCGGGCCAGTCGGGACTTGTCACGGGAAGGCCGGGATCGGCAGCGACCGTCCCGGCCGGCGCCGGCAGATGGCGCCGCAGCTCGAGCGACACGCCCGCAGCACCCACGGTGCGCGAAGCAACCCGCCAGCCGTCGCCTCCGCCGGGCCCGGCCGATACGGCCACACCCCCGACCGGAAGCGCCAGCGCGGCCAGGTCCGCAGACCATGTCAGCGTCTCGCGCCCATCTGCCGCCGCGGCCGCCAGTGTCCGCGCCAGCGCGCGCGCCGATCCCGCCGGCAGCACCGCGGGCAGATCGATACGCTCCTCGCGCACTCCGCCTCCGGCCACAGGAGCCGTCTGCTGGCCGAGCTGATAATCGCGCTCGGGCTCATAATGGCGAAGCCGGATCACCCCCGGCAGCGAGGAAAGCGGTGCGCGACGGCGCCCGGTATAATCCGATTGGTCCGCCGCGCGCCGCGCTTCGGAGAAATCGGCGAGCGCCAGCAGCGATCCGCCGGCGGATGCCGCGAAGCGCCACCCCTCCGGCCCGCTCGACAATCCGATACCGTCGATATCGAACAGGGGTTGCAGCGCGTCACGCACCCTGTCGCCCGACGCCGCATAGCCCGCGATCGGCCAGATTCCGTTGCAACGCCCCGCCTCGCCCAGCAGATCGTCCCCGATGAGGCCGCCATCGACGCTCGCGGCGTCGGCCTCGACCTCGAAGGTCAGCGACGGAATCCGGTTGCCGAAGGCGCCGAGCTCCAGTTCCTCGAACACCGCATAGGCCAGCCCGCGAAACGCGCTCGCCGAAGCCGGGCCGACCGCCGAGGCAATCAGCGGATCGACGCCCTGATCCTCACTCCCGTCGTACCAGCGAAAGGTGCACCGTTCCTGGAACGACCCGCTCGACCCGCGCAGCAGATTGCCGTCGGCCCATATCCGTCGGATCGCCCCGATCCGCCGTGACGACAGCGCGACCGCGAGCGACACCGCATAGCTATATTCGGTCGTCGAGGGCCGTCCCTTGCCGCCGCCCCGCTTGTTCCGGCGCTCGATCAGGTCGGTCGCCCAGATCACGCTGCCCGCGACGCGCATCGTCCCGAACAGCTTCGGAATCTGCTGACCGTAAGTCGATGCCTGCACCTTCAGGTCGGCAAGCCTCGGCCCCTCGCGCCCCTTGGGCTTGAAGATCGCAGCATCGGCCTGCTGCCCGATCGCCGCCCCCAGCGCCGCGCCGACCGGCCCGCCTACGATCCCGCCGACCACCGTCAGCACCAAAGTCGCCATTCCATCCTCCAAAAAAATCCCCTCCCGCTTGCGGGAGGGGCAGCGAGACTTGGGCGCTCCGCGCCCTAGTCGCAGCGGGGAGGGCAAAGCCGCCAGCGGGTCGCAACCATTCCCGCACCCAGCGGAGTCTCCACCACCCGCCGCAATCCGGCCTGCGCGTGCACGAAGCTCGCCGGCCCGAGCACCCCTAGATGAAACTGCCCCGCCGCCAATGCGATCAGCAGGACATCGCCGTCGCGCCGGTCATCGACCTCGAAAAATCCAGCCGTCGCGAGCGCGTCTTCGATCCGCGCGCGTGCCCACCCCCGCAACGGATAACCGTCCGGCGCGACCAACTTCCGCCCCGCGTCCGCATAGGCCGCCCACACCAGCCCCACGCAGTCGAGCCCTGTCGCCGGATCGCGCCCCTGCGGCCGGAACGGCGTCCCCACCATCGCCCGCGCCGCCACGAAAGCGCGCGCCCCCAAATCCTCAACCACCCGGATAGCGCGTCAGCAGATCGTTGCCCGGCAGATGCGCCTCGCCGCGAAAATTGACCGCGTTCGCGAAGCGTGTCCGACACGTCGCAAGCTGCTTGTCGCACCCCTCGACCAGCCGCACGCGGAGCGGCAAAGGCGGCAGGTCGGGCGGCGCCTCAGCCAGCGTCAGAACCCCGCCGTCGTCCGCGATTACCGGGCTCAACAGCCCGCACACGCTCCCTTCCAGCCAGGTCAGCTCGCCAAACGCCATCGTCCCGGGCGCCAGCGGCGCATCGAGCGTCACCGTCCGCCCCGCCGCCGCGAAGACGCGCCGGACATGCGTGCGCGGCGCCAGATCGACGCGGCACGCCGGATCGCCCAGCATCGCCCGGCACGAGGGCGAGGTCGCCGGGCACACCGGCCGGTCGAGGATTCGCGTCACCCCCTGCAATTCCGCCGTGAACGCCGCCCCGCGCCGCTCGACCGCGCCCAGCGATCCCTGCGCGACGGTCACGGGCGCCGCCTCTGGCGCGGTCCAGTCGGTCACGAACAGCCGCAGTTCGGCGCCATCCCAGCGCCCCGCGTCGAGATCGGCGGCGGCGATCGCATCGCTCGTGACCGCACCCTCGAGGTCCATCGTCGCCGCCTCCAGACTGTCGCTCGTCTCGATCGCCGACGGCTTCATCCCCGGCGCCGCGCGATAGGGCACACCGCCGATGACGAGGTCGCGGTCGTGCGAGGTCAGCCCGATCACGATCCCGTCGCGCCGCGCCAGCCGCCAGCACCACGCGAGCGTCACCAGCTCCTCGCGCAGCCAGCCGGGCGCTGCCCCTCCCATTTCCGGCATCACCACGGCGCGCGCACCTCGACGAGCGGCACGCTCGCCATCTCGCCCGCCAGAAAGGTCGCGCGGCTGACCTCGAGCCGGTCCTCGGCAAAGCGCACCGGCACGTCGAACAGAAACCCCGCCCGCACCGCGACACCCGCGGAAGGCGCCGCGTCGAGCAGCACCTCGCCATCCGCCGTCACCGAAAACGCCGCGGTCTCGATTCCGCCCACCGACACCCGGACGCTGCCCGCGACCGGCAGGCGGATGCCCCGTTCCTGCACCGCGTCTCCTGCGCCATAGCGCTTGACCAGCGCGAACTGCCGCCGGTTCCCGTCGCCGGCCCCCAGCCACTGGTCGCCCGCGCCCGGCAAACCGCCATCCGCCGCCGACCCATGGTCGAACGGATCGCGAAAGCGAAACGCCCGCGCCGCGCCGCGCCGAGCGCGAAAGAAATCGGCGAGCGTCCGCACATCGGCCTCGGACCGTATTCCCGGCCCCGCATCGTAGCGCATCCGCGCCTCGGCCCATTCGCTCGCGCGTTGCTCATGCCCCGCGGGCGAACTCACGATCTGGGTCGAGAATTCGGTCGCGACCATCGCCTCGCGCCCGATCGCGAGCGGAAAATCGACCGCATCATACGCCTGCATTTCATCCTCCCCATCGAAGGCCACGAACCCGTCGCGCGCGACCTGCGGCAGCGCCCACACGAACGCGCGCGCCACCCCCGCACGCCGCGCCGCATCGGCGGCGCCCGCAATCGCCGCCCATTCGGCGCGATCCTCGGCCAGCAGCACGAACCCCGAAAAATAATGCTGTTCCTGAGTGGGATAGCCCAGCCGGTCGGCCATCGCCGCCCGCGCGCCGGCGGTCGCCGCGCCGCGCCCGCCGGTCACCCAGTCATAATCCTCGAGCTGCAGCACGTCGAACGCCGGCGACGCCCAGCCGGCCGGCACATTGGCGCGCCGCAGCTCGGGCGCCTCCGGATCGAGCACCGTCGGCAGATAGACGAGCAAATGGCTCGTCAGCCCCGCCGCCCCCGCCTCGTCGCGCGCCGCCGCAACCAGCGCCGCGGTCGATCCCGCGAGCAGCGCCCCCAATGCGTCGAGCATCGCGCGCTGCGGCGCCGTCAGGCTTCCCCGCACATCGGCGATCGCGACGCTCGCACCGCCGAGCGCCGCCGTCGTCGCGGCGTCATAAGCACAGAGCCGCCCGCCCTCGGCGACCCACCACCAGGGTTCGCCGACCTGGAACTTCACCGCCAGCCCCGCCTCGACCGCCAGCCCGACGAACCCCCGCGCGACAAGCTGCAGCCAGCCCATCGCCTCCTCGTTCGCGGGCGACAGCAGGGTCGACGGCGGCACCCAGCCCGTCAGCGCCGGATGGCCCTCCGCATCGCGCTGCTTCCAGCTTTCGGGGCAATAGGCATCGAAAAGCTCATAGGACAGCGACCAGATCAGCCCCAGCCCCGCGCCCGCGCACTCCGCCGCGAACGCCCGGTGCCACGCCGCGCATGCCGCATTGATCGCTCCGCCCGCAACGCTCGCCAGCAGCGCGGTTCCCTCAGCGGCGAGCCGCATAAAATGGCTCATCCCGACATAATGGACGACATCGCCGCGATAGCCCAGCTGCACGATCTGCCGCACCACCCGTGCCGGCGTCAGATGATAGGCGTCGTCATAACCGTTCGCGATGCCGAGACCGTGCTCGGGCAGTACCGCATCGCCGATTGCCAGCACCGATCCCGACCCCGAACAGACGATGCCGCTCATCTCGGCCCAGCCTTCGGCCGGCGCCGCGAGCCTCCCCTCGCCGAGGTCGTAATCGGGCGGGACCAGCGAGACGAACATCCGGTCGACATCGCCCGCCCACACCGGATCGGCCTCGCCCGGCAGCAGGAAGCCGCCGTCGAGCGCATCGAAATCGAGCGTCACGACCGCATCCTCCGCCGTCCCCACGGCATAGTTCCACAGCCGCACATACCAGGCGCGCGGATTCCCCGCCGCGTCGCGCCCTTCGATCGTCAGCGTCGGCCCGTGCAGCGCGTCGAGCGGCTTGATCCCGCCCGAGCGCCAACGAAAGCGAAGCTGCATATGCCGGAAATCGCGCCGTGTTGCATAGGCGAGCAGCGGATGGTCCCAGCGATCCCCGGCCTCCCAGATCAGTCCGGCCAGATCCTGCCGGTTATAGAAGACCGCATCGACGCGCAGCGCATCGGGCGCCGGCGTCGTGACCGCCGCCACCATCGGGCGCGGAAAATCGACCGTCCAGAACCGCGGATCGAACCGCTTGACCCAGCCCCTGCGATGATGCGGCTCGCCCGCCGCGACAAGCGCCCAGCCCATCACAAAAACCCTCCCCTCCCGCCTGCGGGAGGGGCAGCGAGCGTTGCGAGCTTGCCCGCTACGCGCAGCGGGGAGGGCAATCGCGCCATCGCAGGCCCGAAATCTGAACCTTCCACCATGCCCACTCCCTATTCGTCGGCCACCGCGCGCCGCACCGCGCGGGCCAGTTGCCGCCCGGTCTGCGCCAGCCGCTGCGGATCACCCGCGCCGTCGCCGCGGACATTCACCGTGATCGCGACATTCCGCACCGTCGAGCCCGCCGCCTCGACCCGCCCGCTCGATGTCGGCACGAACCATTCGGGCCCGCGCTCGCCGACGCGATAAGCGCGCCCGCCGCTCACCGGCCCGCCCGTCGCCCGCCCCGGCGCGCCGAACAGCGCCCCGACCACCGAGGTTCCGAGCGACAGCAACCCGCCGCCGCCGCCCAGCGCGCCCAGCCCGTTCGCGATCGCCCCGCGCGCGATATCGGCCATCACCGACAGCGCGAGCCGCTTCAGATCCTCGAACCCCAGCTTGCCGCTGACGATCGCGCGCGCCAGCGCCCGCTCGATCGCCTGCCCCGCCCGCTCGGCCTCGCTGACCAGCGGCCCGCCGATCTCGGCGCGCAGCGCCGCAACCTCGCGGCGGAAGCCCGCGGCGTCGCCGCGCAGC
>NZ_JAYSAH010000007.1:0-18184 GCF_041916015.1 Sphingopyxis sp. | reverse complement strand
GGCCCCCGCGCCGACGTCCGCTGCGCCGACGCGCCGCGATTCGCCCTCCGCCGCTGCCGTCACTCCGCGCAGCGTTCAGGCTCCCGCGACCGCCGCTCCCGCTCCGACGCCCCCGGCCGATTCGGCGGCCCCAGCGAACCCGACGACGGCTCCGGTGGTCGAGGCGCCTTCGCCGGCGACGCCCGGCTTCTCGGTCGATCCTGCCGCGCCCGTCCCCGCGACCGGCGACGCGCCGGTGCCGGCCAAGAAAAGCGGCGGAACTCCGCTTTGGGCATGGCTGCTCGCCGGGCTCGCCGCCGCCGGGGCAGGTATCTGGTACTGGCGGCGCCCGGCGCTGGCGGGCGATGCATCGACCGATTTCGCCGAACCGCCGGTGCCGCAAGTGCCGAAGCCAACGCCGCGCGCGGTCCCGCTCCGCCCGGCTGCGCCGGTTGCGCCGCGACCAGCGCCGCAAACTCCTATGCCGCAAGCACCTGTGCTCGCCCCCTCGCCGCTCGTCACCCGCCCCACCGCCGAACGGCGCGCCCAGGTGACGATGGCGCTCGACATCCGCGGTATCCGCATGACGACCGAGCAGTTGATCGTCGCCTTCACGCTGAGCCTTCGCAACGAAGGGAGCGTCGCGGCGACCGGGCTGATGGTGCGGATCGCGCTCAACCAGGGCTCGGCGATGCCCGAGCCGGTGCTCGCACGCTTCTTCGACGGCGCTGGGGGCAGCGTGCTGCGCGACGATATCGAGATCGCGGCCGGCGCGGGCGAGCAGCTTTCGACCGAGGTCATGCTGCCGCGCGCCGCGGTCGAGCCGCTGATGATCGGCGGCAAGCCCATGCTGATTCCGGTGCTGGTGTTCGACGTCACCTATCATTGGGACGGCGAGGGCGAGGCGTTCGGACAGAATGCCGGCAGCTTCGTACTGGGCCGCGAGCAGGGCGCGAGCGGCAGCGAAAAGCTTGCCCCGCTGCCGCTCGACCGCCCGAATCTGGTCGTCAACCGGCCGGGCGCACGAATCACCGCGATCAGGCGCACCCAATAGGTTTTCTGTTGCAGTGCAGCATCGACTGGGGCAGACCGCCAGCGTGCTTGAAAAAGGGCACGCCGGGGCATAGGCTTGCCGTCCCCGGAAAGAAAAGAGCGACGCAGGACTGATCGCGGCGAGGGACAGGCAAGAAGGTTCCCGCGCGGTCGCAACAGGAGCATGACATGGACGCCTTGGTCTCAACCGACTGGCTGGAACGCGAACTGGGGGCATCGGACCTGCGGGTCGTCGATGCGACGAAATTCATGACCGGAACCGATCGCGACGCGCGCGCGGAATATGAGGCGGGCCATATCCCCGGCGCGGTGTTCATGGACCTCGCCGAACTCGCCGATTCGGGCAGCAGTATCGAAAATATGGCGCCGTCGGCCGAGAAATTCGCGAGCCGCATGCAGTCGCTCGGCCTCGGCGACGGCAGCCGCATCGTGATCTATGACGACAGCCCGCTGAAAAGCGCGGCGCGCGCCTGGTGGCTCCTGAAGCTGTTCGGCGCGCACGACGTTGCGCTGCTCGACGGCGGCCTCGCCAAGTGGAAGGCCGAGGGCCGTCCGCTCGAGATGGGCAAGCAGGCGCTGCGCCACCGCCACTTCACCGTCTGGCGCGACGCGAAGGCGGTCCGCACCAAGGAACAGATGCTCGAAAATCTGGCGCTCGGCGCCGAGCAGGTCGTCGATGCGCGTCCTGCGGCGCGCTTCACCGGCGAAGAGCGCGACCCGCGCCCCGGCATGGCGCCGGGCCATATTCCGAACTCGGTCAGCCTGCCGCACGGCAATCTGTTCAACGCCGACGGCACATGGAAGCGCGGCGACGAGCTCAAGGCGGCGTTCGATGCAGCGGCCGTCGATCTCGACAAGCCGCTAATCACGACCTGCGGCAGCGGCATGACCGCGACCGTCGTCGCTTTCGGCGCGCACCTCCTCGGCAAGGAGGATGTCGCGGTCTATGACGGCAGCTGGACCGAATGGGGCGCCGACCCGGCGACGCCCAAGGCGACCGGCGCGGTCTGAGCGGGCCAGGGCGCGCGGGCGTTTCCAGACCCCGCGCGCAGCGCCATTTCAATTTCACGCAAAGGTGCGAAGGCGCGAAGAAGAAGGGCTTTTCTTCGCGTCTTTGCGCCCTTTCGCGAGATTTTCTTGAGGCGCGGCGTCGCGTTTTTTTTACACGAAGACACGAAGACACGAAGACACGAAGAGGGCAGTTCATGCGCGCGAGCTTCGTGCATGAACGGCCCTCTTCGTGTCTTCGTGTGAGATTTTGAAGGCCCGCTGCGCGGGCGGAAAGGCGCCGGCCACTGGATTTTGCGCCGCGCACCGCTAACAAGGCGGGATGAGCAAGAGCGACGACGACAGCCTCCGCCCCGCGACAAAACTGGTGCAGGGCGGACGGCGGCCCGAGTGGACCGGCGACCCGCGGCTCGGCGGGTCGATCGTCAATCCGCCGGTGTGGCGCGCCTCGACGATCCTATACGACAGCATTGCCGACCTGAAGGCGCGCGGCCATGCGACGCACGACAAGCTCTATTACGGCCGGCGCGGGACGCCGACCGTATGGGCGCTTGCCGACGCGCTGACCGGCATGGAGCCGGGCGCCGAAGCAACCTTGCTCTACCCTTCGGGGGTCGCGGCGATTTCGGGGGGACTGCTCGCCTTGCTCTCGCCCGGCGATCATCTGCTGATGGTCGACAGCGCCTATGAACCGACGCGCGCCTTCTGCACCGGGATGCTCGCGCGAATGGGGGTGCGCACGACCTTCTACGATCCGCTGGCCGGGGCCGACATCGCCGGGCTGATCGAGCCCGCGACGAAGCTGATCTTTCTGGAATCGCCGGGCAGCCTGACCTTCGAGGTGCAGGATATTCCGGCGATCGCAGCCGTGGCGCGCGCGCGCGGCGTGCTGACGATGCTCGACAACACCTGGGCGACGCCCCTGTTCTTCCCGGCGCTGGCGCATGGCGTCGACGTGACGATGATGAGCCTCACCAAATATGCCGGCGGCCATTCGGACGCGATGATGGGCAGCCTGACCGCGACGCGGGCGGTGTGGCCGAAGCTGCGCAGCGCCGCCTATCAGCTCGGCCAGACAGTTTCGCCCGACGATTGCGCGCTGATCTTGCGCGGTCTCCGCACGCTCGACGTGCGGCTGGCGCGGCATGGCGAAAATGGCCTCGCGGTCGCTGGCTGGCTCGCGAAGCGGCCGGAGGTCGGGCGCGTCCTGCACCCGGCGCTGCCGGGCGATGCGGGACACGCCATCTGGGCGCGCGACTTTGCCGGGACGAGCGGGCTGTTCGGCTTCACGCTGAAGGGCGTCGACGAGGCGGCGCGCACGCGCTTCATCGATTCGCTCACGCATTTCGGCATCGGCTTCAGCTGGGGCGGTTATGAAAGCCTCGTCGTGCCGGGCGATCCGCAGACGATCCGCACCGCGACGCGCTGGACCGATCCCGACCCGCTCGTCCGCCTGTCGATCGGGCTCGAGGACCCCGCCGACCTGATCGCCGACCTCGAACGCGGCTTCGCGGCGCTATGAGCGCGGCCGACGGCCTGCGCGAGGGCGCTTCGCGCATCGTCGAGACGATGAAGGCGATCGGGCTCGACGTCGGGTCGTACCGCCTGTCGCTCTATGGCCTCTTCTCGGCGATCATCGTCGCGGTGCTGCTGTGGGTCGCGGTGAAGGCGATCATGCGCGCGATCAAATGGCTGCTCCGCCGCAACACCCAGATCGATCAGGCGCAGCGGCTGCTCACCGAGAAATTGATCGCGATCGCGCTCTTTTCCTTCGCCTTGCTGTTCGGCATCGACCTGCTCGGTATCGACCTGACCACATTGGCGGTCTTTTCGGGCGCAGCGGGGCTCGCGATCGGCTTCGGCTTGCAGAAGACGGTCGGCAATCTGATCGCGGGGATCATCCTGCTGATGGACCGCTCGATCCAGCCGGGCGACGTGATCGTCGTCGGCGACGCCGCATCGATGGGCGGCGGGCCGCTGCCCGGCGGGGTGCCCAATGTCGGGCGCGTCGCCAAGATCGGGGTGCGCGCGGTCAACGTCATCACCCGCGACGGCAAGAAGCATCTGATCCCGAACGAGCTGCTGATGACCCAGCCGGTCGAGAACTGGAGCTATTCGAGCCGCGACGTGCGGGTGCGGATGCGCGTCCCGGTTCCCTATGAATGCGACGTGCGTGCGGCGCAGGCGATCATCGTCGATGTTGCCAAGGCCAATGCGCGCATCCTCGCCGATCCCGAGCCGGTGGTGTGGATCAT
Organism: Sphingopyxis sp.; assembly: GCF_041916015.1. GTDB lineage: Bacteria > Pseudomonadota > Alphaproteobacteria > Sphingomonadales > Sphingomonadaceae > Sphingopyxis. The sequence goes on along the minus strand of NZ_JAYSAH010000007.1, from coordinate 13,889 downwards.
CGCCTTCGGCGAACGCGCGGTCGAGCACGAACTGCGCTTCTGGATCTCCGACCCCGAATCGGGGCTCGGCAATATCCAGGGCGAGGTGTTCCTGGGCATATGGGACCGGTTCCGCGAGGCGGGAATCCGCATCCCCTATCCGCGGCAGGATGTCCGGCTGGTCGAACAGGAGGAGTCGCCAAGTTCCTGAAATTCGTCATTGCGAGCAAAGCGAAACAATCTCCAGCTATCGCCATATCGGAACGATAGCTGGAGATTGCTTCGTCACTACGTTCCTCGCAATGACGGCTGGAGGGGTGGTTAAACCCCCTGCGCCTTCGCGCGCTCGATCCCTTCGAGGATGATCGCCTTCGCTTCGTCGACATCGCCCCAGCCGCCGAGCTTGACCCATTTGCCGGGTTCGAGGTCCTTGTAGTGGCCGAAGAAATGCTCGATCTGCTGCAGCACGATCTCGGGCATGTCCTTGTAGGTCACGACCTTGTCATAATAGGGAAAGGTCGAGCTGACCGGGACGCAGAGCAGTTTCTCGTCGCCGCCGGCATTGTCTTCCATCTTGAGCACGCCGATCGGGCGGCACTTGACCACCGCGCCCGCGACCACCGGGGTGCGCGCGACGACGAGCGCGTCGAGCGGGTCGCCGTCGTCGCCCAGCGTGTGCGGGATGAAGCCGTAATTGGCGGGATAGCGCATCGGGGTGTGCAGGAAGCGGTCGACGAACAGCGCGCCCGACGCTTTGTCGAACTCATATTTCACCGGCTCGCCGCCGATCGGCACCTCGATCAGCACGTTCAGGCTGTCGGGCGGGCTGTCGCCGGCGGGAATCAGGTCGATGCGCATGGGAGAAGTCCTTCGTGTTTTGGATTTGCGCGCGCCTTTAGCGCCGGAAGCGGCGCAAAGTCGAGGGTAAAGGGACAGATTCTCCCTGTGCCGCAGGCATGGGGAGGTGGCAGCGCGAAGCGCCGCCGGAGGGACGACGCGCGCAAGCGCCGCTGCCCCTCCACCATCGTTCGGATGGTTCCCCTTCCCACCGCTGCGCGGCATTAGAGCGGACGTTTCGGTGCGAGCAATTGGTCGAACCAGTCGGCGCCGGTGCCCACCTTCTCCAGATAGGGCCAGCGCAGCCCGCCATGATAGTCGATCTCGACCTGGCGATAGCGTCCGCCGCGCTCGACGAGCAGGCGGACGGGGGTCTTGCCGTCGGTCGCGGCGCGAATCGCAGCCTCCATGCGGTCCTTGGCATAGGCCATGCCGTCGACCGCGACGATCTTGGTGCCGTTCACGATGTCGGCCCGGAAAGCGGGGCCGTCCCACAATATGCTGCCCGCGACGCCGTCCTTGTCGATCGTCAGGCCGAGCGAGTGGGTGAGGTCGTAATTTTTGGCACGTGCCATGCGGGCGCGGTCATAGGCGTTGGGGGCGTCGCGCCATGCGAGCCGATAGCCTGCCTTCTCGATCCCCGCGACCGGCGCGGGCTGGCCGGGAAGCTGCATATGGTCGTGCAGGAACTTTGCCCAGTCATAGGGATGGACCGCGTTCAGCGCCGCGACGACATCGTCGAAATCATAGGTGACCTCGCCCCAGTCGCCGCCCTTGCCGCCGAAGAAGAGCTTGGCGAAATCGTCGAGGCTCCTGGCATTGTTCGTTGCCTGACGGATGATCATGTCCGCCTCCAGCCACATCAGCGAGCCTTCGTTGTAATAATCCTCGGTGCGCGTGGCGCTGGGGAAGGGGCGGGGCTTGCGCGCCGCGATCACGGGATCGAGCGTCGTATCCTCGACCGACCGCCATTCGCGGCCCGCCTGGACGCTGTAGGCGGCGGCGTTGGTCGCCCATTCGGACAGGATCATCTCCTTCGACTGCATCCCCGACCGGCCGGCGAGGACGAGGTCCCAGAAGCTCGTCTGCCCCTCATAGACCCAGAGCAGATTGCCTTGCATCGGGGTACGGAAATCGGGGGTCCAGAGCTTGTCGGGGCGGCGGTATTTGCCGTTCCAGCTATGGGTGAATTCGTGCGGCAACAGGCCGCGCTCCGAATCATTGTCGTCCCAGTTGGTGAAATAATCCGGATTGCGGCTGTTCTCGCTCGATCGATGATGTTCGAGACCGATGCCGCCGAGCTCGTCGGTCAGCGCCAGCAGGAATTCATAGCGGTCGAAATGCTTCGTTCCGAACAGGGCGATCGTCTCCGCGACCATCGCCGCGTGGCGCGCGATATGATCGGGCTTCGCCTCCAGATATTTCGCCTCGTCGGCGACGACGTTGAGGGCGACATTCTGTCCGAGGTCCCATTTGCGGAACCAGCGGCCCGCGAACATCGGGCTGTCGACCAGCGTCTCGTAGCTTGTCGGCGCATAGCTGTAGCGATTGCCCGCGATCTTGAGTCCGTCGAGCGCGGCGGCGCCGGTCCAGCCGTCGGGCAGCGTCACCTCGAGCTGCACCGTTATGCCGCGGGTGAAAGTGCCGGCGGGATAGAGGCTGACCTGCTCCCATTGCAGGTTCATCATCGCCGGCGTGACGACGACGCGGCCCTCGGCGGTGCGCGTCGGCGACAGGAAGTCGAAGGCGACGTCGATGCTCTTGACGCCGGCGGGCACCTCGATGTCGAAGGCGTAGACGTCGGTCGGCTGGCGCGTCCAGGCGAGCGGCTTGCCGCCGGCGGTCGGCTTGAACCCCGCCATCTCGGCGATCGCGCCGCGCGGCGCGTGCTTGCCGGGAAGCCATTGCGGATAAAGCAGAGTAAATTTGCCTGCCTTCGCAACCGGGATCGTCTGACGGACGTGGAAGATGCCGCGCAGATAGTCGCTTGCATCGACCTTCAGCTGCATCGTGCCGGGATAGGGCTTGTCGGCGGGCAGCGGGATGCTGTGCGGCTGCACCACCGGCTGCGGGCGGCTGTTGCCGTCCTGGGCCTGCGCGGCGGGAATGAGGGCGATCAGGGCGGACGCGACGAACAGTGTATTTTTCATGGGCAATCTGTGCCGCCAAAAGCCCGCGAGGTCCAGCGGAGGCTCTGCAAGCGCGCTTTGCCTTTCGACGAAAACCCGTTAGACGCCGCCGCCATGAGCAAGGACAAATCCGCGAAAATCCCGACGCCGCAGCCGGTGCGCGGCACGCAGGACATGCTCGGCGATTTCGCCGACCGCTTCGGCCATGTCGTCGATACGTTCGACCGGGTGCGCCGCCTCTATGGCTTCAAGCGCGTCGAGGTGCCGGTGATCGAACCGACCGCGGTGTTTGCTCGTTCGCTCGGCGAGACCACCGACGTCGTGTCGAAGGAAATGTATTCGTTCGAGGATCGCGGCGGCGAATCGATCACCTTGCGTCCCGAATTCACCGCGGGAATCGCGCGCGCCTATATCACCAATGGCTGGCAGCAGTTCGCGCCGCTGAAAGTGGCGACGCATGGCCCGCTGTTCCGCTACGAGCGGCCGCAGAAGGGGCGTTACCGCCAGTTCCACCAACTCGATGCCGAAGTGCTGGGGAGCGACAGCCCGCTCGCCGACGCCGAATTGCTGGTGTTCGCCGACCAGCTTCTGAAGGAGCTGGGTGTGTCCGAAGGCGTGACGCTGACGCTCAACACGCTCGGCGACGCGGAAAGCCGCGATGCGTGGCGCGCGGCGCTGGTCGAGCATTTCATGGCGCATCGCGGCGATCTCAGCGAGGACAGCCTCGCCCGGCTCGACAAGAATCCGCTGCGCATCCTCGATAGCAAGGACCCGAAGGATCGCCCGGTCGCCGACAGCGCGCCCGACATCGACGCCTATCTGACGAGCGAGGCGCAGGATTTCTTCGGCGCGGTGACCGCGGGGCTCGACGCCGCGGGGGTCGCGTGGGAGCGCAATTCGCGGCTGGTCCGCGGGCTCGACTATTATCGCCACACCGCGTTCGAATTCGTCACCGACCGGCTCGGCGCGCAGGGCACGGTGCTCGGCGGCGGGCGCTATGACGGGCTGATCGAGGCGCTCGGCGGCCCGCCGACCGCGGCGGTCGGCTGGGCGGCGGGGATCGAGCGGCTGGCGATGCTGCTGAGCGACGACGCGATCGACAACCGGCTCGATGCAGTGCTCGCGGTCGAGGACGACGGCCAGCTTGCGCTTGCGATGCGGACGCTCGCCGATCTGCGCGCTGCGGGCTTCGCGGTCGAGATCGTCGCCAGCGGCTCGCCGCGCAAGCGTTTCGACAAGGCGGCGAAGATTCCGGCGCACGCGCTCGTCTCGGTCGGCACCCGCGATGGCGCGGCACATGTCAACGTGCGCGGCGACGACGAGCGGGCGAAAGAGGTCGAAATGACCGTCCGTGCGGTGCGCGATTGATGCATTTCCCTTCCTCGTCATCCCCGCGAAAGCGGGGACCCAGCTCCGACCTTCGTTTTTTCTGCAGCCGGTGCAGCTGGGTTCCCGCTTTTGCGGGAATGACGAAGTAGGGGAGGCGACATGGTCAGCATTCCCGAAAAACAGATCGACGCGATCATCGAGCGCCATGCCGCCTTGCAGGCGCGCATGGCGACGGGCGATATGGCGCCCGCCGATTTCGTCGCGGCGTCGAAGGAGTTCGCCGAGCTGGAACCCGTTGCCAAGGCGGCGGCCGAGGTGACGCGGCTGCGCGCCGAGCTGGTGTCGCTCACCGAAATGCTCGCCGATCCCGAGATGAAGGCGATGGCGGCCGAGGAGATCGCCGCGGTCGAGGCCGCGCTTCCCGCCGCCGAACATGACCTCGCGATCAAGCTGCTCCCGAAGGACGTCGCCGACGAACGCGCCGCGATGCTCGAAATCCGCGCCGGGACCGGCGGCGACGAGGCGGCGCTGTTCGCGGGCGACCTGCTGCGCATGTACAGCCGCTATGCCGACACGCAGGGCTGGAAGGTCGAGATCATCTCGGCGAACGAGGCCGAGGTCGGCGGCTACAAGGAAGTCGTCGCGTCGGTCGCCGGGCAGGGCGTCTTCGCCAAGCTGAAGTTCGAAAGCGGCGTCCACCGCGTCCAGCGCGTGCCCGTCACCGAAAGCGGCGGGCGCATCCACACCAGCGCCGCGACCGTCGCGGTGCTGCCCGAGGCCGAGGAGGTCGATGTCGCGATCAACGACAATGACCTCAAGATCGATATCTACCGCTCGTCGGGCGCGGGCGGCCAGCATGTCAACACGACCGATTCGGCGATCCGCATCACCCATATCCCGACCGGGCTCGTCGTCATCCAGCAGGACCAGCGCAGCCAGCACAAGAATCGCGCCAAGGCGATGCAGGTGCTGCGCGCGCGGCTCTATGATCTGGAGCGCGCGCGGGTGCATGATGCCGAGGCGTCGGCGCGCAAGTCGATGGTCGGGTCGGGCGACCGCTCCGAGCGCATCCGCACCTATAATTTCCCGCAGGGGCGCGTGACCGACCACCGCATCAACCTGACCCTCCACCGCTTGCCCGAGATATTGGAAGGGGCGATGGACGAACTGATCGACGCGCTGATCGCCGAGGATCAGGCGCAGCGGCTGGCGGGGCTGGGTGAGTGAGGTAGGCGCCGCGCTGCGCGAGGCGGCGCAGCGGCTGGCCGTCGCGTCGGATACCCCGCGCCTCGACGCGGAATTATTGATGGCGCACGCGCTCGGCGTCGAGCGGCAGGCGCTGCTGCTCGATCCTTCGCGGTTCGTGGTCCCCGCAGCCTTTGCGGGGCTCATCGAACGCCGAATGACGCACGAACCCGTCGCCTATATCGTCGGCCATCGCGACTTCCGGACGATCCGGCTCGCGGTCGGCCCCGGCGTGCTGATCCCCCGGCCCGACAGCGAGGCGTTGATCGAGGCGGCTGCGGCGCATTTCGGCGCCGGCGGGCCGAGGCGCGTCCTTGATCTCGGCACCGGACCGGGCACGCTGCTCCTCGCGGCGCTTGCCGAATGGCCGAAGGCAACGGGGCTCGGGGTCGATGCCAGCGACGCGGCGCTGACCCATGCGCGCGCCAACGCCGAAACCCTGGGCTTCACCGGCCGGGCGGAGTTTCGGCGGGGCGACTGGGGCGCCGGCGTCGAAGGAGCGTTCGACCTTATTCTCTGCAATCCGCCCTATATTGCCGACAGCGAGGAGCTGATGCCCGATGTCGTCGATTTCGAGCCGAACGGAGCATTGTTCGCGGGCGCCGACGGACTCGACGATTATCGCCGGATTATCCCCGATCTGCCGCGCCTTCTGGCGCCCGGCGGCATTGCGATCCTTGAAATCGGGCACCGGCAACGCATATCGGTATCCGGGCTTGCCGAAGCGGCGGGATTTGCCGTCCGATGCCGACAGGATCTCGGCGGCCGCGACAGGGCGCTCTTGCTGACCCGCGCCTGACTCCCGTGCAAGAATTCGCTTGGTTTCCGCCGCAAAGCGCTGTAGGGGCGGGCTCACAGGCCCGGCATGGTTCCCTCGATGGTCCGGCCGGTCTGTTTCCCACTTACGATGCTGGTGCGGGGCCGTGGGGCCCGGCGCAAGCGGTAAAGGGCAAGAACCGCGCCGATGGTGCGGGCGCGACGCGCAGATTGGCGCGGTCGGCCAAAACGGGGTTGGCGTAGCTTATTAGCTTATCAGGATGTCTCAGTTGAACATGAACAACCGGCAGAGCGGTCGCCGTCGCGGCCGCAACAACAACGGCAACAATAACAACCGCTCGCAGTCCGGTGGGCGCGGCGGTGTCGATCAGGCCAATCGCATCGACAGCCGGGCGCGCGGCAACGCCGCCCAGATGATCGAGAAATACCGGAACCTCGCGCGCGACGCGCAGCTTTCGGGCGACCGGGTCCAGACCGAATATTATCTGCAGTTCGCCGACCATTATTTCCGCGTGCTGAGCGACTTCCGTGCCCGCCAGGAAGAAAAGGCCGCGGCGAACGGCCAGGAACGCAGCCCCGACCGTCACCGCGAAATTCGCGGGGTCGAGGATTTCGACGGCCATGACGACAGCGACTTCGAGAGCGACGCGCCCGCCGAGAGCGAGCGCGAAGGCGGCCGCGACAATCGTGAGCGCGCCGAACGCCGCGACGAAGACGAAGGCCGCGGCAATCGCCCGCCTCGCGAGCGTGGCAGCAATCGCCGCGACCGCGACGAGAAGCGCGGCAATCGCGCCGACGCCGAAGAGGGCACGGCCGAAGCCGAGACCGTCGAGGAGGCCGCTCCGGCACCGCGCACCAATCGCCGCGGACCGCGCCGCGCCCGTCCGGCCGAGGCCGACGAAGGCAATGCGGGGATCGATACCGCGGTGTTGCCGCCCGCGATCGGCCGCCCCGAGCCGAGCGCCGAGGCAGAGGCCGGTGATGCGGGCGAAGCGCCTGCGCCGAAGCCGCGCCGCACCCGCCGCACGCTGGCGGCGCGCGATACCGGGGTCGAAGCGGCCGAATAATAAGCCCGCGATTTCGCACTGGTTTTTGTGAACGACATGCCATAGCCTCCCTCGGACACGGGTTCGGGGGAGGTTTTTCATGCGTGCTTTGACGGGCGCCGGCTTTCTGACGCTGGCGCTTTGCGCCGGCTCCGCGGCGGCGCAGGATCCGACCGCAACCAATGCCCAGGGCGATGTCGCGGTCACCATCTACAACAACGGCCAGTCGCTGGTGCAGGACGACCGCCAGCTCAGCGTCACGCGCGGGCGCAACCGGATCGAATTTCCCGACGTCTCGGCGCGCATCCGGCCCGAGACGGTGACGCTGTCGGGTCCCGGCATCGGCATCGTCGAGCAGAATTTCGATTTCGACCTGCTCACCCCCGACAAGCTGATGGACAAGGCGGTCGGCCAGCAGGTGACGCTGATCCGCACCAACCCCGCGACTGGCGCCGAACGGAGCGAACGCGCGAAGGTGCTCGCCGCGAACGGCGGCATCGTTCTCCAGATCGGCGACCGGATCGAGGTGCTCCGCGACGACGGGCTGCCGGTCCGCACCGTCTTCGACCGCCTGCCGCCGAACCTCCGCGCCCGCCCGACCCTGTCGGTGACGGTCGATGCCGCGAGCGCCGGGACGGTGCCGGCGCGCCTCTCCTACCTCACTCCCAACCTCGGCTGGACCGCCGACTATGTCGCGCTGTTCGACGCCGCGAAGGGCGCGATGGATATTCAGGGCTGGGTGACGCTGACCAACAGCACCGGCACGACCTTCGCCAATGCGCGCACCTTGCTGGTCGCGGGCAACCCCGGCGGGGGCGGCGGTTTCCGCCAACTGAACGGCGCGATGGATTCGGCGGGGACCGAGAGCGGCAACCGCGAGCGGCTCGGCGACTATTATCTCTATCCGCTTGCCGAGCGGACGACGATCGCCAACGCGCAGCAGAAGCAGGTGAGCTTCCTCGACGTGAAGGGCGCGCCGGCGCGCTCGACCTACGAGTTCGTCAACAACTGGCTCGGCAGCAGCACCGAGCCGGTCAGCACGGCGAGCGTGCTGCGCTTCTCGACCTCGAAGCAGGGCGGGCTCGGCGACCAGCTGCCCGCGGGGACGATCCGTGTCTATATGCGCGACGCACGCGGCGACCCGCAGTTCATCGGCGAGAACAGCATCGGCCATACCCCGATGGGATCGAATATGTCGCTGCGCACCGGCGACGCCTTCGACGTCAAGGTGCAGACGACGGTCGTGTCGCGGACGCGCAAGGGCGATTCGCGCTGGGTGACGAAGATGAAATATGTCGTCAGCAATGCGCGGCCCGAGGCGGTGACCGTGCTCGTCGCGCAGGACGGGCTCTATGGCGACGTCCGCATCGGCGACGAAAGCCTGAAAAGCGAGCGCGTCTCGGCCGACCGCGTCGAATGGCAGGTGCCGGTGAACGCGAACGGCAAGACCGAACTGACCGCCACTTTCGACACGCGCTACTGAGGGCGGAGGCGTGGCGCGGGCCTGGCCCCTGCTGATATTCGCATCGGCGCTGCTGGCGCCGGTGCCGGCGCTCGCCCAGGCCGCGGCGCCCGAGCGGCCGGTCGTCGTCTCGTCGCAGATCGCCGATGTCGCGGTGACCGTGTACCGCGCGCCGAATCGCGGCGGCGGCGGGATCGATCCGAACTGGCCGCAGGGCTTTGCCTTCATCACCGAAACGCGCAAGGTCACGCTCCCCGCGGGCGTGTCGGTCCTGCGCTTCGAGGGAGTCGCCGAGGGGCTGCTTCCCGAAACCGCAGTGGTGAGCGGGCTTCCCGACGGGGTGATCGAAAAGAATCGCGACGCGCGGCTGCTCTCGCCCGCGGGGCTCGTCGATGCTTACCTCAAGCGCAGCGTGACGCTGCGCCGCACGAATCGCGCGACGGGCAAGGTCGTCGAGCAGGAGGCGCTGATCCAGGCGGGCCCGGCCGGCGGGGTGATCGTGCAGACCGCGAGCGGCTATGAGGCGCTCGGCTGCGCGGGCCTCCCCGAGCGGATGCTCTATCCCCGCGTGCCGAAGGATCTGTCGGCCAAGCCGACGCTGTCGGTGCTCGTCGAAAGCAAGACGGCGCGGACGGTGACGGTACAGCTCCTCTATCTGGCCGAGGGGTTCGACTGGGCCGCCAACTATGTCGCCGACCGCGCCGCCGACGGAAAGACGCTCGGCCTCACCGGCTGGATCACCGTCGCCAACGGCGGGGTGACGAGCTTCCCGAACGCGCAGATGAACGTCATCGCGGGGCGCCTCAACAAGATGTACAGCCCGCCGCTGCCGCGCAGCGCGCCGGGCCCGCTGGTGCTGCGATGCTGGCCGATGGATATCACCAGCACGCACCCGCGCTGGGAGCTGCCGCCGATCATCGAGGTCGAGCAGGCCTATGCCGAATCCGCGGGCGAGGAACTGATCGTGACGGCGCAGCGTGCCGACCGGCGCCTCTACCGGGCGGCGCCCGTGGCCGCACCCGCACCGCCCCCGCCACCGCCGCCACCTCCTCCGCCTGAGGATCTCGGCGACCTCAAATTCTATCGCATCCCGTTCCGCGTCGATGTGTCGGCGAAGGGGCAGAAGCAGGTCGCGCTCCTCGCGAGCGACAAGGTTGCGGTCGAGCAGCTCTACGCCGGGGCGGTCAACCAATATTATGGCGGCCGGCCGGTGCCGCTGACGACGCGGCTGCGCGTGCAGAATCGCGAATCGGACGGGCTCGGCTTCGCGCTCCCCGCCGGCATGGCGACGGTGTTCGAGACGGCCGGCGGCCGGCGCCTGCTCGTCGGCGAGGCGAAGATCGGCGACAAGGCAAAGGACGAGCGCGTCGATTACGACATCGGCGCCAGCCCCGCGGTGCAGGCGCAGACCGTCGTCCAGGTCGATCCCGCCGATAAGGAGCGCCGGCTGTGGCAGGTCACGCTGACCAACGCGCGCCCCTTCGACGCCGAGGTCGAGATGCTGGTCCCGCTGAAGCTCGACCCCGAGCCGGAGGGCTGGGAACGGCGCGGCGACGCCTGGGTATGGCGCGTCCGCGTTCCGGCGAACGACAAGGTCGTGCAGACCTTTCGGGTCAAGTAACCGGCCGGGTCAAGTAACCGGCGGCAGCGGGCGCGGGCGGTGATTCGCGTCGAGCGCAACGAAGGTGAAGACGCCTTCGGTCACCTTCACTTCCTTTTCGCCGCGGTCGCGCGTCGCCACCACTTCGAGCCGGATCGCGAGCGAGGTGCGGCCGCGCCGCTCGATATGGGCGTAGATCGAGATGATGTCGCGCAGCAGGATCGGCGCGATGAACTCCATCGTCTCGATCGCGACCGTCGCGACGGCGCCCTGCGCCTCGCGCCCCGCGACGATGCCGCCGGCGATGTCCATCTGGCTCAGCACCCAGCCGCCGAAGATATGGCCGTTGGAATTGATGTCGGCCGGACGCGGGACGACGCGCAGGATCGGGTCGCGCGGGCAGTCGGCAGAAGAGGGGGCTGTCTTATCGGTCATGGTTCATATCCGGATCGTCCTCGAACGGGTCTTCGATCGATTCGTCGTGCCCGCTGCCGCTCGACAGGAAGACGAGTCCCATCAGCGCGGCGCCCAGCATCACCGACAGGCTGACGCCCGCCGCGGTCGCGATGACCATATGGATCGTGAACTGGTTGCCGAGCGTGTAGCGGAGCCAGGCGAGCGCGACGATTACCGCCACGAACGAAACGAGCGCCATGCCACGCATCAGCCGGCGGTATCGCGCCCAGGCGATATTCGATGTGTCGTCGTCGTCGAGCGGCGAGGGTTTGACCATGCGCGCCTCCATGAACCAAGCCGGCGCGAAGGCCAAGCGGCAAAGGGTCCGGGGCCAGAGCTTGTTTCGGCTTTGCCGCGAATCATGTTAGGCTCCCCCTGCAACAGACAGAGACAACAAGAGACAGGGGAGCGGCACCTATGACGATCGGAGCGATTCTTCACGGGCGCACGGGCGCGGTGATTTCGGCGCGGCCGGGCGATTCGGTGCGCGCGGTGATCGACCTGCTCGCGCAGAACCGCATCGGCGCGGTGCCGGTGGTCGAAGGCGATTCGATCGTGGGTATCTTTTCGGAGCGCGATCTGGTCCGGCTGATGTCCTCCTACGGCCCCGAAGCGCTCGACCGCACGCTCGACGAGGTGATGACCAAGTCGCCCGTCACCTGCGATTCGGGTATGGCGGTGATCGGCGCGCTGTCGCAGATGACGCAGAAGCGCATCCGCCACCTGCCGGTGGTCGATGGCGGCCGACTCGTCGGATTCGTGTCGATCGGCGACCTCGTCAAATATCGTATCGACAGGATCGAGGCCGAGGCGGCCGCGATGCGCGACTATATCGCGTCGTAATTTTCGAGAAGGCGGCACCGGGCCGCTCCCCCCACCCGGCCTCCCATCGTTTACTATCGTCGGGGAGGCCGGATGGGGAGCGGGCCGGTGCCGCTACTAGGGCGTCGAATCGCCGACGGGCCGGCGGCGAATCACCACGCGAATCACTTCGGCCAGCGCATCGCGCTCGAGGAACCAGAGCAGCGCGCCATAGAGAAGCGCGCCGAGCCCGACGAGCAGCGCGAGGCGAATCGGCGCGGCCCAGCCGAGCGTCGCCAGGCCCTCGGCCGCGAAGCCGACCGCGATCGCCATCACCAGCGCGGGCAGGAGCCCCGGCAGCATCGCGCGGGCGATATCCCATAGCGATACGCCGATCAGCGGCGCCGACAGCCGCGCGGTCAGGGCCAGCTGCAGCGGCGCGGCGATCAGCCAGCCCCACGCAAGGCCGATGAGTCCCCATTGGGCGCCGATCAGGAAGGTGGCCGGGAAAATCAGCGCCCCGCCGATCGACGCGAACATCGAAACCGAGGGCTTGCCGAGCGCATTGGTCACCGGCGCGAAGAGAATCTGCACCGTCATCAGGATCAGCGCGAGCGCGATGAGCTGGATATAGGGCACCATCCCGAGCCACTTGAGCCCGAACAGCGTCTCCACCATGGGGCCGGCGACAACCGTGAGCCCGCAATAGAAAGGCGCGGCGACGAGCATCAGCAGCCGCACCGTCTTGAGGAAGCCCCAGCGCACCGCGGCGGGGTCGCCCTTGATTCGCGAATAGGCCGGAAAGGCGACCTCGTTCAGCGGCGGCACGAACTTCGCCATGAAGATCTGCGCGAGGAACAGCGCCTCGGCATAAAGGCCGAGCGCGTGCGGATCGAATCGGCGCCCGGCGATGAAAACGTCCGACTGGCTCTGCACCAGCCAGAAGAGCTGGGAGAAAAGCAGCGCCGAGCCGAATCCGATGATCTGTCCGCATCCGCGGAAATCGAAGCTCGGCCAGACGAGCAAGCGCGCGAGAAGCGTCAACCCGATCGCGCGGGTCCAGAACATCGCGATCGGTGCATAGACGAGCGTCCACACCCCGAACCCCGCGAGCGCGCAGCCGAGCGCGGTGCCTGCGCCCGCGAGCGCGGCAAACAGATTGACGAACGCCTGCCGCCGGAAATCGAGCGCGCGGCTCATCATCACCTCGGGGAGCGCGATGAACGGCGTCGCTATATAGAGCAGCGCCTGCACGCGCAGCAGCTCGGCGACCTGCGGCTGGCCATAATAGGCGGCGGCGAGCGGGGCGCCGAAGAACTGGACCGCGGCGAGCAGCGCGTTGAGCAGCAGGAGCAGCCCGAACGCCTGCCTGATCCGGAACGGATCGACCGAATCGGACTGAACGAGCGCGCTCGCGAATCCCCATCCGTTGAGGAAGGCGAGGAAGGCGAGAATCACCTGCGTCATCGCGAAAAGGCCGTAATCGGCGGGATCGAGCAGTCGAATCACGGCCAGAGTCGCCGCCCAGGTGATGATTTGCGCGAGAATCTGGCTGCCCGAACGCCAGATAACCGCGCTCCGCACGCGGTCTCCGAACGCCGAAGGATTTTCTCCCGGGTTCTCGCTGCCCTTGAATTCCGCGGATTTGCTCACCATTTCACCCTTCTGGCCCGGGGGCTCCCGGCCTGTCGAACAACTTTTGAAACAAAATTGCAAAAAGGTTGTTGACGCGAATCGATGAGGGGCCTAGAGGCCTGTTCACCGGACGGGGCGCGGCGCCAGACGCCACGAACCACCCGGTCGCCAACATAGACGGACAGATGTCCCCCGATAGAAATAGCGGGGAACGACAACTGTCCGCCGTTTCTTGTCGGTGAGCTCTTTGACATTGTGATTGTCGATGAAGGGACATGTGGGCGGCGGCCCTGGGTCTTGCAGCTTTAAGGTGCAAGCAACTCAGGTTAAAAAGCCAAGCCTGACCTACATGTCTTACACGTTTCCATAACGTGGAAGCAGCCTTTTCGAAGGTTGCTTCTTGTGTAGGCCAGGCTCCTTAAAATGAGCGGGTTCGCGAGGGATATTCCACTTTGGCGAATTCGAACATCAAACTTGAGAGTTTGATCCTGGCTCAGAACGAACGCTGGCGGCATGCCTAACACATGCAAGTCGAACGAGACCTTCGGGTCTAGTGGCGCACGGGTGCGTAACGCGTGGGAATCTGCCCTTGG
>NZ_JAYSAH010000006.1:0-8518 GCF_041916015.1 Sphingopyxis sp. | reverse complement strand
GAACCACTGTCTCCACAATCAACATCCCGTTCTCGCCAACTGATCAAAACCAGTCGGCCGACTATATCCCCGGGATGAAGGGGTCCTTTTTGCACGCCGATCACCCCACGAAGGGGGTGCCTATTGCACGCTGATCCTCAACGATACCAGAGCGAGTCCTTTCGCACCTCAGACACGATGTCGGTCTCGATGCTGGCGACGAGTTCTTCCATCGCATCTTCGACGGCATGGAAGTTTTCATGCTTCAGCCTCTCCCCGAGCCTCCTGAACCGCGAGTTGCTCTCTGGAAGCGAGAAATTCAGCAACTGTTCGAGATTGGGCTCCTCTCCGGCATAGAGCCGGATGCCCCGGTCGGGGTCCGGGTACATCCCGTCTTCCCATGTGATCCGGTAGATGAAGGCATCGGCATGAGGGCCAGGCGTCGCCGTCTCGACTACCGGATTCGGCTCTTCGAGAAGGATGTTGCGGATCGATGTGCCGCCATAGCCGGGATTATAGTCTGGCTCGCTGAAGTGGAACCGGATCAGCGCCCGGATGAGGTTGCGCGCCTCCGCGAACCGCTCTGGATTGTAGACCATGGAGGCGCTCGAACCACAAACCCCGCAAATGCCATGGGCGAGGTCGCTCGCGACCAGGGCCTTCAACTCGGGGTCTTTGGCACAAGCCCCGCAAAGGCTCACCACATCCGCCCCTCCAACATGGTTATCTTTTTTCATTCAGTTACTGGGCCTGCTTGTGACGGGCGAGCCATCCGCATCCACTGTTGCATCTTCGCGCCAACGATGAAATTCGTTGTTCCACAGGTCGAATCTTGAGGCAAAAAAATCGCGTGCGCCAGAAATTTCGGCTTGGGCCTTGCGGGTGCCGCCGCGATGCAAGCTCGATAGGAACGCTCATGATTCCAACGTTTTCTTCCGGCAGCTAAGCGTCGATTTCGCTGTTCCTATCCGAATCCCGTTGTCTCGCAAGCGGCCGTTCGTTCGACCGAGCCCTACGATCAGCACGTCCATATCGCGGACCTTGCGATGCGGTTCCTCATCGCAGCTTCGTCGTCCGTTTCAACGCTTCCTATAGATGCTGGCCTTCGGCGATCGCGATATGACTTGCATGTGCGATGAAGACGCCCAGCGACCTAGGGTCAAGGGACCCATTGAATTGGGGCGGGGCCTATGATTCAGGTGACCGTGAAGGAGCCTGAATTTGAGCGATTTGTTCTGGCTGGCGGACGAGAAGGTGGCGCCTCTTCGGCTCTATTTTCCGAAGAGCCATGGTTGCGAGCGCATCGACGACCGGCGGGTTTTGGGCGGAATCATCTCCGTCAATCGCCATGGGCTGAGGTGGCGGGATGCGCCGAGGGAATATGGTCCGGCAATGACGCTCTGTAATCAATGGGTCCTGAGCCCAGGGACCATGCCCGCCTTCGCGGGAATGACGAAGGTGCGAGACGCCGAATGTCCGCATCCAGTTGCCAGCCAATGCAAGGAAAAGGCCCACCGGCTTGGCCGGTGAGCCCTTGGTCTTTTGGGGAATGTGCGGGCCGGTGCGAGTGCGCTTTGAAAGCGACCGGCCCTTCGCTGTCCTAGGGCGCGAGGATCGCGACGGCGAGGTACAGCAACAGCGGCAGGCCGAAGCCCAGGAGCGTCAGGGCAACGAAGGCGACGCGCGTCCACAAGACGTCGATGCCGAACTGGTCCGCCATCCCGGCGCACACGCCGAAGATCATCCCGTTCCGACGATTCTTGCGAAAACCCTGGTTCATGTCTTTCCTTTCGATCCCGGCCTGAGGGCCGGCGTTTTTGGCGGTATCCGGGGACTGGTCAGGCGACCAGTCCACCGAAATGCGCAGCGTTCGGGCCGACAGCGGCGAGAAGCATCAGCGAGCAATAGAGCGAGGCAACCGCGGCGATCGCGTAGCTCTTGAGCGAGTCGATATTGAAATGGGCCATGATCTTGTCCTTCCTGTATGGTTCCGCCGGACCTTCCGGTGGATGCTTGATGTATTGCAGGAGGCGTGCCAATTTCATTCATTGGCGGTTAAGCGCGGTTTTCGGGTTCACGAAATTTTATTTCAGCGGGAATTTTGCGGTAATATGGTGAAAAGTACCAACAATGGGAGAATTTCAGGTTCCCTGCCCTGAATTCGATCCGGGATGGCGAGAATGTTGGAGGCTGGCGCCGGACGGACACGTGCGGTAGTCGCGATCGAGATGACGCTCGCCCGCCTTTCGCTGACCGATTTTCGCAATCATGCCGGCGCGGAGATGGAAGCGGGGCCGGGTCTCGTGGCGCTTCATGGCGACAATGGCGCGGGCAAGACGAACATATTGGAAGCGATCTCGCTGCTTGCGCCGGGCCGCGGACTGCGCCGCGCGGCGCTGCCGGACATGGTGCGCGATGGGGCCGGTGGCGGGTTCGCCATCTTTGCCGAAGTGCAGGCGGGTGAAGACCTGCCGCCGGTCGCGCTGGGAACGGGAATCGAGCCCGCGCATCCGGGCCGGCGCATCGTCCGCATCAACGGCGCGGCGGCGGCCGCGGCATCGCTCGGCGAATGGATCGCGGTGCTGTGGCTGACCCCCGCGATGGACCGGCTGTTCGTCGAGACTGCAGGCAACCGGCGGCGTTTCCTCGACCGGCTCGTCCTCGCGCTCGACCCGCGGCACGCGCAGCACGGCAATCGTTACGATGCGGCACTGCGCGCGCGCGGCAAGCTGCTCGTCGATGGCGCCGGCGCCGATCCGCAATGGCTGACCAGCCTCGAGGCGCAACTCGCCGAGCACGGCGCGGCGATCGATGCGGCACGGCAAAGCACGCTCGCGGCGCTCGCGGTTGAACTGGCCGGACAGCCCGATGCGCCCTTCGCGCGCCCCCTTCTGACGTTGGTCGACGGCGACGGAGAGGCCCGCCATCGGCTCCATGAAGTCGAGGACCTCAGAACGCTCTTTGCCTCGCGCCGCCGCATCGACGCCGTCGCGGGCCGTGCGACCGCGGGGCCGCACCGTGATGATTTGTCGGCGGTCCACGCCGCAACCGGCCGCACCGCGGCGCGCTGCTCGACCGGCGAACAGAAGGCGATGCTGCTGTCGCTGATCCTCGCGCACAGCGATTGCGTCGCGCGGCTGCGCGGCCAGCGCCCGGTGCTGCTGCTCGACGAGGTCGCGGCGCACCTCGACCCCTCGCGCCGCGCCGCGCTCTACACGCGGTTGGCGGGGCAGGGCGGGCAGGCGTGGCTCACCGGAACCGAGGCGGCGTTGTTCGCCGACATGCCGGGGCCGGTGACGCGTTTTCGGATTGCCGGCGGACGGATCGCGCCGGGCTGAGCGCCGCGGGGGTCAATCCTTCGGCTTGACCGTAACCCAGATGCTGATCGGTGCGGCGAATTGGCCGGGCGCGGGCTTGCCGACGTCGATGCGTTCGGCGGTGACGAGTTCGCCGGTCGCCAGCGTGAAGCTGGCCCACGGTTTCGGCATGCGGTTGAAGCTCATCTTCTGGAGCGGCTGGCCGGTGGTCGTGTTCATGATCGTTGCGGTGATTCCCATGGGGCGCGGGTAGCGACGGGACGGTGATTCTGTCCAGAGGGGAAAGAAAGAGTGTCTGCTAGCGACTGGAAGCGGACACACCCTCCGCTCGTCATTCCCGCGAAAGCGGGAACCCAGTTATGGGTAAGCTTACGGACGCTCTGGGTCCCCGCTTTCGCGGGGATGACGAGGTAAAGTAAGGGCAGCGTTCGATCTCCACCCTGAAGCCGCCTTCGGCCTCAACCCTTCTGCCGCTCCCGTGCGCGCCGGAATCCCTCGCGCGCCATGCAGCGGTCGAGCCACGCCTTCGTCGCCTCGCCCAGCACATCGTCCGCGCCCAACGTCGTGGCGAGAAACGCCGCATAGCCGATCGCGATGTCGGCCACCGTGAAGCGTCCCGCGACGAGCCATTCGCGCCCGTCGGCGAGCGCCGCCTCGATGCTCTTCGCGCGGCCGCCGAAGAAGGCCTTGTAGTCGGCGACCGCCTGCGCGAGGCGGCGTTCCTCGGGCTCGACGCGCGTGTAGCGAAGCATGATCGCGAGCGGGAAGGTCAGCGTCGCGTCGCTGCGGTGCAGCCAGTTGCGCGCGTCCCAATAATCCGCCTCCTCGCGGCGCACCTCGAGCGGCGTGCCCTCGGCGATGCGCTCGCAGATCGCGGCCGATTCGGTCATCAGCCGTCCGTCCTCGACCCAGCCGGGCACCGTCATCAGCGGGTTCACCGCGCGATAATCGGGCTCGAACGCGCGCGGCGGGAATCTGAGCAGGCGCAGGTCGACGCCGATCCCCGCCTCTTCGACCGCCCACAGGCAGCGCAGCGAGCGCGCATCGGCGCAGTGATAGAGGATCGGCAGGCTCATGCGGCAACCTCCTTCGGGCGGTCGATATGGCGGCGATGCTCGCGCCAGGCGATGAACAGGCCCGACGCGATGATCAGCGGCGCGCCCACCCAGGTCGCCTCGGCGGGCAGGGTGCCGAAGAAAAACCAGCCGCAGGCGATCGACCAGAGCAGAGCCGAATAATCCATCGGGATCACGACCGCGACCGGGGCGAGGCGCAAGGCGCCGGTCAGCGACATCTGCACCACCGCGCCCGACAGGCCGAGGCCGAGCAGCAGCAGCCATTCGTGTGCGCTGTGCGGCGTGTAGACGAAGGGCAGGGCGATGCCGAGCGGGATCATCGACAGGAGGCTGAACCAGAAGACGATCGTTGCCGCGGCCTCGGTGCGGCCGAGATCGCGCACCGCGATCGTGATCAGCGCGGTCATGATCGCGCCGCCGAGCGCGATCAGCGTTCCGGTGCCGTGCGTGCCGCTGAACCCCGCGGCGAAGCCCGCGCCGGGATTGAGCACGACGAGGACGCCGACGAAACCGACGATCACCGCGCTCCATCGCTGCCAGCCGGTCGGCTCGCCGAGGAGCAGCGCGGCGAAGATCACCGCGAAGATCGGCACCGACAGGTTGATCGTCGTCGCCTCGGCCATCGGCAGCAGGATCATGCCGCCGAAATTGCACGCCATGCCGGTCAGCCCCATCATCGCGCGCCGCGCGTGCGATCCGATGCGCCGCGTCTTCAGCGTCGCGAGCCCGCCGTGCGTTGCCACCCAGACCAGGATGAAGGGAATGACGAGCGCCTGCCGCCAGAACAGGCTTTCGAGGATGTGGATGCCCGCGGCGTCGATATATTTCACGATCACGAACATGAGCGACAGGCTCGCCATCGCGAGCAGCCGAAGCGCGATGCCGCCAAGATAATGCTGCGGCGGGCCGGAGGACGAGGTCGCTGGCGGATGGGAGGTCATCGGCGTTCGCGCATATCAGCCACATTGCGTGAGGCAAGCCGTCATCCCCCTTGCCCCCCCGCGATAATCAAGCTAGGGGCCCACTCCGGCCTAGGGGTATAGCTCAGCTGGTAGAGCATCGGTCTCCAAAACCGAGGGTCGCGGGTTCGAATCCTGCTGCCCCTGCCAGGCCGTCCCGGAACGTCTCATGACGTCCCAGAACAAGCTGCCGCGACCAGCCTGCTCCCGCCGACAAGCTGCTATAGTGCCGGCCGTGTTCAAGAGTGTCCGAATAGTCCGGAAAGAGTGCGGCCCGAACCACCTCTGCCATCGCGCTTGCCGTTCTCGAACTGCCTTTCCGCAACCGGCCAATCGAAGCCAAACGCGGACCGTTGATCTGGGTAGGGCTATTGACCTTCATCCAAGGATCAAGGTTATTGGTGAGGGCCGTATCCGGGCTTCCGGGCCAGCAATTCGCCGAGGTTTTCTGCATGAACAGGCGCATCGTCCACGTCGTGAGCAATGTCTCGCACTATACGGATCCGTCGCACCCCACCGGACTGTGGCTCTCCGAACTGACCCATGCGTGGGATATCTTTGCGGGGAAGGGATATGAGCAGCGCATCATTAGTCCCAGAGGTGGCGTCTCGCCTCTCGAACCGCGGGCCCTCAAATGGCCGTTGCGCGATGCGTCCGCAAAGGCGTGGCTCGCCGATGAAGCCCGCATGGCATTGCTGCAAACGACTGCGCGGCCGTGTGACGTCGATCCGGCGACCGTCGATGCCATCTACTTCACCGGCGGCCATGCGGTGATGTGGGATTTTCCCGAAAGCCAGGAATTGCAGACGCTGACGCGTGGCATCTGGGAGCAGGGCGGTATCGTGTCAGCCGTCTGCCACGGCTATTGCGGACTTCTCAATGTCCGGCTCTCCGATGATTCCTTGCTCGTCGCCGGCCGGGCCGTGACGGGCTTCTCCTGGATCGAAGAGGTGCTGGCGGGGGTCGCATCGAAAATGCCTTATAATGCCGAGGCGGAAATGAAGGCGCGCGGTGCGCTCTATGAGAAAGCGCTGATACCTTTCGTTTCCAACGTCGTCGTCGATGGACGTCTGGTGACGGGACAAAATCCCTTCTCGGCGAAGGCGACGGCCGCGAAGGTCGCCTCGCTGCTCTAAACTCAGGTCCGGCTCGCGCGCTTCCGGCCGCCTACGTGCCCGCCCAGGTCAGCGCCGAGCATGCGGCTCAGCACGCGGCGGGCATTGTCGGCACAATCGACGTCGTCGGGCTTCGCCTCGATATCCGCGATAAGGGCGACAAGTTGCTTCTTGCTGCCTGCGAGCCGTGTCTCCAGCTCCTCGATTTCGGTGACTTTGCGGCGCAAGGCCGGGATCAGCGCGCCATGATCCCATCGATCGAGGTCGCCGGGGACGAGCGTCCGGATCTCGTCGAGACTGAAGCCCGCCTTCTGCGCGGTCGCGATCAGTTCGAGCGCCACGAGCGCCTCGGGCGGATAGGTGCGGTAGCCGTTCGGCCGGCGGTCGACCATCTTCAGGAGGCCGATGCTTTCGTAAAAGCGGATGCGCGATTGCGAGAGGCCGCTGCGCTTGGCCAGTTCGCCGATCTTCATGTCCGGGTCCTCGAAATTGAAGCTTGACCTTAAATTTAACTTGAATGTTAGAAGCTGTCAAACCTCTCTCCCGGAGACTCGAAAAATGTCGCTCTTTTCCTCACTGACGCTGCCCAATGGCGCCACGATTCCCAACCGCATCGCCAAGGCGGCGATGGAAGAAAATATGGCCGACGGCGATCATGCGCCGTCGGACGAACTGATCCGTCTTTACCGCGCCTGGGCCGATGGCGAGGCAGGGTTGATCATCACCGGCAACGTCATGGTCGATGCGCGCGCGATGACGGGACCGGCGGGGGTGGTGCTGGAGGACGACCGCCATCTGGACCGCTTCAAGACGTGGGCCGGCGTCTCGCGCGCAAAAGGCGCGCAGGTCTGGATGCAGATCAACCATCCGGGGCGCCAGATGCCGGCCGGGCTGGGGCAAGAGACGCTCGCTCCCTCGGCGATCGCGCTCGATCTCGGGGCGCAGTCGAATCGCTTTCCTGTGCCGCGTGAAATGACGGTCACGGAAATCGACGACGTTCGGGAGCGCTTTGTCGCGACATCGCGGCTTGCCGAGCGTGCAGGCTTCACCGGCGTTGAGGTTCATGCCGCGCACGGCTATCTCTTGAGCCAGTTCCTCTCGCCGCTGTCGAACCGGCGTGCCGATCAATGGGGAGGCAGCCTCGAAAACCGCGCCCGCCTGCTCCTCGATATCGTCCGCGATATTCGGGCGGCGGTGGCGCCGGACTTCGCGGTCGCGGTCAAGCTCAACTCGGCCGATTTCCAGCGCGGCGGCTTCTCGCCCGAGGACGCGCGCGCGGTGGTCGCGATGCTCGCTCCGCTCGGCGTCGATCTCGTCGAATTGTCGGGCGGCAGCTATGAAGCGCCGGCGATGATGGGCGCCGCCCGCGACGACCGGACGCTCGCGCGCGAGGCCTATTTCCTCGAGTTCGCGAAAGATATCGCCGCGGCCGCGACAATGCCGCTGATGGTGACGGGCGGCATCCGCCGCCGCGCGGTCGCCGAGGCGGTGGTCGAAAGCGGTGTTGCGATGGCAGGGATCGCGACCGCGCTCGCGATCGAACCCGGCCTGCCGCGTGCGTGGCGGCTCGGCGGCGGCGATGCGCCGGCGCTGAAACCGATCGAGTGGAAGAACAAGCCGGTCGCTTCGTCGGCACATATGGCGGCGGTGCGATACCAGCTCGTTCGCCTCGGCCGGAGACGGCGAACGAACCCCCATGTCTCGCCCATCTGGGCGCTTCTGCTTTCGCAACTCGATGCGAAGCGCAACGCACGCGCCTATCGTCGCTGGATGGCAGGCCGGTCGGAGGTTCTGGCATGATGGAAGGGTTGATCAGGCAGGCGGCGGCCTTGACCTTCAACCGGGGTTCAAGCCTAGTATGGCGTCGCGAGAGGCGCTGGCATGACTGAGCGGTTCACAGAGGTCGACTTCGGAGGGCACAAGGTCGCCGTCCTAGGGTCAGGACTCATTGATCAGAGCCAGAAGATGACAGTGGCAGCGAGGGCGACGGCGGAGAAGAAGGCCTTCGGGCACCGATCGTAGCGGGTTGCGACGCGGCGCCAGTCTTTCAGGCGACCGAACATAATCTCAAT
>NZ_JAYSAH010000005.1:0-93593 GCF_041916015.1 Sphingopyxis sp. | reverse complement strand
GGCGCTTCCCAAGCGTGTCTCGACTTCGCTCGACACGAACGGGAATAGAAGGCGGTCTGGAATCCACCCCAATGCAGACATCGCAAAATCAGGACACATCCCGCGCCGGCAAACTCAGTGTAAAGCGCGCGCCCTGTCCCGGGGCGCTGTCGATGGTCAGGTCACCATCCATCGCACGCGCGAGCCGGCGGGCGATGTAAAGGCCGAGGCCCGAGCCGCCGCTGTCGGTGCGGCCGAGCCGCTCGAACTTTTCGAACACTACCGCCTGCTGGTCGTTCGATATCCCCTGACCCTGATCGGCGACGGTGACCATCGCGCGGTCACCTTCGCGGTCGACGCGTATCCATATCTGCGAGTTTTCGGGCGAGTATCGGATCGCATTGCCGAGCAGATTCAAGAGCACCTGCAACACGCGGCGGAACTCGCCGGTCGCGGGCATCTTGTCGTCGGTGCGCGGCGCATCGATGCGAATCGCCTTTTCTTCGGCCTTCATGCCGAGCAGCCCGACCGCGCGGCGCGCGAGGTCGCCGAGGTCGATTTCGTCGGCGGCGGCCTTGAATCCCGGACGCTCGATATTCTGAAGGTCGGCGAGGTCGTCGACGAGGCCGAGAAGATGGCGCCCCGCATGCGCGATGTCGCCGGCATAGCGGGCATAATCGGCGCGGATCGGGCCATCGAATTGCCCATGAATCGTCTCGGCGGTCGCGATGATGCGGCTGAGCGGGCCGCGTAGCGCACCATCGATGCGGCGGCCGAACTGCGGATCGGACAACGGGAGCGAACCGAAAGCGGGGTCGGCGAGCGCGGCGGTGGTTTCGCTCGCGTGGCTGTTTTTGGCCCCGATCGGGGTTTCGGGCTCGACCATGGCCTCGCCGCGAAAGCCAGTGAAACGTCCCGTCGCGTCGAACAGCGGATCGGCCGACAGGATCATCGCGATGCGGCCGGCAGCACCATCGGCGCGAACATGCTGGGCCTCGAAATGCGTCTGACGGGCGAGCGCGCGCAGCACCGGAAAGCGGCCTTCCTCGTCCGGCTGCAATTCGAAAAGCTCCGAAAGCGAACGGCCTTCCCAGTCCGCGGGAACGGGCGGGGCCTCATCGCCGCGGCGCAGCGCGATCATCCGCAACTGCTGGTCGCATTCCCAGGTCCAGCCGTGCGGCGCCATGGCCATATCGCTGGCCTGAGGTGCCGGCATGGGCTGTGCCATCGGTCCCGCGTGCCAATCGCTGATCTCGAGGCTCGCCCCGCTCTCGTCAGGAAGGATACGGACGAGCGCATGGATGTCGCTATGGTCGTCGGCAGTGTAGAGCGGGCGCGCAATGTCGCGCTGGAGCCGCTGCGCCAGCGCGACGAGCCGGGCGAGCTGCGGCAGCGCGAGCGGCTTGCCGAGCCCGGCGCCCGCGCGCTGCTGAAGCCGTAGCAGTGGCGCGTCGGCGCTGACGAGCACGCCGCTGTCGTCGATCCGGCCGCGGATGAGGCGCGCGCTCATCGGATACCCTCCTCGGCGCGCCCGGGCAGGGCGGCGAGCGAGGCTTCGAGCGGGGCGAGCGATGCGCGGTCGAGGCGGAGCGGCGCAAGCAGCGACGGCAGCGCGGCGGGTTCGGCGCTGACCAAAGCGAGCGCCATGTCGGAATAGGTGCGGCGGCTGCTCGCCGCGGCAAGCGCGATCAGCGCCAGCCAGTCGTGGCCAGCGATGGCGGAAGCCGCTTCGGCCGCGGCGTCGGCGGTGTCGAACGCGGCGTAATAGTCGGCCGCGGCGCGGTCGAGCCCTGCGGGCGAGACGCGCCGATCGAGCGCGCGCTCAACAAGGGTTTCGGGGTCGGCTGTCGCGCCGGCCTCGGCGTCAGCGTGCGCGATTCGCCACGCCGCAATGTCGCGCAGCAGGGCCCGAAACAGGTCCGCATCGACATCGGCGATCGCAATCCGCGGATGGCCCTGATCGTCGAACCGGCGCCGGTCGGCGATCTGCAGCGCGAGGTAAACGCCATCGATGGCTGCCGCTCTTTCGGCGGGAGAGGGGCGCGCGGTGTCGGTATTGCCCTCGCCGCCGTCAGGAGCGCTCGTCTGCATTGCCGAATATTCGCGCCAGCGATGTTCTTCGGCGCGCGCGAAACAGGCTGCAGCAAGGCGCGCGGCGGTCGGCAAGCCGGCGCCCAGCCAGTCGGCCCAGAGCTTCGCGCCATCGATCCCTTCGTCGAGCGTCCGCGCCGCATCGACGGCCAGCCGCCGTGCGATGCCGAGCGATAGCGCGCGCTGCTCCTCGGTCAGCCGGCCCATCAGCGGCGCGCCCAGATAGTCCGCCAGCTCGCGCAGGCGCGCCGACAGCGTCGGCGACGGCGGATCGATGCCGGGTGAGGAGAGGGATTCGGCCATGCACGCCCGCGATAGCAGCCCATCGTTAATAGGCATTAAACCTTGAAGCGCTTTGCTCTAGCGCCCCTCTCGCATCAGCGCGCCTCCGGCCGCCGCGCGAGGCGCAGCCACAGCAGGATCTGGAGCAGCGCGAGCAGCGGCAGGATCGCGAACATCAGCGAGGCGAAGTCGAACAGCAGCGCCGGGACGAGCATGATCCACGCCTGATCGGAGTCGGGAAGGAGCCAGTGGAAGCGGCGCTTGTCGCCCGAATCTTCATAAAGAGCGCGCGCGAGCAGGATTGCGGCGGCGAGGCAGGGGGCGAGCGCGGCTTCAGAGAAACGCGGCATCAGATGGTCGGCGCCGCCCATCGAGACCAGCCATGGATAGGCGGCGAGCAGCAGCCAGCCGAAGATGCGGATGACATCGCGAACCCGGTCCTGTGCCGCGCTTTCGGCGCGGAAGGCCGAGAGGAACCGCATCGCCGCGAGCCCGAACCCGCCGAGCACCGCGACGATGGCGCCCGCTGCGGCGAGACCACTGCCCGCGAGCGCTGCGACCATGATCCATAAAAATGCGGTTATATAAGGGAGATATCGAGCGGTCTTGGGTGACTTTACCAAGAGGGGGCCGGCGAGCCGGATCAGCGGCATCATGATCGCCGAGCGGCCGAGGCCCATGCCGCCATATTCGACCTGTTGCAGGCTCGACTGCTCGATCAGGGCCGCGGTCGGGCGGTCGGTGACGATCGCGATCTCGCCCTGTTCGAACAGCGCGGGCTCGCAATAGAGCCGCCGCGAGCCCGCCTGCACCGCGAGCCGCAGCAGGGTCAGCATCATGTCCCATTCGCCGGGCATCGCCGCGAGGTCCGCGACCATCGGCTGCGATATGCTCGCGAGCCCGCCCCAGCGCCGCGTCGCGTCGATCCGCTCGAACCCCTGCGTCAGCATCGTGTCGCCGGTGACGAGGATCGCTGGCGATCCTGGGCGGGCGATCGCAGCATAATGGGTGCCCCCGGCGCGAAGCCCGTCGGCGACGAGGATGATCCGGTCGTCGCTTTCGACCAGCGGGATGAGATCGGCGGCGGCGCGCACCGGCGTCACCTTCATGCCCCGGCGGCGGATGCGGTCGCAGGTGGCGAGCAGTTCGGCGGGAACCGCGGCGACGGCGACCGCGATATGCGTCACGCCGGCGTCGGCGAGGCGTGCTGCCTGCCGCTCGATCAGCGTCTCGCCCGCCACGGTGACGAGCGCGCGCAGCAACCCGTCGGGCAGCGTTTCGCTCGCGCCGACGAGCGCGATCAGGGCCACCGGCGCCCCCCAGGCAGGCAGTTGCTCATCGCGCGGCAGCTTTAGGGGCGGGCGCGCGATTGGCAAGCGGCTTGTCGCGCGTCATGACGTCGCCCGACGCGCCGCGATGCCGTGCGATTCCACCGGCATTTCAATCATAAAAATTATCCCGGAAAAGCTCCGAATCGCTGGCCTTTCGCGCCTCCATCGGCTAGGCCCGAACCACCTCCCGATAAGCAGAAAAAAGGCCGGGTCTTGACCGAAGAAAATACGCCTGTGCAGCCGTCCGACGACGGCGTTTCGCCGATCAATATCGTCGACGAAATGAAGACCAGCTACCTCGATTACGCGATGAGCGTGATCGTCAGCCGCGCGCTCCCCGACGTGCGCGACGGCCTGAAGCCTGTGCATCGCCGCATTCTTTACGCGGCGCAGGAAGGCGGCTTCATCCCCGGACGTCCGTACAAGAAATCGGCGAAGATCGTCGGCGACGTCATGGGCAACTATCACCCGCACGGCGACAGCGCGATCTACGACGCACTCGCGCGTATGACGCAGGACTGGTCGCTGCGCGTCCCGCTGATCGACGGGCAGGGCAATTTCGGCTCGATGGACCCCGACCCACCGGCGTCGATGCGCTATACGGAAGCGCGGCTGGCCAAGACCGCGATGGTCCTGCTCAACGACCTCGACAAGGATACGGTCGACTTCCAGCCCAACTATGACGCGAGCCGCGACGAGCCGACGGTGCTCCCCGCGCGTTTCCCGAACCTGCTCGTCAATGGCGCGGGCGGGATCGCTGTCGGCATGGCGACCAACATCCCGCCGCATAATTTGGGCGAAGTCATCGACGCGACGCTCGCGACCATCGATAATCCGTCGATTTCGCTCGAAGACCTGATGGCGATCGTTCCCGGACCGGACTTTCCGACCGGCGCGCTGATGCTCGGCCAGGGGGGCGCGCGCAACGCCTATCTGACCGGACGCGGTTCGATCATGATGCGTTCGACCCACATCATCGAGGAAGGAAGAAACGACCGGCAATCGATTGTTCTAACATCGATTCCCTATCAGGTTGGCAAATCCGGCCTCGTCGAGAAGATCGCCGAAGCCGCGCGCGACAAGCGCATCGAGGGTGTCGCCGACATCCGCGACGAATCGAACCGCGAGGGTGTGCGCGTCGTTATCGAGCTGAAGCGCGACGCGACCGCCGAGGTGGTGCTCAACCAGCTCTGGCGCCATACCCCGGCGCAGTCGAGCTTCCCCGCGAACATGCTCGCGATCCGCGGCGGCCGCCCGGAAATGCTGGGCCTCAAGGAGATTTTGACCTCCTTCATCGCCTTCCGTGAGGAAGTGATCACCCGCCGCTGCAAGTTCGAGCTCGCCAAGGCGCGCGACCGCGCGCACATCTTGCTCGGTCTCGTCGTCGCAGTCAGCAATCTCGACGAAGTCGTCCGCATCATCCGCGGTTCACCGTCGCCCGCCGCGGCGCGCGAAGCGTTGCTCGCCCGCGAATGGCCGATCGGCGAAATCGCGCCCTACATCCGCCTCGTCGAGGCGATCGAGGGCGAGATGGAGGAAAGCGCCACCTATCGTCTGTCGGAAATTCAGGTGAAGGCGATCCTCGACCTTCGTCTCCATCGCCTGACCGCGCTCGGCCGCGACGAAATCGGCAAGGAACTCGGTGAGTTGGCGGCCGAGATTGAAGAGTTGCTTTCGATCCTCGCCGACCGCGAAAAGCTTTATGCGGTGATGCGCGAGGAACTCGTCGCGGTGCGCGACGAATTCGCGACGCCGCGCAAGACGCTCGTCGCCCCCGCCGCCGACGGTATCGACGACGAGGATCTGATCGAGCGCGAGGAGATGGTCGTCACCGTCACCCTCGACGGCTATATCAAGCGCACCCCGCTCGACACCTTCCGAGCGCAGCGCCGTGGCGGCAAGGGCCGCGCGGGCATGGCGACGAAGGACGAGGATGTCGTCACCGAACTCTTCGTTACCTCGACCCACACGCCGGTGCTGTTCTTCTCGACCGCGGGCAAGGTGTACCGCATGAAGGTCTGGCGCCTGCCCGAGGGCGGGCCGGCGACGCGCGGCCGTCCGATGATCAACCTGCTGCCGCTGGCGCAGGGCGAAACCATCTCGACCGTGCTGCCGCTGCCCGAGGACGAGGCCGAATGGGGCAAGCTGCACGTCATGTTTGCAACCGCGAAGGGTAATGTGCGTCGTAACAGCATGGACGCTTTCACCAACGTGCCCTCGAACGGCAAGATCGCCATGAAGTTCGAGGGCGAGGACGAGGACGACCGGCTGATTGGCGTCGCCTTGCTCGACGAAAGCGACGATGTGCTGCTCGCGACACGGCAGGGCAAGGCGATCCGCTTCGCCGGCGACGATGTCCGCGAGTTCCAGAGCCGCAATTCGACCGGCGTGCGCGGAATGCGGCTGGCGGACGGCGACGAAGTGATCTCGCTCTCGATCCTCCATCGCGGCGGGATGCGCGATCAGGACGAGCGCGAGGATTATCTGCGCTTCGCTCCATGGAAGGCCGAAAAGGACGGCGCGCCCGAGATGGATGCCGACCGCTTCGCCGATCTTGCGGGCCGCGAACAGTTCATCCTGACCGTTTGCGCCAACGGCTATGGCAAGCTGTCGTCGGCCTATGAATATCGCCGCACCGGCCGCGGCGGGCAGGGGATCACCAATATCGACAATATCGGCCGCAACGGGCCGGTCGTCGCAAGCTTCCCAGCGACGCAGGCGCATCAGCTGATGCTCGTCACCGATCAGGCAAAGCTGATCCGCATGGGACTCGACAGCCTCCGCGTCATCGGCCGCGGGTCGGCGGGCGTGCGCCTGTTCGACGTGGCGAACGACGAGCATGTCGTATCGGCGGCGCTGATCGAGGAAGATGAGGCCGAGGGCGCCGGGGGCGCGGTCGAAGAAACGCCGGCAACGGAGGCTCCTTCGGAATGAGCGCATCGACGGCCTTCAAGGTGCTGACGCAGCAGCAATGGGCCGATTTCGAGCGCGAGCGCGTGTTCCGCGGTGCGCCGGTGGATATTGCCGATGGCTATATCCACCTGTCGGCCGCGGAACAGCTCGAGGGTACGCTGGCGAAGCATTTCGCCGGGCAGACCTGTCTGATGATCGCCGAGGTGGATTTGCTTCAGCTCGGCGATGCGATCCGCTGGGAGGAATCGCGCGGCGGCGACCTGTTCCCGCACCTCTACGCCGAATTGCCGATCCATGCGGTGGTGAGCCTGCAAAGGCGGGATTGAGGCGAGGGGTAGAGCATCCGGGATTCGGTTCGTGGGTGTCGGGCGATCATCTGCTTTGGGGTGGGGAGCGGACGCTGCCCTTTCTTTACTTCGTCATCCCCGCGAAAGCGGGGACCCAGAGCGTCCGTCCGCTTACCCATCCCTGGGTTCCCGCTTTCGCGGGAATGACGAAGGGAGAGTGTGCGGCAACTCTCGGCCGCTTCCAGCCATTCCGCCACTAAAGAAAAAGGGGCCGTGAAAGCGGCCCCTTTTTCTTTTCCCTGCGCTCGCTCAGCGCTTGTCGACCGGCACATACGGACGGTGCGTCGGGCCGGTGTAGAGCTGGCGCGGACGGCCGATCTTCTGCGCGGGGTCCGAAATCATCTCGTTCCACTGCGCGACCCAGCCGACGGTGCGGGCGAGCGCGAAGAGGGCGGTAAACATCGTCGTCGGGAAACCGATCGCCGACAGGATCACGCCCGAATAGAAATCGACGTTCGGGAACAGCTTCTTCTCGACGAAATAGCTGTCGTTCAGCGCCATTTCCTCGAGTTGCAGCGCGACCTCGAACACCGGGTCGTTGACCTTCAGTGCGTCGAAAACCTCGCGCACCGTCTTCTGCATCACGGTCGCGCGCGGATCGTAATTCTTGTAGACGCGGTGCCCGAAGCCCATGAGGCGGAACGGATCGTCCTTGTCTTTCGCGCGGGCGATATATTCGGGGATGCGTTCCGGCCGGCCGATCTCGCGGAGCATGTTGAGCGCGGCTTCATTGGCGCCGCCGTGCGCAGGGCCCCAGAGGCAGGCGATGCCCGCTGCGATGCATGCGAAGGGGTTGGCGCCCGACGAGCCGGCGAGACGGACGGTCGAGGTCGAGGCGTTCTGCTCGTGGTCGGCATGCAGGATGAAGATGCGGTCGAGCGCGCGGACCACCGCCGGATCGACCTCATAGTCCTCGGCGGGGACGCCGAAGGTCATGCGCAGGAAATTATGCGTATAGCTCAAGTCGTTGCGCGGATAGACGAAGGGTTGGCCGACCGCATATTTATAGGCCATCGCGGCGATCGTCGGCATCTTCGCGATCAGCCGGTGGCTCGCGATCATCCGCTGGTGCGGATCGTGAATCTCGGTCGAATCGTGATAGAAGGCGCTGAGAGCCCCGACGACGCCGCACATGACCGCCATCGGGTGCGCGTCGCGGCGGAAACCGCGATAGAAGGTTGCGAGCTGCTCGTGGAGCATCGTGTGGCGGGTGATGGTAGTGTCGAAATCGGTCAGTTCCTGCGCGTTCGGCAGCTCGCCGTTGAGCAGCAGATAGCAGACCTCCATGAAGCTCGAATGCTCGGCGAGGTCGCCGATCGCATAGCCGCGGTGAAGGAGGACGCCTTCGTCGCCGTCGATATAGGTGATCTGCGATTCGCAGCTCGCGGTCGACGTGAAGCCGGGGTCGTAGGTGAAGGCGCCCGTCTGGGCGTAGAATTTGCGGATATCGACGACATCGGGGCCGACCGTGCCCTTGAGCACGGGATCTTCGACGGTGGTGTCGCCCAGGGTGATTTTTGCGGTATCGGTCATTATTCTTCCCCTGATCTGACGGCGGGAGAGTTGCGGTTACGCCCCTGCCGGATAATTGTGCGCTGCGTCAAGTCGCGCCAGGCTTGCATCGCGGCCGAGGAGCAGCAACACGTCGAAAATCCCCGGAGACACGGTGCGTCCGGTCAGCGCTGCGCGCAGCGGCTGAGCGAGTTTGCCGAGCCCGACTCCGGCCGACTCGCTCGTTTCGCGAACCGCGGCCTCGATGTCTTCGGCGTTCCAGCCGTTCAGCCCGCGCAGCTTTTCGGTAACGCCGGCGAGCACTCCCTCCGGCGCATCCCTTAGCACCTGCACGGCCTTTTCGTCCACCGCCAGCGGCAGCGATTCGAACAGGAAAAGCGCTCCCTCGGCGATTTCGTCGAGCGTCCTGGCGCGCGGTTTGAGCGATTCCATCGCGCGCGTCAGCAGATCGCGGTCGAGGCCATCGAGCGCACGGCCCACGAGTTTTTCGACGCGCGGCGCGACGAGATCGGCAAGGCGGGCGTTATCGGCTTCGCGGATATAATGACCGTTGAGATTCTCCAGCTTCTTGAAGTCGAAGCGCGACGGCGAGCGGCCGACATGATCGAGGTCGAACCATTCGACGGCCTGTTCGCGGCTGATGATTTCGGCGTCGCCATGGCCCCAGCCGAGGCGGAGGAGATAATTGTTCACCGCCTCGGGCAGATAGCCCATCTCGTCGCGATAGGCATCGACGCCGAGCGCGCCGTGACGCTTCGACAGTTTCGCGCCGTCGGCGCCGTGGATCAACGGGACATGGGCATAAACCGGCTCACGCCAGCCCATCGCGCGGATCAGCGCAAGCTGCCGAAAGGCGTTGTTGAGATGGTCGTCGCCGCGGATGACATGGGTGATCCCCATGTCGTTATCATCGACGACGACGCTCAGCATATAGGTCGGCGTGCCGTCGCTGCGCAGCAGGATGAAATCGTCGAGCTCGGCATTCTGGACAGTGACCGCGCCCTGAACCTTGTCAAAGATCGTGACCTCGCCTTCCTGCGGCGCGCGCAGGCGGATGACGTGCGGGACCGACGGGTCGCCGTCGTCGCGATCGCGCCACGGACTGCGGACGCGGAAGGGGATGCGCTTTTCCTGCGCTTCGGCGCGCATCGCGGCGAGCTCGTCCTGCGTGAGGTAGCAGCGATAGGCCTCGCCCCTGGCGAGCAGCTCGTGCGCGACCTCGGCATGACGCGGAGCACGCGCAAACTGATGGACCGTTTCGCCGTCCCAATCCAAATCCAGCCACTGCATGCCGTCGAGGATCGCGTCGATTGCGGCGTCGGTCGAGCGTGCGCGGTCGGTATCTTCGATACGGAGCAGGAACTTGCCGCCGTGATGGCGCGCGAACAGCCAGTTGAACAGCGCGGTGCGCGCGCCGCCGATGTGCAGATATCCGGTCGGGGAGGGGGCGAAGCGCGTCACCACGTCGGCGCCCGTCGCTTCGGGGGTCGCTTCTGCCATATTGGTCGGGTTTTCGGTTGCCACCATGGCCTCTTTCAAACAGGTTGTTCCCTCGGCGAGGGAGGATCGGGGCAGCCCCTAGCATGGCGACAAGGCCGCTTCAAACGCCCATTGGCGCGCGCGTGTTGGCGATGGCGCGCGGGCTTGCGGAGCGGATCGAGACGCGACTCGATGCCGAGCGCGAACGGATGGGGCTTTGGCTTCCTGTCGCGCTGGGTGCGGGGATCGGCGCCTGGTTTGCGCTGCCGACGGCCGCGCAGTGGATCGGCCTGCTCTTTCTGTTCGCGGCAGGGGCATCTGCGGCGCTGCTCGTCGGGTGGCACCGGCGATCCGGGCGTATCGTGGCGATCGGCTGCGCGGCGATGATGATCGGGATGCTGCTGATCTGGGCGCGTGCGTCCTGGGTGGCTGCGCCGGTGTTGGCACAGCCGGTGACGACGCAGTTTTCCGCGCGCATCGAAGCGGTCGAGCCGCAGCCGGCGCGCGAGCAGACGCGGCTGATCGTCCGTCCGCTGCGGCGTCCCGACCTGCCGCCGCGGATTCGGGTGACGATGCGCGGCGAGAGCGGCGGAGTCGCGCCGGGTGATCTCATTGGGCTGCGCGTGCGGCTGATGCCGCCGCCGACCGCGAGCCTGCCGGGTGGCTATGATTTCGCGCAGCGCGCCTGGTTCGACCGGATCGGGGCGGTCGGGACGGTGTTGGGGGACGTGGCTAAATCACCGGGCGCCCGAAATGGTGGCCAGCCGTTGCGCGCGCGGCTGAGCGCGCATATCCACGCGCAGGTCGCGGGATCGCCGGGCGGGGTCGCGGCGGCGCTGGTCACGGGCGATCGCGGTGCGATCTCGGCCGAGGATGACGAGGCGATGCGGCGTGCGGGCCTCGCGCATCTGCTGTCGATCAGCGGACTGCACGTTACCGCGGTGATCGGCTTCGCGATGTTCGCCGCGATGCGGCTTTTCGCGCTCAGCCGGCGGCTCGCCCTCGCGGGCTATGTGCTGCCGATCGCCGCGGCGGCAGGCGCGTTGGCGGGGGCGGGTTATACCTGGCTCGCTGGCGCCGAGGTGCCGACGCTGCGATCGCTGATCGCGGCGCTGCTTGTTCTCGCCGCCTTTCTGATGGGGCGCGAGGCGGTGACGCTGCGGTTGGTTGCGGCGGGCGCTCTGCTCGTACTGCTGTGGCGTCCCGAATCGCTCGCGGGGCCGAGCTTTCAGCTCAGTTTCGCGGCGGTGACCGCGATCGTCGCGCTCCACGAAAGCCCGATGATGCAGCGCTTCGTTGCGCGGCACGATGAGGCACTGCTGCTGCGATGGGCGCGCGGGTTGGCGGGATTGCTGATCACGGGCTTCGTCGTCGAGGCTGCACTTGCGCCGATCGCATTGTTCCATTTCCACAAGGCGGGGCTGTACGGTGCGCTGGCCAATGTCGTCGCGATCCCGCTCACCACCTTCGTGATCATGCCCGCCGAGGCGCTGGCGCTGCTGTTCGACACCGTCGGGCTCGGCGCGCCCTTCTGGTGGGTGGCCGACCGTGCGCTCCGCGCGCTCATCGCGCTCGCCCATGCCGTTGCGGACACGCCGGGGGCGGTTGCGACACTGCCGACCTTTCCGCCCTGGGGGGTCGCGCTGGCAGTCTGCGGCGGCTTGTGGATCCTGATCTGGCGCACCGGCTGGCGCTGGGCAGGAGCCGTGCCGGTGGCAATCGGCATGGCTGCGCTGCTCGTACAGCCGCGCCCGGACTTGCTCGTCACCGGCGATGGCCGCAATATCGCCGCAGCTGTTCCTGCGGGCGGCTATGCGCTGCTGCGCGATCGCGCGGGGGATTTCGTCCGCGACACGATGAGCGAGGCTGCGGGTATCGACACGCCGCTCGGCGCGCTCGCCGGCCTCGATCATGTCGAATGCAACGCCGATTTCTGCCGCTGGCGGCAGGGCGCGGAAGGCGTGCAACGCATCATTCTCGCTTCGCGCGGGCGCGACCGGATCGAGGGCGCCGAGATGGCGGCAGCGTGCGCTGCTGCCGACGTCGTGATCAGCGACCGCTGGCTGCCACGCGAATGCGTCGGCCGCTGGTTGACGATCGACCGAGACAGCCTCGCGACAAGCGGCGGGCTGGCGATCTACCTCGGCGAGCGGCCCCGCGTCGTCGCGGCGCTACGCGCGGGCGACGAGCATCCGTGGCGCCGCCCGCAGCAGCTTAGTGGTAACGACGAAGCAATCCCGACAGCCGCCCCTGCACGATGACGCGCCCCGCCTCGTAGCGCTGGGGTTCGTAGGCGCTGTTCGCGGGGTCGAGCCGGATCATCTTGCCCTCGCGGCGGAAATATTTGAGCGTCGCATCCTGCCCATCGACGAGCGCGACGACGATATCGCCTTCGCGTGCGGTGCTGGACTTCTGGATGAGCGCATAGTCGCCGTCGAAGATGCCAGCCTCGACCATCGAGTCGCCCGACACTTCGAGCGCATAATGCTCGCCTGCGCCGAGCAGCGCGGCGGGAACCGCGAGCTGGTTGTGATTCTCGAACGCTTCGATCGGGACGCCAGCGGCGATCTTGCCATGCAGTGGCACCTCGATGATGTCGTTCGCGGCGATCGGCTTCAGCGCCGGCGCGGGCTTGCGGAGCGGCACCACATTGTCGCGATCGTTGCGCACGGGCGCCTTGGCGCCTTCCGCGGTCTTGAGCACCTCCAGCGCGCGGGCGCGATTGGGGAGGCGGCGAAGAAAACCTCTTTCTTCCAAGGCGCTTATGAGGCGATGGATGCCCGATTTCGACTTGAGGCCAAGCGCCTCCTTCATCTCCTCGAACGAGGGCGAGATGCCGCTTGCGTCGAGGCGCTGCTGGATGAAGTGCAGCAGTTCGTGCTGCTTCGCGGTCAACATCTCTCGTTCTCCATGATGCCAGTTCCGGACATAGGGAGAACGATAGTGGAACAAAGCGGAACTTGTCAAGCGATGTCGATATAATCCGCCGCCTCGCCTGCGACTTTCGCGGGCGCGCCGATTTCGCGGATCACGAGGGCGTTCGCTGCGGCAAGCGGAAAGGTGCGGCCGCTGTCCTGCCCGTCGATGACGGCGAGCGCGCCGCCGGCAAGCTGCGCGCGGAGATAATCGCGCCGGGTTCCGCCGGGGCCGAGCGCGGAGGCGAGCGGTGCGTGACGGATTTCGGGCAATGGATTGCGCGCTCCCGCGAGATGGCGGACGAGGGGGAGCAGGAAGAGGGTCGCGGTCACGAACGCCGACGAGGGATTGCCGGGCAGTCCGAGCAGGATCGCGTCGCCGACTGTTCCCGCGATCAGCGGCTTGCCGGGCTTCATTGCGATTTTCCAGAAATCGATCCGCCCGCCGGCATCCTCGATCGCGCCGCGGACATGGTCATGATCGCCGACCGAAGCGCCGCCGACGGTGACGATGACGTCGTGACGTCGCGCCAGGTCCTTCAATACACGCGCAATCATCGTCCGGTCGTCGCGCATGTGAAGCGGCAGGCTGGCCTCGGCAGGCTCGTTCGCGAGCATGGCGGCGAGCATCGTGCCGTTGCTGTCGGGGATCTGGCCGGGGGCGAGCGGGTGTCCCGGCTGGACGAGCTCGTCGCCGGTGGTCAGGAGCGCGACGCGGGGGCGCGTCCCGACCGGAAGCTGGGCCGCGCCGCTCATGATCGCGGTCGCGATTGCGCCGGGGGTGAGGCGGGTGCCGGCCTGAAGGAGCGAACTGCCCGCCGCGAAATCGCAGCCGCGCGGGCGGACATGCTGTCCGGGCGCGACCGCATCGCCGGTGGCGAGACTCAATGCCGTGCCCGCGGCGGCCACATCTTCCTGCATGACGACCGTATCGGCACCGCCGGGAAGGATCGCGCCGGTGAATATCCGCATGGCCTGGTCCGCATCGAGCGAGGCGGGGGGAGGGGCGCCCGCGGCCGCCTCGCCGATGATCGTCCACGGGCCGGGAAGGTCGGCAAAGCGGATCGCATAGCCGTCCATCGCCGAGAGCGGCGCCGAAGGTTGATCGCGCAATGCGACCAAGTCCTGAGAAAGATAACGGCCAAGTGATTGCGAAAAGGCAATCGTTTCGGATGATAGCGGCTCGTGCATCGCCAGAAGACGCGCTTGCGCGTCCGCGACGGGAAGCAGCCCGGTCATTCGGCGCGCCAGTCGCCCGAGCGGCCGCCGCTCTTTTCGAGCAGACGAATGCCCTCGATGACCATTGCGCGATCGAGCGCCTTCGCCATGTCGTAGAGCGTCAGCAATGCGACCGAGGCGGCAGTCAAGGCTTCCATCTCGACCCCGGTGGGGCCGGTGGTTGCGGCGACGGCGCGGACCGAAAGGCCAGTGTCTTCCCAGTCGAATTCGACCGAAACCTGGGTTAGCGCGATCGGATGGCAGAGCGGGATGAGGTCGGCGGTGCGCTTTGCGGCCATGATGCCGGCGATGCGCGCGGTCGAGAGGACGTCGCCCTTCGGAGCATTGCCGCTGCGGATCGCTTCGAGCGCTTCGGCCGACATGGCGATGCGGCCACCGGCGATGGCGCGGCGCCCGGTGGCGGGTTTGGCGCCGACATCGACCATATGCGCGGCGCCGCTGTCGTCGAGGTGAGTCGGTTTGTTGGTCATCGCCGGGAAGCGAAGCAATCCGGGCGGAGAAAGGCAAGGGGGATGGCGGTTTTCGACCAGGAGTTGCCGCACTCTCTCCCTTCGTCATTCCCGCGAAAGCGGGAACCCAGGGATGGGTAAGCGGACGGACGCTCTGGGTCCCCGCTTTCGCGGGGATGACGAAGTAAAGAGAGGGCAGCGTCCGCTACCCACCCCAATGCAGACATCCGGGATCAGCCCTTCAGCAGCGCCCGCGTCGCGGCCTCGACATCGTCCTGCCGCATCAGGCTTTCGCCGACGAGGAAGGCGTGGACCCCGCATTGCGACAGGCGGTGACAGTCGGCGTAGGTCGCGATGCCGCTCTCGCCGACGAGCAGCGTGCCCGCCGGCGCGCGCTTCGCGAGCCGTTCGGTGACGGCAAGATCAGTCTCGAAAGTCTTGAGATTGCGGTTATTTACCCCGATCAGCCGCGACGAGAGCTGCATCAGCGCGCGGTCGAGTTCGGCTTCGTCATGGACCTCGACGAGGACGTCCATGCCGCGTTCGATCGCGGCGGCCTCGATCTCGCGCATCGCGCCATCGTCGAGCGCGGCGACGATGATCAGGATCGCGTCGGCGCCGATCGAGCGCGCCTCGGCGACCTGCCATGGGTCGATCATGAAATCCTTGCGGAGGACGGGGAGTTCGCAGGCGGTGCGGGCGGCGATCAGAAATTCCTCATGCCCCTGGAAATAGGGCGCGTCGGTCAAGACCGACAGACAGGCTGCGCCGCCTGCGGCATAGGCGCGAGCATGGTCTGCGGGATTGAAATCTTTTCGTATCAATCCTTTGGATGGTGATGCTTTCTTGATTTCGGCAATCAGGCCGAAATCGCCGTCGCCGATTTTCCGTTCGAGCGCGGCCTTGAAACCTCGCGGGGCGCCGGCGTCGATGCGGTCGAGGTCGGCGATCGAATAGGCCTGGCGCCGCTCGGACACCTCCTCTGCCTTGGTCGCGAGGATTTCGGAGAGTTTGTTCACGGATTGTGCCCTATTTTCGCGTCATCGCGAGGAGCCGAAGGCGACGCGGCAATCTCCAGCTATCGGCCTTTGCGCAAGGCCGATGGCTGGAGATTACTTCGCTTCGCTCGCAATGACGATGTGCCTGCTTGTTCATTTATAGGCGATCCAGCAATTGAGCAGGGCGTTGGCGAGGCCCTTGTCGATGGCTTCGGCGGCTTCCTCGACGCCATCGACGAGCGTGTCGACCGCGCCCGCGACGACCAGCGCTTCAGCGGCGTTATACAGCACCGCATCGCGATAGGCACTGGCTTCGCCCAGCAGCAGCGCGCGCAGCGCCTTTGCGTTCGATTGCGCGTCGCCGCCGCGGATCGCCGCGATCGGGTGGCTGGGAAGCCCGGCGTCGGCGGCGGTGCTGCGCTGCATCCGCACGCCTTCGGGGGTGATGACGGCGACCTCATTACCCCCGGCGAGCGACAGTTCGTCGAGACCTTCGTCGCCCGAAATGACGCACGAGTGATCGGTGCCGAGCCGGTGCAGCGCCTCGGCATAAACGGGGACATAGGCGGGGCGCGCGATGCCGATCAGCTGGCGCGAGACGCGCGCCGGATTGGCGAGCGGACCCATGAGGTTGAAGATGGTGCGGCGGCCGATCGCCTTGCGGATCGGCTGGATGTGCTTCATCGCCGGATGATGGTTGGCGGCGAAAAGGAAGCAGATGCCGAGGTCGGCGAGCTGTGCTTCGGCCATCGCGCCCGCGCGCTCCATGTCGAGCCCGAGTGCCTCGAGCGTATCGGCGGCACCTGATTTGGAAGAAGCGGCCCGATTTCCGTGCTTTGCAACCGGAACTTCGCACGCCGCGACGACGATTGCGACCGCGGTCGAGACGTTGAGCGTGTGGTGGCCGTCGCCGCCTGTGCCGCAGACGTCGATCGCGCCGGCGGGCGCGTCGATCGGGATCATGCGGTCGCGCATCGCCTGCGCGGCGGCGGCGATCTCGACCATCGTCTCGCCGCGGTCGGACAGGGCGATCAGGAATCCGGCGATCTGCTCGTCGCTGGCCTTGGCGTCGAGGATCGCCGCGAAGGCGGACGCCGCCTCGTCATGATCCAGCAGCGCGGTGGGATCGGGAAGCGGCCCGAAGCGGCTCATGCCGCCTGTCGCGCCGCGACCGGCAACCCCGCGAGACGCAGGAAATTGGCGAGCATCGCGTGACCATGTTCGGTGGCGATGCTTTCGGGGTGGAACTGGACGCCGTGGATCGGGAGGCCGGTGTGGCGGAAGCCCATCACCGCGCCGTCGTCGCTCGTCGCATTGATCGCGAGGCAGGCGGGAATATCGACGACCTCGAGGCTGTGGTAGCGTGTCGCGGTGAGCGGCGACGGGAGATCGGTGAAGAGGCCGGTGCCGTCGTGACAGACGGGCGAGGTCTTGCCGTGCATGAGATGGCCGCGCTGCACGGTGCCGCCGAAATGCTGGCCGATCGCCTGATGGCCGAGGCAGACGCCGAGCAGCGGCTTGTTCGCCTCGGCGCAGGCGGCGACGAGGTCGAGGCTGACCCCGGCCTCGTTCGGGGTGCAGGGGCCCGGCGAGATGAGGAAGGCCGAGGCGCCCGTCGCCAGCGCTTCGGCGGCGGTTAGCGTGTCATTGCGTTCGACGCGGACGTCGGCTCCCAGCTCGATCAGATAATGAACGAGGTTGAAGGTGAAGCTGTCGTAATTGTCGATGACGAGGATCATGGGGGCGCCCTAACGGCTTTGCGGGGGTTGGGGAAGCTTTACGAACTATTCCGCGGACAATCGTGTCTTCGTCATTCCGCCATCAGCTTCGCGAGATCGTCTTTCCAGAATTTGGCCCA
This sequence comes from Sphingopyxis sp., assembly GCF_041916015.1. Taxonomy (GTDB): domain Bacteria; phylum Pseudomonadota; class Alphaproteobacteria; order Sphingomonadales; family Sphingomonadaceae; genus Sphingopyxis. Next base: position 76,200 of record NZ_JAYSAH010000005.1, on the reverse strand, counting down.
GGTGTGCGTGCTGTGGCCCTTGGTTTCGGCGCTCGCCGGGATCAGGATATATTTCGCGCGCGGCATCCGTTTCACCCCGTCCTGCGGGTAGCTGTAGCCCGGCGGGTTGATGAAATCGTCGGCGGAGTTGATCCAGAGGACCGGAACCCCGATCTTTTCGAGGTTCGGCCACGGATTGTAATTGCGCGACGAATCAAGCTGATAGATGGTGTCGTTCGCATCGTTGCGGCCGAAAATGCGCGCGAAGGCTTCGTCCTTGTATTTTTCCGCTGCGGCGCGCGTCGGATATTGCGCCTGCAAGGCATAGGGGTTGGCGCCCGCGATCATCGAGAGCGAGGCGGCGGTGCGCAGGCCCGACAGCGGCGGATCGGTGTAATTGCCGTCCTTCCACAGCGGGTCGGCCTTGATCGCGTCGATCGACAGCGCACGCCACATGCGGTTTTCGCCCGCGATCTCGACCGGTTGGCACGCGAAAGGCGCGAGCCGCTCGGCGAAGCCCGGATGCGTCTCGCCCCAGACGAACGCGTGCATGCAGCCCATCGAAGTGCCGAGAATCAGCTTCAGGCTCTTCACGCCGAGCTTTTCGGTGAGCAGCCGGTATTGCGCGGCGACCATGTCGTCATAGTCGTAGTGCGGGAATTTCATCCTGAGGCCGTCGCTGGGCTTCGACGAGCCGCCATGGCCGATGTTGTCGGGGAGAATGATGTAATATTTCGCGGTATCGAGCGGCTGGCCGGGGCCGAACAGTTCGTCGGCAAACTGCGGCTGGAAGAATTGCTTGCCGGTGCCGCCGGTGCCGTGGAGGATCATCACGGCGTTGGTGACATTGCCCTTTGCGTCATGCTGCGGCGTGCCCAGCGTGATGTAACGGATCGTGAGTTCGGGCAGTTTCTCGCCGCTGGCGAAGGTGAAGTCTTCGAGGACGGCATCGACCCCGGCGGCGCCGTCGACGCTGAACCGCCAGGGTTCGGCGTGGGCGGGAACGGCGCTGGCGAGCAGCAGGGCGAGCGGGACGAGGATCTTGCGCATGCGATGATGCTAGCGCCTTTGACGGCGGGAGATAAGTCTTGCCTGAGGCGGACACATCATTTGGTTTCGCGATGAGGAAGGTTGCTAGTTCCGGTTCAATCCCATTTCACGGCTTTGTAGCTTGCGCTTCCATAAAGATTCCCGAAAATCCAGATCGCCCTTGGTAGTATCCGATCCGCATATTTCCAATATGCTGACCTGATAGTCGCTCAGGTCACGGCTTTTCAGGCCGACGTTGCCGCCATGCCCCGTCGCCACGTAAGAGAGCCATCGCCCCCAGAAGCCAGCTTCGCCGAACGCCTGGCCGACATATTGCTCTTTGGTGCGGGGACAAGTCAGCAGGTAGATGCCGCTCACTGAGGAAAGCGCGGTCCGCCAACCCATGGGCAGGTTCGCGAGGCCGCTGAGTGTCGAAATGAACTTCTTATAACCCGGAAAATGGGGCTCCGAAAATCTTTCCCGAATCTCGGCAATGGGCTTGTTCCGGCCGGCGTCGCTGTCCGCTCGCTGCACCCAGCTTCGCGTCCCCGGACCCCATTCGATAATGAGCCGTCCGATCAGATCGCGGATATGATCGGTCAGGAGGCAATCATATTGATCGACCTTGCCGATCTCTCCGGCAGGAAGTGGCTTCTCGTCGAACGGGTGCAGATACCCGGCGTTGGCTGGCCCCCGGAGTGACGCTGCGAAAATACCCACGAACATCGTCTTCCCGTCGGGCTGAACCACGAAGCTGGCCCAGAATGGCGCGGCGAAACGTGGGCGTCGGTCGGTTCGCTGAACTTCCTGGTAGCGGCGCAGTTTGTCGGGAGACTCGACCCATAAGCTATAAGGTGTTTGGCCCCTTGGCCCATATTCCTGATGCCGCAAGAGCCGGACATCGTCGAGATGAAGGCCGGTTTTCAGGAGGATGTCGTTGAAGTGGAGAATCTGGGTCACTGCCCGTAACCCGGCGCGTTCGCGAGCTTCACCGCCTCGCACGCCGCCGCGAAAAGCGCGCCGGCCTTGGCTTCGCATTCGCGCTGCTCATAGGCGGGGTCGCTGTCGGCGACGATGCCTGCGCCGGCCTGCACATGCATCTCGCCGTCCTTGACGATCGCGGTGCGGAGCACGATGCAGCTGTCCATGTTTCCGTCGGGCGCGAAATAGCCGACGCCCCCGGCGTAAGGCCCGCGCGCATCGGCTTCGAGTTCGGCGATGATCTGGCAGGCGCGGACTTTCGGCGCGCCGCTGACCGTGCCCGCCGGGAAGCCCGCGAACAGCGCGTCGATCGCGTCCTTGCCGGGTGCGATACGGCCGATGACGTTCGACACGATGTGCATGACATGGCTGTAGAATTCGACCGTGTAGCTGTCGGTCACGGTCACGCTGCCGCCGGTCGCGGCGCGGCCGACGTCGTTGCGGCCGAGATCGAGCAGCATCAGATGCTCGGCGCGCTCCTTGGGATCGGCGAGCAGGCTTTCGCGGTTCTCGGCATCCTCGGCGCTGGTGCGGCCGCGCGGGCGGGTGCCGGCGATCGGGCGGATCGTGATCTCGCCGTCGCGGACGCGCACGAGGATCTCGGGCGACGAGCCGATCAGCGCGAAACCGGGAAGGTCGAGGAAATAGAGGAAGGGCGAGGGGTTGATGCGGCGGAGCGCGCGATAAAGGTCGAAGGGCGGCAGGTCGAACGGGGTCGAGAAGCGCTGCGACAGCACGACCTGAAAAATGTCCCCCGCGGCGATATAGTCCTTCGCCGCCGCGACCATTTCGGCGAAGCGCTCGGGCGTCGTGGCTGGATTCGCGGCGATATCGGCGGGAAGCGCATCGGTGACGGCGCGCTCGCCGTGCGCGCTGACGGTCGCAAGGCGCGCGGCGATGGCGTCGAGCCGGTCGCTGGCCGCGTCGATCATCCGGTCGATCGCGCCATTGCTGTCGGGCCAGATCGGCGCGATCAGGAAGAGTTCGTCGGCGAGGCGGTCGAAGACGAGGATCGTCGTCGGGCGCACGAACACCATGTCGGGGAGGCCGAGCCCTGCGCCCGGCGCGCGCGCGATGCGCTCGACGAGGCCGATCGTTTCATAGGCGAAGAAGCCGACGAGCGTCGCGAGCGCCTTGGGCAGCCCCTCGGGCACGTCGAAACGGCATTCGGCGACGAGATCGCGCAGCGCCTGGAGCGCCCCGGCCCCGAGCGGAACGAACGCATCCTTGTCGTGGCGCCAGTCGCGGTTGATCCGCGCGGCGTCGCCGATGACTTCGAACAGCAGGTCGGGATCGAGCCCGATCAGGCTGTAGCGCCCGCGCGTCTCGCCGCTTTCGACCGATTCGAGCACCCAGTCGCCGCGCCCGGGCTCGATGAGCTTGAGCGCTGCCGAAACCGGCGTCTCGATGTCGGCGATCAGCCGCTGCCAGACGACTGCGCCGCGACCGCCGGCGAGCGCTTCGAGCGCCGCGGCCCTGCCTTCGAGCGTCACTATTCGCCGACCGGAGCGGTGCCGGTCAGTTCCTTGCGGAGCTGTTCGACCAGATCCTTGTTGATCTTGACGCCGACGCGGCGCTTCGCTTCGGCGGCGAACTGCTCGACCAGCTCGTTGCCGAACGCGGGCGACAGCGGCTGCGCGATCGCCGCGACGCGTGCCTGTTCGATCGCCTTGGGATCGGGGCGATCGACCTCGCCGAGCGCGACGACCATCCAGCCGCGGTTGCCGGGGACTTCGAGCGTCTTCACGCTGCCCTTCGCCATCGAGAAGAGCAGGGCGAGTTCGGGCGGAACCGGCTTGCCGCCCTGACCGAGGTCGGCGCGGCGGCCGCCGATCGTCTGGACCCCGGCCATCGCCGCGCCCGCGGCGCTCGCGGCTTCGGGAAGCTTCTTGCCGCCTTCGACCGCCTTGGCGATCGCGCGGGCCTTGTCGCGGGCGACCTTCTGTCCCTGCGCGAAGCGCCATTCGGTGAGCAGGTCGGCGCGAATCCTGGCGAAGGGCGGCGGCGCGGCGGCGGTGATTGATTTGACCGAATAGACCGCGAACTTCTCATTCTCGACGAGCGTCGCGAGCTGTGCCTCGCCTTCGCCGGCGGCCTGGAAGGCGCCGCTGACCATCGGGGCGAATTCGGGTGCCAGCGCGAAGCCCGGCATGTCGGGGGCGCGGCCGCTGGGAAGCAGGGCGGGAGTCTCCTCGACCTTGAGCTTGCGGTCGGCGGCGATTTCCTCGATCGAGGCGCCGCCGTTCACGGCGTCCTGGATTGCGTTGTAATAATCGACGATCGCTTCGTTCGCCTTGTTCTTGGCGAGCTCGGCGCGGATTTCGGGGGTCGCTTCGGCGAGCGTGCGCGCGGGCTTGGCGGTCACCGCCTCGACGCGTGCGACGACCCAGCCGAGCCCCGACTGGACGGGGCCGAGGACGTCGCCCTGCTTTGCCGCGAAGGCGGTTTTGGCGATCGCGTCGCTGGTCGTCGCGGCGTAGGCGGTCTGGGCGAGGTCGCCGGTGGTCGAAGCGGACAGGCCTGACGCCTGCGCGGCGGCGGCAAGCGAGGTGCCACCGCGGACTTTGGTTGCGATCGCGTTGGCGGTCGCCTGATCGGGCGCAATCACCTGCGCGAAGCGGCGCGTCTCGCTCGCGGCATAGTGCGCGGCGTTGGCTTTATAGACCTTGGCGATTTCGGCGTCGCTGACCGCGGGCACGGGGACCGCGCTGCGGTCGAACAGCGCATATTGCAGGGTGCGGCGTTCGGGGATGGTGAACTTGCTGCGGTTCTGGTCGAGGAAGGTCTTGAGCGCCGCGTCGCCGGGATCGCCCGCGGGAGCGAAGGCGCTGGCCGGCACGAACAGCGCCTGACCCTGCCGCTGCTCGAGAAGCAGCGCGGCATAGGGGCGCGCGAGGCCGAGCGAGACGCGCGGCATCGACCCGATCGGCACGCCGATCTGTTCGAGCAATATCTGCTGCTTGAGCTCGCGGCGAAGCTGCGCCTCGCTCATGCCGTTCTGGCGCAGGAAGGCTTCGAAGACCTTCTGGTCGAATTTGCCTGACACGCCCGCGAAGGCGGGGATGTCGGCGATGCGGCCGTCGATCTGGCGCTTGCTGACCCCGAAGCCGAGGTCGGTCGTGAATTGTTCGAACGCCATGCCGTCGACGAGCTGGTTCAGCACCTGGTCGAGGCCGCCGCCCTCGACGAAAGCAGCCTTGGTCAGGCCGGGCTGTTGCTGGCGCGCCTGATTATAGGCCTGATTGACCCGCTCGCGCAGTTCGCCGAGCCCGATCTCGCGATTGCCGACCTTGGCCGCGTTCGCGCCGCCGAGCCCGCCGAACGAGGCGTTGCCGGTGACGTCGCCGAGCGCGAACAGCACCCCGATCAGCACGATGAAGGCAAGCGCGATGAATTTGCCGATGGTCGATCCGAAAAGGTTACGAAGAGCGGTAATCATGAAGCAGACTGTCTTTCGGCCGGGCGCCACGGGCGCGGTTCGGCGCTGCTTTAGGCGGGAGGCGGGCAGGCTTCAAGGCGGGAAAGCGCGACGGTGTGCGACCCGCTTGCCTTTGCCGCCCGCGCGCCGCTAGGGGCGGACATCATAGTGTCGGATGGAGGAGCAGGCGATGGCGCGGCGCAAATATGTGGTCGGCAACTGGAAAATGAACGGGCTGACGGCCGCGCTGGGCGAGGCGCAGGCGATCTTTGCCGCGGCCGGGGCGCATCCCGCTGTCGACATCGCGCTGTGTCCGCCATTCACGCTGATCGGCGCGATGGTCGCCGCTGCTCCGGGCGCGGTGGTCGGCGGTCAGGATTGCCATGCGGCGGCGTCGGGCGCCTTCACCGGATCGATCGCGGCGCCGATGCTCGTCGACGCGGGCGCAGCATTGGTGATCGTCGGACATAGCGAGCGGCGCGAGGGCTTCGGCGAAAGCGACGCCGATGTCCGCGCCAAGGCCGAGGCGGCGCTGTCGGCGGGGCTGTCGGTGATCTTGTGCGTCGGCGAGCCGCGCGAGGTGCGCGAATCGGGTGATGCGGTCGATTATGTGCTGGCGCAGGTCGCGGGTTCGCTTCCCGGGGCTTTCGATCCCGCGCGGCTTGCCATTGCGTATGAGCCGATCTGGGCGATCGGGACCGGGCTGGTGCCGACGGTTGCCGATGTCGCCGAAATGCACGGCGCGATCCGCGCGAAGCTGGGCGAGCAGGCAGGGGCCGAGGCCGCGGACGCGATGCGAATCCTGTATGGCGGGTCGGTCAACGGCGAGAATGCCGCCGAACTGCTGGGCGCGGGCGACGTCGACGGCGCGCTGGTCGGCGGTGCGAGCCTGACCGCGGGCAAGTTCGTGCCGATCGTCGAGGCGGCGGCGGGGCTGGGGTGAACAATATGCCCTCCCCTGGATGGGGGAGGCAGCGAGACTTGCGGACTTGTCCGCTAGTCGCAGCGGAGGGGGTGCGGCTTCGACCTGAAGCGGACGGCGCGAGGACGTACCGTCACCCCCATCCAACTTCGCCTAATCGCTTCGCGATAAGGCTCCGTATCCTTCCCCCATCAAGGGGGAAGGGAAGGGGCGGCCGGCATAGTCCCGCGCTTCTGCCTTGAACCCCCGGCGCTTCGTCTCTATGTGCGCCGCGGGCGTGGTCCGCGTGGGGCCGTGCAAGTCCGGGAATAAATAATGTCCAGTCTCTTCACCTTCCTGCTCGTCGTCCAGGCGCTGATCGCCGCGGCGATGATCGGCGTCATCCTGATGCAGAAATCGGAAGGCGGCGGTCTGGGCGTCGGCGGCAGCCCCGCGGGCCTGCTCTCGGCGCGCGGTGCGGCGGACTTCATGACCCGGCTGACGACGATCCTCGCGACCCTGTTCGTCGGCCTGTCGATCCTGCTCGCAGCGCTGGCATCGGTCGGCAGCGCGGGTGGTTCGTCGCTCGACACCTCGCTGTCGAAGGCCGCGCAGACGAGCGCTCCCGCTTCGTCGATGACCGGACCGGCGCAGGCTCCGGCGGCTGGTACGCCCGCGCAGACCGCGCCGGCTTCGGACGATCCGCTGGCGGCAGCCGCAGCGGCCGCCAGCCAGAACGCCCCGGCGCAGGCGCCCGCGAAGAAATAAGCCCAAATCCCTCCGGAAGCTTCGGTTCCCGGTTCCGTTCACGCGGCGGCGGAATTTTTTCCGCCGCATGCGATTCGACGGCTTGCGCCGTCACCCTCCTGTTGAGTAAGTCTTTCCTCCCATGGCGCGGTTCATTTTTATCACCGGCGGCGTGGTCTCCTCGCTTGGCAAAGGTTTGATGGCGGCTAGCCTTGCAGCCTTGTTGCAGGCGCGTGGCTATCGTGTCCGTATCCGGAAATTCGATCCCTATCTGTACGTCGATCCGGGCACCATGTCGCCCTATCAGCACGGCGAGGTCTATGTGACCGACGACGGGGCGGAGACCGACCTCGACCTCGGCCATTATGAGCGCTTCACCGGCGTCGCGGCGCGGCAGAGCGACAATGTCACCTCGGGCCGCATCTATCGCGACATCATCGCCAAGGAACGCCGCGGCGACTATCTGGGCGCGACCGTGCAGGTGGTTCCGCACGTGACGGACGCGATCAAGGCCTTTGCGCGCGCCGAGACCGACGATCTCGATTTCGTGCTGTGTGAGATCGGCGGCACCGTCGGCGACATCGAATCGCTGCCGTTCATCGAGGCGATCCGCCAGCTTCGCAACGAGGAGGGGCGCGAGAACACGCTCTCCGTGCATGTGACGCTGGTGCCCTACATCGCCGCCGCGGGCGAGCTCAAGACCAAGCCGACCCAGCATAGCGTGCGCGAGCTTGCCTCATTGGGCGTCCAGCCCGACGTGCTGCTCTGCCGCTGCGAAAAACCGCTGCCCGAGGGCGAGCGCGCGAAGATCGCGCAATTCTGCAACGTGCGGAAGGAAGCGGTGATCCCGGCGCTCGATGCCGATTCGATCTATTCGGTGCCGGTGCAATATCATGGCGAAGGGCTCGATTCGGAGGTTCTGCGCGCCTTCGGCATCCACGATGCGCCCGAACCCGACCTGACGGCCTGGTACGACATCATGGACCGCAAGCAGCACCCCGAAGGCGAGGTGACGATCGGCGTCGTCGGCAAATATGTCTCGCTGCCCGATGCCTATAAGTCGCTCAACGAGGCGCTGGTCCATGGCGGCATGGCGAACCGGGTGAAGGTCAATATCCGCTGGCTCGATGCCGAGATGTTCGAAAAGGGCGACGATCTTGCCGCCGAGCTCGAGCCGATGCACGGCATCCTCGTCCCCGGCGGCTTCGGCGAGCGCGGTTCAGAAGGCAAGATCGAGAGCGTGCGCTTCGCGCGCGAACAGGGCGTGCCCTTCTTCGGCATCTGTCTCGGCATGCAGATGGCCTGCATCGAGGGGGCGCGGAACACCAGCGGCATCGAGGACGCGTCGAGCACCGAATTCGGCCCGACCGGCGAGCCCGTCGTCGGCCTGATCACCGAATGGATGAGCGACGAGGGGCTGCAGAAGCGCGGCGCGAACACCGATCTCGGCGGCACGATGCGGCTCGGCGCCTATGAGGCGAAATTGTCGCCGAACAGCCATGTCGCGACCATCTATGGGGCGAACGAGATCAGCGAGCGGCATCGCCACCGCTATGAAGTCAACGGCGCGTATCGCGAAAATCTCGAAAAGGGCGGCCTCGTCTTTTCTGGCATGTCGCCCGACGGCATGTTACCCGAAATCGTCGAGCGACCGGACCATCCGTGGTTTATCGGGGTGCAGTTCCATCCGGAACTCAAATCCAAACCCTTCGATCCGCATCCCTTGTTCAAGGGATTCATCGAAGCCGCGGTGAAGAAGAGCCGGCTCGTCTGACGACCCGGGGGCGGGGTAACAGGAAGGACGTACAGAGGGCATGGATCACGCGAAACTTGCCGCACTTCAGGGCCCCGATTCGATCTTTTCCGGCCTGACGGTCGAGGATTGGGCGGAGATCGCCAGCCGGTCGGTGCAGATCAGCTTTGCCAAGGGCAAGGAATTGCTCGTTCAGGGCGACCCCGGCGACATGATGCTGATCCTGACCGAAGGCACGGCGCGCGTCTCGATGCTGACCGCCGGCGGGCGCGAGATCGTCCTCGCCTATGCCGAACCCGGCGCGGTGCTGGGCGAGATCGCGCTGCTCGACGGCGGCGAGCGCACCGCTTCGGTCACCGCGACCAGCGCGGGCAGCGCGCTCCAGCTCGGCCGCAATGCGCTCAAGGATTTCTCGGCGAGCCACCCCGAATTCACCTGGTCGCTGATGCAGCAGCTCGCGCGGCGGCTGCGCACCGCCGACCAGACGATCGAGAGCGACCGCGCCTATGCGTCGGGACCGCGGCTTGCGCGCTACCTCAAGCGCCTGATCCGCAAGGATGCTGCCGAGACGACGCACCGCGTCGAGCTCAGCCAGACCGAACTCGGCAATTTCGCGGGGATGAGCCGCGAGCATATCAATCGTCAGTTGAGGAGCTGGGAGGAATCGGGCGTGATCTCGCTGGAACAGGGGCGGGTGCGGGTGCTCGACGCCGAGATGCTCGAGGATATCAGCGAAAGCGAGGGGTAGGGCGGCTAACGACCGAACCTTGTCATTTGCCGTGGTTCAAGGTGCAGCTAAAAGCGGAGGTTCACGAAAGGGACATATGGTCGCCTACCTAGGTATCCTCTTAACCGGTTGTCTCTATCATTCGCATGATCTCTCGTGGCTTGAGAAAGCAAATTGCGATGCGCCGAATTCTGGCTTTAGGCTTGCTTGCTACATCATCTTGCGGTGTAGAACCAACCACCAGCAACCCGGTCTATGACTACTCGAATTCGAATGCGTGCATAAACCCAGACTCAGATGATCCGGCATTTCTCGCCCAGATGAAACTTGATCAAGAAGTTTTCGATCGGGCTGGGAAGGGAGAGGCGAACGCCGCAACGGAGGCCGCAATAGCCGTCAAGAAGGGCGATTTTCGTTTTTTTGCCTACTCTAGAACGGTTCCCGGAATTTTCCCTTCCGCCTACGGAGTGGAATGCCGGCCTGACCTCGTGACTCAAAATACTCCTGGCTACTTTCGTGGCATGTTCGCCGCGTCAGATGTTCCCCTCTCGGGCGAAGCTTTGCGTGCCAGTAAGCTATTCAAACAACACTATTCTGCTTTTGCAACTGCCTACAATCGCTCCGTCTTGGAGGACATTCGCTATCCTTGGCGTGATATCTGCCGAGCGGTTGATCGACCGTCCCAGTTTAGTTTGAAGGGCGAAACTGAAGCAGAATTTTATGGATATCGAGACCTTGAAGAAACTGCGTCACCCATCGACCTCGGTGAGGCAGCAAGACGGGGGACGTTGGAAAGTGTTGAACGACTGGCACGAGTAGACAGCGGCGCAATCAACCGCACTGACGCTTTTGGCCTAACGCCGCTAGCTTGGGCGGTTATCTATCAGCGCGGCGATCAAGCTGGCGCTCTTCTGAGGCACGGCGCAGCTCCGTCAGGTTCCTCGTGCCAAGGGCTATCATCCCCGACTTCGCCAATGCAATTGGCTCGATCGATGCAGTGGCGAGAGATGATCGATCAGATGAAGCCCCACGTGAAGAACGCAGCGAACGCCGCAAACGCTAAACTGCATGACCCCCCGACGCTTCTATCTAAACCACCTTATCAGGAACTGACCCGCGGCATCGAACGCAGCCGGAAACGACACGCAGGCCAGTTGGTGAAGGATGCGTCTGTAATCGCAAAAATCAGCATCGATGTGAATGGCAAGGCGCAGGCCTGCAAATTGGAATCCAATACTGGTGTGAAGCTGCTCGACGACGAAATTTGCGCCCAAGTGGTCACTGCTACGCGCTGGAAGCCCGCGCGCGGTGAATATGGGGAGCCGGTGGCTGGCGAGGGTGTCATGCGATTTCGTGTAGCTGCGGATAGGTAGTACGCCGATGATCGGGATCTCGGCTGCTTCCACGCATCGTCGCTTAAAGTCTGCAAGTTAGCTTCCCACCCCGAAGCCGTCTTTATCGTGAAGCCGCGCCGGAATCACAACGCCCGGGCCTCGCTTTCGAGACCCGGGCGCCTGTGACGAACACTCGCCATCCCCCTTGTGCGCAGACCGGCGAAGGATCTGCACTCCCTGGAGCCGGGCCTTTGGGCCGCGTTGAACCAGAAATTACGGGCTAAGCCGACAGGGGGGCTTTGTCACCCTTTCACGGTGCTTTGCGACTCCTTTTGCGCCCGCCCTGTGGCGGATGAGCAACAGGTTGTGCGAATCGCTCGCAACATGGTGGCGCTGACGCCCATTGCCAGCAATGTTCGTGCGCCCTAAAGCCCCTGCATGCATGTTGTTTGCTATGCGCTTCAAAGGCCGCGCTTCCCATGATCCTGCGATCTTATGAGCGCGCCATCTTCAAACGCTATCTGCTGCCGCAGCGCGGCGAAGGCTTCATCTTCGTCGCGGCGGCGTTCAGCTTCATCGCGGTGACGCTCGGCGTCGCGGCGCTGGTGATCGTGATGAGCGTGATGAACGGCGTGCGGTCCGACCTGTTCGACAAGATCGTCGGGCTGAACGGCCATGCGGTCGTCCAGGGCTTCGGCGGACGGCTCGACGACTGGCAGGACGTGCTGAAGCAGGCGAAGGCGACGCCGGGCGTCGTGTCGGCGACGCCGCTGATCGAACAGCCCTTGCTCGCGAGTTTCAGCGGGCGGGTCGAGGGCGTGCTGGTGCGCGGCATGACCGTCCCCGACATTCGCCGCAACGACGTGCTCGGCGGCAAGGTGCTGCAGGGCAGCCTCAATTCGCTCACCCCCAATTCGGGCAATATCGCGCTCGGCAGCGAGCTTGCGAAGAATCTGGGCGCGCAGGTCGGATCGACGGTGACGATCATCAACCCGCAGGGGCGATCGACCCCGTTCGGGACGGTGCCGCGCGAGATCGCCTATCGCGTGTCGGCGATCTTCGAGATCGGGGTCTATGATTTCGACAAGGCCTATATCGTGATGCCGATGGAAGATGCGCAGCTTCTGCTGCTCACCGGCGATCAGGTCGGGATGATCGAGGTCAAGGTCACCGACCCCGACCGGGTGGGCGAGACATTGCAGCCGCTGGCGGAGAAGGTGGCGGCCAAGGCGGTGATCTCCGACTGGCGCTCGATGAACGCCAGCCTGTTCGAGGCGCTGTCGATCGAGCGGGTCGCGATGTTCGTGATCCTGTCGCTGATCATCCTTGTCGCCGCATTCAACATCATCTCGTCGCTGATCATGCTTGTCCGCGCGAAGACGCGCGACATGGCGATCCTGCGGACGATGGGCGCGCCGCGCGATTCGGTGATGCGGATTTTCATGGCGATCGGCCTGTCGATCGGGGTTGCGGGAACGCTGGCGGGGATGGGAATCGGGTTCGGCCTCTTGTTCTTCCGGCAGAATGTGCTGCGCGGTTTCGAGTTCATCACCGGGCAATCGCTGTGGGACCCGTCGATCCGCTTCCTGACCGAATTGCCGTCGAAGCCCGATCCGTTCGAGATCACGGGGATCGCGGCGATGACGATCGTCTTCAGCTTCCTTGCAACGCTCTATCCCGCCTACAAGGCCGCGAACACCGATCCGGTGCAGGTGCTGCGCTATGAGTGATGTCGTGCTGGACCTCGTCGACCTCAAGCGCAGCTTCACACAGGGCGAGGTCACGATCGATGTGCTGCGCGGGGTGAACGCCAGCCTGCGCCGCGGCGAGATCGTCGCGTTGCTCGGACCCTCGGGGTCGGGCAAGTCGACGATGCTGCAGGCGGTGGGCCTGCTCGAAGGCGGCTTCGGCGGGACGATCCGCATCGACGGCGAGGATGTCACGCGCCTCGCGCAGGGCGAGCGGACGAAGACGCGGCGCGAGAAGATCGGCTTCGTCTATCAGTTCCACCATCTGCTCCCCGATTTCACCGCCATCGAGAATGTCGTGCTGCCGCAGCTGATCCGCGGTGCGGGACAAGCAGCGGCAGACGAGCGCGCGACCGACCTGCTTGGGCGGCTGGGGCTGGCCGAGCGGCTGCACCACAAGCCGAGCAAGCTGTCGGGCGGCGAGCAACAGCGCGTCGCGGTCGCGCGCGCGCTGGCAAACCGGCCGTTGCTGGTGCTCGCCGACGAACCCACGGGCAACCTCGACGAGGCGACCGCCGACCGCGTGTTCGACCAGTTCGTCAAGCTGGTACGCGATCATGGCTCGGCGGCGCTGGTCGCGACGCACAACGAGCGGCTCGCGGCGAAGATGGACCGTGTGCTGCGCTTGCACGAGGGGCATATCGAGGCGTAGGTTGTCGCGGGCAGGAGGGGATAGACCATGGCTTTATACGATCTTTCGGCGAAACTGCCCGGCGGCGGTGCGCAGTCGCTCGCCGACTATCGCGGCAAGGTGCTGCTGATCGTCAACACCGCGTCGAAATGCGGCTTTACCCCGCAATATGAAGGGCTCGAGGAGTTGTACCGCGATTACAAGGATCGCGGGTTCGAGGTGCTGGCCTTTCCGTGCAACCAGTTCGGAGCGCAGGAGCCCGGCGATGCCGAGGAAATCAGGAATTTCTGCTCGCTGACCTATGATGTCAGCTTTCCTTTGATGGCGAAGATCGACGTCAATGGCGACGAGGCCGATCCGATCTTCAAATATCTGAAGAAGGAAAAGACCGGCCTGCTCGGCAGCGGGATCAAGTGGAATTTCACGAAGTTTCTGGTCGATCGCGACGGCAAGGTCGTGTCGCGCCATGCGCCGACGACGAAGCCCGAGTTGCTGCGGAAAGAGATTGAGGAATTGCTGGGTTAACCCTTGGCAGAATCACCGCTGTCACTGTAGCGTCATCCGATGGCCTACAGCCCCTTTGTTCCCCTGCGCGTCTTTTCCAGTTTCACCATGCTGGAAGGAGCAATCGAGCCCAAGACGATCGCGAAAGCAGCGCGCGAGCGGGGATTTCCGGCGATTGCGGTCGCCGACCGCAACGGGCTTTATGGCGTCATGGCGTTCGGCGAGGCGTGCAAGGCGGCGGGGGTGCAGCCGATCGTCGGGGCGTTCCTGAGCGTCGCGCGGCCGGGGCAGCGGCTCGCCAATGGCGCGCCGATGATCGACTGGCTGGCGCTCTATGCGCAGGACGATGCGGGCTATAATAATCTCTGCGCGCTGGTTTCGGCGGCGCATCTCGGCCGGCCTGTGGAGCAGGAGCCGCATGTCGTGCTGTCCGACCTCGCAGGGCGCACCGAAGGGCTGGTCTGCCTGACCGGCGGCGGCGAGGGCGCGCTTGCGCGGCTGCTCGCGGGCGAGCAGAAGACGGCGGCCGACGATTACGTCGAGCAGCTCGAGGCGCTGTTCGGCGGGCGGCTCTATATCGAACTGTCGCGGCGCGGCGATGCGACCGAGATGGCGGCCGAGGATGCGCTGATCGATCTGGCCTATGCCCGCGCGCTGCCGATCGTCGCGACCAATCCGGCCAATTTCCAGGAACCGCAATTCCATGCCGCGCACGACGCGATGCTGTGCATCGCGCAGTCGGCTTATGTCGAGAGCGAGGATCGCCGCACGAGCAACCCCGAAGCCTGGCTGAAACCCGCCGAGGCGATGGAGGATGCATTTTCGGACTTGCCCGAGGCGATCCGCAACACGCTGGTCGTCGCGCAGCGCTGCGCCTTCATGGCGCCGAAGCGCGCGCCGATCCTGCCGAGCCTCGCGGGCGATCGCGAGGGCGAGGCGGCACAGCTCAAGGCGGACGCGCACGCGGGACTGGAAGCGCGGCTCAGGGTCCATCCCGAGCTGACCGCCGAAGAACGGCAAGCCTATGTCGAACGCCTCGATTTCGAGGTCGGCGTTATCACCCAGATGGGGTTTCCCGGCTACTTCCTGATCGTCGCCGACTTCATCAAATGGGCGAAGGCGCACGATATTCCGGTGGGACCGGGGCGCGGTTCGGGCGCGGGCAGCGTGGTCGCCTGGGCGCTGACGATCACCGATCTCGATCCGCTGAAGCTCGGCCTGCTGTTCGAACGCTTCCTCAATCCCGAACGCGTGTCGATGCCCGACTTCGACATCGACTTCTGCGAAACGCGGCGCGGCGAAGTGATCCGCTATGTGCAGGAGAAATACGGCCGCGACACCGTGGCGCAGATCATCACCTTCGGAAAGCTGAAGGCGCGCGCGGTGCTGAAGGACACCGGCCGCGTGCTCCAGATGAGTTACGGCCAGGTCGACCGGCTCGCCAAGCTGGTGCCGAACCACCCGACCGACCCCTGGACGCTCGAACGCGCACTGAACGGCGTCAGCGAGCTGATGACCGAATATAAGCAGGACGATGGCGTCCGCCGCCTGTTCGACATGGCGCGCCAGCTCGAAGGCTTGCCGCGGCACAGCTCGACCCATGCTGCGGGCGTGGTGATCGGCGACCGTCCGCTCGACCAGCTCGTCCCGCTCTATCGCGATCCGCGTTCGGACATGCCGGTGACGCAATTCGACATGAAATATGTCGAAAGCGCGGGCCTCGTGAAATTCGACTTTCTTGGCCTCAAGACGCTGTCGGTGCTCAAGGAGGCGCGGCGGCTGCTCGCGCTGCGCGGGGTCGATGTCGATCTCGACGCGCTCGGCTGGGACGATCCGGGCGTCTACGAATTGCTCCAGCGCGGCGAGACGGTCGGTGTGTTCCAGCTCGAATCCGAAGGGATGCGGCGCACGCTGTCGGCGGTGAAGCCGACCAATTTCGGCGACATCATCGCGCTGGTCGCGCTTTATCGGCCGGGACCGATGGATAACATCCCGCTGTTCGGCGCGCGCAAGAACGGGCGCGAGCCGATCGCCTATCCGCACCCGCTGCTCGAAGGCATCCTTGCCGAAACCTATGGCATCTTCGTCTATCAGGAACAGGTGATGCAGGCGGCGCAGATCCTCGCCGGCTACAGCCTTGGCGGCGCCGACCTGCTCCGCCGTGCGATGGGCAAGAAGGTCCAGGCCGAGATGGACGCGCAGCGCGACACCTTCGTCAAGGGATGCGGCGAACATAACAATATCGATCCCAAGGCGGCGAACGAGCTGTTCGATTTGATCGACAAGTTCGCGGGCTATGGCTTCAACAAGAGCCATGCCGCTGCCTATGCGCTGCTGTCGTACCAGACGGCGTGGCTGAAGGCGCATTATCCGCACGAATTCTTTGCGGCGTCGATGTCGTTCGACAGTCACCAGACCGATAAATTGTCGATCTTCATCGACGATATGCGGCGGCTCGACGTCGGCATCGCGCCGCCGTCGGTCAACGACAGCGAGGCCGATTTCTCGGTCGGGCGCAGCGATGAGGGGCTGACCGTCCGCTATGCGCTCGGCGCGCTCAAGGGCGTCGGCGAAAAGGCGATGGAAGCGCTGGTCGCCGAGCGGGCGAAGGGCGATTTCGCGTCGCTGGACGATTTCGCGAGCCGCATCGATCCCAAGCTGCTCAACCGGCGCCAGATCGAGGCGCTGGCGGGGGCGGGGGCGTTCGACTGTATCGAACCCGACCGCCCGCGCGCCTTTGCGGGTGCGGAGAGCCTGCTCGCCTGTGCGAACAGTTCGGCGCATGAGCGCTCGACGGGGCAGGGCGGCCTGTTCGGCGGCGACATCGCAATCGCCCCGGCGCTGCAGCTTCCCGCCGCCGAGCCGTGGACGCTCGCCGAACGGATGACGCGCGAGAAGGATGCGTTCGGCTTCTATTTCTCGTCGCACCCGGTCGAGCAATATGAGGCGATCGTCTCGGCGCGCGGCGCACGCTCCTATGGCGACATCTGCGACAATGTTGAAATGACGCCGGGCACGCGCATCCCGATGGTGATGGCGGCGATGGTCGAAAGCGCAAGGCCACGCGTGTCGCAGCGCGGCAATCGCTTCCTCAACCTGACCTTGTCGGACCGCAGCGGCCAGTTTCAGTCGAGCTGCTTCGACGAGCAGGCGGGGAAAATATTGGAGACGCTCGCGGCCGACGGCGGCTGCGCGATCCTGTCGGTCGAACTCGACCTGCTCGAAGGCGAAGAGACGCCGCGCGTGACCGTCCGCGGCGCGCAAGCGCTTGCCGACATTGCCGCGACCGCGGCGCTGCAGCTGACGTGCCGGGTCGATGTGCCCGAAGCGATGCCGGAGATCTCCCGCCTGCTCGAAACACGCGACGATGCGCGCGGCAAGGTCGTCGTCAGAACGCGCGATCCGTTGACCGATGAGGATATTCGAATCGAGCTTGGCCGCAACTTCGCGCTCGGCCCCGATACGGTCTCGCGGCTCGAACTGGTTACGGGCGTAACCGAAGCGGCGCTGTCGCTGGTCGCGCCGCGCGATTTCAGGGTGCGCTAGCCGCTTCACCCCTTGCGCAGCGCGCATTTCCGGCCCTATCCCTAGGCGGCAACGATAATCAGAGGATGCCGAAAATGGGAATGCAAGGTCAGCCGCTGCTGGTCACCAGCCTGATCGATCATGCCGCGCGCGAACATGCAGGACGCGAGATCATCTCGCGCTGGGCTGATGGAAGCGTGACGCGATCGACGTGGGGCGAGGTCGGCCGCGATGCGCGGCGCTTTGCCGCGGCAATGGAGAAGCTGGGGATGCAGAAGGGCGATCGCATCGCGACGCTCGCGATGAACCACGGGCACCATCTGGTGAGCTGGTATGGCACCGCGGGCATGGGCGGGGTCTTGCATACCGTCAATCCGCGGCTGTTCGACGAGCAACTCGTCTATATCGTCAACCATGCCGAAGACCGCGTGCTGCTGTTCGACGCGGCGTTCCTGCCGATCGTCGAACGGTTGCGGCCCGAGTTGAAGAGCGTCGAGCATTTCGTGCTGTTCGATGCGCCGGCTGAGGACGGCTATCTCTCCTATCATGATCTGATCGCGGCCGAAGATGGCAATTTTCCGTGGGTCGAACTCAACGAGCGCGATCCGGTCGGGCTCTGCTACACTAGCGGTACGACCGGGAATCCCAAGGGCGTGCTGTACGAGCATCGCTCGAATGTCCTTCACGCGATTACCGAAGTTCAGCCCGACGCCTTCGATATGTCGAACCGCAGCGTGATCTTGCCGATCGTGCCGATGTTCCATGCGAACAGTTGGGGGGTTCCCTTCGCGGCGGCGGCGGTAGGGGCGAAGATGGTCTTTTCGGCGACCAACGACGCGCAGGCGCTTTGCGATCTGATGCAGGCCGAGGGAGTGACGCACAGTGCAGGGGTGCCGACCGTGTGGCTCGCGATGTTCGCGCATATGGATGCGACCGGTATCGGCTATGGGGCGCTTCAGCAGGTCAATATCGGCGGGTCGGCGGCGCCGCGTGCGATGATCGAGCGCTTCATGAAGGCAGGGGTCTATGTCGGTCACGCCTGGGGCATGACCGAAACCAGTCCGATCGGGACGATGGGCCGTCGGCCTTGGAACTGGGACGAGTTGAGCTTCGACCAGCAGGTCGATGTCATCGGTCGTCAGGGCTGCCCGCCGTTCGGGGTCGAACTGCGCATCGTCGATGACGAGGACAAGGAACTGCCGCGCGACGGGGTGACGAGCGGGCGGCTGCAATGCCGCGGGCCGTGGATCATCCAGCGCTATTTCAAGGCCGACGCCGATGCCGCCGATGCCGATGGCTGGTTCGACACCGGCGACGTGTCGGTGATCCATCCCGATGGCGTCATGCAGATCACCGACCGCGCGAAGGACGTGATCAAGTCGGGCGGCGAGTGGATCAGCTCGATCGAACTCGAAAATGCCGCCGTCGGCGCGCCCGGGGTGCAGGAAGCGGCTGCGGTCGGCGTCTTCCACCCGAAATGGGATGAGCGGCCGATCCTGCTGATCGTGCGGAAACCGGATGCCGATGTCAGCGAGGCGAGCATCCTCGATTACCTCAAGGACAAGGTCGCCAAATGGTGGCTGCCCGACGAGATCGTTTTCGTCGACGAACTGCCGCATACGGCGACGGGGAAGATTCTGAAGCGGCAGATCCGGGACGATTACAAGGATTACAAGCTGAAGTCGCTGGTGGGAGCTTGACCGCGCCAACGGTATAACGCTTCGTCATTGCGAGGAGCCGAAGGCGACGCGGCAATCCAGCGCAGGCCTGAACCGCTCTGGATTGCTTCGCTACGCTCGCAATGACGATTTTCTAGAACAGTTCCATCTGTCCGTCTCGCTCCGGCGGCCGGAACAGGTCGCAGCGGAGCGGCGGGAAGCGGCGATCCATGCCGTGCTCGCGGGCGGCGCGCCTGACGCGCTGGCGGATGAGCTCAGGCCAGATGCCTTGCCCCTTCATGCGGGTGAAGAAATTCGGGTCGTTGTCGCGGCCGCCGCGGATGTCCTGGACCATGTGCATGACCTTGTCGGTGCGGTCGGGGTAATGCGCCGCGAGCCAGGCGCGGAAGAGCGGCGCGACCTCGAACGGCAGGCGCATCAGGATGTAAGAGGCACGGATCGCGCCGGCTTCGGCGGCGGCGGCCATGATGGCCTCGATCTCGTGGTCGGTGATTGCAGGGATGATCGGGGAGATATTGACCTGCGTCGGGACGCCGGCATCGAACAGCTTGCGGATCGCGGCGAGGCGGCGGCGCGGATGCGGGGCGCGGGGCTCGAGCGTGCGCGCAACCTTCGGATCGAGCGTCGTTACCGAAATCGCGACGCCGATCAGATTGTCGCGCGCCATGGCGGTGAGCAGATCGATATCGCGGAGCAGCCGGTCGGACTTGGTCGTGATGAGGAGCGGATGCTTCGTCTCGGCGAGCACTTCGACGATCGAGCGGGTGATGCCCCATTCGCGTTCGATCGGCTGATAGCCGTCGGTGTTGGTGCCGATCGCGAGCGGTGCGACCTTGTAGCCCCGCTTCGCGAGTTCGACCCGCAGCAGCTTCGCGGCATCGGGCTTCGCGAACAGCTTGCTCTCGAAATCGAGCCCCGGCGACAGGTCGTGAAAGGCATGGGTCGGCCGTGCGAAACAATAGATGCAGCCATGCTCGCAGCCGCGATAGGGATTGATCGAGCGGTCGAAGCCGATGTCGGGGGAAGTATTGCGTGAAATGATCGTCTTTGGATGTTCGACGGTGACCGTCGTCCGGAGCGGCGGCGGGGCGCCGTCGATATCCTCTGCCGCGTCAAGCCAGTCGCCATCGGCCTCGCGGTCCAGCGATCCCGTGCGCGTCGGGCGCAAATTGGTCGGCGCGCCGCGGCCCGAAAGCGGGGGGAGGGGTTTCGACGATTCCATCGGGGAAGGGTAATCCTCCGATGGGAACAAATAAAGAACAAATGATTGTCGCCCCCGCGAAGGCGGGGGCGACGGTTATGCTATTCCATCAGCCGCGGCATCAGCTCGACGAAGTTGCAGGGCCGGTGCCGGCTGTCGAGCTGGGTCGCCAAAATGCCCTCCCACGCGTCGGTCACCGCGCCGGTCGAACCGGGGAGCGCGAAGATATAGGTGCCGCGCGCGACCACGGCGCAGGCGCGCGACTGGATCGTCGAGGTGCCGATCGTCTGGTAGCTCAGCCAGCGGAACAGTTCGCCGAAGCCGGGAATATCCTTGCCGTCAAGGCGGTGCAGCGCCTCGGGCGTGACGTCGCGGCCGGTGAGGCCGGTGCCGCCGGTGGTGATCACCACATCGATCTCCGGATCGTCGATCCAGTTGTGGAGGCGCGAGACGATGAGGTCGCTCTCGTCGCGGATGATCGCACGCGCAGCGAGAATGTGGCCGGCGGCGGTCAGCAATTCTTCCAATTTGTCGCCCGACCGGTCGTCGGCCGCGCTGCGGCTGTCCGAAATCGTCAGGATCGCGATGCGGACCGGCTTGAAGGTCAGGCTCTCGTCAATCGGCATTGGCGAGCGCGGCGGGGCCGGCATAAGTCAGCCGGGTGCGGTCCTTGCTGTCGGGAAAACGCGGCCATTTGCCCTGCGCGAGCATCGCGCGGCTGACCGAGGGTTTGCCCTGCTGCGCCTCGTACATCCAGTAGTTGCGGAGCACGATGCCGACATAGCCGCGCGTTTCCCAATAGGGGATCGATTCGATGTAGAGCAAAGGATCGCCCCCATCGCGAATCTCGCTCTGCCAGCGCGCGATCGGCGCGGGGCCGGCGTTATAGGCGGCGATGACCTTGGGCAGCAGCCCGCCCGTCGAACCGTCCTTGCTGAGATATTCGAGATAGCGCTGGCCGAAATCCATGTTGACCGCGGGCGATTTGAGGTCGCCCGGCGCGCGGCCGTCGCCGTTCCAGCGCGCGAGGTCCGACGCGGTGCCCGGACGCACCTGCATCAGCCCCATCGCGCCCGCGGGACTGACCACCGACCGCCGGAAGCGCGATTCCTGCAGCGTATGGGCAAAGACGAGGGCGGGATCGACCCGCCAGCCGCCATTGGGTTCCCATTTGGGCTGCGGATAGCGCGCCGCCGCCGCGAGCTTGCGGCCCTGCGGCGTGTTGTGCGCGAGATAGAGCTGGGTTTCGGGCAGGCTGAGCGCCTGCGCCATGCCGACGAGCTGCGCGTGCTGGTTCGGATTGCCGATGCGCGCCTGATGCTGGAGCAGCTCGCCGGCATAGGCATCCTCGCCGATCTCGGCGAAGGCCATCGCGGCGCGGACATTGGGCAGATCCTCGAGCGCGCGCCAGGCGCTGCGGTCGGGGCGGACATTCTCGCGCTGGCTGCTCGTCTCGACACCGAGCGTCTCGGCGGCGAGCAGGCCGTAGAGCGTCTCCTCGTTCGCGGCGGCGGCGCGCAGGCGCTGCTGCACCGATTGCGGCTGACCCGCAGCGATCGCGGCGCGCGCCGACCAGTAATAGGCAGCGGCGCGCAGTTCGGCATCGGGCGCCTCGCGCGCGACGCGGTCGAAGGCGGCAAGCGAGGCGGCGTAATCGCGCAGGCGCCACGCGGCGAGGCCCTGCACCCAAGCGCCCTGCGTCGCCCAGGCGCCACGGCCCTCGGTGCAGGCCTGCGCGAGGCGGAGCGCATTCGCGTCGTCATTTTCGATATAATAGGACCAGGCGATCTTCTGCCGCCATTCGTCGCGCGCCTCGGGCGCCAGCTTGTCGGCGACGGCCGTGTAGAGTGCCTCGGCGCCCGCGGGATCGTCATTCTTGATTCGCTCGGGGATCGAGCGGGCGAGGCTCGACGCGAAGGGGTCGCTGACGCTGTCGGCGCCGACGCGGCGCGGTGCGGTGCCCGACCAACTCAGGCGGTTCTGATAGGGGAGCGTCGGAATATCGGTCGCGCCGCGCTTCGCCGCGAGCCGGCCGAGCTGTTCGGCCTGCGGCAGTTGCGGCGAACGCGCGAGGATCGGCATGATGTCGGCGACTTCGGCGCGCGGGCTGTTAGCAGCGGTGAGCAGTTCGGCGCGCAGAAAATCGCTGAGCGGGCCATTGTCGTCGCCGAGCAGCGATCTGGCTTCATCCCAGCGCTGGCCGCGGATCGCGGTCAGCACCTGCGCGTAGAGCTGCTTCTGCTTCGACGACAATATGTCGGGCACCGTCTGCGGCGCGGCGAGCAAGTCGGGCGCGCCGGCATCGGCGGCAAGAGCAGGCGATGCGGTCGCGGTCAGCGCGGCGAGCGCGCAGGAAAGAAGTTTCGCGGTCATATTCCTCATCTGTCAACGTCCCCGGTTGAGCAGTTTCAGACTGTCCCAGGCGGCGGCTTTTTGCGCCGGCCGGGCGAGCAGCATGGCGGGATGCGCGACTGCTACGGCGTCCACCTTGCCGCCATTTTGGTTAAGATCGAGTAACCTTCCGCGCGCGTCGGGAAGCGAAAGTTTCGCCGCCATCCGCACGATGTCGCTGCCGATCAGCAGCAGGCGTGCCGGTTTCGCCAGCCGCAGATGATGCCAGAGCAGCCGTTCGAGCTCGGCAGCATCGCGCTCGTCGATACGGCCACCGGGCGGGCGGGTGACGGCGAGGCTCGCGAGATAGCAGTCGGCGCGCGTCCTGCCGATCGCGCGGAGCATCGCGTCGAGCAACTGGCCCGCGGGGCCGGAAAAGAGAACGCCGTCGCGCTGGTCGTCGATCTCGGGCCATGCGGTGAGCAGCATCAGCGGAGCTTCGGCTTGCCCCTCGGGAAGCACGCGGCGCGCGTCCCATTGGCTGCCGGGTACATCGGGATTCGCCGCAAGCCATGCCTGGAAGGCGTCCCACTCATCGGGAAATACGACCGGGCCTCTGGCTTCCGCGGCTTCGGGGGGCTGCTGCCGCTGGAGCGCGGCGGGAAGAACCGGCGCTTCGGGTTCGGCGAGCGGCGACACTTTCGGCCGTGCCGCAACGTCATTCGCCGCGGGCACGTCGAGCCAGCCCGCCGGCACCTCGCCGACGAGCGAATCGACACCGGCCAGCGACCACCAGTCGTGATAGCTCGCTGCCAGCAAGGCTGAATTGCGCCCACCCATGATTTTGTTTCAAACAGGCAGTTGACGGGGCCGTCAATTGGCGGGCATCGCAATTCGTGACAGAATGAGCGCCGGACACGATGAATGATCGGCGCGGGGACGGCAGAAAGGGACTTGCGGTGAGCGAACGGGAATCGATGCCTTATGACGTCGTGATCGTCGGGGCGGGGCCTGCGGGGCTTTCGGCAGCGATCCGGCTGAAGCAGCTGGCGAACGAGGCGGGCAGCGAATTGTCGGTCTGCGTCCTCGAAAAAGGGTCCGAAGTCGGCGCTCATATCCTGTCGGGGGCGGTGATCGATCCGAAATCCCTTGACGAGTTGATTCCCGATTGGCGTGAGCAGGGCTGTCCGCTCGCCGAGGTTGCGGTGAACGACAATCAGCATTGGGTGCTGACGAAGAAGAAGAAGTTCGGCGTGCCGCACTTCATCACGCCCGGCTTCATGCACAACAAGGGCACCTATACGGGCAGTCTCGGCAATCTCTGCCGCTGGCTGGCCGAGCAGGCCGAAGGGTTGGGGGTCGAAATTTTCCCGGGCTTCGCGGCCGCCGAAATCCTCTATAACGAGGATGGCTCAGTGAAGGGCGTCGCGACCGGCGACATGGGCATCGCGCGCGACGGCAGCCACAAGCCCGACTATGCGCCCGGCCTCGAACTCCATGCGAAATATACTTTCTTCGCCGAGGGCGTGCGCGGGCATCTGACCAAGATGCTCAAGCCGCAATTCGCGCTCGACGCCGATTGCGAGCCGCAGGTTTACGGCATCGGCGTCAAGGAACTCTGGGACATCGACCCCGCGAACCATGCGCCGGGCCGCGTTATCCACACGCAGGGCTGGCCGCTGGACGAGAATGCCAATGGTGGCGGATTCCTCTACCATCAGGCGAACGGGCAGGTCGCGCTCGGTTTCGTGACCTGGCTCAACTATCGCAACCCGCACATCTCCCCCTTTCAGGAGATGCAGAAGTGGAAGACCCATCCCGAGATCGCCAAGATTTTGAAGGGCGGCAAGCGCGTCTCCTATGGCGCGCGCGCGATCAGCGACGGCGGCTGGCAGTCGGTGCCGAAGCTGGCGTTCCCCGGCGGCGCGCTGATCGGCGACACCGCGGGCTTCCTCAACGTGCCGCGCATCAAGGGCACGCATACCGCGATGAAGTCGGGGATGATGGCGGCGGAGGCAGCCTTTGCCGCCGTCACCGCGGGGCGCGAGGGAGATGTGCTCACCGCCTATCAGGACGCTTATGACGAAAGCTGGGTGAAGAAGGAACTCGGCGTCGTCCGCAACGTGCTGCCGCTGGTCGAGAAGTTCGGCGACCTTGCCGGCACGATCCTGTCGGGCATGACCATGTGGCTCGAAACGCTGGGCATTCGCGTGCCCTTCACGATGAAGCATCATCCCGACAATACGACGCTCTATCGCGCCGACCAGATGAAGAAGCCCGATTATCCGAAGGCCGACGGCGTGCTGACCTTCGATCGCCTGTCCTCGGTGTTCCTGTCGAACACCAACCATGAGGAGGATCAGCCGGTCCATCTGCAATTGAAGGACCCGTCGATCCCGATCGAATATAATCTGCCGCTTTATGACGAGCCCGCGCAGCGTTATTGCCCCGCTGGCGTTTATGAGGTGGTCGGTGAGGACGAGGGCAATCCCCGTTTCGTCATCAACGCGCAGAATTGCGTCCACTGCAAGACCTGCGACATCAAGGACCCGACCCAGAACATCAACTGGGTCACTCCCGAAGGCGGCGGAGGCCCCAATTACCCCAATATGTAAGCTCGCGAGCCTGTTGCTGATTGTCGGCACGTTTGCTGGTGGCTCTGCGCAGGCGGCACCCGTCGACAATGGGGCTGCACTCAACGCATTGGCGCAGGCGCGGCTTGCCGAGGATGCGGGCGATCCGGCGGCGGCGCTCTCGGCGCTGACGCGGGTCGCGAGCGAGGCGCCCGATCTGCCGGGACTGCGCGGCCGGATGCTCGAACAGGCGATCGACGCGGGTGATCTTGCGGCGGCGCGTGGAGCCGCGCTGAAATTATGGCAGGCGGGCGAACGGCGTTTCGATGCGCAGCTGGTGCTCGCCGTCGATGCGATGCGGCGTTCGGACTGGCGTGCGGCGCGCGACACTATCGGCGGGCAGGGGGACAAGACGGGCGGCGATGCGATCGCCAAGCTGATCCAGCCCGCTTTCAACAGCTGGATCGACGTCGGCGCGCGGGGAAAGACGCCCGAGCAGCCTTTGCTGGACGCGGCGGGGAAGGGACGTCCCGAACCCGTGCTCGCGTTCGAGGCGGCGCTTGTCCAGCTTGCCGCGAAGCGCCCCGCCGACGCGGCCGCATTGGCGGGCCGGACCGCGCCCACCGATCGCACGAGCCAGCTGGTCGCGCTGCGCCTTGCCGCGACGCTTGAGGCGGCGGGCGAGGTCGAGGCGGCACGGGCGCTGCGCGAGCGGATCGCGATGGCGGCGGGCGGGCGCGAGGACCCGATGCTGTTGCTCCCCGATCAGCCGGTCACCACCTCGCGCGGCGGCATGGCGCAATGGCTCGCCATGCTGGGCGACGGCTTCGCGCGGATGCCGAACGGCAGCCCGAAACTGTCGATGCTTTTTGCGCGCGCCGCCTGGTGGCTCGACGATCGCGACTGGACCGTGCGTTCGGCGCTTGTCGAGGCGCTCGATCGCAGCGATCGGGGTGCCGAGGCCGCGGCCTTGCTGGCGGGAGGCCGCACCGCGCTGCCGCCGGTGCTGGAAATGCGCCGCGCCGAGTTGATGGCCGATGCCGGCGATCTTGCGGGTGCGGCGGCGCTTGCCGAGAAGGCGGCGCGTGCCACGCCGTCGGCGCGCTCCATGCTCGTCCGTTTTGCCGACATCGCGCGCCGCGCGGACGATCGGGACGCGGCCGAACGCGCCTATGCGGCGATCGAGGCCACGCTCGGCGACGAGGCCGAGGATCGGGCGCTGCACGGGACGCTGCTGATCGCGCGCGCCGAATTGCGGTTGCAGGCCGACGACTGGGACGGCGCGTCGGCGCTCATCGAAAGGGCGCTTGCGCTGCGCCCGGCCGATCCGACGATCCTCAATTTCGCCGGCTATTCGGCGCTCGAGCGGCGCAAGAATGTCGGGCAGTCGCTGAAGCAGATCGAGACGGCGTGGAATGCCGAGCCGCAGAATGCGGCGATCACCGATTCGCTCGGCTGGGCCTATTTCCTGACCGGCCGTACCGCGGAGGCGGTGCCGCTGCTCGAACAGGCGCAGGCGAGCGAGCCCGGCAATGCGGTGATCGTCGAACATCTGGGCGATGCCTATTGGAAGGCGGGGCGGAAGTTTCAGGCGCGCTATACCTGGCGCGCGGCAGCGCTGCTGGCTGAGGATGACATGGCGGTGCGGCTCGATGCGAAGCTGCGCGACGGGCTGACATCGGCGACGACGGCGCCGTGATGGCGATGTTCGGCGAAACCGGTTGGGCGAAGATCAACCTGGCGCTGCACATCCGGTCGCGGCGCGCCGACGGCT
This sequence comes from Sphingopyxis sp., assembly GCF_041916015.1. GTDB lineage: Bacteria > Pseudomonadota > Alphaproteobacteria > Sphingomonadales > Sphingomonadaceae > Sphingopyxis. The sequence continues at coordinate 49,365 of NZ_JAYSAH010000005.1, read as the reverse complement.
ATCACGAGATCGAGACCTTATTCGCCTTCGTCGATGCCGGCGATACAATAGCTGCCGAGGTGGCCGATGCCGACCGGCTGATTCTCGATGGCGAATTTGCCGGGGGATTGACGAGCGGCGCCGACAATCTGGTGCGGCGCGTTCTGACGCTGATGCGCGAGCGGAGTGGCGCGGACCGCGTGCCGCCGCTTGCGATCGGACTGACCAAGGCGCTGCCGGTCGCTGCCGGAATCGGCGGCGGATCGGCCGATGCCGCGGCGATGGCCCGGCTGATACGGCGGCATTTCCTGCCCGAGATCGGCGATGCGCCGCTCGCGCGGCTGGTCGCGCCGCTCGGCGCAGACATCGCGGCCTGCGTTGCCAGCGCGACCTGCCTCGGCACCGGGGTCGGCGAACAGTTGAGCGCGGCGCCCGAGCTCGCGCTGGCGGGAACGCCGGTGCTGCTCGTCAACCCGCGCCAGCCGGTCGCGACCGGGCCGGTGTTCGCGGCGTGGGACGGCGTCGATCGCGGGCCGCTATTCACCGGCGCCGATCTTCGCGCACAGCTTTTCGCCTCGCGCAACGATTTGCAGCGACCGGCGATCGCGCAGTGTCCGGCGATCGTCGACGTGCTGACCGAGCTTGGCGCGTTGAAGCCCTGGCTGGCGCGCATGTCGGGGTCGGGGGCGACCTGTTTCGCGCTGTTCGATGCGCCAGCCGAACGCGATGCCGCCGCGGCGCGGCTCGCGGCGAGCCATCCGCACTGGTGGCAGATGGCGGGAGCGCTGCGATGAGCGAGGCGTGGCGCCAGCTCGGAACGCCGCGTGCCGGCGGCGTCCTGCTGATCGGCGATCATGCGTCGGCTCATGTTCCGGGCGACATCGATCTTGGCATCGATCCCGCGCTGCTCCGCGAGCATATCGCGATCGACCTTGGCGTCGCCGAAGTCGCGGCGCTGCTGGTCGACGGGGGCGCCGTCGATGCGGCGATCCTCGGCGGGGTGTCGCGGCTTGTCGTCGACTGCAACCGTGACGAGGATGCGCCGGGTGCGGTGCCGGTTGCGAGCGACGGCCATGCGATCCCCGGCAACGCGCTCGATCATGCAGGACGTGAAGCGCGAATGGCGCGCTTCTTCCGTCCCTATCATGGCCATATCGCGGCGACGATCGCGGCGCATCGCCCGGCGATGATCCTGTCGTTGCACAGTTTCACGCCGTCGCTTGCAAGCGACCCGGGGCAGGCGCGGCCATGGCATGTCGGTGTGCTGTACAACGAAGACGAGCGGCTCGCGGCGCCTGCGATTGCCGCGTTGGCGGAGGAAGGTCTTACCGTCGGCGACCAGCTTCCCTATTCGGGCAAGCTGCTCAACGCGACGATGAACCGCCATGCCGAGGCGAACGACATTGCCTATGTGGGGATCGAGATGCGGCAGGATCTGGTAGGTGACACGACCGGGCAGGCGCGATTTGCCGGCTATCTTTCTCGCATGTGCAGCAAAGTTGCATTGAATCTTGCCTGATAGGCGTGTAGACGCACGTTTCTTCGCTTATTTTTGAAATAAAATTATCAGGATTGCGCAAAATGCCTTCTTATCGTTCTCGCACCACCACCCACGGCCGCAATATGGCGGGCGCGCGCGGACTTTGGCGCGCGACGGGAATGAAGGACGAGGATTTCGGCAAACCGATCGTCGCGGTGGTCAACAGCTTCACCCAGTTCGTGCCCGGACATGTTCACTTGAAGGACCTCGGCCAGATGGTCGCGCGCGAGATCGAGGCGGCGGGGGGCGTCGCCAAGGAATTCAACACGATCGCGGTCGATGACGGCATCGCGATGGGGCATGACGGCATGCTCTATTCGCTGCCGAGCCGCGACCTGATCGCCGACAGCGTCGAATATATGGTCAACGCGCATTGCGCCGACGCGATGGTGTGCATTTCCAACTGCGACAAGATCACGCCGGGCATGCTGATGGCGGCGCTGCGGATCAACATTCCGGTGGTGTTCGTTTCGGGCGGGCCGATGGAGGCCGGCAAGGTCATATTGAAGGGCAAGGAGGTCGCGCTCGACCTCGTGGACGCGATGGTCGCCGCCGCCGACGAGAAATATAGCGACGAGGAGGTCGCGGCGGTCGAGCGTTCGGCATGCCCGACGTGCGGGTCGTGCTCGGGCATGTTCACGGCGAACTCGATGAACTGCCTGACCGAAGCGCTGGGGCTGTCGCTGCCGGGCAATGGTTCGACGCTCGCGACCCACGCCGACCGCAAGGCGCTGTTCCTGCGCGCGGGGCGGATGATCGTCGAGATGTGCCGCCGCCATTATGAGGAAGGCGACGACCGGGTTCTGCCGCGCACGATCGCGAGCTTCGAGGCGTTCGAGAATGCGATGAGCCTCGACATCGCGATGGGGGGGTCGACCAACACGGTGCTGCATCTGCTCGCCGCCGCGCACGAGGCGGGGGTCGATTTCACCATGACCGACATCGACCGGCTGTCGCGCCGCGTGCCGTGCCTGTCGAAGGTCGCGCCGGCGAAGAACGACGTGCACATGGAGGACGTTCACCGTGCCGGCGGGATCATGGCGATCCTTGGCCAGCTCGAGCGCGCGGGGCTGCTCCATGCGCATCTGCCGACCGTCCACAGCGCGACGCTGGGCGATGCGCTGAACAAATGGGATATTTCGCGCACCAACGATCCCGACGTGCAGACCTTCTTCATGGCGGCGCCGGGCGGCGTGCCGACGCAGACCGCGTTCAGTCAGGATCGGCGCTGGGACTCGCTCGACCTCGACCGCGAGGCCGGGGTGATCCGCTCGGCCGAGCATGCGTTCAGCAAGGATGGCGGGCTCGCGGTGCTGTCGGGCAATATCGCGCTCGACGGCTGTATCGTGAAGACCGCCGGGGTCGACGAATCGATCCTCAAATTTGCCGGGCCGGCCAAGGTTTATGAAAGCCAGGACGCCGCGGTCGCGGGTATCCTCACCGGACAGGTCGAGGCGGGCGACGTCGTCGTCATCCGCTACGAAGGACCGAAGGGCGGACCGGGGATGCAGGAAATGCTTTATCCGACGAGCTATCTCAAGTCGAAGGGGCTCGGCGCCGCGTGCGCGCTGATCACCGACGGACGTTTTTCGGGCGGCACCTCTGGCCTGTCGATCGGCCATGTTTCGCCCGAGGCCGCCGAAGGCGGGGCGATCGGGCTGGTCGAGAACGGCGACCTGATCGAGATCGACATTCCCGCGCGCAGTATCAAGCTCGTCCTGCCCGAAGGCGAACTCGCGGAACGGCGCGCGGCGATGGAAGCGAAGGGCGCGGAGGCGTGGCAACCGGCAAAAGCGCGCCCGCGCAAGGTTTCGGTGGCGCTCCAGGCCTATGCCGCGATGACGACAAGCGCGGCGCGCGGCGCAGTGCGCGACCTGTCGCAGTTGAAAGGCAAGAGATGACCTATCGGGGGGGCGCGGCTCTGGTTTTGCTGCTTTTGGCGGGCTGCGACGGCCGCCCCGACAATGGTGCGCTGGCGGAGGCCGAGGCGCGCGGATCGAAGGAAGCGGCGGATAATGGCCGGATCGACTGCGCGCTCGAAGGCGCCAAGGTGTTCGATCGCGACTGCACGGTGACCGAGATGAACAGTGCCGACGGCACGGTGCTGGTCGTCGGGAAGTCCGATGTCGGATACAGGCGCCTGCAGATCACGAGCGACGGGCGCGGCGTGGTATCGGCCGACGGTTCGGAGCCCGCGAAGGTGACGATCGTCGACGACGGGATGATCGAGGTCGCGGTGGGCGCCGACCGCTATCGGCTGCCGGCGAATACGGGCGGGGCGAAATAGGGCCTTTGCCGACGCCAGATCCGTTCGTGCTGAGCTTGTCGAAGCGCTGTCCTTTCCTTTTCCGCAAAGGAAAGAACGGCCCTTCGACAAGCTCAGGGCAAATGGTTCAATTGAGGCTGGTTATCCTATAGGTTGCGACCATGCCCGTTCCACCTGACGCCCCGATCCTGACCAGCGATGCGATGCGCGCCGCCGAGGCCGCATGCGCCGCGGCAGGTACGTCGCTGTCCGAGCTGATGGAACGGGCGGGCGCGGCGGTGGCCGATACGGCCTGGCGCATGGCCGCTGGCGCGCCGGTGCTGATCCTCTGTGGACCCGGCAACAATGGCGGCGATGGCTATGTTGCGGCGCGGCTGCTGCGCGAGCGTGGGGCGGCGGTTCGTGTCGCTACGCTCGCGCCGCCTTCGACCGATCTGGCGAAAGCTGCCAGAGAAGCATGGGGCGGAGACATTGAGGCAATCGAGGATGACCTGATGCCCGCGCCGGTGGTGATCGATGCGCTGTTCGGGGTCGGCCTGACGCGTCCGCTCGGCGACGATCTGGCGCGGCGCCTGCGTGGCTTGACCGGCAAGCGTATTCTCGCCGTCGATGTGCCGAGCGGCGTCGATGCGGACGGCGTTCATGGCCGGGAGCCACCACTTCCGGCGAACGTCACGGTTGCGCTTGGCGCGCTCAAACCCGCGCATGTACTGCTTCCTTCGGCTGGGCATTGCGGCACGACCCTGCTCGCACCGATCGGGATCGACGCGGATCGGGCGATGCGGACGCTGTCGAGACGGGCGGCGCGGTCGCCCGATGCGACCTCGCACAAATATAATCGCGGGATGATGCTCGTGAAGGCGGGGCCGATGGCTGGGGCAGCAGGCCTTGCCGCGGCGGCGGGGCTGCGCGCGGGAGCGGGCTACGTCGTGCTGAGCGGCGCTGGCGGTGAGCTCTTTTCGGCGATCATCGCCGAGGATGAGGCGAATTATGCCGAGCGGCTCCGCGACAAGCGGCTCGGCGCGGTTGTCATCGGGCCGGGCTATCCGGCGAGCGAAGCCCTGGATCGCGATGTCGCGGCGGCGCTCGATGCGGGCAGGCCGCTCGTGCTCGACGCGGCGGCGATCGAGGCGGCGCTGCCGCGCCTGCGGCGGGGAGGCGTCGCGGCGATCCTGACCCCGCACGAAGGCGAATTCGCGCGCGCCTTTCCCGACCTTGCGGGCAGCAAGATCGATCGCGCGCGGGCGGCCGCGAAAATTGCGGGCGCGGTTATGGTCTACAAGGGCGCCGATACCATCGTCGCCGCGCCCGATGGCCGCGTCGTCGCGGCATGGCCGGGAAGCCCCTGGCTCGCGACAGCCGGAACGGGCGATGTCCTTGCGGGCGCGTGCGGGGCAATGCTGGCGCACGGCGGTGATGCGTTCGACGCGGCGGTGGCAGCGGTGGGCTGGCATATCGCGCAGGCGCGCCGTATAGGCCCCGGCCTTGTTGCCGACGATCTGATAAGGGACTGACATGAGCGAAGCCGCGCTGATCGAGCGCATTGCCGCGCGGGGCGACGGCGTGACCGCCGACGGACGCCATGTCGCGGGCGGCGTGCCGGGCGATCGTCTCGCTGCCGACGGGACGCTGATGCCGGGACCGAACCGGGCGGAGCCCGTGTGCCGCCATTTCGGCAAATGCGGCGGGTGCCAGCTCCAGCATGTCGCCGAAGCTGCACTTGCCGATTTCGTGCGCGACCGCGTCGTCGGCGCGCTGGAGGGGCAGCAGGTCGCGGCGGGCGAAGTCCTGCCCGCGTTGTTGTCGCCGCCCGCGAGCCGTCGCCGCGCGGCGTTGACCGCGCTCAAGATCGGCAAGCAGGTCGCGCTCGGCTTCAATGCGGCGCAGAGCAATCAGGTCGTCGATATGCGGATGTGTCCGCTGCTGGTGCCCGAGCTGTTTGCGCTCGTCGCTCCGATCCGCAGCCTGCTCGCCACGATTGCGCCGCAGCGGCGCCCGGTGAAGGTCAAGCTGCAGATGCTCGATCAGGGCGCGGAGGTGGTGCTGGAAGGCGTCAGGGCCGAGGGGCTCGACGCGGCGATGGCGCTGCAGGATTTTGCCGCCGAGCATCGGCTGGCACGGCTCGCGATCGATCAGGGCGACGGGCTGGAGACGCTGTGGCAGCCGGAGCCGCCGACGGTGCATTTCGGCAAGATCGGCGTCGAGGTGCCGCCCTTCGCCTTTCTGCAAGCCACCGCGACGGGGCAGGCGGCGCTGGTCGAGTCGGTGCGGAGTGCGATCGGCGAGGCCGGTGCGGTCGCCGACCTGTTCGCGGGTGTCGGCACCTTCGCGCTGTCGGTTGCGGAAGGGCGCAAAGTCTACGCCGCCGAGGGCGCGCGCGATGCGATTGCGGCCTTGACGGGGGCGGCGAACCGCGCGCGGGCGCTCGTCGCGACCGAGCATCGCGATTTGTTCCGCCGGCCGCTTGTTCCCGCCGAACTCGACCGCTTCGGCGCAGTGATCCTCGATCCGCCGCGCGCCGGAGCCGAGGAGCAGGTCAAGCAGCTCGCCGCATCGGCGGTGCCCGTGATCGCTTATGTCAGCTGCAACCCCGCGAGCTTCGCGCGCGATGCGAAGCTGCTTGTCGCGGGCGGCTATGCGCTCGACCGGGTGCAGCCGGTCGGCCAGTTCCGCTGGTCGACCCATGTGGAACTGGCCGCACGGTTCAGTCGCTGAAAGCTCAGTGCAGCACGAAGCCCATGAAGGCGTGCAGGCAGAGCGCGATCAGCGCAAGGCTGGCCAGCGCGAAGATCGCGAAGCGCCACAAGACGCGGTTCACCGTCGCCTGAACGAGGCTGTGCAGAATGCGCAGGCCGACATAGGCCCAGGCGATCTTCGCATTGAGTCCGCCGCCAAGGCCGCCGACCGCGAGCGCCAGCGCGACGGCGTAGAAGACCGTCGGCTGCTCCATCAGATGATTATAGTTGTGCGCTTTCCACTGGACCTCGGCTGGCAGCACCTCGTCGAGGCCGCGGCCCGTCGTGCCGACGAGATTCTTCGCGTCGATCTTGGCGCGGCTCATTGCCGGGATGCGCGTCGCGTACATCCAGACCCACATGACCATCGACCAGAGCGCGAGCGTCGCGACCGGTCCCAATATGGCATTCGTTTCCATCCTTCTTTCCCCCTCAGCCCAGTGTTGCGATCACGGCCAGCACCGCCAGCACGAACAGGCAGAGCGTCGATAGCAGGAACAGGGTGAAGCGCACCGGGATGCGGTTCACCGTCGATTGCCAGAGGCTGTGGACGATGCGGATCGCGACATAGGCCCAGGCGAGCCCGCGCGTCAGGCCGGTGTTGCCACCCGACAGGTGCAGGAAGATGATCGTCGCATAGAAGATGGTCGGCTGTTCGAGCAGATGGGTATAATTGTGCGACTTCCAGTTGACCTGGGGCGGGAGCACGCCCTCCAGATCGGCGCCGCGGCCGCCCGGCGGTGCGGTCTTGAGATCGACCCCCATTTTCTTGAGCGCCGGCAGGCGCGTCGCGGCGACCCAGCCGGCCATCACGAGCGTCCACAGCACGAGCACCGCGCCGGGTGCGAGCAGGCTTTGCGACATATGTTCCCCCTTTTGTCCGTGCGCGCGATGCTAGGCCGCACGCGCCATTATGCAACGGGCGATGTTCATCCCTTGCCGTGCGCGAGTTCGGCGCGGATCGCGGCGCCGTCGCCGTCGATTCTGGGCGCGAAGCCGAGTTCGCGCGCGGGGGCCGCGCCATATTTCACCGGCGGTTGCATCTCGTAGAAGCCGCCGACGTCGGGATGTTCGCGGCGGCGGAAGAATCCGGTGGCGGCGAGATGCGGGTCTTCCCGGACATCTTGAAGGTCGCGTGCTGCCTTCGCAGGAATATCGTTGGCGGCGAAGAGTTCGAGCCATTCGGCGTTGGTTTTTGCCGGCGTCTTGCGCGCGATCTCTGCATAGACGAGCGGCATCTGCTGGCCTTTCGCTTTCGCCGCCTCGAACTCGGGCGAAGCGAGAAAAGCCTCGCTGCCGATGAGGCCCATCAGCCGCGCCGTCGATTCGGGGGTGTAGGGAACGATAGCGAGATAGCCGTCGGCAGTCGGGAAGGGCTGTCGTTCGGGGTCGAGTTGGCGCGGATAGCCCGCGGGCCCGATCGCGGGGTCGAGCGTATCGTCGCGCAAATGCTCGGTCAGCATGAACGCCGTGAAGCATTCGAACATCGGCACCTCTACCGCCTGACCCTCGCCGGTGCGCAATTTATGGACGAGCGCGGCGAGAATCGCCTGCGCGCCGAAATGGCCGGCGAGCTTGTCGGCGATCAGCGACGGTATGTAGCGCGGCCGCGGATTGCCGTCGGCGCGGGGCAAGAGGCTCGTCGTGCCGCTCGCGGCCTGGATGACGTCGTCATAGGCCTGAAGGTCGGCATAGGGACCGTCCTGCCCGAAGCCGGTGCCGTGGACATAGATGATGTCCGGCTTGAGCGCCTTGCAGCTCGCATAATCGAAGCCGAGCCGCTCGATCGCCTTGCCGCGGATATTGTGGAAGAAGACGTCGGCGCCCGCGACCAGATCGCGGAGCACGGCAGCATCCTCCGGCTTCTTGAGGTCGAGCGCGATCGAGCGCTTGCCGCGGTTCACGGTCAGATGGATCGACCCCATCGTCGGATCGGGAACCCCGCTGCCGAGATAGCGCGAGACGTCGCCGAGTCCCGGGGCTTCGACCTTGATCACCTCGGCGCCGAGGTCGGCGAGCATCTGCGTCGCATAGGGGCCGAAGATGACGGTCGTAAGATCGACGATACGGATGCCGGAGAGCATGATGCTGTGCCTCCCGCCGATCAGGGCGCCGCCGGTGCTGCGGCGGGCGGCGTCCAGCCTTTGCGGTATTTTTCGAACCAGGCGAGGATCGCGGCGGCCTTGGCGGCGGATTGCGACGGCCGCGCGGCGATGCCGCCGTGGCTTGCGCCGGGCACCTTGATCAGCGCGCTGGGCACCCCGCGCAGGCGGAGTGCGGTATAATATTGCTCGGCCTCGCTGGCCGGGGTGCGATAATCCTCGCTGCCGACGATGACGAGCGTTGGTGTCCTGACATTGCCGACGAGCGAGAGCGGCGATTGTTTCCAGAAGATTTCGGGCTTTTCCCACGGCATCGCGCCGAGCCAGTAGCGCGCGAACAGGCCGGGGCCGTCGGCGGTCAGCGCCTGCGTCGTCCAGTTGATCACCGGCTTTTGCGCGACCGCCGCCTTGAAGCGGTCGGTCTTGCCGACGATCCAGCTGGTCAGCACGCCGCCGCCCGAGCCGCCGGTCACGAACAGCGCATCGGGGTCGGCGATGCCGAGCGCGACGGCGCGGTCGACGATGCTCATCAGGTCGAAATAGTCGTTGCCCGGATAGGCCTTGTCGATCTCGTTCGCGAAGGCCGCGCCATAGCTCGTCGAGCCGCGCGGATTGGCCGAGAGGACGGCATAGCCCGCGGCGGCATAAAGCTGATCGTCGGTGGAGAAATGCGGACCATAAGCCGAAAAGGGGCCGCCGTGAATTTCGAGGATCAGCGGGACGCGCTGTCCCTCGACATAGGCGGGCGGAAGGGTGAGCCAGCCCTCGATCGTCTTGCCGTCATGGCTCGACGGGACGCTGATCTTGCGGACTTCTCCGAGCGCCTTCACCTCGCGGAGCGAACGGTTGAGGTCGGTCAACATGCGGGGAGAGCCGCCGGCGCGGGTCAGCTGGACCTCGGCAGGCCGCGTGGCGGTTCCCCCGGTGAAGGCGATCGTCCCGTTGTTCGACACCGAGAAGCTGCCGCCGGTATAGGGTCGGTCGAGGCCGCCCCCCGAAAGCCCCGTGGCGACGTCGCGGACCGATCCGTCGAGGCCGATGCGCGCGACCTTGGTTTCGCCATGATCGTCATATTGGGCGTAAATGCCGCGGCTGCCGGCGTCCCAGAGGATCGCGTCGGCGCTGAAATCCCAGGCGCCGGTCAGGCTGCGCTTCCCACTGCCGTCGCGGTTCATCACATAGACCTGATTATTCTCATAGGCGCGCAGCTTGTCGTCGAAGCCGGTATAGGCGATCAGCCGGCCGTCGGGCGAAACGATCGGGCTACCGTCGGGGCCGTTGCGGTCGGTCAGCGCGGCGATTGCCCCGCTGGCGATATCGAGCGCATAGACTTCGCCATCGACCGGGTCGGTTTCCCAGCCGGGATTGCGGTTCGCGCCGAAATAGATCGTGCGCCCGTCGCGCGACCAGCTGACCGGGCCGGTGTCGTGATACGGGCCGAAGCTCAGCTGCCGCGGCGCGCCGCCGGTCGAGGGCACGACGAAAATCTTTTCGAATCCGGGTTCGAGATAGCCCTCTCCATCGGCGCGATAGGTGAGGAGCTGGTGGATTTCGAGCGGTTCCGCCCATTTCGCCCCCTCGGGCTTGTTCCCCGGTGCATGGCCGAGCCGCGGGCCTTCGTCCTTGACCAGCATCGTATAGGCGATCGAGCGGCCGTCGGGCGACCAGCTGAGGCTGGAGGGGCTGGTCGGGAGGCTGGTCAGGCGGACGGCCTCGCCGCCGTTCATCCAGCGCACCCAAAGCTGCGCGCTGCCGCCCGCGGTCGAAATATAGGCGAGGCGCTTGCCGTCGGCCGACCAGCGGGGCGAGAAGGCGGAGCCCTGATCGGCCGCGACCGGAATATCGTCCCCGGTCTGGGTGTCGATCAGCCAGATGGCGCCGACCGCCCGGTCGGACATGATATCGTTCGACCGGCGGACATAGGCGATATGGCGGCCATCGGGGCTGATCTGCGGATCGGCGGCGATGGAAAGGTCGAACAGATCCTCGCCGGTGAAGCGATGCTGCGCGGCGGTGCGCGCGCTTCCGGTCGCGGAATCGGCGGTGGCGGCTGACGGCGGAGCCTCCTGTCCGGCGCCAAGTTGCGGGTAAAGCAGGAACAGGCTTGCACCCAGAACCGTCGATTTGCGCATGAAGAGCCGCTCCCTTTGGTTTTTTGGATGAGGCCGGTCTGTAACTTTCGTCCAGCGTCGTCAATCACCTGCGCCCGTCGTTCGCCGCAGCCGACAGCAAAAGGCCGGCGGCATCGCTGCCGCCGGCCCCTGATTTTCGGTCGCCTTGGGTTCGGTCAGAAGAGCTTGGTAACCGTCGCGCTGCGGCGTTCCTGTTCGACTTCGCCAGTGTAGAGGCTCGCCATCGGTTCGTCGCTGACGACGTGGATTTCTTCCGCGCCGAAGCCGTTGAACTTGGTGCGCATCGCGCAGCCATAGGCGCCGAGCATCCCGATCTCGATGAAATCGCCCGCCTTGATGTCGCCCGGCAGGAAGAACGGCCCCGCCATATGGTCGAGGTCGTCGCACGTCGGGCCATAGAAGCTGAACGCCGTCATCTCGGCATCGCTCGCGGTTTCGCGAAGCAGCGTCACCGGAAAGCGCCAGCCGACATGCGCGGCATCGAACAGCGCGCCATAGGCGCCGTCGTTGATATAGAGCTCGTCGCCGCGGCGCTTTTCGACGCGCACAATCAGCGAACTGTACTCGGCCGACAGCGCGCGGCCCGGCTCGCACCAGAGCTCGGCCGAATAGCTGATCGGCAGGCTCTCGAAGCTGCGATGGATCGTCTCGAAATAGGCGCCGAGCGGCGGGGGCTCCATGCCCGGATAGGTCGAGGGAAAGCCGCCGCCGACGTCGATGATGTCGACCGTCACCGCCGCCGCGACGATCGCGGCGCGGACGCGCTCCATCGCCTGCGCATAGGCGTGCGGGGTCATTGCCTGGCTGCCGACGTGGAAGCAGATGCCGAGCGCGTCGGCGGCCTGACGGGTCGCCATGAGGAGTTCGGCGACCTCTTCGGGCTCGGCGCCGAACTTGGCGGCCAGGCTGAGCTTCGAATGGTCGGACGAGACGCGCAGGCGCACGAGCAGGTTGAGGTCGGCCGCGCCCTCGGTCGCGCGGACGATCTTTTCGAGCTCGTCCATCGTGTCGAGCGAGAAGGTGCGCACGCCATGCTTCCAATAGGCTTCGGAAATCGCTTCCTCGGCCTTCACCGGATGCATGAAGCAAAGCGTTGCCTGGGGCAGGGTGCGCGCGACGAGGCGCACCTCGGCGATCGAGGCGACGTCATAGTGGGTGACGCCCGAATCCCAGAGGATGCGCAGCAGGTCGGGCGACGGATTCGCCTTGACCGCGTACATGGTCGTGCCGGGAAATCGCTCGATGAAGAAACGCGCTGCGCGCGCCGCGGCGTGCGGACGGACAAGCGTGACAGGTTCGACCGGCGAAAGTGCCTGAATCAGCCCGTGGGCGCTATGATGCTGGTGCAACTCAAGGGACCCCCAAAAATAACGTTAAACACAAAGGCTGCCTTGCGGTTATTGGAAGTCCCCCTGGGGCAGCGGGGGCGATATATTGAGGGGGGTCCCCCCTGTAAAGACCCTATCGCGCAATTTTGTAACGCGGCGGCAACAGGCGCGCCGAACCGGGGCTGCGCTGCGCCGAAGGGGGGCAAGACAAGTGCACGGGCCCGCGCTAGACACGATGGACGCCCGCAGAAAGGACACGCCCGCTTATGGTTTCCCGTGCCGACGTGAATCACACCTTCACCGACGCCGAACTCGACGAGTTGCAGGCCTTCGGCACGGTCGAATCGCACCGCGCGGGCGACCTGATCGTCGAGGAGGGCGCGATGGCGCCCGACTGCATCGTCACCCTGTCGGGCCATACCGACATCTTTGCATCGACCGACGAGGGGCGGAAACGGGTCGGCTGGATGGAACGCGGGCAGTTTGCGGGCGACCTGTCGGTACTCACCGGGCAGCGCCATCTGTCGCGCGTGGAGATGGGGGCTGACGGCGCGATATTGCGGATCGCGAACGCCGACTTCCATCGCCTGATTGCGGGCAATTCGCACTATTCGGACATTTTCATTCGCGTGCTGTCGGCGCGGCGCGAATTCAGCAATCACCGCGGCTTCGCGGCCGTGATCGTCATCGGCGCGGCGATGGATCGCGGCGTCTATGCGGTGCGCGACCTGCTCGCCAAGCATGGCGTCGCGCATCGCTGGTTCGACCCGGCCGACGGTCCGGTCGCGGCACATCTGATGGCCGAGCGCGGCCTGACGGACGAACAATTGCCTGCGGTGATCCTCGGCGCCGCCGACGTGCTGATCCAGCCGACCCCCGAGCAATTGGCGCAGGGTCTGGGGCTCGACCTGCTTCCCGACGGGGCGACCGCCGACGTGATCGTCGTCGGCAGCGGCCCCGGCGGTCTGGCTGCGGCGGTTTACGCCGCGTCCGAAGGGCTAACGGTGATCGCGATCGATTCGCTCGCGCCGGGCGGGCAGGCGGGCACCTCATCGAAGATCGAGAACTACCTTGGGTTCCCGACCGGCATTTCGGGCAACGAGCTCGCCCGGCGCGCCACGGTGCAGGCGCAGAAATTCGGCGCGCGGCTCGTCGCGCCGGTGCGCGCGAGCGCTCTCGACCGCGATGGCGACGCCTATTGCCTCAGCCTCGCCGACGGACGGCGGTTGCGTTCGCGCGCGGTCGTCATCGCGTCGGGTGCGCAATATCAGCGGCTGCCGATCGACGGCATCGAAGCCTATGAGGGGCGCGGCATCTTCTATGGCGCGACGCCGATGGAGGCGCAGCTCTGCAGCGATGCCGAGGTGACGGTCGTCGGCGCGGGCAATTCGGCGGGGCAGGGCGCGATCTATCTAGCGAGCGTGGCGAAGAAGGTCCGCGTGGTGTTCCGCCGCGCAAGCCTGCGCGACACCATGTCCGAATATCTGGTCAAGCGGCTGGAGGAGCATCCGAATATCGAGATCATTCCCTCGACCGACGTCGTGGGGCTGCGCGGCGCGGAGCGGCTGGACGGCATCACCTATCGCTGCCGTGAAACCGGTGCCGAGGGGCATTGCGATTGCGGTTTCCTGTTTCTTTTCCTCGGCGCGAGCCCCAACACCCGCTGGCTGCCGCGCGAAATGGTGTGCGATGAGCGCGGGTTCGTGAAGACCGGCGCCGACATCGCGCCGCTCGAACTGGTCAAGGCGGGCTGGTCGCTCGACCGGATGCCGAGCCGGTTTGAGACGAGCTGGCCGCGCATCTATGCCGTCGGCGACGTCCGCAAGGGATCGGTGAAGCGCGTCGCCTCATCGGTCGGCGAGGGATCGGTGGTGGTCAGCGACATCCACCAGGCGCTGGCGGAGATCGGTGCCGACGTCAGCTGAGGCGCGTCTTGAAATCCTCATAGCCGAAATCGCGGACCAGCTGGAGCTCGTCGGTTTCGCTGTCCCACAGCCAGATCGAGGGCAAGGGGACGCCGTTGAAGGTGTTCGTCTTCACCATCGAATAATGTGCCTGATCGAGGAAGGCGAAGCGCTGGCCGATGCGCGCGCCGCCGGGCAGGCGATAGTCGCCGATCACGTCGCCCGCGAGGCACGAGGGGCCGCCGAGGCGCGTGGGCATGCCTTCCGTTCCTTCATCCAGCATGGCCGGCCTGTACGGCGCCTCGATCACGTCGGGCATGTGACAGGTCGCCGAAATGTCGGTGATGCCCACGGCCATGCCGTTGTCGAACAGGTCGAGCACCTCGCCGACGAGGATGCCGGCATCGAGCGCCACTGCTTCGCCCGGCTCGATCATCACGTCGCAGTCGGTTGCGGCGCGCACCTGCTTCAGGAAGGCGATGAGGTCGTCCACCTGATAATCGGCGCGGGTGACGTGATGGCCGCCGCCGAAGTTGATCCATTTGAGCTGCCCGAAAAAGGGGCGTAGCATCGGCTGCACCGCGGCCCAGGTGCGTTGAAGCGGCGGGAAATCCTGTTCGCACAGGCTGTGCATATGCACGCCGTCGACGCCTTCCATATGTTCGGGAAGCAGTTGCGTGACCGGGAAGCCGAGGCGGCTGCACGGCGCGGCGGGGTCGTACTTCGGGGTCTCGCCCTCGCTGTGCATCGGGTTGATGCGGAGGCCCACGTCGAAGCGCTCGCCCTTCGCGCGCAATTCGTCGAGGAGCGGACGGAAGCGCGCGATCTGGCCGGGTGAGTTGAAGATCAGATGGTCCGACAGCGCGGCTATTTCGGGCAGGTCGGCTTCCTTGTAGCCCGCGCAATAGGTCGCGACCTCGCCGCCATAGGCCTCGCGGCCGAGCTTCGCCTCATAGAGGCCCGAAGCGCAGACGCCGTCGAGATAGTCCGCCACGGTCGGGCCGAGAGACCACATCGAGAAGGCCTTGAGCGCCGCGAGCACGCGCGCGCCCGACGCATCGCCGATACGGCGCAGGACCGACAGGTTCGCGCGGACCTTCGCGGCATCGACGACGAAGGCGGGCGAGGGGACGCGGGTCAGGTCGAAACGGGCAAAGGCTCCGGGGTCGCCGGCACGGGTTTCCATGTCGTTGTATCCTATGCGACCGTGATCGGTCCTTTGAAGATGAAGAACGCCCCCGCCGCAATCAGAGCAAAGCCGACGAGATGGTTCACGGTCAGCTTCTCGCCGAGCCAGAAGACCGCGAACCCCGCGAATATGACCAGCGTGATGACTTCCTGCAAGGTCTTGAGTTCGGCGGCGCTGTAAACGCCATAACCGATGCGGTTCGCGGGAACCGCCAGGCAATATTCGAAAAAGGCGATGCCCCACGCCATCAGGATCGCGAGCCACGTCGGACGCGAAAGATCGCCCAGATGCCCGTACCAGGCGAAGGTCATGAAGATGTTCGAGAGGCAGAGCAGGGCGATGGGGGCGAGATAGGCGGTCATGGGAAACCTCTTGGTATTCGAGAGAGTGAGGTTGTACCAAACCACTCCGTGCCCCTGCGAAGGCAGGGGCCTATCTCCTGCCATAGTCCATTCATCCTCGCCGGTTGAAGACGGAAAGTCGGATGATGGGCCCCTGCCTTCGCAGGGGCACGGAAGCTGATCTAGAAGTCCAGTGGGCCTTCCAGTTCCTTCACCTGCCACGGCAGGCCCTGCTTGTTCAGCATGTCCATGAACGGGTCGGGGTCCATCTGCTCCATGTTGAACACGCCCTTGCCGCTCCACGTGCCGGTCACCATCATCGCCGCGCCGATCATCGCGGGGACGCCGGTGGTGTAGCTCACCGCCTGATTGCCCGTTTCTGCATAAGCCTCTTCATGGTCGCAGATATTGTAGAGGTAGAGCGTCTTTTCCTTGCCATCCTTGCCAAGCCCGGTGGCGATGACGCCGATGTTGGTCTTGCCCTTCGTCGTTTCGCCGAGGCTCGACGGTTCGGGAAGCACGGCTTTCAGGAATTGCAGCGGGATGATCTCCTTGCCTTCATAGATCACCGGATCGATCCGCGTCATGCCGACATTCTGGAGGACGGTCAGATGCTGGATATAGGCGTCGCCGAAGGTCATCCAGAAGCGGATGCGCCGGATCTCGGGCAGGTGGGTCTTCAGACTTTCGATCTCCTCATGATACATGAGGTACATATTCTTCGGCCCGACCGCCTCGAAGTCGAAGCTTTGCTTCACCGACATCGGCGGGGTTTCGACCCAGTCGCCATTTTCCCAGTGGCGCGCGACTGCGGTCACTTCGCGGATGTTGATCTCGGGATTGAAGTTGGTCGCGAAATGCTGGCCGTGGTCACCGCCGTTGCAGTCGAGGATGTCGAGCGTGTCGATACGGTCGAAATGATGCTTGCGAAGCCAGGTGGTGAAGACGCTCGTTACGCCGGGATCGAAGCCCGAACCGAGCAGCGCCATGAGACCCGCTTCCTTGAAGCGGTCCTGATAGGCCCATTGCCAGTGATATTCGAACTTCGCCTCGTCGCGCGGCTCGTAGTTGGCGGTGTCGAGATAATGTGCGCCGGTCGACAGGCACGCCTCCATGATCGTCAGATCCTGATAGGGCAGGGCGAGGTTCACGACGTGCGTCGCGCCGATCTGCCGGATCAGCGCCGCGGTCGCGTCGATATGGTCGGCATCGACTTCGGCGGTCTGGATCGTCACGCCGGTGCGTGCCTTCACCGACTCGGCGATCGCGTCGCACTTGAACTTGCGGCGGCTGGCCAGCGTGATGTCGGGAAAGATGTCCGCGTTCATCGCCATCTTGTGCACCGCGACCGAACCGACGCCGCCTGCGCCGATCACCAATACCTTGCTCATCGTGAAAATTCTCCTGCGCCTGACTATGCGGCTTGTCTTGTATGCCGCGGCCTATAGGACGAAGCGATGACACAGCAAAGCCCCCAGACCCTGCTCGACCCGGACCGCGCGCCAACGCTCGCAGGGGTCGAACGCGCGGCGGCGAAAGTCGCTGCGTTGCTCCCGCAAACCCCGCTGCTGCCGCTCGAGGTCGAGGGCCGGACGATATGGTGCAAGGCCGAGTGCCTGCAGCCCGTCGGTGCGTTCAAGATCCGCGGCGCGTGGCACCGGCTGACCGACCTGACCCCCGAGCAGGCGAATGAAGGCGTCGTCGGCGTGTCGAGCGGCAACCATGCGCAGGGCGTCGCCTGGGCAGCGAAGCGGCTGGGGATCAGGGCGACGATCGTGATGCCGGGCAACGCGCCGGTGATGAAGCTCGCGGCGACGCGCGCGCTTGGGGCGGAGGTCGTGCTCTACGACCGCGTCACCGAATCGCGCGATGCGGTCGCGGCAAAGCTGCTCGACGAACGCGGCGGGACGCTCGTCCATGCCTATGGCGATCCGTGGATCATCGAGGGGCAGGGCAGCGCCGGGATCGAGGCGCGCGCGCAGATGGTGGCGCGCGGCATCGGGGAACCCGATCAGGTGATCGCCTGTTGCGGCGGCGGCGGTTTGTCCGCGGGATTGGCGCTCGCTTGCCCGGACGCACGGATCGTTGCGGTCGAGCCCGAAGGATGGGACGATGTGACGCGCAGCTTGGCGGCAGGCGAAATCCTGTCGGTCGAGGATCTCGCCTATCCGACCGAGTGCGACGCGCTGCAGACGCCGCAGACCTGGCCGATCAATTTCGCGGTGTTGCAGGCGCGCGGCGTGCGCGGCATCGTCGTGACACGGAGCGAGGTGCGGCATGCGATGCGCATCGCGTTCGAGAAGCTGCATCTGGTCGTCGAACCCGGCGGGGCGGCGGCGCTCGCGGCGGTGCTGGCGGGGAAGATAGAATTGACCGGCGCGACGCTGGTCACGCTGTCGGGCGGCAATGTCGATCCGCTGAAGTTCGCCGAGATCATCACCGAATAGGAAACTTATCGGCGGCCATGCGTTGGGATGGGATAAGGAGAAGCAAGATGCGAACGAGCATGATCCTGGCCGGCGCCGCGGCGTTGGCGATATTGTCAGGCTGCGAAAAGGCCGAGGCGCCGGCGCCGGCGCAGAATACGACCACCACCGAAGTTCCCGACGAAACGGTGCCGCCCGACGAAACGGCGGACGCCGGCGGCGATGCGGCCGCCGATCCCGCCACCGCGCCGCATCGCTTTGCGAGCTGGGCGGGCAAATGGACCGGCGTTGAGGGCATGTACGTTACCATCACCCCCACCGCACCCGAGAAATACAAGCTGGAGATGCAGTCGGACCTCGACACCAAGGGGACCTATGAGGGCTGGGACAGCGAGCATGGCATCAAGTTCAAGCGCGGCGGCGAGGAATTGTCGCTGCACCGCGGCAACGGCGAGGACACGGGGCTCAAATATCTTGTCGGCAAAAAGGAATGCCTGATCGTCAAGGAAGGCGAGGGCTACTGTCGGGATTGATAACCCACGGATTAGGTCCGTCATTGCGAGGAGCGAAGCGACGCGGCAATCCAGAGCTTGCGTAAACCGCTCTGGATTGCTTCGCTTTGCTCGCAATGACGAATCGCGAGGACCAGACAAGCCGGATCGTTGAAGTGGGGGACGAGGATCAACCCGCGCTGATCGAAACGCTGGCGCAAGCGTTCCAGTCCGATCCTGCGCTGTCGTGGATATTACCCGATCCGGATCACCGTGCCCGTGCCTTGCGAAGCCTGTTCCGGGTGCTGGTGCCCGCCGACAGACGCGCCGGGGTCGCATTGAGATCCGAAGAGGATGAGGCGGCATCGCTGTGGCGTGCGCCGGGACGGGCCCATAGCGGCATGCTGGAATTTTTGCGCACCGTCGCACCTTTGGTCGCAACCTTCGGCACCGCCTTGCCGCGCGGGCTGAAGGTGCAGGGCGGCATCGATGCGCATCGGCCCAGGGGACGCTTCTGGTATCTCCACTATGTCGGGGTACGCCCCGAGTATCAGGGCAAGGGGCACGGCGGGCGGATCATCCGCGCGCAGACGGCGATGGCGGATGGCGAGGGTCTGCCCTGCTGGCTGGAAACCGCGACCGCCGAGAATGTGCCGCTTTATCAGCGGCTGGGGTTCGTGACGGAGGTCGAATGGGACGTGCCCGGCGGCGGGCCGCATTTCTGGGGGATGATGCGGCCGGCGCGCTAGCTGCGCGGATATAAGGCTCTTGTGTCCCAGCGAAGGCGGGGACCCATCTCCGGCCGGTTCAAAATAGCACCGACCGGAGATGGGCTCCCGCCTTCGCGGGAGCACACGGTTTTATTCAAAAGAGTATCAGGCCCTAATCGTCGAACCCGACGAAGCGGACCGCTTCCGCGACGCCCTTGCGGTTCGATACCACCGCGTTGGCCGGAAACGTCTCGTCGGGCCAGCCCATCGCGACGCAGATCATGATGACCTGATCGTCGGGGATATGCGCCTGTTCGCGCACCACGGGGCTCTGCATGATCCCCTGGCTGTTGATCACGCAGCCGAGCCCGCGCGACCAGGCGGCATTGACCAGCGCATTGGTCACCGCGCCGCAATCGAAGGGCGCGATGTCGCTGCCGAGCAGGACGCGATCGTAGGTGACGACGATGCTGACCGGCGCGTCGAACTGACGAAAGCCGCGGAGTACCCAGTCCTGCCGTCCGTCCCTGTCGTCGCGCGCGATCCCCATCGCGCCGAACAATTGCTTCGCGACTTCGATCTGCCGCCCGCGATGCTCGTCGGGCACCACGTCGAAGCGGCGGAATTCGCGGCTGTCGGGCTTGCCGGCGAGGATGCCGTCGGTGTTGCCGCGGCGGATCGCGTCGAGCGGCGCGCCGGTGACGACCGAGAAATTCCAGCACTGGTTGTTGTAGGACGAGGGCGCGCGCATCGCGACCTCGATCACCTCGGCGATCAGCTCCTTCGGAACGGGCTTGTCGAGGAAACCGCGGATCGAGCGGCGGCCGAGAACGACCTCGTCGTAGCGCAAGACCCCGCTCACGCCGCTTTCTGGAGTTCGAGTTCGAGCCGGTCCCAGATCTCGACCAGCGCCTCGGTAAGGTCGCGCATCATCGCCTCGTCATGCGTCGGCCCCGGCGTGAAGCGCAGGCGTTCGGTGCCGCGCGGCACGGTCGGAAAATTGATCGGCTGCACATAGACGCCATATTCGGCGAGCAAGATGTCGCTGATCTTCTTCGCGCGCACCGGGTCGCCGACCATCAGCGGCACGATATGCGTCGTCGAATCCATCACCGGCAGACCGGCATCGCGAAAGCTCTGTTTCAGGTAAGCGGCGGCAGATTGCTGCGCCTCGCGCTCGACGCTCGATTCCTTGAGGTGGCGGACGCTCGCGAGCACGCCCGCGACGAGCACTGGCGAGAGGCTGGTCGTGAAGATGAAGCCCGGCGCGTAGGAGCGGATCACGTCGATGATGTTGCGGTCGGCGGCGATATAGCCGCCCATCACGCCGAATGCCTTGCCGAGCGTGCCCTCGATGATCGTCACGCGGTGCGCGGCTTCGTCGCGGTCGGTGATGCCGCCGCCGCGCGGCCCGTACATGCCGACGGCGTGGACTTCGTCGCAATAGGTGAGGGCGTTATATTTCTCGGCGAGGTCGCAGATCGCGTGGATCGGCGCGACGTCGCCGTCCATCGAATAGACGCTCTCGAACGCGATCAGTTTCGCGGCTTCCGGATCGTCGGCGGCAAGCAGCTCCTCGAGATGATCGAGATCGTTGTGGCGCCACACGCGCTTTTCGCAGCCCGAGTTGCGGATGCCCGCGATCATCGAGGCGTGGTTGAGCTCGTCCGAATAGATGATGCAGTTCGGCAGCAGCTTGCCGAGCGTGCCGAGCGTGGCTTCGTTCGAGATATAGCCCGAGGTGAAGAGCAGCGCGCCGTCCTTGCCGTGCAGGTCGGCAAGCTCGGCCTCAAGGTCGATATGATAATGGGTGTTGCCCGCGATGTTGCGCGTGCCGCCGGCGCCTGCGCCGACGTCGTGCAGCGCTTCCTCCATCGCCGCGACGACCTTGGGATGCTGGCCCATCGACAGATAGTCGTTCGAGCACCAGACCGTGATCGGCTTCGGCCCGTTGTGCCCCGCGAAGCAGCGCGCGTTCGGAAAGGCGCCCTTGTTGCGCAATATGTCGATGAAGACGCGATAGCGTCCCTCTTCGTGCAGCCGGTCGATCGCGCGCGCGAAAATATCGTTGTAGTTCACGTCTCAGCCCCGCATGTCAGGTGCCAGTCCAGGCTCTTCGGCCGCTCGCTTCGGCGGCTATTAACATGCGGGCCAATAACGCCGAATGAGGCTTTAGGCCAGTGCGAACGATTCGCAGCAGATAGGTCAAATTGTCTCAATGCGCCCGATGCCATAGGGCGCGAGCGCGGCGGGCGGGGGCGGGGGGCGGTCGTCGCTGCGCGTGAAGACCGCGATGCCGGGCGCGACCTCGGCGGGCCACGGCTGTCCTTCGGTCAGATGGGCGATACGCCGCGCGATCCCGGCGGCGCCATCGATCAGCCGGACATCGGCGCCCGCCGCGGCCTGCAATTCGTCTTGCAGCAGCGGGAAATGGGTGCAGGCGAGGACGATGACATCCATCGCATCGCCGCCCGGTTGATCGCGCAGCCCTGCAATGGCGCGTTCGGCTGCTTCGTCGGTATCGACCGGCCTGCCGTTGAGTTTCGCCTCGGCCGCGGCGACGAGGGCGGGGCTGCCATGGCGCAGCACGGTCTTGTCGCTCGCGAATTGGGCGCTGAGGTCGTCGACATAGGGCTGGCGCACCGTCGCCTCGGTGCCGAGGACGCCGATCACGCCGCTCTTCGTCAGCGCGGCGGCGGGCTTGATCGCAGGGACGGTGCCGACGATCGGCAGGTCGAGCGCGGCGCGGACATGCGTCAGGGCGATCGTCGAGGCGGTGTTGCACGCGATCACCGCAAGCCGCGGCTGATAGCGCTCGACGAGACGTCCGAGCAGCGCCGGAACGCGCGCGGCGAGTTCCTCATTGCTCTTTTCCCCATAGGGAAGGCCGGCATAATCGGCGGCATAGACGATCGGGGCGGTCGGCAGCAGCGCTCGGGTGGGGCCAAGGACGGTAAGGCCGCCTAGACCGCTGTCGAAGAAGAGAATAGGCGCGTCGGGAGCAGGGGAATGATCCATATCGGACGCGGCGATACGCCAATCGCGCGCCCGGCGGCAAGCGCGGCGTTGACCCGTGCCCCTGCTTGCCGCCAAAAGACGCGGCGAAGCGCCGCGAGCGAATCCGGCGGGTAGGGGACGCCAGCATGTTGATCGCGACACTCGCCCTGATGGGTTATCTTCTGGGCTCGATTCCGTTCGGCGTCATCCTGACCCGGATGTTCGGTGCAGGCGATCTGCGCCAGATCGGATCGGGCAATATCGGCGCGACCAACGTGCTGCGCACCGGGCGCAAGGAGCTGGCGGCGGCGACGCTGATCCTCGACGGCGCGAAGGGCGCGGTCGCGGTTCTGCTCGCGCGCCATTTCGTGCCCGAAGCCGGCGCCGACGGCGCGATGATCGCGGGTGCGGCGGCGATGATCGGGCATTGCTATCCGGTGTGGCTGAGGTTTCGCGGCGGCAAGGGGGTGGCGACGCTGCTCGGCCTGTCGCTCGCGCTCGCCTGGCCGATCGGAGTGATCTTCGCGGCTGTCTGGCTCGGCACGGCGCTGCTCTCGCGCATCTCGTCGCTCGGCGGCATGGCGGGCGCGGTGGCGGCGCCGATCGCCGCGGCAGCGCTCGGCCATCGCGCCTATGCGATCGGGCTCGCGGCGCTCGCGGTGATCGTGCTGTGGCGGCACCGCGAGAATATCGCGCGGCTGCGCGCGGGAACCGAGCCGCGCATCGGCGGCAAGAAGGGCGGGGCGGCGTGACGCATGCCGAGCGGATCGCGCGGCTGCGCCTGATCCGCACCCCGAATATCGGGCCAGTGAGCTGGCATCAGCTGATGCAGCGCTTCGGTTCGGGCGAGGCGGCGCTGGAGGCCTTGCCCGATCTTGCGGTTCGCGGCGGCGGCAAGTTGCGGCTCGCACCGGCCGAGGTCGCCGAGCGCGAGATCGCGCGGGTCGCGGCGCTCGGCGCGCGGCATGTCTTTTGCGACGACGGCGGCTATTCGCCGCTGCTCCGCGAAGTCGAAGCGGCGCCGCCGGTCCTGATCGTGCGCCGCGACACCGCGATGCTGGAGCGTCCGTGCGTCGCGATCGTCGGCGCGCGCAACGCCTCCGCGATCGCCTGCCGCTTCGCGCGCCAGCTCGCCGCCGATCTGGCGGCGCGCGGCGTCACGGTGGTCAGCGGGCTGGCGCGAGGGGTCGATACCGCGGCGCATGTCGGCGCGATGGGCGGGAACACGGTCGGGGTGATCGCGAGCGGGATCGACATCGCGTTCCCGCCGGAAAATGCGGCGTTGCAGGACAGGATCGGCACCGATCAGCTGCTGGTCGCCGAACAGCCGCCGGGAACCGAACCGCTCGCGCGGCATTTTCCGGCGCGCAACCGGATCATCGCCGGGATGGCGCATGGCACGGTGGTGATCGAGGCGGCGCCGAAATCGGGGTCGCTGATCACCGCGCGCCGTGCGGGCGATTACGGGCGCGAGGTGATGGCGGTGCCGGGCTCGCCGCTCGATCCGCGCGCGCAGGGTTGCAACCTGCTCATCCGCGAAGGCGCGACGCTGATCCAGACCGTCGACGATGTGCTCGAGGCGGTGGGGCCGATCGATGCCCGGATGGCGCGCGAGCCGCGTCAGGCTTTCGCCGCGCCGGCTGCAGCGGAACCGATGGGCGAGGGCGATCGCGCGGCCGTCGCGAATCTGCTCGGTCCGACGCCGGTGGCCATCGACGAGATTGTCCGTCAATCGGGACGCCCCGCCGCTGCGGTGCAGCTCGTGCTGCTGGAACTCGAACTCGCCGGGCGGCTCGAACGGCACGCCGGCGCGCGAATTTCGCTGCTGTGAGCGGGCGCACTGAGCGCCAAGTTTCGATAATATAACGATTCGTCGTGGTTCAGCCACCGTTCAGCGGCTGACCAACAGGTTGATGATATTGTATCTCATGCCGGGGAGACGAAGATGCGAAGCCGACTTTTGACGAGCGTGACGATGGTCGCCGTGCTCGCCGCCATACCCGCGCCGCTGCCCGTGACGATCGCCAGCGCGCGCACCATCGCCCCGCAGCAGGGTTTCTGCCGTAACGCCGATCCGCTGCCGCGCCTCGATCCCGAGCCGGCGCCGCGCCAGGAGCAGGCGAACCGCGGCTATGGGAGCGATGACGACCGGGCCGAGACGGCCGAGCTGATGGAACCGGCTCCGCCACCGCCGCCACCACCTCCTCCCCCTCCTCCACCGCCGTCTCCCATTGCGGAAGCCGTAGAGGTTACGGGCTCACGTGCGTCGGGAGATATCGCCCCGCCCGCCGCGGCGAGCGCTCCATCGTCTTCCGAGAGCATCGCCGCCGGGTCGTCGGCTGATTACAAGAGCCGCGCGCCGATCGTTCCGCCGCGTCCCTGGCCGCAGCCGCAACCGCAGTCGGGACTCCTGACCGCAGGCGAGCATGACGATCTGCTCAATCCCGAACTCTATGCGGCCTACGTCAACCGCCGCGGCGATCTGGGGCAGCAGATTCGCGACTTGCCGCGCGTCGACACGATGCGCGTCGTGACGGTGAAGGTGAACGACCGCAGCGGCCAGCCGATCCCCTTCGCCGACGTCGTGGTGACGTGCAGCGACGGCAACAGCATCACCATGGCGACGCAGGCCGACGGCAGCGCGGTGTTCTTCCCCGGCCTCGACCGGCTGAGCGAGCGGATCACCGTGTCGGCGAAGAAGGCGGGGAGCGTCATCGCCGCCGCGCGGCCCGTGCTGGTCGCCGATGCGCCGGGCGGTCAGACCATCGGGTTGACCGCGAACCAGGCGGCGGTCAAGGCGACCAAGCTCGACCTGATGCTCGTCGTCGACACGACGGGCAGCATGGGCGACGAAATCCGCTATCTCCAGTCCGAATTGCGCTCGATCATTTCGTCGATCACGGCAAAGCACCGCGATCTCGACATTCGCGTCGGCTTCGTCTTCTACCGCGATCTCGGCGACGATTATGTCACGCGCACCATTGCCTTCGATCGCGACATCGGCCGCGCGCAGGGCGTGCTCGCGCAGCAATATGCGACCGGCGGCGGCGACTATCCCGAGGCGATGGATCAGGCAATGATCCGCGCGGTCGGGCAGGACTGGCGCCCCGATGCGGTGAAGTCGCTGCTGCTCGTCGCCGACGCGCCGCCGCACGATGACCTGTTCGGACGAACGTGGCAGGCGGCCGAGGCAGCGCGCGCCAAGCGCATCCATATCACCCCGGTCGCCGCCTCGGGCGTCGCCGACGAGGCCGAATATGCGATGCGCGCGATGGCGGCGGCCACCCAGTCGCGCTATCTGTTCCTGACCGACGACAGCGGCGTCGGCAATCCGCACGCGCCGCCGGCAATCGACTGCTACCTCGTCACGCGCCTCGACGCGCTCGTCCGCCGCGTGATCGACAGCCAGATCAGCGGCCGCCGGATCGAACCCGACGATAAGGAGGTCATTCGCAGCGTCGGCAAATATGACGCGGGCAAATGCATCCTGCCGGCCGATTTCAAATGGCGGACTAACTGACGCCCTGACGTCAAATATTGACACGCTCCCGCATCTGCCCGATGCGGGGGCCGTGGGTTGCTTCGATTAACCTCTCTCTTCGGTCGGATGGGTCGGCTGGCGGGGCGAGGGGTCGGAGGAAAGACCCATGAAAAAATTGCTGTCGGCCGCCGCCGCGCTGGCGTTGCTGACCCAGCCCGCCATCAGCTTCGCCAAGGACCAGGAGCCGGTCAAGATTTCGGGACCGGCCAATGCGAAGGGCGTCGCCACCGTCGCGGTCGGCGCGTTCAACGTCGGCTTCATCTTCGAATCGGTGGACCAGACCGCCGCGACCGGCGGCCTGATGGGCGCCTTCGGCGGTACGACCAAGGCGAAGAGCGAACTGGTCGGCGTGACGCCCGAAATGATGCAGGCGATCACCGATGCCGCCTATGCCGACTTCGTGTCGCAACTCACCGCAGGCGGCTACACGGTGCAGCCCGCCGCCGAGCTGTTCGGCCATGCGGCGCTTGCGAAAACCAAATCGCAGGAGGTGCCGCTCGACATCAACATCGCGCTGGAGAAAGGCAGCAAGGGCAAGGCGACCTATTTCAAGCCGACCGCGCTCCCTTCGCTGTTGATGGTGCCCGGCGATTTCCTCGGTTCGGGGATGAGCAGCATGGGAATCAACATGTCGGCGGGGCAGGCGAGCATGGCGCTCAATACTTATGCGCGCGAAAGCGGGGTCGGGGTGGTCGATGTCGTCTATCTGATCGACTTTTCGCAGCAGAAGCGCCCCGGCGCGTTCAGCTTCGGCGGGTTGCAGGTGAACAGCGCGTTGTCGGTCAGCGCCGACTATTCGCGCATCACGCTGATCGCGCCGAGCGGCAAGCAGGCGGTGATCACCGTCAAGGCGCCCGTCGCGGTCGAGGGCGAGTTCATCGAAAAGAGCGACGCTTCGAGCGGCACCGACAAGGCACTGCAGTCGGGCGCCAATGTCGCGGGCGGCGTCGCGGCGGTGATGGGATTCGGCGGCCTCCGCTTCGGCAAGACGCGCAAGTTCGCGTTCACCGCCAAGCCCGGCAATTATGAGGAGGGCGCTGCTAAGGCCGCCAGCCTCGCGAGCGAGGTGCTCATTGGCCGGCTGAGCGCGCTCCGTTGACCCCGGCGCGGGCGCTCCCTAAATCCGCTTGACGGAGGGCCGGAGCGCCCGCCACCCTCGCGCGTACATGTGTGAGAGTTTTCGGGGATCGAATTTTCAATGCAATTGGTGATAGTGGAATCGCCCGCCAAGGCGAAGACGATCGAGAAATATCTCGGCCGCGATTTCAAGGTGCTGGCAAGCTATGGCCATGTTCGCGACTTGCCGCCCAAGGACGGCTCGGTCGACCCGGACGACGGCTTTGCGATGCAGTGGCAGCTTTATCCCGACAAGGCGAAGCGGCTGAAGGATATTCAGGACGCGGCGAAGCAGGCCGACCGCCTGATCCTCGCGACCGACCCCGATCGCGAGGGCGAGGCGATCAGCTGGCATGTGCAGGAATTGCTGCGCAGCAAAAAGGCGCTGCCGCAGAGCGTCGACCGCGTGACCTTCAACGCGATCACCAAACAGGCGGTGACCGACGCGATGGCGCATCCGCGCGCACTCGACGACGATCTGATCGACGCCTATCGCGCACGCCGCGCGCTCGACTATCTCGTTGGTTTTACGCTGTCGCCGGTGCTTTGGCGCAAGCTGCCCGGTGCGAAATCGGCGGGCCGCGTGCAGTCGGTTGCGCTGCGGCTGGTGGTCGAGCGCGAGCGCGAGATCGAGGCGTTCGTCACGCAGCAATATTGGTCGGTGACCGGCCTGTTCGAGATGGGCGGGACGCCGTTCAGGGCGCGGCTCGCGCGCTGGCGCGGCGACAAGATCGAGCGGCTGTCGATCACGACCGAGGCCGACGCGCGCGCCGCCGAAGCCGATGTGAAGGCGGGGCATTTCACCGTCGATACGGTCGAGACCAAGCCGCTGACCCGCAACCCGCCGCCGCCCTTCACGACCTCGACCCTGCAGCAGGAGGCGGCGCGCAAGCTCGGCTTTTCGGCCAGCCACACGATGCGGGTCGCGCAGGATCTCTACGAGGACGGCGCGATCACCTACATGCGTACCGACGGCGTCCAGATGGACGGCAGCGCGATCAGCGCCGCGCGCCGGGCGATCGCCGACCGTTATGACGGCGGCTATGTCCCCGACCAGCCGCGGCAATATCAGACCAAGGCGAAGAATGCGCAGGAAGCGCACGAGGCGATCCGCCCCACCGATTTCGGCAAGGACAAGGTCGGCGGCGGCGACCATGCGCGGCTCTATGAGCTGATCTGGAAGCGCGCGCTCGCGAGCCAGATGGCGTCGGCACGGCTCGAACGCACGAGCGTCGATTTGAGCGACGGCACCGGCAAGACGATGCTGCGCGCGACGGGCCAAGTGGTGAAATTCCCCGGCTTCCTCGCGCTCTACGATGAAAGCCGCGACGACAGCAGCGATGACGAGGATGCGCGCCTGCTGCCCGCGATGAACAAGGGTGACGCGCCCGCGAAGACCGGAGTCGAGGTCGAAAGCCACGAGACCCAGCCGCCGCCGCGCTATTCGGAGGCGAGCCTCGTCAAGAAGATGGAGGAGCTCGGCATCGGGCGTCCCTCGACCTATGCCTCGATTCTGCAGGTGCTGAAGGACCGCGCCTATGTGCGAATCGAGAAGAACCGCTTCATTCCCGAGGAGAGCGGGCGGCTGCTGACGGCGTTCCTCGAACGCTTTTTCGAGCGCTATGTCGGCTATGATTTCACGGCAGGGCTCGAAGAGGAGCTCGACGACGTGTCGGGCGGCCGCGCGCAGTGGCAGGCGGTGCTCGAACGCTTCTGGCAGGACTTCAAGCCGCGCACCGGCGAGGTGATGGAGCAGAAGCCGTCGGAGATCACCGCGGCGCTCGACGAATTTCTCGGCCCCTATCTCTTCCCCGACAAGGGCGATGGCAGCGATCCGCGTCTCTGCCCCAATTGCGGCACCGGGCGGCTCGCGCTGCGCGGCGGCAAGTTCGGGCCGTTCATCGCCTGCAGCAACTATCCCGACTGCAAGTTCACGCGGAAATTCGCGCAGCCGAGCGGCCCCGACAATGGCGATGGCGGCCCCGAGGCCATGGGCACCGACCCCGAAAGCGGGCTGGAGGTGTCGAAGCGCAGCGGGCGTTTCGGGCCCTACATCCAGCTTGGCGAGGGCAAGGAGGCGAAACGTTCTTCGATCCCGAAGGACATCCCCGCCGAGGATTTCGACCTCGACTATGCGCTGCGGCTGCTGAGCCTGCCGCGCGAGGTGGGCACGCATCCCGAAAGCGGCAAGCCGATCGTCGCGGGGCTGGGGCGCTATGGCCCCTATCTGCTCCATGACGGCAAATATGCGAAGCTGACGGGCACGGCGGAAATCTTCGACATCGGCATGAATGCCGCGGTTGCGCGCATCGCCGATGCGGCAAACGGCGGCGGACGCGGTGCGCGGGCAAAGGCCGAACCTCTCAAGACCTTTGGCGCGCATCCGACCAGCGGCGGCGAGATGAAGCTGATGGCCGGGCGCTTCGGGCCTTATGTGACCGATGGGACCACCAACGCCACCTTGCCCAAGACGATCGAGCCGGGGGCGTTGACCGAAGAGGAAGCGATCACGCTGATCGATGCCCGCGCGGCCAAGGGGCCTGCGAAGGGCAAGAAGAAAGCGCCCGCGAAAAAGGCAGCGGCGAAGAAGCCCGCTGCGAAGAAGGCGCCGGCCAAGAAGAAGGCGGCGGACTGACAACTCCCGTCATTGCGAGCGAAGCGCAGCAATCCAGCGCGGTTTACGCCATCTCTGGATTGCCGCGCGGCTTCGCCGCTCGCAATGACGAGGGCAAGGCAGAAACAGGATCGTTGTTTTCTCGTGACATGGTAGCATCGGTGCTTCGAGAGGATATTCGATGCGCTGCTTGCTTGCCCTGTCGCTTGCCCTGCTTTCGGTCCCCGCCGCGGCGCAGCAGGCCGGAACGCTCGTTTCCGCCGACCCGGTCGTCGAAACTCCGCCGGGCACCCAGGCGTGGCGGGTCCGCTACTGGACGTCGAATCAGGATGGCCAGCGGCAGGAAGTAACGGGCATGGTGGTCGCGCCGCGCGAGGCCGTCCCCGCCGCGCCGCGCCGCGTCATCGCCTGGGCGCATGGCACCTCGGGCGTAGCCGGGAAATGTGCACCGTCGAACAATCCCGATTTCTTTACCGCGAACCCGATGGTCGAGGCGATGGCGCGGCGCGGCTATGTCGTTGCGGCGCCCGATTATCCGGGGCTCGGCAGCGCGATGCCGCATCCCTATCTGGTCGGCAACGACACGGCCTTTTCGGTCCTCGATGCGGTGCGCTCGGCGCGCGCGATTCCCGGCGCGGCGGCGGGCACCAGATTCGTAGTCTGGGGTGAATCACAGGGCGGCCACGCCGCGCTATGGACGGCGATTTCGGCGCGCAGCTACGCGCCCGATCTGACGCTGATCGGCACCGCTGCCGCCGTGCCGCCGACCGACCTCGGCGCCAATATGCGGCAGGCGAGCGATGCGAATGCCCGCGCCCTGCTTCTCGCCTTCACGCTGCACAGCTGGTCTGGCCGCTTCGGCTATTCGCTCAATGGCTTCACCAACAAGACCACGCAGGGCGTCATTCACCGTCTCGCCGAAAACAATTGCATCGAACTCAATAACAAGCCGAAACTCGGAACGATCCTGGGCATCCTTTCGGTGCGGCAGGCGGTCAGGAAGAAGGACGTGACGCGGATGGAGCCCTTCGCTGCGGCGATGCGCGCGAACAGCGTCGACCCGGCGCGCGTTCCGGGGCCGCTGCTGATCTCGCAGGGAACGAAGGACACGCTGGTCGCACCGGCGGTAACGCGGACCTTCGCAAAGGCGGTGTGCAAGCGCCGTACTCCGGTGCGCTGGATCGAAATTCCGGGTGGCAGCCATATCGACGGCGCCCGCGGCCCGCGGACCGACGAGACGCTCGACTGGATCGATGCTCGCTTCGCCGGGCAGACGCCGCCCGACGATTGCCGGCGGATTTAGCCCGCGCAGGGCGGGTCGGCAGGGCGGAAGCTGTGCTGGCTTACGTTGTCGTGGCGCACGAGGCGGATTTTCGATCCTGCGTGGCAGGGCGTGCCGCTCGGCAGCACGACCACGGCTTCCTGCGCTTCGCCGAGGCGCACCGTCGCGCGCGGTTTGCCGTTCGCGGTGTCGATGCGCTCGACCTCGCCGCTCACGAGGTGATCCTTGTTTTCGCGCGCGATGAGATTGCGCTCGGTAAGAACGACCAGCACCGCGGCGATCGCGAGCCCGGCCTTCCAATATTTGAGGACGCCGCGGATGCGGTCGGCGGGGGTATTGAACGGATCGTGCGCCATCTTGCTTCCCTCAATCGACCCAGTCGAGGCCCATGTCGCGATAGACGCCGCGGTCCTCGTCCCAGTTTTCCTTGACCTTCACGTGCAGGAATAGATGGACCTTCCGGCCCATCAACTCGGCCAATTCGGCCCGCGCCTTCGCGCCGATTTCCTTGATCCGGCTGCCGCCCTTGCCGAGCACGATCGCGCGCTGGTTGTCGCGCGCGACATAGATTTGCTGGTGAATCTCGGCGCTGCCGTCGGGGCGCGTCTTGAACAGCTCGGTCTCGACGGTCGATTGATAGGGGAGCTCCTCGTGGAGCTGGCGGTAAAGCTGCTCGCGGGTGATTTCGGCGGCGAGCATACGTTCGGGCGCGTCGCTGACCTCGTCCTCGGGGAAGTGCCACGGTCCCTCCGGCATCAATGCCGCGAGATGCGCCTTGAGTTCGGGCACGCCGTCGCCGCTGCTCGCCGCGATGAAGAAGGTTTCGTCGAACGCGAGCCGCGAATTCAATTCGGTCGCGATGGTGAGCAGCTTGTCCTTCTTCGTCAGGTCGACCTTGTTGAGGACGAGATATTTCTTCTCGGGCCGGTTCGCGACGCCCTCCAGAACGCGCTCGACGCGGCCCGTCAGCTTGGCGGCGGCATCGACCATGACGAGGATCGCCTCGGCCTCCTCGAGGCTGCCCCAGGCGGCGGCGACCATCGCGCGGTCGAGCCGGCGCGTGGGCGCGAAGATGCCCGGCGTGTCGATCAGGACGATCTGCGCGTGGCCTTCCATCGCGACGCCCATCAGCCGGGTGCGCGTCGTCTGTGCCTTGGGGCTGACGATCGCGACCTTCTGGCCGACGAGCGCGTTGACGAGGGTCGATTTGCCGGCGTTCGGCGCGCCGACGACGGCCACGAAACCGCAGCGCTGGGTCATTTCTTTTCTTCCTGTGTCACGATGTCGAGCAGCGCCGTGGCGGCCGCTTTCTCGGCTGCCTGCTTCGACGCGCCTTCGCCCTCGGCCTCGGCGAGCTTGCCGATCGCGACCGCGACGCGGAAGCGCGGGGCATGGTCGGGGCCTTCGCGGCGGACGAGGCGATATTCGGGGGGCTTGCGCTTGCGGGCGAGCGCCCATTCCTGGAGCGCGGCCTTCGGGTGCTTCGGCGCCGCGACCTGACCCTCGATCATGTCGCCCCATCTGGCGACGATGAACGCGCGCGCCGCCTCCTCGCCAAGGTCGAGCCACAGCGCGCCGATCAGCGCCTCGAGCACGTCGGCGGCGATATTGTCGCTATACCGCCCGCCGTCGCCGATCGCCTGGCTGCCGAAATGGACATGCGCGTTGAGGTCGAGCGCCTGCGCGATCCGCGCGCAGGTCTCGCCCGAGGCGAGCGCATGGAGCCGCGACGACAGCTCGCCCTCGGCCGCCTTTGGGAAGCGGCGGAAGAGTTCCGACGCGATGACGAGGCCGAGCACCCGGTCGCCGAGAAATTCGAGCCGCTGATAGTCGCCAGCCCCGCTGCTGCCGTGGGTCAGCGCCTCGTGATAGAGGCCAAGGTCGCGGGGGTCGGCGCCGGTGATCGCCGCGATCGTCGCCGCGGAGACGCGTTCGCTCAAAAGCCTTCCCCGATGCGGCTCCAGCGTGCCGCGGTGAACCAGCTGATCGGGTTGAACCAGCTCGCCGATCCGTCGGTCGAGAACATGCCGACGAGGGCGTGGCCGACGAGGTTCTTTTCGGGAACCAGCCCGATGCCGCCATTTTCCTCTGCCGGGAAGCGGCTGTCGGCGCTGCGGTCGCGGTTGTCGCCCATCAGGAACAAATGGCCTTCGGGGACGGTGATCGGCGAGGTGTTGTCCTGCGGGATCGTCGTGATGTCGAGGATCGCATAGCTCTTGCCGCTCGGCAGCGTTTCGCGGAACTGCTTGTAGCGGCACTGGCGCTCGCCCGCCGCACTCACTTCCTCGAACTGCGGGGCGTAGCAGGGAAGGGTGCCGGTCTGCCGCGAGGCGTCGATCATGTTCTGCGTCACCGGGATGACGAAATCGGCCATCGGCTCGCGCTTCAGCGGTTTGCCGTTCAGCCAGACGATGCCGTCCTTCAGCTGGATCGTGTCGCCGGGAAGGCCGATCACGCGCTTGATATAGTCATTGTCGTTGACCGGCGGCGCCTTGAACACGACGACGTCGCCGCGCTCGGGCGTGCGTGCGAAAATGCGGCCCGGGATCAGCGGCACGCTGAACGGCAGGCTGTATTTCGAATAGCCATAGGCCATCTTGTTCACGAGCAGATAGTCGCCGATCAGCAGCCGCGGCTGCATCGATTCCGACGGAATATTGAAAGGCGACAGGAAAAAGCTGCGGAAAATCAACACCGCGACCGCGAGCAATGCGAGAAAACGGATCGTATCGACCGCCTCTTCCTTCGCCGATACGGGGGTCGGTTCGGGCTTGACCGGACGGGGATCGTCGGCGGGGGCGTTTTCGGCGGTAATGCTGGCGTTGGTCATCTCCGCGCATTGGCGACGAATAGGTCTGCACGTCAAGCGAATATCGGCGGATGGCGCTGGCGCGAGGGCGGTCGCGGGCTTATGAAAGTCCCGATCAAGGACATAAGGAAAAATCAAATGACCGCTCCCTCCGAAGCGTGGCAAGCGCTCTCCGCCTGGCAGCCGCAAAAGCTGACCGATCTCGTCGCCGCCGATCCGGACGCGCGGCTTCAGATACTCGTCCGCAACGTTGCCGACATCCGCTTCGATTTCGCGAAGACGCATCTCGACGGTGAAGCACTGGCGATCCTGTCGGGACTTGCCGATGCACAAGGCTTCGTCGATCGCCGCAAGACGCTCTTCTCGGGCGGGATCGCCAATCCGACCGAGGGCCGCGCCGCCGAGCATAGCGCCGAGCGCGGCGAGGGGGCGCCCGAATCCGTGCATATCGCGCAGGCGCTGCACCAGCGGATGCGGATGATGGTCGATGCGATCGAGGCCGGCGCGTTCGGCGAAATCCGCCATTTGCTCCACATCGGCATCGGCGGATCGGCGCTCGGCCCCGACCTGCTCGTCGATGCGCTCGGGCGACACAGCGAACGCTATGACGTCGCGGTGGTCTCGAACGTCGACGGCGCGGCGCTGGCCGAGGCGTTCGCAAAGTTCGATCCTCAATACACGCTTGTCGCGGTCGCATCGAAGACCTTCACGACGACCGAGACCTTGCTCAACGCCAATTCGGCGCTGCAATGGCTGGGCGAGGCCGGTGTCGACGATCCGCTCGGCCGCTTCATCGCGCTGACCGCGAACCCCGCCAAGGCGATGGAATGGGGGATCGACGAGACGCGCATCCTGCCGTTCAGCGAAACGGTCGGCGGCCGCTATTCGCTCTGGTCGTCGATCGGCTTTCCCGCTGCGCTCGCGCTCGGCTGGGATGCCTTCGCCGACCTGCTCGAAGGCGCGGCCGAGATGGACCGGCATTTCCGCCTTGCCGACGGCGCCGACAATATCTGTCTGCTCGCCGCCTTCGTCGATCAGCTTTATGCCAACCGCCTCGACTGCCAGACGCGCGCGGTCTTCGCCTATGATGAAAGGCTGCGGCTGCTGCCTTCCTATCTTCAGCAACTCGAAATGGAATCGAACGGCAAGTCGGTGACGCTCGACGGCGCGCCGCTCGGCCACCAGAGCGCCGCGATCACCTGGGGCGGCGTCGGCACCGATGCGCAGCATGCGGTGTTCCAGCTCCTCCATCAGGGCACGCATCTGACCCCGGTCGAGTTCGTCGTCGCGCGTGAGCCCGATCATCTGCTCGACGACGCGCATCACGATACGCTCGTCGCCAACTGCATCGCGCAGGGCGCCGCGCTGATGACGGGGCGAACCAGCGAGGATGGCGCGCGCGCCTATCCGGGCAATCGCCCTTCGACGACGATATTGCTCGATCAGGTGAGCCCGCGCAGCCTCGGCGCGCTGATCGCCTTCTACGAGCATCGCGTCTTCGCGAATGCGGTGCTGCTCGGCATCAACCCGTTCGACCAGTTCGGGGTCGAACTCGGCAAGGAAATGGCGAAAGGGCTCGCCGAAGGAACGGTTATCTTCGATCCGGCGACGCAGGCGCTGATGCAGGCGGCGTTGGGGGAATGATATCCTTCGTCATTGCGAGCGGCGAAGCCGCGCGGCAATCCAGAGTGTGCGTAAACCGCCCTGGATTGCTTCGCTCCGCTCGCAATGACGAACCCGATGGCTCTAAGCGCAAAATTCGATTGGCAAGCTATTATCGCGTAACCACATGGACGGCCGTTGCCAATAGCGGCCTGTCTATATCAGGGGTAATCCATGAGCGATTTCGACTATGATCTCTTCGTCATCGGCGCCGGTTCGGGCGGCGTGCGCGCCTCGCGCGTCGCGGCCTCGCACGGCGCGCGCGTCGCGGTGGCGGAGGAGTATCGGGTCGGCGGAACCTGCGTCATCCGTGGCTGCGTTCCCAAGAAGCTGCTCGTCTATGGCGCCCATTTCGCCGAGGATATCCACGACGCGCGCAAGTTCGGCTGGGACGTTCCCGATTGCCGGTTCGACTGGAACGTGCTGCGCGACAATGTGCTCGCCGAGGTCGACCGGCTCGAAGGGCTTTACGGGCAGACGCTCGACAGCCACAAGGTCACCGTTTTCCGCACCCGCGCGACCGTCATCGGCCCGCAGAAGGTACGGCTCGCCGACGGGCAGGAACTGAGTGCCGAACGCATTTTGATCGCGACCGGCGGCTGGCCGCACGTTCCCGAATTTCCGGGCAGCGAATATGCGATCACCTCGAACGAGGTCTTCCATCTCGATGCGCTGCCGAAGCGGATCGTGATCGCGGGCGGCGGTTATATCGCCAACGAGTTCGCCGGCATCTTCAACGAATTCGGCAGCAAGGTGACGATCGTCAACCGCGGCGACACGATCCTGCGCGGCTATGACGAGCAGATTCGCGACCGGCTGCTCCAGATTTCGATGACCAAGGGCATCGATTTCAAGTTCAACGCACCGTTCAAGTCGATCGCGAAGAATGACGACGGCTCGCTGACCGTCCACCTTGAAAATTGCGAGCCGATCGTCGCCGATGCGGTGCTCGTCGCCGCCGGCCGCGTGCCCAACATCAAGGGGCTCGGCCTCGCGGAAATCGGCGTCGAACTCGACGCGCAGGGGGCGATCAAGGTCGGCGACGACAACCGGTCGTCGGTGCCCAGCATCTACGCTGTTGGCGACGTCACCAACCGCATCCAGCTCACGCCGGTCGCGATCCGCGAGGGACAGGCGTTCGCGGACTCGGTGTTCGGCGGCAAGCCGACCGTGGTCGATTACCGGAATGTTCCGAGCGCGGTGTTCAGCCATCCGCCGATCGGCGCGGTCGGGATGACCGAGGCCGAGGCGCGCAACAAGCTCGGCTCGATCCGCGTCTACACCAGCGATTTCCGCGCGATGAAGAACGTCCTCGCCGGGCGCAACGAACGCGCGCTCTACAAGATGATCGTCAATGCCGCGACCGATCAGGTCGTAGGCCTGCACATGATCGGGCCGGATTCACCGGAGATTTTGCAGGCCGCGGCGATCGCGGTGAAGGCGGGGCTGACCAAGGCCGATTTCGATGCGACCGTGGCCTTGCATCCGAGCATGGCCGAAGAGTTGGTGTTGATGAAATAAGGTTTCGGCCTGCAACCTTCATGCGCTATTCTCTTCGCCATAGGCAAGGGAGGGGCGCATGGCGGGCACGGCATTGGTCACGGGAGGCAGCGGTTATATCGCGGGCTTCCTGATCCGGCAGCTGATCGATAACGGCTGGACGGTGAACACGACGGTCCGCAGCCTCAAGCGCGAAAGCGAAGTGCGCGGCTGGCTGAACGTCGATGACGCCAGGCTCCGCTTCTTCGCCGCCGACCTCGAAAACGACGCCGGCTGGGCCGAGGCGATGGCGGGGTGCGGCCATGTCGCGCATGTCGCTTCGCCCTTTCCGCTGGGCGTACCGAAGCATCCGGACGAGCTGGTCGTTCCCGCGCGGGAGGGCGCGCTCCGCGCCTTGCGCTTTGCCAAAGGCGCGGGGGTGAAGCGCTTCGTTCTCACCTCGTCGATGGCGGCGATCGCTTATGGCCATGGCGATGGCGGCGGCATATACAGCGAGGCCGACTGGACCAATCTCGATAATCCCGGCGTAATGCCATACCCGCGCTCCAAGACGGTCGCCGAACGCGCAGCGCGCGACTGGGTCGCGGCGGAGGGCGGCGATATGGAATTCGCGTCGGTCAATCCCGCCGCAGTGTTCGGGCCGCTGCTGTCCGACGACCTGTCGACCTCGATCGAGCTGGTGAAGCAGTTGCTGGAGGGCAAGGTGCCGATGTGCCCCGACATCGGCTTCGGCATCATCGACGTGCGCGATGTCGCCGACCTCCATTATCGCGCGCTGACCGCGCCGGGCATCCACGACGAGCGCTATGTCTGCTCGGGGCCGTTCCTGAAGATGATCGACGTTGCGAACATCCTCACCGCGAACCTTGGCGGGCAGGCAAAGAAGGTGCCGACGCGCAAGATGCCCGACTGGTTGCTCAAGCTGTTTGCGCTGGTGCGGCCTGAACTGAAACAACTCGTCGCCGAACTCGGCAATGTTCGCGGCGGCGACAGCCGCCATGCGATGGAAACGCTCGGCTGGACGCTGCGTCCGCCCGAAGAAGCAATCCTTGCGACCGCACACAGCCTGATCGAGCGGAGGATCGTGAAGGCGTGAACAACTTCGTCATTGCGAGGAGCGTAAGCGACGAAGCAATCTCCAGCTATCGGTCTTGCGCAAGGCCGATAGCTGGAGATTGCTTCGCTCCGCTCGCAATGACGTTTAGCTATCCGATCCGGTACGGCACGACCCCGCGCCGGTCCGGGTCGACCAGGATCGGGCGGTCGCTCGGCGGAAAGGCGCGCTGGTCGCAGTCGTCGCGCGGGCAGATGCGGCACGACAGGCCGATGCGCGCAGCCGCCTGTGGCGCGGCGACATCGACCCCGTCGGCATAAACGAAGTCGGCGGCATATTGCGCCTCGCACCCCAGCGCGACGGCATAGCGGCGCGGCGACCGCGCATAGCTGCCCGAGGGCTTTACCAGCCCCTTCGCCATCGACACATAGCGCAGGCCATCGGGCGTCTCGGCAAGCTGGAAGAGGATGCGGTCGGGGATCGCCGCCGCTTCGTGGACGACCCACAACGGACAGGCGCCCCCGAAGCGCGCGAATTGCAGGCGCGTTGCGCTGTGCCGCTTGGTGATATTGCCCGCCATATCGACCCGGCAGAAGAACATCGGAATGCCGCGCGCGCCGGGCCGCTGGAGCGTCGAGAGGCGGTGACACGCCTGCTCGAAGCTCACACCATAGTCGAGCCGCAGCCGGTCGATGTCGTGGCGCACCGCGCGGGCGCTGGCGCGGAACGGGCCATAGGGCATCAGCACCGCGCCCGCGGCGTAATTGGCGAGCCCGACGTGGAGAAGCTGGCGAGCCGCTGCGGTCCGAAGCGGCGAGGCCTCGACCACCGCCGCGATCTCGTTCGCGAGCGCGAGCGCGGCGAGCTGGTGCGCGAGCTGAAAACGGCGGCTCTCGGGCGGCTGCGCCGGATCGAT
Source organism: Sphingopyxis sp. (assembly GCF_041916015.1). Taxonomy (GTDB): domain Bacteria; phylum Pseudomonadota; class Alphaproteobacteria; order Sphingomonadales; family Sphingomonadaceae; genus Sphingopyxis. Next base: position 10,731 of record NZ_JAYSAH010000005.1, on the reverse strand, counting down.
GACGAGGTGCCGCATCGTCGCGTCGAATTCGCGCAGCGCCTGCGCCTGATTGTAGACGATCGAGATGCCGAGCGCGTCGCGCAGCCGCCGCTCGATCGTCTCGATCGCGGGCGAGGGTTCGCGGCCGCGAAGCTGACCCGCCAGCGTTTCGGCCGCGCGGTCGATGCTGTCGACGTAATTGCCTGCATCGTGGAACCAGTCGCGCACCTCCTCCCACGGCAGGCGGCTGCCCTCGGCGGTGCCGCCGGTCAGCGCCTCGTCGATGATCTGTAACCGCTGCCCCGCGCGGCGATAGGCGGCGTGGAGCGCGACGAACTGGTCGGCGAGTTGCGGCTGCTGGAGCGCCGCGCGTTCGAGTTGTTCGGGGGCCAGCGGCGCGGCGGCGAACAAGGGATCTGCCGCGGCTTCGCGCAAGGCGCCCGCGCGGCGATCGCCCGCTTCGGCGGCGACTTCCTCCCATTCGAGCGGGAACAGCTTTTGCAGCCGGTCGAGCAGCGCAGGGGTCAGCGGGCGGTCGTCATGTTCGATCTGGCTGAGATAGGAGGCCGAGATGCCGAGGCGGGCGGCGAAGTCGGCCTGACGAATCGCGCGAGCTTCGCGCAGCGCGCGAAGTTGGCGTCCAGCGAAGAGGCGACGCGGCAGCATGCCCGCAAACTAGTTTGCAAATATCGACTTTGCAACTTTGCAAATTCACATTTGCATAATGGCGTATGCAGGGGCAGATGGCAGTTTCAGGATCAACCGGAGAGCCGCATGTCCGCCAATATCGCCGAAATGGAAGCCCGCCGCGCCGCAGCAGCTTTGGGGGGCGGTCAGAAGCGCATCGATGCGCAGCACGCCAAGGGCAAGCTGACCGCGCGCGAGCGGCTGCTCGTGCTGCTCGACGAGGGGAGCTTCGAGGAACTCGACACCTATGTCGAGCATGATTGCGTCGATTTCGGGATGCAGGACCAGAAGGTGCCGGGCGACGGCGTCGTCACCGGATCGGGCACGATCAACGGCCGCCTCGTCTATGTCTTCAGCCAGGATTTTACCGTCTTCGGCGGATCGCTGTCGAAGCGTCATGCCGAGAAGATCTGCAAGATCATGGACAAGGCGATGCTCGCGGGCGCGCCGGTGATCGGGCTCAATGACTCGGGCGGCGCGCGCATTCAGGAGGGCGTCGCGTCGCTGGGCGGCTATGCCGAGGTGTTCCAGCGCAACGTCCTCGCGAGCGGCGTGGTGCCGCAGATTTCGCTGATCATGGGGCCGTGCGCTGGCGGGGCGGTCTATTCGCCCGCGATGACCGACTTCATCTTCATGGTGAAGGACAGCAGCTACATGTTCGTCACCGGCCCCGATGTCGTCAAGACGGTGACCAACGAGGTGGTGACGCAGGAGGAGCTCGGCGGCGCCATCACCCACACGACCAAGAGCTCGGTCGCCGACCTCGCGCTCGAGAATGATATCGAGGCGTTGCTCGCGGCGCGCGATTTCTTCGACTATCTGCCCGAGAACAACCGCAGCGGCGTCCCGGTTCGCCCGACCAGCGATCCCTACGACCGCGAGGAGTCGAGCCTCGACACGCTGATCCCGCCCAACGCGAACCAGCCCTATGACATGCACGAGCTCATTCGCAAGACGGTCGACGAGGGCGATTTCTTCGAGGTGCAGCCGGCGCATGCGGGCAACATCATCTGCGGCTTCGGGCGCATCGAGGGGCGCACGGTCGGCATCGTCGCGAACCAGCCGCTCGTGCTCGCGGGCGTGCTCGACATCAACTCGTCGAAGAAGGCGGCGCGCTTCGTCCGCTTCTGCGATGCGTTCGAGATTCCGATCGTCACCTTCGTCGATGTTCCCGGCTTCCTCCCCGGCACCGCGCAGGAATATAACGGCATCATCAAGCATGGCGCGAAACTGCTCTTCGCCTATGCCGAGGCGACGGTGCCCAAGATCACGGTGATCACGCGCAAGGCCTATGGCGGCGCCTATGACGTGATGGCGTCGAAGCATCTGCGCGGCGATTTGAACTATGCGTGGCCGACCGCCGAGATCGCGGTGATGGGCGCGAAGGGCGCGGTGGAGATCATCTTCCGCAGCGACATCGGCGACCCCGAAAAGATCGCCGAGCGCACGAAGGAATATGAAGACCGTTTCGCGAACCCGTTCGTCGCGGCGCAGCGGGGGTATATCGACGAGGTGATCTACCCGCACTCGACGCGGCGGCGGATCGCGCTGGGGCTACGGAAGCTCAGGAACAAGCAGTTGGAAAATCCGTGGAAGAAGCACGACAATATTCCACTGTAGGATTGGTGATGGAACTGACTTGGGCCGCATTTTCTGCAATCTGGACGCTTGCTGCATGGTTTCTCGCAAGGGGCTGTCTGCGGATGGTGAAACGATGGGACGATGTCGGGGAAATCAATAACGGACTAGGCTATCTGCTCCGGCGCGAAACTCACCCGACTGCATTTGCGCTTGCCTGTAAATTCAATCGTTTCATGTCTCTGTTGGGCTTCTTGTTCGTAATGTTTGGAATTGCCGTGACAATTGGATGGATTGTGAAAGCACTATGAAACTGGGCCGCCTCAACCACATCGGCGTCGCAACGCCGTCCATCGCCGACAGCATCGTTTTTTACCGCGACGTGATGGGCGCGACGAACATTCACGAGCCGTTCGATCTGCCCGATCAAGGCGTGAAGGTGTGTTTCGTCGATACACCGGGCGCCGATGGCGCGCTCAACGGCACGCAGATCGAACTGGTCGAGCCGTTGCCGGGCAACACCTCGATTGCGGGCTTCCTCGAGAAGAACCCGGCGGGGGGGCAGCATCATATGTGCTATGAAGTGCCCGACATCCATGCCGCCAAGGCGGAGTTCGAGGGACAAGGAAAGCGCGTGCTGGGCGAACCGCGGATCGGCGCGCACGGGACGCTCATCTTCTTTGTCCATCCGCGCGACATGGGCGGGGTGCTGACCGAGATTATGGAGACGCCGAAAGGGGCGCACTAAAGACCTTCTCCCCTTGCGGGAGAAGGATACGAAGGCTTGTGAGCGAAGCGAGCTAGCCGCAGTTGGATGAGGGGTCGCGAGCGAAGCTCGCGCGGTTTCGATGAAACCGCATACCCCTCACCCAGCTTCAACTAGGCGGCATAGCCGCCAAGTTTTCGCAACCCTCTCCCGCAAGGGGAGAGGGGAATGGGACTGAGACGAATTATGACCGATAAACCCACCCTCGGCCAATGGGCGGCCGCCGCCGAGAAGGAAGTGAAGGGCAAGGACCTCACCTGGCACACGCCCGAAGGGATCGACGTCAAGCCGCTCTATACGGCCGAGGATGTCACCGCCGATCCCGGCCTGCCCGGTTTCGCGCCCTTCACGCGCGGGGTGCGCGCGTCGATGTATGCGGGGCGGCCGTGGACGATCCGGCAATATGCGGGCTTCTCGACCGCCGAGGAATCGAACGCCTTCTATCGCCGCAACCTAGCCGCCGGGCAGAAGGGGCTGTCGGTCGCCTTCGACCTTGCCACCCACCGCGGCTATGACAGCGACCATCCGCGTGTCGTCGGTGACGTCGGCAAGGCGGGCGTCGCGATCGACAGCGTCGAAGATATGAAAATCCTCTTCGACGGCATCCCGCTCGATCAGATGTCGGTCAGCATGACGATGAACGGCGCGGTGATCCCGATCCTCGCCTTCTTCATCGTCGCGGGCGAGGAGCAGGGGGTCGAGCGCAAGCTGCTCGACGGGACCATCCAGAACGACATCCTCAAGGAGTTCATGGTCCGCAATACGTACATCTATCCGCCCGAACCCTCGATGCGGATCATCTCGGACATTTTCGGCTACACGAGCCGCGAGATGCCCAAGTTCAACAGCATCTCGATCAGTGGCTATCATATGCAGGAAGCCGGCGCGACGCAGGTGCAGGAACTGGCCTTCACCATCGCCGACGGCGCCGAATATGTGCGCTACGGCGTCGCGTCGGGGCTCGACATCGACAAGTTCGCGGGCCGCCTGAGCTTCTTCTTCGCGATCGGCATGAACTTCTTCATGGAGATCGCCAAGCTGCGCGCCGCGCGCGTGCTGTGGCACCGCGTGATGACCAACCTCGGCGCCAAGGACGAACGCAGCAAGATGCTGCGCACCCACTGTCAGACGTCGGGCGTCTCGCTCACCGAGCAGGACCCCTACAACAATGTCATGCGCACGACGATCGAGGCGATGGCGGCGATGCTCGGCGGCACGCAGAGCCTCCACACGAACGCGCTCGACGAAGCGATCGCGCTGCCGACCGACTTCTCGGCCCGCATCGCGCGCAACACGCAGATCGTCATTCAGGAAGAGACGGGGATGACCAAGGTCGTCGATCCGCTCGGCGGCTCCTATTATGTCGAGGCGCTGACGCAGGAACTGGTCGACAAGGCGTGGGAGATCATCGAGCGCGTCGAGAAGGAAGGCGGCATGGCGAAGGCCGTCGCCGCGGGCTGGCCCAAGGCGATGATCGAGACCGCCGCCGCGGCGCGGCAGGCGCGGGTCGACCGCAGCGACGATGTGATCGTCGGGGTGAACAAATATCGCCTGAAGGACGAGGACCTGCTCGAAACGCTCGAGGTCGATAACACCAAGGTCCGCGAGGCGCAGGTCGCGCGGATCAATCGGGTAAAGGCGAGCCGCGACGAGGCGGCCTGTCAGGCCGCGCTCAAGGCGCTGCGCGATGCTGCGGCGGGCGAGCAGTCGATCGAGAATAACCTTCTTGCGCATGCGGTCGAGGCCGCTCGCGCCCGCGCGACGCTCGGCGAGATTTCGTCGGCGATGGAGGAAAGCTTCGACCGTTACGGCACCCGGCCGACCCCGGTGAAGGGCGTCTATGCGGCACCCTATGAAGGCGACAGCCGCTGGCAGCAGGTGCTTGACGGGGTGAAGGCGGTCGAGCGCCGCATGGGCCGCAAACCGAAGCTGCTCGTCGCCAAGATGGGGCAGGACGGCCACGACCGCGGCGCGAACGTCATCGCCTCGGCATTCGGCGACATGGGTTTCGACGTCGTGTCGGGGCCGCTGTTCCAGACGCCCGAGGAGACCGTCGTGCTCGCGCTCGACAGCGGCGTCGATGTCGTCGGTGCGTCGAGCCTTGCTGCGGGGCACAAGACGTTGATCCCCGAACTCATCGCCAAGCTCCGCGAAGCCGGCCGCACCGACATCAAGGTGATCGCGGGCGGCGTCATTCCGCCGCAGGACTATGATTATCTGCGCGACGCGGGGGTGCAGGGCATCTATGGCCCCGGCTCGAACGTGGTCGAATGCGCCGCCGACGTGCTGCGCCTGCTCGGCCACAATATGCCGCCGCTGGAGGATGCCGCGTGAGCGACGATATCGACGAGGCCAAGGTAGCGGTCGTGCCCCCGGTGCATGACGGTGCCGCCTATCTCTATGATTATTTCAAGCATCTCACCTCCCTGTCGATCCTGACGCTCGGCGGCGTGCTTGCCATCTCGCAGCAGGAAGGGGCCGCGCCCGCGGCCACCAAGATGTATGCCGTCGTGGGGTTCGTCGGGCTTGCGGCCGTGTCGGCCTTTTCGGGAACCGGCGCCATCGTGCGCCAGCAAAGCACCGGGAAAATGCCGGGCAAATGGTTCAATCCGAATTTCTACCGCATCGTATCGCCCATCGCGCTTTCGCTGGGCGTCGGCATGTTCCTGGCACTCTATCTGGAAGGGCTCGGCAAATGACGCAGAAACCCGAGACGCTGAGCGTCCACGCGGGCACCGCACCCGACCCGACGACCAAGGCGCGGATCACGCCGATCTATCAAACGTCGTCTTACGTGTTCGACGATGTCGATCACGCGGCGCGGCTGTTCAATCTGCAGGAATTCGGGAACATCTACACCCGGATCATGAACCCGACGAACGGCGCGCTCGAGGGCAAGATCGCGGCGCTTGAAGGCGGGCAGGCGGCGCTGGCGGTGGCGTCGGGTCACGCCGCGCAGTTCCTCGCTTTCCACACGCTGATGGAGCCGGGGTGCGAGATCGTCGCGGCGAAGAAGCTCTACGGCGGCTCGCTCAACCAGCTCGGGCAGAGCTTTCGCAAGATGGCGTGGACGACGCGCTTCGTCGATGCCGACGATCCTGCCAATGTCGCTGCCGCGATCAATGAAAACACCCGCGCGGTGTTCATCGAAAGCCTCGCCAATCCCGGCGGCGTCGTTCAGGATATCGAGGCGATCGCGAAGGTTGCGCACGACGCGGGCGTGCCGCTGATCGTCGACAACACGATGGCGACCCCGATCCTCTGCCGCCCGATCGAGCATGGCGCCGATATCGTCGTTCATTCGACGACCAAATTCCTCAACGGTCATGGCAATGCGATCGGCGGGGTGATCGTCGATGCGGGCAGCTTCGACTGGGCGAAGGGCGGCAAATATCCGACGCTGAGCGAGCCCAATGCCTCCTATCACGGCCTCAAATTCACCGAGGCGTTCGGTCCGCTGGCCTTCATCCTCGCCGCGCGAACGCTCGGCCTCCGCGATCTCGGCCCGGCGCTCGCACCGATGAACGCCTTCCTTGCGCTCACCGGCATGGAAACGCTGGCGCTGCGTATGGAGCGGCATTGCAGCAATGCGATCGCGCTCGCCAAATGGCTTCAGGCGCATCCGGCGGTGAGCTGGGTATCCTATGCGGGGCTGCGCGAGAGTCCCTATCACGAGCTTGCGCACAAATATCTGGGCGGCAAGGGCGGCGCGGTGTTCACCTTCGGGCTCAAGGACGGGTACGACGCCGGGGTCCGGCTCGTCTCGTCGGTCAAGCTGTTCAGCCATCTCGCCAACCTCGGCGACACGCGCTCGCTGATCATCCATCCCGCCTCGACGACGCACAGCCAGCTATCCGAAGCCGAACTGGTCGAGGCCGGCGCCGGCCCCGACGTCGTGCGCGTGTCGGTGGGCATCGAGCATATCGACGACATCATCGCCGACCTGGTGCAAGCATTGGAGGCCATCGCATGACCGAGACCCGCAACGACTGGACGCGCGAGGAGATCGCCGAACTGTTCGACCTGCCGTTCGACGAACTGATGTGGGAGGCGCAGGGCGTCCACCGCCGCCATCACGCGCGCGGTGAGGTGCAGCTTTGCACCTTGCTCAGCATCAAGACGGGCGGCTGCGTCGAGGATTGCGGCTATTGCTCGCAGTCGAAGCACGCCGACAGCGGCCTCAAGGCCACGAAGCTGATGGACGTCCGCGCGGTGCTGCAGGCAGCGGCTGAGGCCAAGGATTCGGGCTCGAAGCGCTTCTGCATGGGCGCCGCCTGGCGCAACCCCAAGGACCGCGACATGCCGGCGATCGTCGAGATGATCGAGGGCGTGCGCCAGATGGGCATGGAAACCTGCATGACGCTGGGGATGCTCAGCAAGGAACAGGCGCAGACGCTCGCGGTCGCGGGGCTCGACTATTACAACCATAATATCGACACGAGCCCGGAGAATTACGAGAATATCATCTCGACCCGGACGTTTCAGGACCGTCTCGACACGCTCGAGGAAGTCCGCAATGCGGGAATCAACGTCTGTTCGGGCGGCATCGTCGGGCTGGGCGAAACGCGGCAGGATCGCGTCGGTTTCATCCACGCGCTCGCGACGCTTCCCGAACATCCGGGAAGCGTGCCGATCAATGCGCTGGTGCCGGTGAAGGGCACGGTGCTCGGCGACATGCTCGCCGACACCCCGCTCGCGAAGATCGACGATATCGAGTTCGTCCGCACCATCGCCGTTGCGCGCATCACCATGCCGAAATCGATGATCCGCCTGTCGGCGGGCCGCGAGAGTATGTCCGAGGCGACGCAGGCGCTCTGCTTCATGGCGGGCGCGAACAGCATCTTCACCGGCGACAAGCTGCTCACCACCGGCAACCGCGGCGACAATGCCGATGCGGCGCTGTTCGCGAAGCTGGGGATCGTCCCGATGGTGAGCGAAGAGCCGATGCGGATGGAGGCGGCGGAATAGAGTTCCCCTCCCGCTTGCGGGAGGGGTTAGGGGAGGGCCTGTTCCCTCTGAAACCATATCGAATTTCGCGAACGGGACAGGCCCTCCCCCGGCCCCTCCCGCAAGCGGGAGGGGAGTAAAGAGTGTTCAAGAAAATCCTGATCGCCAATCGCGGCGAAATCGCCTGCCGCGTCATCAAGACCGCGCGCCGCATGGGCATTGCGACCGTCGCCGTCTATTCGGACGCCGACGCGCGCGCGCCGTTCGTGCGGATGGCCGACGAGGCGGTGCATATCGGCCCGTCGCCCGCGTCCGAATCCTATCTGATCGCCGACAAGATCATCGAAGCCTGCAAGGCGACCGGCGCCGAGGCGGTGCATCCGGGCTATGGCTTCCTGTCGGAGCGCACCAGCTTCGCCGAAGCATTGGCGAAGGAAAATATCGCCTTCATCGGCCCGCCGGTGAACGCGATCGCCGCGATGGGCGACAAGATCGAGTCGAAGAAGCTCGCCAAGGAAGCGGGCGTCAACGTCGTCCCCGGCTTCGTCGGCGAAATCCGCGATACCGAACATGCGGTCGAGATCAGCAACGAGATCGGCTATCCGGTGATGATGAAGGCGTCCGCCGGCGGCGGCGGCAAGGGGATGCGCCTTGCCTATGACGAAAAGGACGTCCGCGAAGGCTTCGAGAGCGTCAAGCGCGAGGGGCTGAACAGCTTCGGCGACGATCGCGTGTTCATCGAGAAGTTCATTCTCAACCCGCGCCATATCGAGATCCAGATCCTCGGCGACCAGCACGGCAACACGCTCTACTTGAACGAGCGCGAATGCAGCATCCAGCGCCGCCACCAGAAGGTCGTCGAGGAGGCGCCGTCGCCCTTCGTCACCGAGAAGATGCGGAAAGCGATGGGCGAGCAGTGCGTCGCGCTGTCGAAGGCGGTCGGCTATTACAGCGCGGGGACGGTCGAACTGATCGTCTCGGGCGCCGATCCGACGGGCGAGAGCTTCTACTTCCTCGAAATGAACACCCGGCTTCAGGTCGAGCATCCGGTGACCGAAGCGATCACCGGCATCGATCTGGTCGAACAGATGATCCGCGTCGCGGCGGGCGAGAAACTCGCGATGACGCAGGACGACATCGGGATCGACGGCTGGTCGATCGAGAACCGCGTCTATGCCGAGGACCCCTATCGCGGCTTCCTGCCCTCGACCGGGCGGCTGACGCGCTACAAGCCGCCGGTGCCGGGCTGGACCGACGACGGCGCCGAGAACGGCCGCCGCGGGGTCGACGGGGTTCGCGTCGACGACGGTGTCTATGACGGCGGCGAGGTGTCGATCTTCTACGACCCGATGATCGCCAAGCTGATCACCTGGGGCAAGACGCGCGACGAGGCGGCCGACCTGCAGGTTGCGGCGCTCGACCGCTTCGAGCTCGAAGGGCTGGGCCACAATATCGATTTCGTCTCTGCGATCATGCAGCACCCGCGCTTCCGTTCGGGCGAGCTGACGACGGGCTTCATCGCCGAGGAATATCCCGAAGGGTTCCACGGCGCGCCGACCGACGCCGCGGTGACGCGCGCGCTCGCGGCGATCGCGGGCTTCATGGCGAGCGCCGAGGCCGACCGCGCGCGGCGCACCGACGGCCAGCTCGGCGACCGGCTCGACCCGCCCGCCAAATGGCAGGTGACGATCGGCGGCGAGAGCCACAAGGTGAAGCTCGGCCACAAGCATATCAAGGTCGATGGCGAAAAGGTCGACATCGCGCTCGAATATACGCCGGGCGACCGGCTGGTGATCGCGGAGATCGACGGCAGCGAACTGGCGGTGAAGGTCGCGAAGACCCGCGCGGGCTGGAAGATGACGACGCGCGGCGCGATCCACGACGTGCGCGTGCTGCCGTGGCACGTCGCGCCGCTCGCGTCGCACATGATCGAGAAGATCCCGCCCGACCTCTCCAAATTCCTCATCTGCCCGATGCCGGGCCTGCTCGTCGCGCTGCATGTCGGCGAGGGCGACAAGGTCGAGGCAGGCCAGCCGCTCGCGACGGTCGAGGCGATGAAGATGGAGAATATCCTGCGCGCCGAAAAATCGGGCGTGGTGAAGACGGTCAACGCCGCGCAGGGCGACAGCCTGGCGGTCGATGCGGTGATTTTGGAGATGGAATGACGCTTTTCTCTCATTTCGTCATTGCGAGGAGCGAAGCGACGAAGCAATCCAGTGTGGCGTAAGCTCGCTCTGGATTGCTTCGCTTCGCTCGCAATGACGGAATCCCGATATGCACCTCAATCACAACGCCGATGCTCCCGCCGCGGACGCCATCACCTTCGACGATTTTCTCCGCGTCGACATCCGCATCGGCACGATCGTCGAAGCCGAACCCTTCCCCGAAGCCCGCAAGCCCGCGTTCAAGCTGAAGATCGATTTCGGTCCGACGATCGGTGTGAAAAAGAGCAGCGCGCAGATCGTGTCGCGCTATGCGCTCGAGGAATTACCGGGGCGGCAAGTCGCTGCGGTCGTCAACTTCCCGCCGCGCCAGATCGGCAAGTTCATGTCCGAAGTGCTGACATTGGGCTTTGCGGACGAGGACGGCGAAGTGATCCTCTTCGCGCCCGACCGCGCGGTGCCGAACGGATCGCGGCTGTTCTAGCGGAGCATTGCGTGCCCGGTTTGGGGTGGATTCCAGACCGCCCTCTATTCCCGTTCGTGTCGAGCGAAGTCGAGACACGCGAAGGCTGGCGCTTCCCAAGCGTGTATCGACTTCGCTCGACACGAACG
>NZ_JAYSAH010000004.1:0-10511 GCF_041916015.1 Sphingopyxis sp. | reverse complement strand
GCCGCTCGGCCGCGCGACCGGCGCGGTCCACGCCGCCGCCTTCTGCGCGCCGACCGGCGAGATTCTTTGCGTGCGCGAGGATGTCGGGCGGCACAATGCGCTCGACAAGCTGATCGGCGCCCTCGCCCGCGCCGCGATCGACCCGGCGTCCGGGTTCATCCTGCTGTCGGCGCGCTGCAGCTTCGAACTGGTCGAAAAGACCGTGCGCGCGGGCTGCCCCGTGCTTGTCACCATCTCGGCGCCGACCAGCCTCGCCGCCGAGCGCGCCGCCGCCGCCGGGCTGACCCTCGTCGCGCTGGCCCGACCGGATTCGGCGCTGCTCATCAGCGGGACGATCGACTAGGGTCAGGACCCATTAATTCCGCGCTCGAGGTTTGAAGCGATTTTGCTCAGGGCGAGGAGAAAAGGCGAAGGAATATGTCAATATTTCAAGACTTTTCGACGCTGACCTGGGCAAAATCGGTCAAATCCCGCAGGGACGCCGAAATGGCTTCTATCTCAGGCTCGCGCGACCTTGCGGGTAGCGATGCTACCCGCTGCGTCCGCCCAAGCCCAATATCTTCGCCATTTCGACGCCTCGATCGTGGAATTAATGGGTCCTGACCCTAGGACCCGCCGAGCGCGTTCACGGTGAACGCCAAAATCCCCATGTTGAACACGAAGGCGGCCATGCAATGGCCGAGCACGACGCGCCGCATATGCGCGCCCGAAATGGTGACGTCGGAGGTCTGGAAGGTCATGCCGAGCGTGAAGCTGAAATAGAGGAAATCCCAATAGCCGGGCTGCTTCATCCCCGGCACGTCGAGTCCGGCCTGGTCGCACGCGTCCTTCTGCAGATAATAAAGATGCGCATAGTGAAGCGTGAACACGGTGTTGGCGAACAGCCAGGAAAGGATGAGGGTCGCGACGATCAGCGCGATATCCATATGGCCGAGCGGGCCGGGACTGGCGATCAGCGTCCCGACGGCAAACAGGACGATCAGCGACAGCAGCACCGAAATCGCGAGGAGACCGGCACGGTTCGCGTCATTGTCCGCCGACCGGCGCCGCATCTGCACCACGCTCGATTGCAGGAGCGGCAGACAGGTGACCAGAAAAACGAGGGTCGCGACGTCGAAACCGGCGAGCAGCGCGGACCGTGGATGCACGCCGAACCAGGCGGCTCCACCGCTGAGGATCAGGAAGATCGCCGCGAACAGCAGGAAACGGGCGGGCGCGATGCTCCGGCCGAACGCGAATCGCGGCGTCTTCGCCATTGCGGCCCCTAACGCGCCGCTGCGCCGGCGATCCGCACCGGGATCGACTTCGCGGCGGGGCAACCGCTGATCCGGTCGAACAATTCGAGCGGGAGCAGCGGATTGAGTTCGGGATAATAGCCCGCGACCGCGCCGCGCGGCATCGGATAGTCGATCAGGGTCAGCCCCTCGACGCGGCGTTCGATCCCGTCGGCGGCGATCGTTTCGAGCGCGACTTTGGCGCCCGCTTCCAACCCGCGCGCCGCGCGATCCTCGGCGTTGACGAACAGGATCATCCGGTCGCCCGACACACCGCGATAGCGGTCGTTATAGCTGTAGATCGTCGTGTTGAACTGGTCGTGCGAACGCACCGTCGCGAGCCGCAGCATATCGGGATCGTCGACCGCCGCGTTGGCGGCAAGCCCCGGCAGGATCAGGAAATTCGCCTTGCCGTTCGGGGTCAGCCACACCCGCCGCCGCGGCGCGACATCGAGATGGAACCCCATCGGCGCCTCGATGCGCTCGGCAAAGCCTTCATAGAGCGCGGGATAGACCTCGGCGATCTTGTCGCGGACCGCGCCATAATCGTCGATGTAGCGCGCCCAGCCGGTGCGGCTCTCGGGCAGCGCCGCCAGCGCCATGCGGCAGACGATCTCGACCTCGGGCTTGCAGTCGGCGCTTGCGGGGTCGAGCACGCCGCGCGAGGCGGTGACGTTCGACATCGAATCCTCGATCGTCACGAACTGCTCGCCCGCCGCGGTCTCGATCCGCTCCGAGCGGGCGATCACCGGCAGGATCAGCGCCTCACGCCCATGCACCAGATGGCCGCGGTTGAGCTTGGTCGCGATGCCGACGGTCAGGTCGAGCTTGCGCATCGCGTCATAGGACCGCCCGGTATCGGGGATCGCACGGACGAAATTGCCGCCGAGCCCGATGAAGACGCGCGCCGTCCCCTTCTCCATCGCCTCGACCGATTCGACGGTATGATGGCCGTGCCCGCGCGGCGGATCGAAACCGAAGACCTCGCGCACCCTGTCGAGATAGGCTTCGGTCGGCTTTTCGTCGATCCCGACGGTGCGGTCGCCCTGCACGTTCGAATGGCCGCGGATCGGCGAGATGCCCGCGCCCGGCCGGCCGAAATTGCCCTTGAGCAGCAACATGTTCGCAATCTGCTGGACGAGGCGCGACCCGAGCTGATGCTGGGTGATCCCCATGCCATAGCAGATGATCGTCGCCTTCGAGCGGATATAGATGTCGGCGCAGCGGCGGATCTGCTCCTCCGAAATGCCCGAGGCGGCGACCATCGCGGCCCAGTCCTGCGCCTCGATGTCCGCCTTCAGCGCCGCAAAGCCCTCGGTATGTTCAGCGATGAAATCATGGTCGAGGATCGACTCGCCCGCCGCCTCGCGCTCGAACATCACCTTCATCATGCCCTTGAGCAGCGCGAGATCGCCGCCGATCTTGATGTGCACGAACTCGCTCGCGATCGGCGTCGAGCCGAAGGTCGCCATCTGCACGACATCCTGCGGCTCGGTGAAGCGGATCAGCGCGCGTTCGGGCATCGGGTTGACCGCGACGATCGGCACCCCGCGTTTGCGCGCCTCGACCAGATTGGTCATCATCCGCGGCGAATTGGTGCCGGGATTCTGTCCGATGACGAAGATCGCCTCGGCATGCTCGAAATCGTCGAGGATCACCGTGCCCTTGCCGACCCCGATCGCGGGCGGCAGGCCGCGGCTCGTCGGTTCGTGGCACATGTTCGAACAATCGGGAAAATTGTTGGTCCCGAACTCGCGCACGAAGATCGAATAGAGAAACCCCGCCTCGTTCGCGGTGCGGCCCGAGGTGTAGAACTCCGCATGATGCGGGCTGTCGAGGCCGCGGAGGTGCCGCCCGATCAGCGCGAAAGCCTCGTCCCAGCTCACCGGCACATAATGGTCGCTCGTGGCATCATAGCGCATCGGCTCGGTGAGCCGCCCCTGCATCTCGAGCCAATAATCCGACTGTTCCATCAGCGCGGACACGCTGTGCTGCGCGAAGAAGTCGCGCGTGACGCGGAATTTCGTCGCCTCGTGCGCAAGCGCCTTCGCGCCGTTTTCGCAAAATTCGAGCGTCTTCTTGCACGTCGCGTCGGGAAAGGCGCAGCTCGGGCATTTGAAGCCGCCCGGCTGGTTCATCGCCAGCAGCGCGCGCGATCCCTTCGTCACCACGCTCTGTTCGAGCAGCACCTTCGCGGTCGCCGCCGCCGCGCCCCAGCCGCCGGCGGGGCTGGTGTAATTTTTATAGCGGGGTCGATCCTCGGCCATGGCGCGGGCTCCGTCTGGAATGACATCCCGAGTAAAGCATAGCGGCCGAGTAAAGCATAGCGGCGGCGCCATGAAAAGCGGCCAGCCCCCGGGGGCGGGGGCTGGCCGGATGCAGGCGGGCTCGGGCTAGCGGGTGCCGGGTGAAGTCCGCGCCCGCCTGCGGTCAGGGTCGTTCGGGAACGCAATCAAACCCGAACAGCCCCTTGCTACCGCCCGCCAGCCGTCCGCGGCATGACCGCGACATGACAAACTCGTAATCCGCGCGTCAGCTTGCGGAGTCGCGCCGGGGCCTATGACGGCGGCATGGCAGAAGGCACGACCATCAGGCGGCGGACATGGGTGCGGGCGACCGGGCTCGCGCTGCTGCTCGCCCTGCTCGGCGCAGGCGGCTATTATCTGCACGCCGGCTGGTATCGCCCCTTCGCCTTTCGCGACCTGCCCGCCGCCGCGCCCGATCGCGCCCGTCCGGCGATCGTCATGCTGTCGGGCGACATGGGCGACCGGGTCGGGATGACGCCCAAGGTCGCGGCGCGGCTTCACGCGCGCGGCTATGCGGTCGTCACCGTCAACAGCCTGTCCTATTTCTCGCCGCGCCGCACCGCGAGCGAGGCGGCGGCGCTGATCGCGGGCGCGATGCGCCGCGCGATGGCGCTCGGCAAGACCGGCCGCGTCATCCTGATCGGCCAGTCCTTCGGCGCCGACATGCTCCACGCCGGGCTCGCAGAATTTCCCGAAAATGCGCGGCGTCCGGTCGAGGCGGTGATCCTGATCGTGCCGGGGCACGACATCATCTTCCGCGCCTCGCCCATCGAACTCGCCGGGTTCGAAACCCCCGACGCGCTCGCCTGGCCGACGGCATCGCGGCTGAGCTGGGCGCCGCTGACCTGCATCCGCGGCGCCGAGGAGCGCGGCAGCCTGTGTCCCGAACTCGCGATGCCGAACGTCCGCCGGGTCGTGCTGCCGGGCGGGCACCCGCTCCACGGCGACGATGCGGCGCTCGCCGCGGCGATCCTGTCGGCGGTCGACGCGGCCCCAGCCATGAGGAGTGACATGACATGAAGATGATCGCGACGGCGCTGCTGCTCGCAGCGTCGGCCGGACTGGCGCAGCCGCAGCCGCAACCCCCCATCTCCCCGATCGGCGTCTGGCAGAATCCGAAGGGCACGATCCGCGTCCGCACCCGTCCCTGCGGTGCGCTGCTCTGCGGCAATATCGTCTGGGCGAGCCCGGTCGCCATGGCCGACGCGCGCGAGTCCGGGGTGACGTCGCTGATCGGCACCGAACTGCTCAGCGATTACCGCCACACCGGTCGCGGGCGCTGGACGGGTCAGGTCTATGTCCCCGACCAGGGCCGCCGCTTCTATTCGACGATCGAGCAGAAGGGGCCGAACGATCTGCGCATCTCGGGCTGCATCCTCGGCGGCCTCATCTGCAAGCGGCAGGACTGGACGCGGCAATGAACATCGCCGGCGTCCTGACGTGGGGCCGCGCGAACAAGCGGCTGCTGTCGATCCTCGCGGCGCTCGCCGTCGCGGCGATCGGCCTGTCGGCGCTGTTCGGCCTGCTCCACTCGGTGCGCCCGCGCGCGGTCCGCCATGCCTTCGATGCACTGTCGGCGGCGCAGGTCGCAGGCGCGCTCGCGCTGACGGCGGCGAGCTATCTGCTGCTCACCCTCTACGACAGCGCCGCACTGCATGTGCTCGGGCGGAGGCTGCCATGGCGCACCGCGGCGCTCGCCTCCTTCACCAGCTACACGCTCAGCCATAATCTCGGCCTCGCCCTGCTCACCGGCGGGTCGGCGCGCTATCGCGTCTATCGCGCCGCGGGACTCGGCGGCGGCGAGATCGGCAGCGTGATCGCGCTCGCGAGCCTCGCCTTCTGGAATGGCGTGATCCTGCTCGCCGGCATCGCGGCGGCGGCGAGCACGCACATCCTCCCCTTCTTCGATTGGGGCCTGTCGTTGCACGGACTGCATCTTGCGGGGCTGGCGACGATCACGCTCTGCCTCGTTCCGCTCTTGCTCCGTCATTTCGGACTGACGGCGATCGAGGTCGGCGGCTGGCGGACGCCGCTTCCCGGCCCCGCGATGAGCGCATCGATGACGCTCGTCGCCGCGCTCGACCTCGCGGCGGCGAGCGCGGCGCTCTATATCCTGCTCCCCGCGCCCGATCCGTCGGCCTTTCCGCTCTTCTTCCTCGGCTATGCGCTCGCAATCATCGCGGCGCTGATCAGCCATGTCCCCGGCGGGCTCGGGGTGTTCGAGGCGGTGGTGATCGCGACCGTTCCCGGCGACAAGGCCGAGCTGCTCGCGGCGCTGCTCGCCTACCGCATCATCTATTATCTGCTGCCGCTGCTCGTCGCGGCACTGCTCCTCGCCTGGCACGAGAGCCGGGCGTGGCACGGGCCGGCAAGGGAAATCGCGGCGGCAGGGGAATCGCTGCTGCGCGAACTCGCGCCGCCGCTGCTCGCCGCGCTCGTCTTCGCCGGCGGGCTGATCCTGCTCCTCTCGGGATCGACCCCCGCCGACACCGCGCGGATGCACGACCTCAAGCATGTCTTGCCGCTGCCCTTCGTCGAAGCCTCGCACCTCGCGGCCAGCCTGTCGGGAACGCTGCTCCTCTTCCTCGCGCCGGGGATGCTTCGCCGCCTCGACGGCGCCTTCGTCGCGACCCGCGCGCTGCTCGCCGCGGCGATCCTCTTCTCGCTCGCCAAGGGCTTCGATTATGAGGAGGCGCTGATCCTCGGCGGCATCGCCGCCGCGCTGCAATGGAGCCGCCCCGCCTTCTATCGCCGGACCGCGCTGATCGACGCGCCGCTGTCGACCGGCTGGATCGCCGCCGCGCTGACCGCGATCCTCGCGTCGGCCTTCGCGGGCTTCTTCGCCTACAAGCATATCGCCTATGACAGCAGCCTCTGGTGGCAGTTCAGTTTGAAAGGCGACGCGCCGCGCTTCCTGCGCGCGCTGTTCGGCATCGCGGTGCTGCTCGCCGGGCTTGCGCTCTGGCGGCTGTTCGCGCCGTCGCCGCGCACGGCGCGGAACAGCGATACGGTGGATTTCCAAGACCTCGAGCCCGCCTTCGCGCTCGCCGATCATACCGACGCCTTCCTCGCCCTCACCGGCGACAAGCGTTTCCTGCTCGCCGACGAGGGCGACGCCTTTCTGATGTACCGGGTGGCGGGTGCGAACTGGATCGTGATGGGCGATCCGGTCGGCAACGAGGCACGCTGGTCCGACCTGCTGTGGAAATTGCGCGAGCGCGCCGACGCCGCGCAAGGCCGCCTCCTCCTCTACCAGATCGGGGCGCGAACGCTGCCCTATGCGATCGACCTCGGCCTCGGCATCGTCAAATATGGCGAGGAAGCGTGCGTCGAACTGGCCGGCTTCACCCTCGCCGGACCGCAGGCGAAGACATTGCGCCACGCCGAGCGCCGCGCGGTGCAGGACGGCGCGCGCTTTGCGATCCTCGCGCCCGACGAGGTATCGCAGCATATCCTCGAACTCGGCGCGGTGTCCGACGACTGGCTCCACGCGAAGAAGCAGCGCGAAAAGGCGTTCAGCCTCGGCAGCTTCGATCCCGCCTATATCGCGCATTTTCCCTGCGCGGTGGTGCGGATCGACGGGCGGATCGTCGCCTTCGCCAACATCCTTGCTACCCCGAACCGCGAGGAGATGTCGGTCGACCTGATGCGCCATGTCGCGAACCTGCCCTATGGCGTGATGGATTATCTGTTCATCCGGCTGATGGAGCATGCCCGTGCCGAGGGCTATCGCCGCTTCACCCTTGGCATCGCGCCGCTCGCCGGGATCGACGGGCGCAAGCTGGCGCCGGCCTGGGCGCGCGGCGCCGCCTTCCTCTTTCGCCACGGCGAGATGCTTTACGGGTTCGGCGGGCTGCGCAGCTACAAGGCGAAGTTCGCGACCCATTGGGAGCCGCGCTATATCGCCGGCCCGCGCGGCATGGGCTTCGCGCAGGCGATGGCCGCAGTCCATCGCATCGTCAGCCGCCCGCCGGCGAAGAAGAAAGCCGCCCCTCCTGCACTGGTGCTGGTCTGATGCAGACGGCGCCGCCCAGCTCGATGCCGCCGGCCGGCGCGCTGCTGATGACATTGGCGGCGGTCGTCGCGCTCGCCGCGCATCTCGCCGCGTCGCCGCACCTGCACCGCCGCGACCAGATCCCCGGGCTGACCTATGAAACCCGGCGCGACGCCCCGCGCGCGCCGCTCGCCCTGATCGTGACCAGCGTCGAGGACGGCAGCCCCGCCGCAAAGGCCGACATCGCCGCCGGCGACGTCATCGACGGCATCGACGGCAAGCCGATCCGCTCGGTCTCCGCGGTCGCGCACGCGGTACGCAGCGACGCGGCGAAGGGCGTGCTGCTTCATATTCGCCATGAGGGCGAGAGCCGCTATAAGCATCTGCCCGCCCGCCGCGCGAAGGAGCCCCATGTCGCAAAAGATACTCGTCGTCGAGGATGACCGGACCACCGCCGACTTCATCGTCAAGAGCCTGACCGGCGAAGGCTTCGTCGTCGACCATGCCGCCGACGGGCGCGACGGCCTGTTCCACGCGACCGACGGCAGCTACGACGCGATCATCCTCGACCGGATGCTTCCCGGCATCGACGGAATGGCGGTGCTCGCGGCGCTGCGCGCGGCGCAGATCGCGACCCCGGTCATCATCCTGTCGAACCTGGGCGCGGTCGATGCGCGGGTCGAGGGACTGACCTCGGGCGCGAGCGACTATCTGGTCAAGCCCTTCGCCTTTTCCGAACTGCTCGCGCGGCTGAAACTGCTGATCGCGCGGCCGTCGGGCGGCACCCAGGTCGAAACGAGCCTCGCCTGCGAGGATCTGGAGATGAACCTGCTCAACCGCCGCGTCACCCGCG
This sequence comes from Sphingopyxis sp., assembly GCF_041916015.1. GTDB lineage: Bacteria > Pseudomonadota > Alphaproteobacteria > Sphingomonadales > Sphingomonadaceae > Sphingopyxis. The sequence continues at coordinate 2,084 of NZ_JAYSAH010000004.1, read as the reverse complement.
CGGGCAAGCGGATCGAGTTGCAGCCGCGCGAATTCCGCCTGCTCGAATATCTGCTGCGTCACAAGGATCAGGTCGTCACCCGCACGATGATGCTCGAAGGGGTGTGGGAATATCATTTCGACCCCGGCACCAATGTCGTCGATGTTCATGTCAGCCGCCTGCGCCGCAAGGTCGACGACGGGTTCGACAGGCCCCTCGTCCACACGATCCGCGGTGCCGGCTATATGCTCGGCAAGGCCGATTAGCCCGGATGAAGCCGGGCTTCTTTCAGTCCACCACCTTCCGGCTCGCACTGGCGCTGCTGCTCGTCCAGGTCGCGGCGCTCGCGCTCGGCCTCACCATCATCCACCGCTTCACCGAGGCGACGATCCTCGCCGACGCACGCACCGCCGCCGAGGTCGCGCGCGACGATTTCGCCGAGGAATACCGGCAGGAGGGCGAGGCGGGGCTGGTCCGCGCGATCCGCGACCGGCTGGCGGCGCGCGACGACCAGAATTTCGTCGTGCTGCTGAAGGCCCCCGACGGCACCCCCATTGTCGGCAACCTCAAACAATGGCCCGCGACCGTCGGCCCGGCGCAGTCATGGCGGCGGATCAGCCTGTTTCGCGAAGGCGGGCTCGCCGCCGAGGAGATGGGGATCGTCACCGCGCGGCTGCCCGAAGGGCGCGTGCTGCTGACCGGTGAGGTGCTCGAAGCGCAGGCGCAGCTCGCGCGCGCGAGCCAGGCCGCCTTTCTCTATGCGCTCGCCGCCGGACTCCTGCTCGCGGCGATCGTCGCGGCACTCGCCGCCTGGATTCTCGCGCGCCGCGTCGACGCTTTCGCGCGCGCCGCCGCGGCGATCGCGGCGGGCAAGCTAGACGCGCGCGTCGTGCGCGACGAGACCGGCGACGCGTTCGACCGGCTCGGCGTTTCGATCAACGCGATGCTCGACCGGATCGAGGCGCTGGTTCGCGAGCTTCGCATGGTCACCGATTCGATGGCGCACGATCTCCGCTCGCCGGTCTCGCGGATGAAGGCGACGCTCGAACAGGCGCTTGGCCGGGCGCAGGACGAGGGGTCGGCGGCGGCGCTCGGCGGCGCGATCGACGAGGCCGACAGCCTGCACCGCCTGCTCGACACCGCGCTCGAGATCAGCCGTGCCGAGGCGGGCATCGGCCGCGGCCAGTTCACCCGCTTCGCGCTCGCGCCGCTGCTCGAGGATCTTGCCGAAGTCTATGGCCCGCTCGCCGAGGACGAGGGCTTCGCGATCCGCGTCGAGGCCCCCGGCGATCTGGAGGTGGTAGCGCATCGCGAAATGCTGCTGCGCGCGCTGTCGAACCTCATCGACAATGCGCTGAAATATGCGGACGGCGGCACGGTCATCGGGCTCGCCGCGGCGCGCGGCGCGGGCAGCGAGGTCATAGTGTCGGTTGCCGACGACGGCCCCGGCATCCCCGAGGATCGCCTCGACGAGGCGGCGAGGCGCTTCGTCCGCCTCGACCCCGCGCGCGGCGGACCCGGCGCCGGACTCGGCCTGTCGCTCGTGGAGACGATCGCGCACATGCACGACGGGCGGATGGAGATCGCGCGCGCCGATCCGCACGGCATGACCGTCACCCTCTGCCTGCCGATTGCTTCGGATTGACGCCGAAGCCGACCCGATCCCGCTAGGCCCCGCGCCCGATCGACGCCAGCCTCGGTGCATCGAGGGAGGGCGCATGCGGGAAAACGGGGGCCATATCCATCTCATCCTGCCGGACGCGGTCGAGCGGGCGGCCTGTTTCCGCGTCCTCGCCGACCGGCCCGGACGGATCGTCCGCAGCTTCGCGAGCGGTGCCGACTGGCTCGAAGCGGGCGCCGACCGCGACTGTGCGATCCTGCTGTTCCACTGGCACCAGCCAGGCGCGGTGGATGGCGAAGCGCTGCTCGGCCGCATCGCGGGGCGCAGCGGCATCACCGCCTTCGTCGCCGCGAGCCGCCTGACGATCGCCGAAAGCCGCGCGATCCTGCGCGGCGGCGCGCACGACCTGCTGCCCGCCCCGCTCGATCCCCGCCTCGTCCGCCGCACGGTCGACGGCGCGGTCGCGGGGTGGCAGGCGCAGCAG
>NZ_JAYSAH010000003.1:0-54831 GCF_041916015.1 Sphingopyxis sp. | reverse complement strand
TGGAACAGCAACTGTCCTCCCGAGCGTGCGAACGGCAGATATCCAAGCTCGTCGAGCACCACCAGGTCGAGCCGCGACAGCTGCGCCGCCAGGGTCCCGCCCTTGCCGATCCGGGTCTCCTCTTCGAGGCGTGTCACCAGCTAAGGCTGCGGAAATGGTAGCGAACTGCGGTCGTCCGATTACGGATTTCGACACAACACATAGAACCGCTTTGGAATTTCTAGAAAACCCAATTAAAACATGGTCTTCTGGCACACTTGAGGCCAAGCGGGGGGTCATAAGAATGGCCTTTGCAGACCGACTTTCATATCAGCGCGGACACGGGTTTAGAACCGCTGAAACAACGATTCCATTCCGTATTTTCAATGACTTAGAAGAAGTGGAGTCTGCCGACTCCGAAATGGTGCCCAGAAGAGGACTCGAACCTCCACGACCTTGCGATCGCCAGCACCTGAAGCTGGTGCGTCTACCAATTCCGCCATCTGGGCACGGGGTAGGAGCGGGCGCTTAGCGGCGCTCGGCTCGGCTTGTCAACCGGGCTCGGCTTGTCGATGCATATTTTATATGTCGGGCGACGGTTTCGCGTCGATGCCCGCGCCCTGCCCCTTGCCCGTCGCGCAGCTTCGCGGCATGGGATGCGCGTGGACGCCCCCCGGGCGTCGACCCCAGAGAATCGGATACAGGCGGACATCATGCAGAAGCTCGACGGACAATTGATCACGGTGCTGGGCGGCGGCGGCTTCCTCGGCCGCTATGTCGTGCAGCAGCTGCTCGCGCGCGGCGCGCGTGTCCGCATCGCTGAGCGCGAGCCGCGCAAGGCACTTTTCCTGAAACCGCTCGGCGGGCTCGGGCAGACGCAGTTCGTCGCCGCCGACGTCCGCGATGCGGCGAGCGTCGCGCGCGCCGTCCAGGGCAGCGACGCGGTGATCAACCTCGTCGGCAGCTTCGACGACATGCAGGCGGTGCAGGCCGACGGCGCCGGCCATGTAGCCGCCGCCGCGAAGGCCGCGGGCGCGCGCGCGCTCGTCCATGTCTCGGCGATCGGTGCCGATCCGGCCAGCGCGTCAGCCTATGGGCGGAGCAAGGGCGACGGCGAAGCCGCGGTGCGCGCGGCCTTTCCCGCTGCCGCGATCCTGCGCCCGTCGATCATCTTCGGCCGCGAGGATCATGTCATCAACCGCTTCGCTGCGCTCATCCGCTTCTCGCCGGTGATCCCGGTCGTCGCCCCGCGTGCGAAGTTCCAGCCGGTCTATGTCGGCGACGTCGCCGACGCCGTGGTCGCGGCGCTCGGCAACGCGGCCGCCGGCAGGATTTTCGAGCTCGGCGGGCCGCAGATGCTGACGATGGCGGCGCTGCAGCAATGGGTCGCCGACGCGACGGGGCGCAAGCGGCTGTTCGTCGAGCTGCCCGATGCCGTATCGGGCGCTCTCGCGACCGCTTTCGGCTGGGCGCCCGGCGCACCGATCACCAGGGACCAGTGGCTGATGCTCCAGCGCGACAATGTCGTCGCGGACGGCGCCGCGGGCCTCGCGCAGCTCGGCGTCACTCCGACCTCGCTCGCCTCGGTCGCCGACGGCTGGCTCGTCCAATATCGCCGCCACGGCCGTTTCGCACAGACTGCCTGATTCGGGGCAAATCGCCGCTGGAAAAACGGCCCCGCGCTGCGTAGGTCTGGCGGCGGACAGGGGCGCCCGCCTGGTGCCCCTTCGTTTCGTCGCAACCTCGATATGGGAATTTCATGGGCATCTGGCTGACCGCGATCATCCTCGGCATCGTCGAAGGACTGACCGAATTCCTTCCCGTCTCCTCGACCGGACACCTCATCCTCGCGACCGAGCTGCTCGGCTATGATGCGTCGAAATGGGCGGTGTTCAATATCGCGATCCAGCCGGGCGCGATCCTCGCGATCGTCGTCCTCTACCGCCATCTGTTCTGGGACATGTTCACCGGCTTCTTCCGGCGCGATCCGGTCGCGATCGCTTTCGTGCGCAACCTGCTGCTCGCCTTCATCCCCGCGGTGGTGCTCGGCCTCGCCTTCGGCGACCAGATCGAGGCTTTGCTCGAAAATGCGACGGTCGTCGCCTGGGCGCTGATCGTGGGCGGCATCGGCATCCTGCTCGTCGAGCGATTTGCCAAGCCGAAGGAAAGCGGCGGCGTGGCGGCGCTGTCGACGCGCCAGTCGATCATCGTCGGCCTCGTCCAGTGCATCGCGATGATTCCGGGCGTCAGCCGCTCGGGCGCGACGATCATGGGCGCGATGACGCTCGGCATCGACCGCAAGACCGCCGCCGAGTTCAGCTTCTTTCTTGCGCTGCCGACGCTGACCGGCGCGACGGCGCTACAGCTCGCCAAGCATCACGACGCGATCACGAAGAACGACATCGGGCTCATCGCGGTCGGCGCGCTCGTGTCGTTCGTCGTCGCCTGGGCGGTGATCAAAGCCTTCCTCGCGGTCGTCACGCGCTATGGCTTCGCGCCCTTCGCCTGGTATCGAATCATCGTCGGCATCGCGGCGCTGGCATGGCTCGCCGCCAGATAGGTCCGAATCGAAACCATTTGTTGAAAGATTGTTGCGCAGCACCATGAGCGGTGCTTTTCAGTGTTAATTTAAGGTCAGCAATATTGACCTAATCGCAATTTCATCGGTGACAGGCCGTTCGCCGCCATGCCATCGCCCCCTCAACGAAGGGGATATTGCATGGCTTCCGAACGCATGCTCCAGTTTGTGGGGCGTGAACAATCCTATCCGGACAAGCGCTCGCCCGAGGAGCGCGCGCACGACTTTCGCGAGATCGCCGAGCGCTATGCCGCTCCGCAAGCCGACGCGCAGGCCGCGCGCTGCTCGCAATGCGGCGTGCCCTATTGCTCGGTGCATTGTCCGCTGCACAACCATATCCCCGACTGGCTGCGCCTGACCGCCGAGGGGCGGCTGCGCGAGGCTTATGAGCTCAGCAACGCGACCTCGACGATGCCCGAGATCTGCGGCCGCATCTGCCCGCAGGATCGCCTCTGCGAGGGCAATTGCGTGATCGAATTTTCGGGCCATGGCGCGGTGACGATCGGCAGCGTCGAGAAATATATTACCGATACCGCCTGGGCCGAGGGCTGGGTCGAACCGATCCGGCCGGGCAAGCCGACCGGCCAGTCGGTCGGGATCATCGGCGCCGGCCCCGCGGGACTGACCGCTGCCGAATATCTGCGCGTCATGGGGCATGAGGTGCATGTCTACGACCGGCACGACCGCGCCGGCGGGCTGCTCACCTATGGCATCCCCGGCTTCAAGCTCGAGAAGGAGGTCGTGATGCGCCGCGTCGAGCGGCTGGCGGAGGGCGGCATCCATTTCCACCTCGGCTTCGAGGTCGGCAAGGACGCGACGCTCGACCAGCTTCGCGCCAGGCATGACGCAATCCTGATCGCGACCGGCGTCTACAAGGCACGCGAGATCAACGTCGCCGGCAATGACGCCGCCGGCGTCGTCGCCGCGCTCGACTATCTGATCGCATCGAACCGCAAGAGCTTCGGCGACACCGTCGCCGCATTCGAGGACGGCCGCCTCGACGCCAAGGGCAAGCATGTCGTCGTCGTCGGCGGCGGCGACACCGCGATGGACTGCGTCCGCACCGCGGTGCGCCAGGGCGCGAAGTCCGTAAAATGCCTCTATCGCCGCGACCGCGAGAATATGCCGGGCTCGCAGCGCGAGGTCGCCAACGCCGAAGAGGAAGGCGTCGAGTTCGTCTGGCTCTCGGCCCCCGAAGCCTTCACCGCCGACAAGCATGTCAAGCAAGTCGCGGTGCAGGGGATGCGCCTCGGCGCACCCGACGCGAGCGGGCGCCGCAGCCCCGAGCCCGATCCGGGGCGCAGCTTCGACCTGCCCGCCGACATGGTGATCAAGGCGCTCGGCTTCGACCCCGAAGAACTGCCGCACCTGTTCGGCGCGCCCGACCTGTCGGTCACGCGCTGGGGCACGCTGCGCGTCGATCATCAGACGATGATGACCAGCCTGCCCGGCGTTTTCGCCGCGGGCGACATCGTGCGCGGCGCCAGCTTGGTCGTCTGGGGCATCCGCGACGGCCGCGATGTCAGCGAGCAGATGGCAAAGTGGTTGAAAGCGAAAGTGAAAAGCGAAAAGAAGGCGGCATGACCAACAGGGAAGGAAAATCGATCATGTCGTCCTGGAAATCCGTTCTGCTCGCCGGCGCGATGGCGTTCGCGCCCGCGCACGCTTTCGCTGCGCCAAACGAGGCGCCCGAGGCCGAAATCGTCGCCCCCGCCGTCGAAGGCGACGAAGGCCATGGCATGAGCGACGAGGCTATGAAGGCCGACGCCAAGGCGAAGATGCAGAAGGAGATCGATCAGGCGGTCGCGATGATCGAGAAGATCTTCGGCACCGACAAGCTGCCGCCGATCGCGCCCGCGCAACTCGCACTCGCGCAGCAGACAACGACCGCGCTGATCCCGCCGGGCAGCCTCGAGAAGATGCTCGACAACCTCTATGGCAAGCTTTTCAAGGGACTGATGGCCGAATTCGGCGGCACGTCCGACCTGATGCTGTCGATCAAGACCGGGGTGGATAGCGAGAAGATCACCGCACTCGACGAGAAGAGCAAGCTCGCCGCCGCCAACCTGTTCGACCCGTATCGCCAGCAGCGCGAGGACCAGATCACCAGCATCGTCAAGCCGCTGATCAGCGAGGCGCTGACCGATCTCGAGGGGCCGATGCGGAACGGCCTCGCCCACGCTTATGCGCGCAAGTTCACCGCGCAGCAGCTCGGCGAGATGAACGCCTTTTTCGCGACCCCGACCGGCAAGGCCTATAGCGCCGAGTGGATGGCGCTGCAGGCCGATCCCGAGCTGATGCTCGCGATGATCAAGGCGGTGCCGCCGCTGGTGAACAAGTTCATCGATCGCGGGCCCGAAATCGAAAAGGATTTCAAGGAGCTGCCCAAGGAAAAGCAGCTCGCCGACCTCAGCGACGCCGAACTCGCCAAGCTCGCCAAGCTGATGAAGGTCAGCGTCAAGGAGTTGAAGGAGCATCGCGACCAGTGGGATACGCCAGCCGAGGACGCGACCGAGGCGGTCGATGCCGCTGCCGACGCGGCGGATGTCGCCGCAGCGGATGCCACGGAAGCCGCTGACGCCGCAGAAGCCGCCGCCGATGCCGCGACAGCGGTCAGCGACGATCCGGCCTACGACCGCGACACCTGGTCGGAAGCCGACCGTACCCGCGTCGAACAGCTCGAAGAGGCGGCCAGTAACGCCAATTCGGCAGCCTATGACGCGCAGGAACAGGCGGTCGCCAATGCCCGCAAGAAGACGCCATCAAAATAGGAACGGCCAAGGCCGGCAGGAAACCGACATGACCCATTACCCCACCTCCGATCACGCGCGGCTCGCTGCCGAAGGCATGTATCGCCCCGACCTCGAATCCGATGCCTGCGGCGTCGGTCTCGTCGCGGCGACCGACGGCAAGGCGTCACGCCGCGTCGTCGAGGCGGCGATCGAGGCGCTGCGCGCGGTGTGGCACCGCGGCGCGGTCGATGCCGACGGCAAGACCGGCGACGGGGCGGGAATCCATGTCGATCTGCCGGTCCGTTTCTTCGACGATGCAATCGCGGCGTCGGGGCACAAGGTGCGCCCCAACCGCCTCGCCGTCGGCATGGTCTTCCTGCCGCGCACCGATCTCGGCGCGCAGGAGGAATGCCGCACGATCGTCGAGTCGGAGATCATCGACGCGGGCTTCACCATCTATGGCTGGCGCCAGGTGCCGGTCGACGTGTCGGTGATCGGCGACAAGGCGCAGCGCACGCGCCCCGAGATCGAGCAGATCATGATCGCCGGGCCGCTCCCCGACGAACAGTCGGTCGCCGAGTTCGAAAAGCAACTCTATCTCGTCCGCCGCCGCATCGAGAAGAAGGTGATCGCGGCGCAGATCGCCGACTTCTATATCTGCAGCCTGTCGGCGCGCTCGATCATCTACAAGGGGCTGTTCCTCGCCGAGAGCCTGGCCGATTTCTATCCCGACCTCACGAACAAGCTGTTCGAAAGCCGGGTCGCGATCTTCCACCAGCGCTATTCGACAAACACTTTCCCGCAATGGTGGCTCGCGCAGCCGTTCCGCTGCCTCGCCCACAATGGCGAAATCAACACGATCCGCGGCAACAAGAACTGGATGAAGAGCCACGAGATCAAGATGGCGAGCCTCGCCTTCGGCGAGCATTCGGAAGATATCAAGCCGGTGATCCCGGCGGGCGCCTCCGACACCGCCGCGCTCGACGCGGTGTTCGAGACGCTCTGCCGCGCCGGCCGCGACGCGCCGACCGCCAAGCTGATCCTCGTTCCCGAAGCCTGGGGCCAGGACGACGACATCCCCGACGCGCACAAGGCGATGTATAATTATCTCGCCAGCGTGATGGAGCCGTGGGACGGCCCCGCCGCGCTCGCGATGACCGACGGCCGCTGGGCGGTCGCGGGGATGGACCGCAACGCGCTCCGTCCGCTGCGCTACACGCTGACCGCCGACAATCTGCTCGTCGTCGGGTCGGAAAGCGGCATGGTGCTGCTGCCCGAGGCGAGCATCCGCAAGAAGGGCCGCCTCGGCCCCGGCCAGATGATCGCGGTCGATCTCGACGACGGCACGCTCTACGAAGACCGCGCGATCAAGGACAAGATCGCCGGCGCCGCCGACTATGCCGCGCGCGTCAAGGGCTTCCGCACCATGGCCGACCTGCCGAAGGGCGGCAAGGCGAGCCTGCCGCAATGGGACCGCACCGAACTGCTCCGCCGCCAGGTCGCTGCGGGCCTCACCATGGAGGATATGGAGCTGATCCTCAGCCCGATGGTCGAGGATGCGAAGGAAGCGATCGGCTCGATGGGCGATGACACGCCGCTCGCGGTCATCTCCGACAAGCCGCGCCACGTCGCACAATTCTTCCGCCAGAATTTCAGCCAGGTCACCAACCCGCCGATCGACAGTCTGCGCGAACGGCATGTGATGAGCCTGAAGACGCGCTTCTCGAACCTCGCCAACATCCTCGACGAAAAGGGGCAGAGCGCGCACGTCCTCGTGATCGACTCGCCGGTGCTCGTCGGCGACGACTGGGACCGGCTGCGCGCCTATTTCGGCGATGCGGTCGCCGACATCGACTGCACTTTCGCGGTCGGCGGCGACGCCGCGACCGTGCGCGAAGCGATCGCCCGCATCCGCCGCGAGGCCGAGGACGCGGTGCGCGCCGGGCGCAGCGAACTGTTCCTGTCCGACCAGAATATCGGCGAAGGTCGCGTCGGGGTCGCGATGGTGCTCGCCGCCGCCGCGGTCCATACGCATCTCGTCCGCAAGGGGCTGCGCAGCTACGCCTCGATCAACGTCCGCTCGGCCGAAGTGCTCGACACCCACGCTTTTGCGGTGCTGATCGGCGTCGGCGCGACCACCGTCCACGCCTATCTCGCCGAAGCCGCGATCGCCGACCGCCACACGCGCGGGCTGTTCGGCGGCGAGCTGTCGCTGACCGACTGCCACCTCCGCTTCCGCAAGGCGATCGACGACGGCCTTTTGAAGATCATGGCGAAGATGGGGATCGCGGTGGTCTCCTCCTATCGCGGCGGCTATAATTTCGAGGCGGTCGGTTTGAGCCGCGCGCTCGTCAACGACCTCTTCCCGGGCATGCCTGCGAAGATTTCGGGCGAGGGCTATCAGTCGCTCTTCATCAACGCGACCGAGAAGCATGAGAAGGCGTTCGACGAGCGCGCCACCACCCTTCCCGTCGGCGGCTTCTACCGCCACCGCGCGGGCGGCGAGGCGCATGCCTATTCGGCGCAGCTCATGCATCTCCTGCAGACCGCGGTCGCGACCGACAGCTACTCGACCTACCTCCAGTTCGCGCGCGGCGTCGCCGACCTGCCGCCCGTCTATCTCCGCGACCTGATGGAGTTCAACTTCCCGGCGCAGGGCGTCGCGCTCGACAGCGTCGAGGCGATCACCGAGATCCGCAAGCGCTTCGTCACCCCCGGCATGTCGCTGGGCGCGCTGTCGCCCGAAGCGCACGAGACGCTCGCGATCGCGATGAACCGCATCGGCGCCAAGGCGGTGTCGGGCGAAGGCGGCGAGGCCAGCGAGCGCTATCAGCCCTATGCCAATGGCGACAACGCCAACAGCAACATCAAGCAGATCGCGAGCGGCCGTTTCGGCGTCACCGCCGAATATCTCGGCGCGTGCGACGAGATCGAGATCAAGGTCGCGCAGGGCGCCAAGCCCGGCGAGGGCGGCCAATTGCCCGGTTTCAAGGTCACCGAATTCATCGCGCGCCTGCGCCATTCGACGCCGGGCGTGATGCTGATCTCGCCCCCGCCGCACCACGACATCTATTCGATCGAGGATCTCGCGCAGCTCATCTACGACCTCAAGCAGATCAACCCGAAGGCGCGCGTCTGCGTCAAGCTCGTCAGCTCGGCGGGCATCGGCACCGTCGCGGCGGGGGTCGCCAAGGCGCACGCCGACGTCATCCTCGTCTCGGGCAACACCGGCGGCACCGGCGCTTCGCCCCAGACCAGCATCAAATATGCCGGCACGCCGTGGGAAATGGGCCTGTCCGAAGTCAATCAGGTGCTCACCCTCAACGGCCTCCGCCACCGCATCCGGCTGCGCACCGACGGCGGGCTCAAGACCGGGCGCGATATCGTGATCGCCGCGATTCTTGGCGCCGAGGAATATGGCATCGGCACGCTCAGCCTCGTCGCGATGGGCTGCATCATGGTGCGCCAGTGCCACAGCAATACCTGCCCGGTCGGCGTCTGCACGCAGGACGAAAAGCTGCGCGCGAAGTTCACCGGTAGCCCCGAGAAGGTCATCAACCTGATGACCTTCATCGCCGAGGAGGTGCGCGAAATCCTCGCCAAGCTCGGCTGCCGTAGCCTCGACGAGGTGATCGGCCGCACCGAGCTGCTGCGGCAGGTCAGCCGCGGCGCCGAGCATCTCGACGACCTCGACCTCAATCCAATCCTCGCCAAGGTCGATGCCCCCGACGAGGAACGCCGCTCGCAGGGCCCGAACTTCCGCAACCCGGTGCCCAACAGCCTCGACGCGCAGATTTTGAGCGACGCGAAACCGCTGTTCGAGCGCGGCGAGCGGATGCAGCTCACCTATAATGTCCGCAACACCCACCGCGCGGTCGGCACCCGCCTCTCGGCCGAAGTCACCGCGCGCTTCGGGATGAACGGGCTCGCCGACGACCATGTGCAGGTGCGCCTGCGCGGCACCGCGGGCCAGTCATTGGGCGCCTTCCTGTGCAGCGGCATCACCCTGGAAGTGTTCGGCGACGCCAACGACTATGTCGGCAAGGGTCTGTCGGGCGGCCGCATCGTCGTGCGCCCGACCGTGTCGAGCCCGCTCGTCAGCCAGCACAACAGCATCGTCGGCAACACCGTCCTCTATGGCGCGACCGCCGGCACCCTGCTCGCGGCGGGTCAGGCGGGCGAGCGTTTCGCGGTCCGCAACTCGGGCGCGAAGGTCGTCGTAGAGGGCTGCGGCGCGAACGGCTGCGAATATATGACCGGCGGCACCGCGGTGATCCTCGGCCCCGTGGGGTCGAACTTCGGCGCCGGGATGACCGGCGGCATGGCGTTCGTGCTCGACACCGACGACAGCTTCGAGCGCCGCGCGAACGGCGAATCGATCGTCTGGCAGCGGCTCGCGAGCAGCCATTGGGAAGCGGCGCTGAAGACCCTCGTCGAGGAACATGCGCATGCCACCGGCAGCAAATGGTCGGCCGAAATCCTCGCCGACTGGGATCGCTGGCGGGACCGCTTCTGGCAGGTCTGCCCGAAGGAAATGATCAGCCGCCTGATCCATTCGCTGAACGAGGAAGAGGTTGAGGTCGTCGCGGCGGAATGAAATATCGCTCATTTCTCGTCATCCTGGCTAAGGCCGGGATGACGCTGTATTAAAGGCGCTAATCGCAACCCTGCATCGCTTCATCGCAACGCTTTCGCGCATTCAGCCCCGCGAAAGCGTTGCCCGTCTATAGGCGCCGCTTCGCCTCCCCATCCCGAAAGGATGAAGCCATGCGCTGTACCATCGCTGCCCTGCCCCTGCTCGCGCTCGTCGCGCCGTTCCCGGCTGCCGCCGCGGATCGCGGAGCCGAGCGCGCGGTGAGCGTCTTGAACGATCCGGCGACGCAGGACCGCATGGCCGACACCGTCACCGCGCTCGTCGGCGCGCTGATGCAGATGCAGGTCGGCCCGCTCGCGGAAGCGGTCGCCAGGGTCGATCCCGATTCCGACGCCGCCTATATCCCGCGCGACGCGACCGTCGGCGACATCGCCGGGCGTGATCCCGCCTATGCCGAGCGCATGGGCGACGACGTCCGCGCCGGTACGCGCATGGCCGGCCACGCCGCCTCGGCGCTCGCCGCCTACGCCCCGGTGCTCAAGGACATGGCCCGCGACCTCGCCGCGCAATGGGAACGTGAACGCGCCGCCGCGCGGCGGTAAGCCATTCATCCACAGCGCAGCAGCCATAAGCGTTGCGCCCGGCGCCCGCCTGCCGCTATGCCGGAACCATGTGGCAACTCTACCAATTCCCGCTTTGTCCCTTTTCGCGCAAGATCCGGCTTTTGCTGGGCGAGAAGGGCGTCGGCTATGAGCTGGTGCGCGAATCGCCGTGGGAGCGCCGCGACGAGTTCATCGACCTCAATCCCGCCGGCCGCACCCCGGTGATGGTCGACGACGGGCGCGGCCAGGTGCTCATCGACAGCAATGCGATCGCCGAATATTTCGAGGAGACGGTCGAGGGCAAGGCGATGATCAACGGGACCGCGGCGCAGCGCGCCGAGATCCGCCGCCTCGTCGCCTGGTTCGACCAGGATTTCTATTTCGAGGTCACCGGCCCCCTGCTGTTCGAGCGGATGCAGAAGCGCATCGTCCACCGCCAGCCCCCCGACGGCGGCGCGCTGCGCGAGGCGATGAAGGCCGCGAACCAGCATCTCGACTATATCGACTATCTGATCGACCACCGCACCTGGCTCGCCGGCGCGACGATGAGCCTCGCCGATCTGGCGGCCGCGGCGCACATCTCGGTCGCCGACTATCTCGGCGGCATCGACTGGACCGGGCACGAGCAGACCAAGGGCTGGTATTCGGGCCTCAAGTCGCGCCCCAGCTTCCGCCCGCTCCTCGCCGAGCGAATGGAGATCGTGACGCCGCCTAAATACTACGAAGACGTCGACTTCTAAGCGTCGTCATTGCGAGGAGCCGAAGGCGACGCGGCAATCCGGAGTAGCGTAAACCGCTCTGGATTGCTTCGCTCCGCTCGCAATGACGAACAATAAGATCAGCAGTTCTTGTACTTCCAGTTCCGGTCCTTGCCCTCGGCGACCTGCGCGACGATCGTTTCGATCCGCTTCGCCCGCGTCTCCGCGCGCTTCGCCTCGTGCACCCATTCGATATAGTCGCGGCGCTTGCCGGGCGAGAAGGCCTCCCAATGAGCCTGCGCGGCGGCGTTGGCCTTCAACGCCGCACCCAGATCGGCCGGCAGGTCGAGCGCCGGCTTCGGCGCCGCTTTCGCCCGCTTCGGCTTGCCTTCCGCGCAAAGCGCCGCGGCCTTTTCGATCCAGGCCGCCATCTGTTTGTCCGACGGCAGGTCGGCCAGCGACGCCAGCCGCCCCATGCTCCCCATCGCGCCGGTGTCGCGCGGCGAGCCGGTCACTTCCTCGTCACGCCAGAATCCGAAGGTCGCATGTCCCTTGAACGCCGCCATGCCCGCCAGATTCTGCCCGTTCAGGACGAAATGCGGCACGCCCCATTTGAGCGTCTCCTCGACGCCCGGCGCGTGCTTATGCACCAATTCGCGAAGATGGTTCAGAATCGGCGGCGCGAACGGCTGCCGCGCCGCGATATAGGCATCGACGCGCGGGTCGCGGCTCAGTCCGGCCACCGCGCCGCGACCAGATAGTTGAGCGCCTCGCTGCCGCCGAGTTTGAAGCCCTTCGCCGCCGACGGCGACAGGCCGGTGCGGTCGATGACCTCCAGCCCCGCACCTTCGAGCAAGTCGGTCAGCTCGTCCGGCTTCAGAAACTGGTCCCAGTCGTGCGTCCCGCGCGGTACCGCCCCCACCCGCTCGGCCGCTTCGACGAGCAGCAGCTTCGACAGCATCGTGCGGTTGGGGGTCGAGAGGATCATCAGTCCGCCCGGCGCGAGCCGCGAAGCGAGCTCGCCGATGAAGGCCGCCGGGTCGGTCACATGCTCGACGACCTCCATCGAGGTCACGAGATCGAAGCGCGTCGCAGGCAGCGCCGCCAATTCACCCCAAAAATAGGTGATCGCCAGCCCCTGCCCCGCCGCATGTGCCCGCGCCGCCGCGATATTCTCGGGTGCCGCATCGACGCCCGTTACCGCCGCGCCCATCCGCGCCAACGGCTCGGCGAGCAGTCCGGCGCCGCACCCGACGTCGAGCGCCATCCGCCCGGCGAGCGGATGGCGCTCGCGGGCATCGACCTGCCAGTGGAGGTCGATCTGCTCGCGGATATAGGCGAGCCGCACCGGATTGAGCCTGTGCAGCATCGCCGACGAACCGTGCGGGTCCCACCAGTCGGCGGCGAGCGCTCCGAAATGGGCGGCTTCCTGCGGATTGATCGTCGCGGCACTCATGCCCCGCGATGTGGCACTGTGCCTCGCGCCATGCAAGAAATTCTATCCTGCGCGGGCACCCATGGTCTTGCCATCGCCCTCCCCCTTCCGTAACGAGCGGGCGCCGCGGAAATCCAAGGGAAAGTTGCGGTCGAAACCAGTTCAGGAAGGCGAAGCGGCATGGCGCGGATCGTGATGAAATTCGGGGGCACGTCAATGGCGGGCACCGAGCGGATTCGCACCGTCGCGAAACTCGTCGCGCGCGAAGTCGCGCAAGGAAACGAAGTCGCGGTCGTCGTCTCGGCGATGGCGGGCGAAACCGACCGCCTTGTCAATTTCTGCCGGGAGGCGAACCCGCGCTACGATCCCGCCGAATATGACGTCGTCGTCGCGGCGGGCGAGCAGATCACGTCGGGCCTGCTCGCGCTGACGCTGCAGGCAATGGGCGTTCCCGCGCGCAGTTGGCTCGGCTGGCAGCTCCCGATCCGCACCGAGGAAGCGCACGCCCGCGCGCGCATCATCGACATCGACACCAGCGCGCTGACCGCCGCGATGGCAAGAGGCGAAGTCGCGGTGATCCCCGGCTTTCAGGGGATGATGGACGACGGCCGCGTCGCGACGCTCGGCCGCGGCGGGTCGGATACCAGCGCGGTCGCGGTCGCCGCGGCGGTGAAGGCCGACCGCTGCGACATCTACACCGATGTAGATGGCGTCTACACCACCGACCCGCGCATCGTCGCGCGCGCGCGCAAGCTCGATTACGTCACCTATGAGGAAATGCTCGAACTCGCGAGCGTCGGCGCCAAGGTGCTCCAGACCCGCTCGGTCGGACTCGCGATGAAAATGGGCGTACGCGTGCAGGTGCTTTCGAGCTTCGTCGAGGGCGACGAGGCTCCCAAAAAAGGCACGATGATCGTCAGCGACGAGGAAATAGAGGAACATCAGATGGAACGGCAGCTGATCACCGGCATCGCCCACGACAAGAATGAAGCGAAGATCATCGTCACCCGCGTCCCCGACCGTCCGGGCGGCGTCGCCAACATCTTCGGTCCGCTCGCCGCCGCGGGCATCAACGTCGACATGATCATCCAGAATGTCGGCCGCGACAAGGGCGAGACCGACGTAACCTTCACCGTGCCTGCCACCGACCTCCTCCGCTCGATCGACCTGCTCGAGGGCGCGAAGGACAAGATCGGCTTCAACCGCATCATCAGCGACGACAAGGTCGCCAAGGTCAGCGTCGTCGGCGTCGGGATGAAGAGCCACGCGGGCGTTGCCAGCACGATGTTCCGCGCGCTGGCCGACCGCGGCATCAACATCCAGGCGATCTCGACCAGCGAGATCAAGGTCAGCGTGCTGATCGACGAGGACGAAACCGAACTCGCGGTGCGCGTGCTGCATACCGCTTACGGCCTCGACGCGACCGACTGAGCCGCGGTCGCGATTGGGCCGGCATCCCAATCGACGGCAACAGCTGCCGCTCCCGCAAGCCCCGCTAGCGAAATAGCGCAAGGCGGACAGCAGTTTCCGGCTGCGTGAGCGGCGACGGCTTCAGCTAACATCCGCTCTCTGCGGCGCAGCGGTCGCCGGTCATCCCATGATGAAGGCGTTGAGCTTATTGCCGTCCGGATCGCGGAAATAACCCGCATAAAAGCCCTCGCCGCGCGGTCCGGGAGGGCCTTCGCAGGTGCCGCCGTTGGCGAGCGCAATGTCGTAGAGGCGGTGGACCTGATCCTTGTCCTTCGCCTCGAGCGCGACCATCACGCCATTGCCGACCGTCGCGGGATTGCCGTCGAAGGGTCGGGTAAGGCCGATGCCGGCGCCGCCGCCTTCCTTGCCCCAGGCGATGAAGCCGTCATAGTTCATCATCCGCGGCACGCCCAACTCACCAGCGATCGCGTCGTAAAAGACCGCCGCCCGCGCCAGATCGTTCGTCCCCAGCGTCACATATCCGATCATCTTTTCTCTCCCGACTCGCCGTACATGGAACATAATAGGAACATCTTCGCGCGAGGGCAAAGAAAAAGGGCGCCGGGTCCGAAGACCCGGCGCCCTTTTCTGGCGGACGGATCGATCCGCCTATTTGATCCGGATCGCGACGAAGGCCGACGGCCCGCCGCGGCGCAGGATTTCGAGCAGCACCGCCTCGCGGCCCGCCGCCTTGGCGTCGGAAACCACCTTCGCCAGCGCTTCGCTCGACGTCACCGGAGTGCGGTTCGCGCTCACGATCACGTCGCCGCGGCGAATGCCCTTGCGGCCCGCGTCGCTGCTCCCCGACGCCGCACCGATCACCAGTCCCTTGGTGCCGGCATCGACGCCAACCGCGCGCGCGATGTCGGCGGTCAACGGCTGCACCGCGAGGCCGAGCAGATTCTGGATCGTCGTGTCGGCGGTGCCTTTCGGATCGTCGGGCATCGCCTGTTCGTCTTCGGGATCGAAGTTGCTGCCCGCCAGCTGGTCTTCGGGCGGACGGGTATCGACGACCGCGTAGAGCGTCATCGTCTTGCCGTCGCGCACGACCTCGATCGGGATACGCGTGCCGGGCTTGGTGTTGGACACGATATAGGACAAGGTCTGCGACGGGGTCACATCCTTGCCGTTGACCTTGGTCACCACGTCGCCGCGCTTCAGGCCCGCCTTCGCCGCCGCCTGATCGGGCTCGACGCGCTGGACGAATTCGCCGCGGTCCTTGGGCAGGCCGAGCGCCGCCGCCAGATCCTCGTCGACCGGCGCGATGCCGATGCCGAGATAGCCGCGCTCGATCTTCTGGCCGGCGCGGAGCGAATTGATCACCGGGATCGCCGCCTCGGCAGGGATCGCGAAGTTGACGCCGATATTGGCGCCGACCGGCGAAATCAGCATATTGTTGATGCCGACGACATTGCCCTTGAGGTCGAACAGCGGGCCGCCCGAGTTGCCGCGGTTGATCGCGGTGTCGGTCTGGATGTAGCGGTCATAGGCGCCGCCCTGGTTGACGCTGCGGTGCAGGGCCGAAATGATGCCCGCGGTCACCGTCGAGCCGAGCCCGAGCGGGTTGCCGATCGCGACCACCCAGTCGCCGACGCGCGCACGGCTGCTGTCGGCGAATTTCACGAAGGGAAGCCCCGTCGCGTCGATCTTGAGCAGCGCGAGATCCGACGCCGCGTCGCGGCCGACGATGCGCGCCTTATATTCCTTGCCGTTGGTCAGCGTCACCGTGACCTGATTCACCGCCTCGCCGCGCGGGCCGCCGGTGACGACGTGATTGTTGGTGACGATATAGCCGTCGTCGGAGATCAGGAAGCCCGAGCCGCCGCCCTGCTGCTCCTGCGTCACCGGCTCGCGCGTTCCCGCGAAGGGATCGAGCCGGACGCCGAGCGTGACCTCCTGCTTGGTCGAGATATTCACGACCGCGGGCTGAAGCTGTTCGACGAGGTCGGCGAAGCTCTCAGGGGCGCCGGCACGCGGGACCGCCTTGGCGATCTCGCTGCTTTCGTTTTGCGCGACCTGCGCGATCACGGGCGACTGGGTGACGAGCGCCAGCGCCGTCCCGCCCATCAGCAAGGCCGAAGTGATGCCATAAACATAACGCACGATCGCAATTCCTTTTCTCTTGCGAAAAAACTCCAGACCCCGGCCGTCGTTATCTGATGGGCCGCGGCTTAACGGCATTTGAACATGAACGAGGCCTGCAGGTTCCATTCATTTGCCGAATTTCCCTGTCAACCGCCCCGGAAGTGCCGCAGATATTCATTGTCAGGCGACAGGATCACCGAGGTTCCGCCCTGGTTGTTCTCGCCCAGGAAGGTCTGGCGATAGCTCTGCATCGCGCGATAGAAATCATAGAATTCGGGGTCCTTGCCATAGCTGGCGGCATAGATGCGCGCCGCCTCGCCGTCGGCGTTGCCGCGGATGATCTGCGCTTCCTTCTGCCCTTCAGCGCGGATCGCGGTCGCTTCCTGCTGGCGCGCGGTGCGCATGCGGTTGTACGCCGCCTGCAGCGTCGCGCCCTCGGGCAGGTCGGCGCGCTTGATGCGCACGTCGATGATCTCGGCGCCATATTTGTTCGCCTCGCGGTTCAGCGCGACCTGGATATTGTCCATGACCGCGCCGCGCTCGGGCGACAAAAGGGTCGCGAAGGTGCGCTTGCCTAGCTCGTTGCGCAGCGACGAGCCGAGAATCGTCGCCAGCTGCTGCTGCAATTTCTCCTCGGTGCGGATCGCGGTGTACATCCGCACCGGATTGGTGATGCGGAAGCGCGCGAAGGCATCGACCTGCAGCCGCTGCTGGTCGGTCGAGAGCACCTGCTGGCGTTCCATGTTCACGCCGAGGATGCGCTTGTCGATATACTGGATGCTGTCGAAGAAGGGGATGCGCGCGACGAGGCCCGCACCCGAGCGGCCGAAATCCTCCTGCGGCTTGTAGCGGTTCACGGTACGCTCGATCTCGCCGAAGCGGAGGATCAGCGCCTGCTTGTCCTCGGGGACGATCGCCAGCGTCTGCGACAGGATGACGAGCAACGCGACCGTTCCGACGAGCAGGCGGAGCGGGTGGCGGAAGAGGCCGTCGAACATCACTGGCCTCCCTTCGGCGCCGCATCGGGCGCTGCTTCCGGGGCCGGGATCGCGCGCCGCTGGACCTCGTTCAGCGGCAGATAGGGAGTCACTCCGCGCGGCTCGACGATCGTCTTGTCGGTGTTCGACAACACACTCTCCATCGTTTCATAATAAAGCCGCTTGCGGGTCACGCCCGGCGCCAGCTTGTACTGTTCATAGATCTTGTCGAACGCCGCGGTCTGGCCGCGCGCGTTTTCGAGCACCTGCTGTTCATAAGCGCGCGCAAGGTTGATTGCCGATTCGCGTTCCTGCCGCGCCGCGGTGACTTCCTTGAAGGCGTCGTCGACCTGGCTCGGCGGGTCGGCCTGGCGGATCGCGATGCCCTGGATCGTCACCCCGGCACGATACTGGTCGAGCAGCGCCTGCATCCGCTGCTGCACCTGCCGCTCGATCTCGACGCGGCCGGGGCCGATCGCCTGGACGAGGTCGAAATTGGCGACCGCCGCGCGCATCGAGCTTTCGGCGACCTCGCGCAGCGTCCCGTCGGGGTCGGCGAGCTGGAAGATATAGAGTTCGGGATCGCGGATCGACCAGCGCACCTCATAGGCCAGATCGACGATGCTCTGGTCGCGCGTCAGCACGAAATTCTCGTCGGTCGCGTTGGGCGAGCCGATCGCCATCGTGCGGATCGCGCGGACGTCTTCCATGCGGATGCGCTCGATTGGCGCCGGCCAGGTGAATTTGACGCCCGGACCGACTGTGCGCGAATAGCTGCCGAGCCGCGTCACCACGCCTTCCTTTTCGGGGGGCACGATGTGGAAGGATGAGAAGAGGAACCAGGCCGCCACCAGCGCCACGACCGCCCATTTCCAGACGCGCGCCGAATCGCCGAAGCTGAAGCCGCCGTCGCCGCCCGAACCGCCGCCGCCGAAGCTGCCGCGACCCTTGCGCAACAGTTCGTCGAGCGCCGAGGGACCGCGCGGCTTGCGCCCGCGCCCGGAATCCGCAGGATCGGGCGTCACCCACGGGTTGCGCGGACCGCGATCGCCGTCCCCTTTATCGCCATCACCGCCGCCCTTGGGGCCATTGCCCCATGGACTGTTCGCCATCAGGCTGATCGAATCGAAAAAGCGCCGCAGTCCCCTCGGGCCGCGGCCGCCCATGACGCCGTCATTCTCGTTGCTCATGCTGCTTTTATAGGGGCGGCGAGCGCGATTAACAGGGGGCGAACGAAAATGAGGCGCGAAAATGGCTGGCATTCACCCGCGCCATGCCTATCTGCGCGGGACATGACCGACACCGCTCCCCTCGCCAGCATCGCGACCGACCTCAGCGGCGGCCGCACCTCGGGCCTCCGCTTTCTCGACGATGCGGGCACGCTCGCGATCGTCCTCGACGTGACCGGGCTCGCCGAAGAAGAGCGAAAGCCGCTCGAGGAGAAGCTCCGCGCCGGTCTGCTCGCAAAACCCGGCGTCACCTCGGTGCGCGTCGCGATGACTGCCGAACGCAAGGGCCTCACGATCATCGCGGTCGGCAGCGGCAAGGGGGGGGTCGGCAAATCGACCCTGGCCGCCAATCTCGCCGTCGCGCTCCGGCGGCGCGGCGTGAAGGTCGGGCTCGTCGATGCCGACATCTATGGCCCCTCCCAACCGCGATTGATGGACAGCGAGGGCGTGAAACCCGAAGCGCGCGGGTCGAAACTCGCGCCCGTCCCCAACGCCTATGGCGTGCCGATGCTCTCGACCGGACAGATTGCGGCGCCCGGGCAGGCGATCGCGTGGCGCGGGCCGATGGCGGGACGCGCGCTCGAACAGCTCATCGATGCGAGCTGGGGCGATGTCGACACGCTGATCGTCGATCTGCCGCCCGGCACCGGCGACGTCCAGCTGACGATGATCCAGAAGCACAAGCCCGCCGGCGCGGTGATCGTCTCGACCCCGCAGGACCTTGCGCTGATGGACGCGACGCGCGCGATCAGCTTCTTCGAGACCGCCGACGTGCCGCTGATCGGCCTCGTCGAAAATATGGCGGGCTACGCCTGCCCGCATTGCGGCGAGGTCAGCGACCCCTTCGGCAGCGGCGGCGCCGAGGCCGCGGCGAAGACCATGGGGCTCGACTTCCTTGGCCGCGTTCCGCTGTCGATGGGCATCCGGCTCGCGAGCGACGGCGGCGTACCGCCCGCCGCCGGAACCGACCCCGAGGGCGAGCCGTTCCACGCGATAGCGGCGAAGGTCGCCGACTGGCTCGCAGCACGAAAGGGTAAATGATGGCGATCAACGACGAGGCCGAAATCCGCGAATTGCTGAGCCAGCCGCGCCGCATCGCCGTCGTCGGGGCCTCGCCCAACCCCGCGCGCGCCTCGAACGAGGTTCTCGCCTTCCTGATCCGTCAGGGGCACGACGTGATCGCGGTCAATCCGGGTCACGCGGGAAGCACGATCCACGGCGCCCCGGTCGTCGCGACGCTCGCCAATGTCGAACCGCCCGCCGAGATCGTCGATATCTTCCGGAGCAGCGACAAGGCCGGCGCCGCAGTCGATGAAGCGATCGTCCATGGCGCGAAGGCGGTGTGGCTGCAGATCGGGGTGATCGACGAAGCCGCGGCGAAACGCGCCGAGGCCGCGGGGCTGGCGGTAGTGATGGATCGCTGTCCGAAGGTCGAGATTCCGCGGCTGGGGTTGCTGCGCTAGTCCTTTTGCAATCGTCATTGCGAGCGAAGCGAAGCAATCCAGAGTGTGACAAGCCGCTCTGGATTGCTTCGCTTCGCTCGCAATGACGAAAGGATGGGTGGGAAAGCCTTTGCCTCGCTCAACCGCGCCGACTATCAGCATTGGCGATGACCGGCATCAGGGACAAGGTGGGGCAAAGCGGCGCGCGGATGCCGCATGTCAGCCGCCGCCAATTGCTCGTCGGCGCGACCGCGGCGGGCGGCCTCGCCCTCGCCTGGACCTTCTGGCCGCGCGATTACGAACCCAACCTCACCGCCGCGCGCGACGAGCATGTCTTCAACGCCTTTCTCAAGATCGGCGAGGACGGCCAGATCGCCATGATCGTCCCGCAGTGCGAGATGGGCCAGGGCGTCACCACGCTGCTGCCGCAGATCATGGCCGACGAGCTTGGCGCCGACTGGCGGACGATCGCGGTCGAGACCGCGCCGATCAACCCGCTCTATACCAACACGCTCGTCGTCGATGAGGACAGCGCCGCCTTCACCCCACGCCGCCTTGTCCCCGATTTCGTGGCCGACGTGCGGAGCTGGGCGCGGCGCGAATGGGCGGTGCGCCACGCGGTGATGCTGACCGCGAACAGTTCGTCGGTGCGGATGTTCGAGGGGCCGTGCCGCGACGCCGCGGCGCAGGCGCGCGCACTCCTCATGATGGCGGCGGCGCGGCGCTGGGACGCGAACTGGGAGGAATGCGATACCGAAGGCGGATTCGTCACCTTCGGCAAACAGAAGCTGCGCTTCGGCGAGGTCGCGGCAGCCGCCGCGCTGCTCGACCCGCCTGCGGAGCCCGTCTATCGCGCCGCAAGCGCCGACCCGCTTTACGGCAAGGAGCTCATCCGGCTCGACCTGCCGGCAAAGGTCGACGGATCGGCCAATTATGCCGGCGACATCCGCCTGCCCGACATGGTCTTCGCCGCGATCCGCCAGGGTCCGCTCGGCGCGACGCGGCTGAAGAGCATCGACCGCAAGGCGGGGCTGAAATCGCCCGGCCTGCTCCACATCGTCGAGCATGAGCGCTGGCTCGCCACCGTCGCGCGCAACTGGTGGGCGGCGAACAATGCGCTCGACCGCTTCGCGCCGGTGTTCGAGACCGCGGGGACGCCGATCTCCTCGCGCCGGATCGACAAGGCGCTGCAGGCCGCGCTCAAGGAAGACGGCCATCGCATCCGCAAGACCGGCGACGTCACCGCGGCGATGGAGGGCCGGACGAAGATTTCGGCGCATTATGCGGTCGCCCCCGCGCTCCATGCCCCGATCGAGACGCGCACCGCGACCGCCGCGCCCGACGGCGCACGGCTGCGCGTGTGGGTCGCGACGCAGGCGCCGACGCAATGCCGCGACGCGATCGCGGCGGCGACCGGCCTGTCGCCTTCGAACGTCACGCTGTTTCCGATGATGGCGGGTGGCTCGTTCGACGCCTGCCTCGATCACAGCGTCGCGGTGCAGGCAGCGATCATCGCACGGCAGATCAAACGCCCGGTCCAGCTCGCCTGGTCGCGCGCCGAGGAGATCATGCGCGACATTCCGCGGGCGCCGGCACGCGCGAAGATGATCGCGACGCTCAACGCCGCCGGCGGGATCGACGCGCTCGTCGCGCGGATCGCGGTGCCGCCGACGAACCATGAGGTGCGGGACCGCCTGTTCGACAATATGCCCGCTGACGTCGCACAGCGCGCCGCGGCAGGCGCGTCCGACGCCCTTGCGGTCGAGGGGCTTGCGAGCCCCTATGCCATCCCGCATTTCGCGGTCGATCACTGCCCCGCCGACATCGGCCTGCCGACCGCGCGCTGGCGCGGCAACGCCGACAGCTACACCGCCTTCTTCACCGAATGCTTCATCGACGAGATGGCGGCGCGTGCGGGATCGGACGCGCTCTCCTATCGCATGGCGATGCTGGGACAGTCGCCGCTGCTCGCGCGCTGCCTGCTCACCGCGACCAGCCTCGGCGGCTGGGAGGGCGGGCTTTCGGGCACTGCGCAGGGCCTTGCCTGCCATACGATGCGCGGCAGCCATATCGCGCTGCTCGCGACGGCAAAGCCGAGCGAAAAAGGGCTGCAGGTCGAACAGCTCGTCGCGGTCGTCGATGCGGGGCGCCTCGTCAATCCGGCGATCGCGCGCCAGCAGGTCGAGGGCGGGCTGATCTTCGGCCTCGCTGCCGCGGTCGGGACGACAACCGATTATGAGGGCGGCGTCGCGACCGCGCGCAAGCTCGGCCAGCTCGGCCTGCCCCGCCTCGCGCAAAGCCCCCAGATTCTGGTCGAGTTCATCGACAGCGACCGCGATCCCGGCGGGCTCGGCGAGATCGGGGTGCCCGTCGTCGCGCCCGCGATCGCCAATGCGATGGCCGCCGCGACCGGCCGCCGCGTCCGCCGCCTGCCCCTTTCGGCGGAGCCCGTGTGAACCGCACCCGCATCGGCGTCCTGCTCGTCAACCTCGGCACGCCCGACGCGCCGACGCCAGGAGCCGTGCGCAAATATCTTGCCGAATTTCTCTCCGACCCCCGCGTCGTCGAGATTCCGGCGCTGCTGTGGCAGCCGATCCTGCGCGGCGCGATCCTGCCGTTTCGTCCCCGCAAGTCGGCCGAGGCCTATGCGCAAGTGTGGACCGACGAAGGCTCGCCGCTCGCCGCGATCACCCGCCGCCAGACGACGGCCTTGCAGGACGCACTCGGCCCCCATGTCCGCATCGCCTATGCGATGCGCTATGGCGAACCCGCGATCGGCGCGGCGATCGATGCCCTGACCGATGCGGGGTGCCGCCGCATCCTGATCGCGCCGCTCTACCCGCAATATTGCGGGGCGACGACCGCGACGGCGGTCGATGCGGTCCATGCCCATCTGGCGCGACGGCGTGCGCAACCGGCGCTGCGCTTTCTGCCGCCCTATCCCGACGATCCGGCCTATATCGGCGCCCTCAAAGCCTCGATCGAGGCCGGCCTCGCCGCGCTCGATTTCATCCCCGACACACTCGTCGCGAGCTTCCACGGCATGCCCGAGCGGACGCGGACGCTGGGCGATCCCTATCACGACCAGTGCCGGGACACCGCGCGCTTGCTGGCCGATACCCTCGGCCGGCCGGTCGAGGTCGCCTTTCAGTCGCGCTTCGGCCGCGCCAAATGGCTCGAACCCGCAACCGACGCGACGCTCGCCCGGCTGGGCCGCGACGGCCGCAGCGTCGCGATCTTCGCGCCGGGCTTTTCCGCCGACTGCCTCGAAACGCTCGAGGAGCTGGCGATCCGCGGCAAGGAGCAATTCGCGGCCGCAGGCGGCAAGCAATTCGCCTATCTGCCCTGCCTCAACGCCAGTGCGCCGGGCATGATGATGCTCGAAACGCTCGTCCGGCGCGAACTTGCGGGGTGGCTCCGATGATCCGGGCCCACGCTTACCAACTCTTTAACTCCTTATAATAGATTGGCCGCCTCGCGGCGCCGGGCCTGGCCGGCGTTCCGCATCAGCAAGGGTGGGTCATGAGCGATCTCGATCAGGCGGCGTTGATGCTGGCCGGCTTTACGGCAGCGTTTCTGCTCTTGGGTTTTGCGGTCTGGTGGATGCGCCGTCCGCGCCCCGAACCCGCCGCACCCCGGGCGCTGAAAACCCCGCACAGCGCCGGCGAGAGCCGCCTGCCCCGATTGCCGCGCCGCGAAGCCGCGATCGAGCCCGTCGAAATAGCGCCCTCGCGGCTGGCCCGGGTCAGCCGCGCGGCGGTCGAAGCCCCGCCCGAACCCTTCGAGGCCTATGATCCCGAACCCGCCCCACCACCGTCTTTCGAGCCCGAAGCGGTCGCGGAAACAGCGGCGCCGATCGTTTCGGAATCCCCAATCTTTCCAGATACAGGGACAGCAGCATCCGAGCCGGCAGCGCCCGCCCAACCGGCGTTCGACACGGAAATGCTCCACGCGCTTGCGGTGCAAGCCGAACGGCAGGCCCATCTTGCCGAAACGCCAGGCCAGAATGAAAACGGCATCCGGTTCGTGCCGCAGATTCCGCCGCGCGACGCGATCCTTCGCACAAGCTGGATCGGCGGCCGCCCGCGCCTGCCCGCCGAGGTCGAATGGCCGCGGATCGACGGGCGCGAGGGCGATTTCGTCGCGCAGATCGCCTGCGCCGGCCTGCCGCCGATGCTGTGGGACGGGCTCGGCCCCCGGACCGGCTGGCTCGCCTTTTTCACCAATCCCGACAGCGGTCAGGCAACCGCGCTGCACCTTGCCGCCGACGGCCCGCCGCGCGACGCGCCGCGCGCTGTCGGGCCAGCCTATTTCCGCCCGCTCGGCCTCGATTCGGCGGCGCTGCTCGCGCTTGCGGTCCCGGCACTTCCCGAATGGCCGGTCGATGTAGCGGCGGGCACGCCCGACCCCGGCGCGGCAAACGAGGCCGAAGCCATTCTGGCCGCCGATTACGACATCGGCGATCCGGCCTTCCACCCGTTCGACTGGGCGACCATGCTCGCGATGGCGCAGCTCCTCGAAGACCGCATTCTGACGCTCCCGACCGATGGCGCAGCGCCCGACGACGCGAACGACGAGCTGGCAGAGGCGATCGCCGATGCCGCCGAAGCCAATCGCAACGCCGCGCAGCGCACCGCCGAGATCGTCGCGATCATCCGCGAAAGCGCTACCGCCGACAGCGGCTTCTCGCCGAGCGATGCGACCGCGGTGATGGCGGCGCTGCACGCGATCCGCTGGACCAAGGTCAGCGCGCGGCCCGACCCCGAAAGCGGCATCGACGAGGTGGAGACGCTCGCGCTGCCGCTGACGCGCCGACGCGCCGACGGCGACCTGTGGGTCGAGGCGTGGCACCATCTGCTGTTCGATCATGCGCGGCATGCCTGGACCGTCGATCCCGCCCGCCTGTCGGCGCCGGCACGCGCCTTTTTCGAGCCGCTATGGCAGGCGATGGCCGCGGATGGCCTGGCGTCGGCGGGCCATATCCCGGCCCAATATGCGCCCGGCTTCGACGAGGAACGCGATACCGTGCTGCTCGAACTGGCGCCGAGCGGCCTCATCGGGCTGGCGCCGCGCGGTGGCGGCCCCCTCGTCTTCGCGATCCGCAAGGCCGACCTCGCCGCAGGTGACTTTTCCAAGGTCCGCACGCTCGCCGCCAATTGACGTTCCGGTCAACTTGCGAGGCGCGGAACCGCGTCTTAAGCAGGTTGCAGGACCGCTTTTGGGAGAACATCGGACATGGCACGAATCGCAGTCGTCACGGGTGGCAGTCGCGGGATCGGCGAGGCAATCAGCCTCGCGCTCAAGGACGCGGGGGTGACGGTCGTCGCCAACTACGCCGGGAACGACGAAAAGGCCCGCGAATTCACCGGGCGCACCGGCATCCCGGCCTATAAATGGGACGTCGGCGACCATCAGGCGTGTCTCGACGGCTGCGCACGCGTCGCGGCCGAGGTCGGGCCGATCGACATCGTCGTCAACAACGCCGGCATCACCCGCGACGGCACGCTTGCGCGGATGAGCTACGACGACTGGCACGACGTGATGCGGATCAACCTCGGCGGCTGCTTCAACATGGCGAAGGCGACATTCGGCGGCATGGTCGAGCGCGGCTGGGGCCGCATCGTCAACATCGGCTCCATCAACGGCCAGGCCGGGCAGTACGGCCAGGTCAACTATGCCGCCGCCAAGTCGGGCATCCACGGCTTCACCAAGGCCCTCGCGCAGGAAGGCGCGAAGAAGGGCGTCACCGTCAACGCGATCGCGCCGGGCTATATCGACACCGACATGGTCGCGGCGGTCCCGGCGCCGGTGCTCGAGAAGATCGTGGCGAAGATTCCCGTGGGGCGCCTCGGCCAGGCGCAGGAAATCGCGCGCGGCGTTGCTTTCCTGTGCAGCGAGGATGCGGGCTTCGTCACCGGATCGACGATGTCGATCAACGGCGGACAGCATATGTATTGAGGGTAGTAGCCGTCGCCGACCAAAGGATCGGAGACTCAGAGCCCCGTGCCTTCAATCTGCACCGTTTGCCCTGAGCTTGTCGAAACGTCGAACGAGTCACGTGCCGCGTTCAACCCTGAGCGCCTGTCTTCGCAGGCAGTCGAAGGGGGCCGTTCTTTCTTTCAGCGCCGCTAGAAGAAGGACGGTGCTTCGACAAGCTCAGCACGAACGGACGAGAGGATGGTGCAGATTTAAGGCACGGCGCTCCAAAGCCGCAAAAGCCCCGCATGCGCACCTTCAATTCGTGTCATTTGTGGCCCCTTCGACACGCTCAGGGCAGGCTTAAGGCGACAAAAGATACGGATGCGCGCGGCCAAACTGTCTCCTTTGTCGCTTTAGCGGCGATGGTGCGATGCGTTCCACGCGCGTAATTTCGACAAAGGGAAAGAGCGAAGATCAGGATTGCACGCCGCGATAATGTAGGAAAGCCTCAACGTCCGGCCTGATCGGCGCTGCTTGCGCCCCCCGGCCCACCGCAACGACACCAGTGGCATCTCGACTCGGCGGCGAGAGACCGCCAAAACGGACCGATGGCCGACGCCCCCTTTCACCCTCCCGTAAAACGCTCGGTCACGATCGCCGGCCATCCGACCTCGATCAGCCTCGAACCGATGTTCTGGGAGGCGCTGGAGGAGGAAGCGGCGCGGCGGGCGCTGCCCGTCAACGCGCTCGTCGCGCGGATCGACGTCGAGCGGATGGATGTCGATGATCCACCGAACCTCACCTCGGCGATCCGGCAGTGGCTGTGGCGCAATCGCGACGACGATCAGATCGCGGCGTAGACCGCCTGCCCGAACGCCGCGCCCTTGTCGGGCGCGTGATGGAGAAACAGCGAGGGTTCGATCAGTTCGAGTTCGATGATGCGCAGCCTGCCCGCCGCATCGCCAACCATATCGACGCGCGCATAGACCGTTGCGGATGGCGCCGCCGCCAGCGCCGCGGCAGCGAGCGCCAGCGCCTCTTCGCCCGGCGTCCATGGCTCTTCGCGCCCGCCGAACTGCTCCTGGACGCGAAAATCGCCCGACGCCGGACGCTTGACGATCGCGTGGCTGAACTTGCCCGCGAAAAAGAAGAGCGAATATTCGCCTTCGGTCAGAATGCCGGGCATCAGCGGCTGGACGAGCCGGCGTTCGCCGAGCGCGTCGGCGGGGATCGGTACACCGGGGCCGATGCGGTGCGTGCCGTCAGCGCCGCCCGAGATCGCGGGTTTGATCACCACCTCTTCGGCGCCGAGCTTGTCCCGCGCGGCGGCCAGCGCGGCGTCATCGAGCGCGGCCACCTCGACCGTCGGGACGACCGCGACGCCCCTTTCGCCAAGCTCCGCCAGATAGGCCTTGTCGCTGTTCCAGCGCAGCACCGGCACCGGGTTGACGACGGGCAGGCCTTCGCCCTCCATCCGGTCGAGCAGCGCGTACCACGCCGCAACCTCGCGCTGGTAGCCCCACGCGAAGAGCGGCAGGATCAGGTCATAGCCCGCAAGCTCGCCGGGATCGGTCCACGCCCGCTGTTCGACGATCAGCCCGGCCGCCGTCAGCGCCGCCGCCTTGCGCGCGAACGCGGGCTGCCATCGCTCGTAATAACCGGGCGCCGGAACGAGGATCGCGACGCGGGGCTGGAACGGCATTACCGCCCCAGCAATCCGCGCGCCTGACCCGCGATATGCGACAGCATCGCGCCGTTCGGGTTCGGGATCGTCCGCGCGCGGTCGATCGTGGCCCGGAATTGCGCGACACGCGGCGCATTGTCCGCGAGCCACTTCGTCACTGCGGCGTCGAGGTCGCCCTTCGGCAAGCCGGCGAGGAACATCAGCCGCATCTGCTGGAAATCGCGCGCGAGGCTGTTGACGAGCAGGCGCTCCCACGGGTCCGCGGGGCTCATATGCGCCGCGAGCGTCTGCGCCCAGTCGAGCCCGAGCGCCTCGCCGAGGTGGGTGAACGCATGCGTCACCGCCAGCTCGTCGTCGCCGCGCCGCGCCGCAAGGTCGACGATGCCGATCGCGCCATCGGTCTTGAACAGCCGCACCACCGACGCAGCCAGCGCCTCGGGCGCGCCGGCATCGAGCAATTGCTGCGCGAGCATGTCCCACTGATGGCGCACCGAGGTGCTGAGCAACTGGTCGACGGTTGCCGTCAGACGGTCGACCCCCGGCTCCAGCCGCGCGACGATCGGCCCCGGTTGCGACAGCGCCGGGCTGACGCGGAGCAAATCGGCCATTTGCGACGTCGCCGCCGACGCTGCCTGACTGAAGAGCGACAGGCGGATCGTCTCGTCGATCTTCGCGGTGTCGAGCGCTGACCAGAGATCCTTCATGTCGAGCAGCCGCTCGACCGCGACGAACGCCGCGGCAACCTCGGCAAGCGAGCAGCCTTCCTCTTCGACCAGCTCGAAGGGATGGACGACGCCCATGCGGTTGACGATGCGGTTCGCGAGCTTGGTCGCGATAATCTCGCGGCGCAGCTGATGCCCGGCGATCGCGCCGGCGAAATCGCGCTGCATCTCGGCCGGGAAGGCCGCGGCAAGGTCGCTCGCGAGCGCGGGGTCGTTCGGCAGGTCGCTATTTTCGATCGCGTCCTGCAACGCGAGCTTGGCGGTCGCGAGCAGAACGGCGAGTTCGGGCCGCGTCAGCCCGCGCCCTTCCTGCGCGCGGCGGAGCAGTTCGTCGTTCGCGGCAAGCCCCTCGACCTTGCGGTCGAGCCGGCCCGATGCCTCGAACGTCTCCATGATTCGCACCAGCGACGGCACCGCCGCCGAGCCGCCCTTTTCGGCGATCGACAGCGCAAGCGCCTGAAGCCGGTTGTCCTCAAGCACCAGCGCGGCGACATCGTCGGTCATGCGGACAAGCAGCGCGTCGCGGTCGTCCTGCGACAGCCGCCCTTCGGCCATCTCGCGGTTGAGCGCGATCTTGATGTTGACCTCATTATCCGAGCAGTCGACCCCGGCGCTGTTGTCGACGAAGTCGGCGTTGATCCGCCCGCCCTTCATCGAGAAGGCGATGCGCGCCGCCTGGGTGACGCCGAGGTTCGCGCCCTCGCCCACCGCGCGGACGCGCAGATCCTCGGCATCGACGCGCAGCGCGTCGTTCGCGGGATCGCCGACCTCGGCATTATTCTGGCTCGCCGCCTTCACATAGGTGCCGATGCCGCCGAACCACAGAAGATCGACCGGCGCCTTGAGGATCGCGGAGATCAGCGCGGTCGGTTCGATTTCCGCTTG
Organism: Sphingopyxis sp.; assembly: GCF_041916015.1. GTDB lineage: Bacteria > Pseudomonadota > Alphaproteobacteria > Sphingomonadales > Sphingomonadaceae > Sphingopyxis. Next base: position 25,800 of record NZ_JAYSAH010000003.1, on the reverse strand, counting down.
CGACAGGCCGAGCACCGCCTGTACCTCGGCGCTGAGCAGGATGCTCTTCTGGCTGCGCGGGAAGACGCCGCCGCCCTTCGAGATCAGCTTCTTGTCATAATCGTCCCAGCTCGACCGCGGCAGCTTGAACAGCCGGTCGCGCTCCTTCCAGCTCTTGGCCGGATCGGGATCGGGGTCGAGGAAGATATGGCGATGGTCGAACGCCGCGACGAGGCGGAGCGACTTCGACAGCAGCATGCCGTTGCCGAACACGTCGCCCGACATGTCGCCGCAGCCGACGACCTGAACCGGGTCGGTCTGCACGTCGATGCCCATTTCGGCAAAGTGGCGCTGGACCGACACCCACGCGCCGCGGGCGGTGATGCCCATCGCCTTGTGGTCATAGCCCTTCGACCCGCCGCTCGCGAAAGCATCGCCGAGCCAGAAATCGCGCTCCATCGCGAGCGCGTTGGCAACGTCGGAGAAGGTCGCGGTGCCCTTGTCGGCGGCGACGACGAAATAGGGATCGTCGCCGTCGCGGATCACGACATTCTTCGGATGCACGACCTTGCCACCGACGAGGTTGTCGGTGACCGACAGCAAAGTGCGGATGAAGATGCGATAGCATTCGGTGCCCTCGGCGAACCAGGCGTCGCGGTCCTCGGCGGGGCTGGGCAGCGCCTTCGGATAGAAGCCGCCCTTCGCGCCGGTCGGCACGATCACGGCGTTCTTCACGCGCTGCGCCTTCATCAGCCCGAGGATTTCGGTGCGGAAGTCGTCGCGGCGATCGGACCAGCGCAGCCCGCCGCGCGCGACCGGGCCGGCGCGGAGATGCACGCCCTCGACGCGCGGGCTGTAGACCCAGATTTCGCGCCATGGCAGCGGCTTGGGCAGGCCCGGAACCTCGCTCGAATCGATCTTGAACGCCAGCGCCTCGGCGGCGGCGGGCGCGAAGGCATTGGTGCGCAGCGTCGCGCCGATCACCGCGTTGAACAGGCGCAGGATGCGGTCCTCGTCGATCGACGCGATGCCCGCGAAGCCCGCGAGAATCTCGGCTTCGAGCGCCTCGGCGCGCGCCGCGTCCTTCGCCTTCGGATCGTGGAGCGCGCGGAAGCGCGCGATCAGCGCCGCGGTCAGCGCGGGCGCGTTGCGCAGCGCGGCGACCACCGTGTCCATGCCATAGGCCGAGCCGCCCTGGCGCATGTAGCGGAACCAGGCGCGCAGCCACACGATCGCCTGCGGATCGGTCTGCGTGACCAGCACGAGCTGGTTGAAGGCGTCGTTCTCGGCCTTGCCGTCCAGCACCGCGGCGATCGCATTCTCGATCGTCTCGACGTGCGGCAACAGCGCGGTCTCGTCGACATTGGCGGGCAGGCGGAGCGAGAAATCGTGGATGAAGGTCGGCTGCTCGACCGCCTCGCCCTCGGCCGCGATGCGGACGTTGAGCTCGGTCGGAATTTCCTCGAGCACCTCGAAACCGAAATGTTCGAGCGCCGGGACGACGTCGGACAGTGCGAGCGGGCCGGCGGCGCTGTAGACCTTGAGCCGCAGCCGGTCGTCGCCGTCGAGGCTCTTCTTCGCGAGCCGCACGCTGCGCGGACGGTCGGCGTCGAGGTCGCGCAGCCGCAATATATCGCGCGCGGCCTCTTCGGGGTTGTAGAGATTGCGGTAATTGGCGGGGAAGAGCGGCGCGAAACGCGAAGCCAGCGCCGCCGCGCGGCCGGCGTCGCCGCGCTTCGCCAGCGCGGCCTCGACCTCGGGCTGCCAGCCGCGGACCATCTGTTCGAGCTGCGTGTCGAGCGCGGCCGCGTCGGGAACGAGGCCGCCGTCGCGCAGGTCGAGCGTGAAGCGGAGCAGCGCCGAGCCGCCGTCCTCGAGCGCCATCGTCCAGTTGATCACGCCTGCCTTCGCCGCGCGCACAAGCATCGTTTCGACCGCCTGACGGCGCCCGGTCGAAACCTCGTCGCGCGGCAGCCAGACGAAGGCGAACAGGTGGCGGCCGAGCGCGCTGCGCACCATCACGATCTTCGGGCGCGGCCGGTCGGTGATCGACATCGAGGTCAGCACCAGATCCTCGAGCGACGCGCTGTCGAAGGCGATCAGCAGGTCGTGCGGCAGCGCGGTCAGCGCGTGCGCGAGCGCCTTGCCGGCGTGGCCCGTCGGATCGAAGCCGAACTTCGCCATCAGCGCCTCGAGCTGCGCGCGCAGCATCGGCACCTTCGCGGGCGGGGTCGAGAGCGCGGCGCTGGTCCACAGGCCGGCGTGGATCGACAGCCGATCGACCGTCTTGCCCTTCATCTCGGGAACGACGACGAGGTCGAGCAGCACGCGGCGGTGGACCGCCGAGAGACGGTTCGACTTGATCAGCAGCGGCGAGGCGCCATTCTTGTCGAAATAGTCGAACGCCGCCGCGAGCGCCGCAGGCGACAACAGCTGGCCCGCACCGCTCGCCGAAATGCCGAGCGCCTCGTGCACCGCACCCTCGCGGGTACGCCATTCGTGGCCGAGCTGGGTCATCGCGCCGCCCTCGAACCAGCGCAGCAGTTCGGCGGCTTCGCCATCGGCGCGCATCGCCGCATCGGCGAGCATCGCGGCGCGCATCGCCTTCCAGTCGGCGACCGCGGCGCGCACGTCGGCCAGCGCCGCCTCGAGTGCGTCGAGCAGACGCCGCCGCGCCCGCGCGTCGCCGCGCTCAAGTTCCATATAGATGACCGACTCGCGCGCGCCGTCGGACTTGCCGGCATCGATGCCGGTCAGCCGGCCCTTCGCATCGCGCTCGACCGAGACGACGGGGTGGAGGATGCGGTGAATGACCAGCCCCTGCGCGCCGACGATCTGCGAGGTCGAATCGACAAGGAAGGGCATGTCGTCGTTGACGACCGCGAGCCGCATCCGGCGATCGGTGCCGTCGGCGGCGATCGGTTCGAGGAGCAGCGAAGGCTTGCCTGCGGCGCGATCGAGCGCGGCGCGGGCGGCGAAATCGCCCGCGGCGGCGAGCGCCCTGGCATCGAGGTCGTCGCCCTCGCCCGGCAGCGCGCTGCCTTGTAACGCGGCCGACAGGGCCTTGGCGAATTTAACAGGGGCTTGCGGCGCCGAAGAGGTTTCGGCGTCGGCGGCTTCGGTCTGATTAGAAGGCATAGGGTTGCAGCATCCCGACGAAAAGAGGCGGGCCGCTGCCGGGGGATGGCAAGGACCCTTTCGCTAACCGCTCCTATGCGCCTGCTCAGCGCGCGGCTCAACCCCCGCGAAGGCTCCGCGCAAAATAATTTCAATTTTCGGTTTGTCTGTTACGCAGACTCTCAAGCGCCGGTGATCGGAACCGCTTTTTTGGCGAGCCGCGCGACGAGCGCCGCGTCATCCGCCGCCTTCGCGACGATGCCGATATGGCCGCCGGGCATCGCGCGCGCGATCAGCACGACGAACTCGGCATCGCCCGCCTCATGTTCGAGGATCAGCGCCGGCTGCGCGCGGCGCAATGCATCGAGGCCATCGCCTCCGGCATCCGCCGCCGCGCCTTCGGGCTTGCGGCGGGTACGCGCGTCCTTGACGAGGCCCTTGAGCCCGCCCGGATAGCGATCAAGATAGGCGGAAAGCTCGCCCCGCGCGACGCCCTCTTCCTTCGCATGCCCCAAAACACAGGCATATTCAGCGAGGCGCGTCTTGTCGTACCCCGAGCCGAAGACCAGCTTGACGACCGGCGTCATCGGCGCGCGGTCCTGCGCCTTCAGCCCGGCGTCGGCGAGCAGTTCGGCGAAGGCGTCGGGCTGCGCCTCGGCGGCGAGCGCAAAGTCCCACGCCTTGCCGACCGCCTGATAGAGCGCGCTGCGGCTGCGGCTGTCGGCGGCGAGCGCACGGTCGGCGGTTTCGCGCGCCAGCGCGAGCCAGTCGGCGAGTTCGGCATCGGCGCCCGGATCGGCCGGCGCAGCCTTCTCCGCAAGGGAATCGTCCCCCGCATTCTGTGTCGCATCAGCGGCGTCGTCAAACGCGGCAAAGCCCGGAGCGACGTCGGCCCGGACCTCCTCGTCGATATGCTCCGAGTCGGGGCCGTCGGCCCACACCGGCACCGGGGCGGTAAGCGGCGCGGCGCTGCGCAGCGCCTGTTCGACCGAAAGCTGCAGCTCGCCTGCTTCGTCGGCGGGAAGGGCTTCCTTCCAGTTGATGACGCCCATGATGAAATCGATCGTGTCGTCGTCGGACGAAAAGGGCAGCAGAATGCCGCGATACATGATCGTCACGCCGCGATCGTTGACGAACTCGGCCTCGAAACCGATCGGCGCGCGGTTGGCGATGATCTGCAGATAATGGTCGGTCAGCCGCGACAGCAGCGAGCGGCCGGGAATCTGGTTGATATAGTGGACCTCGTCGTCGATCTCGGATTCGGCGCGCAGCCGGTCGCCGATCCAGGAGAGGCCGGGATTCTCGATCCCTGCAGTGAAATCGAGCAGCACCGAATGGGGCCCGAAGTCGGCGTTTTCGAGATCGAGATCCTCGACCGACGGATAGGAGCGGTCGGCGAGCAGCGACGCCCAATAATTATAGGCCCGGACCTGCATGCGCCGTTCATCGACACCGACCGCCGGGGGCGCGTCGATCGCGCCATCATCCTGGTCGTGGCTGCCCGAAAGCAGTCCGCGCATGCTGTCCATCACCTGTCCCCAAACGCAAACATCGGCGAACGATATGCACCGTGAGTGGTAAAGGCGGCGTAAACGATGGCGCCGCCGGTCTTCCGGATATAGCCTTGCACCGACCGGCACCGGAGACGAAAAAGGGCGGGAGAGCCCCTCTCCCGCCCGAACATCTCTTCGCCGCGCGAAAGGGCGCGGTATGGATCGCTCAGCTGACCTGGACCGCCAGATTGAAGCTCGATGCGTCGAATCCGCCGGCGCCGGGCGTGATCGCCAGGTCGCGCGTCTGGATTTTGGGGCCCAGGGCGCCCGGAACAATCGCTTGCCCCGACCCGTCGAGTATGATGCTTTCGGCGCCCACGCTGACGACCGCGCCGCGCAAGCTGCCTGCGCTGTAATTGAGAAGGATTTGGTAGCCGTTCGGCGCGTTGCAATATTCGCGCAGCATCCCCAGACGCGCCGTGCCGTCGGCAGAAACGCTTGGCGCGGCTTCGAAACGAAGCGAGCAGGCCACTGGCACGAACGCTTGCAGATTATAGCCGATCGATTCGGCCTTCGCTCCACCGGCGGTCAGCGCGAGACCACAGGCGGCGGTGAGGGCGGCAATTTTCGCTTTCATCGTCGTTACGCCTACATGCTTGTCGATTGGCATGTTCTGGCAGCAAGAGATGAAACCATGGTGCGCAGCCGTGGTTAACGGCGGAAAAACCCTATTCGGGTTCTCGCCCGGTTCGTCGGTCAGGGGTGATTGTCGCGGCGGGCGCCGTGGCTAAAGACCAGGGATGCTCCACCTATTTGAGCGATCTTTCCTGTATCCGGGGAGCATCCGCCCCCTCTTCTTCACCGCAGGGCGCGAGTTGGACAGGTCCATCCTCATGACCGTCTTGCGCTGTGAAGCCCTGTGCCGTGGCGAAGCCGTCGATCCTTCACAACAAATAAAGCCCCGCCTGATGCTCAGCTTAAGTTTTGTTTATAGACTGTTTCATATCTGGACGATCCGCAACTCCGAACAGGAAATCCGCCGTCGCAATTAACCCTCAAGCCCTGAAGGAATCCGCGACAAATCCTGTCTTTCTGGCGCTTTGGGTCCGCCAGATTCTGTCTCCCGGGTCATTTTAAGGGTTCCTTTCTGATTTAACAGCCGTATTAAATTTCTCTTAACGGAAGGGGGAGTGAGTCGGGTCGCGGCTCTCTCGCGGCATGGAAGTGCCCAAGGCTGCGCTCGCAGCTCGTAAGCCGTTCAGTTTTTTTTGGGGGGGGGTGATATGCGCCTGATGCTTCTTGCGCTCATGGCGACCGGCATTACGGCCTCCGCTTCCGCGGCCGAGGCCGCAAAGGCCGATGCGCAATCCATCGACATCTCGGTCAACGGGTCGATCCGCGAACATTGCGCGATGGGACAGATTCCCGACGTTGACTTCGGCAATCTCGAACGCCGGGGTCTGGCTTTCCAAACGCAGGTGGCGTTCGATTGCAACCGCCCCTTCACGATGACGATCAAGGGTGCGACGGGCGCCCTCACGCACACCGCCATGCCGAACGGCCAGGGCCCCTATGGCGGCAGGTTGCCCTATGATCTGTCGGTACAGATGCCGGTGCGTTTCCCCGCGTCGCAGACGATCAGCAAGACTTTCAACAGCCGCCAGCTTCAGGCCGGCGGCGTGATTTCCAGCAACGGCGGCATCGCGACCGACGGCATGATGCTGGCGATCGAGCTGGGGCAGCCGACCGGCGAAGCCGGGATGCTGCTGGCGGGCGATTATTCGGAGACGATCACGATCACGGTCGCGCCGATGTGAAGAATTCGCTCGCGGGGACGATATCCGCGAGCGGTGTACAGGCCGCCGGGGTGGCACCGACCCCGCCGGTTCTCCGACCAGCCGGTGCAAACGAATGGCCGCCTTCTCGCAAGAGGGGCGCGGCCCGAAACATAGGGAAGAAGGTTTATGAAGAAGATTCTCACTGGCGCCGTTGCCGCCATCGCGCTTGCCGGCGCCGCTTCGCCGGCGGCCGCACAGACGCATGAAAACCACTATGCTGGCGCTCTGGTCGTCGGCACCGCGACCAACCCGACGCCTGGCCTGTTCACGACGGTTCCGGCAAATATCGGCGTGCTTGCGGGCGTCGGCACGCGCTACACTGCCGACACCATTGCCACCGGCGACGTCGGCGGCGCCGCTGGCAACGTCAGCGTTGCCTTCCACCTGTCGGGTACGGTGAACAAGGACTGCTCCTTCTATGCCGGCAATGGCGGCAATGCGCAGAATCTCGACTTCGGCACGATCGGTGTTCGCACCGGCAACAACGTCAACGTCAACGACGCGTTCGACATGGTCGCAGATGCTACCGCCGTCGTCACCTCGGCGACCGCCGGTTGCAACTTCAAGAACGACGTCAAGATCACCAAGGACAATATCGCCGGCATGGTGAACACGGCGACCGGTCTCGACTACGACAACAGCCAGTTCCAGGCGAACATTCCGTACCGTGTCGATGCTGCGTGGACCGGCGTTGATGTCGGCGAAGGCAGCGCCCCGGGCCATCTCCGGACGCTGTCGGTTGCAACCAATGCCGTCAGCGGCACGAAGGCCCAGGGCGCCTGGCGTTCGGGCATGGTTCTCACCTTCTATGCTCCGGCCGCTGACAAGGCGCTGGTCGCAGGCGAATATGAAGGCACCACCACGCTGACGCTCACCGCCGCGCTCTAAGTCGCATGCGGTAGAATTAGAGAAAGGGGGAAGAGCGATCTTTCCCCTTTCTTTATAATTAAATGTGATTACCCGCGTTTCGCAGGGGGGATGGGACTCATGGCTATAATATCTGCGCTCACGCGCCAGTGGCGAGCTATGCTCGCGATCGCAGCGGCCATTTTCATGCTCGTGCCTGTGGCATCGGCCATGCGCGTCTCGCCCATGGTGCTCGAAATCGAATCGCGCGGCACCAACGCTTCGGCGCGGATCGAAGTCCAAAATCTCAACAAAGGCAATCTGCCGTTCCAGGTCCGCATCTTGCAGATTCAGTTCGGCAAGGACGGCAATATGACGGAAACGCCGGCCGACGATAAGTTTCTGGTTTTTCCGCCGCAGGGCGCTTTGCCGCCGGGGGGGCGTCAAGTAATCCGCCTTCAATGGGTAGGCGACGCCGAAATCGCAACATCGCAAGCCTTTTATGTCGCGGTCGAACAATTGCCGGTGCCGCTCGACCCGGTCGCAAAGGATGGTTTGGGTGCGCAGGTGCAGGTGCTCTACAACATGCGCGCGCTGCTAGTCGTCGCGCCGCCCGATTCGAAACCCGATGTCAGCCCAGCTTCGGTGCGTCAGGTGAATTATCAGCCTCCGGCTCTGCCCGGAGCGGCTGAATCGCTATCGATGCAGGACGGCGTAGAGGTCACATTGCGCAACGAAGGCCGTCGTCATGCGATGATGTCGAATTTCGGCTGGCGGCTCGAAGGCAAGGATCGCGACGGCAAATATTTGCGCGTCGATGTGTCGCCGGACGAGTTGATCAAGGCCATCGGCACCGGCTATGTTCCGCCGCTCGGCGAACGGACCTTCCGCCTTCCGGTTCCGGGCTTCGGACCGGAACCCGTCAAGCTGACTTTTATTCAGTGAAAACCTCGGGGCTCCTTTGTTCCGCAGCGCTGTCTGCGGTCTGGACGGCCAACGCGGCCGCCCAAGTCTCGATTCCGCTGCCACAAAAGCCGCCCGCGGCAGAAGCGCAAACGCCCGTTCCGCTTCCCGGCATGCCCATTCCGCCGTTTGGTTCAACGCCGACGCCTTCTCCCGCACCGGTGCCGCAGATACCGATCGGCGCGCACGGCCGGCCCGACATCAATCCGTATGACCGCGACATCGACATGACGGCGCCGCTGACATTTCAGAACAAATCGTTGGGCGACATTCCGATGCGGCTGACCGCCGACGATCGTTTCCTGCTCGATGCAGCCGTTTTCATGAAGCTGATGAAACCGGTATTGAACGACGAAGCCCAAGCCTCACTCGCGGGACGCTTACAAGGATTGGAGAATTTCGGACCCGATGATCTCGATCGGACCGGAGTACAACTGACTTATGATCCGAGCACGCTCGCGGTCGTGGTGGTGGAAGTAGACGCCGAACAGCGCGCGATTGAGAATCTTTTCGCCCCGCCGCGCGACGATCTCAATGATATTTCTTTGCAGCCGGCAAGTTTCTCGGCGTTCCTGAACCTCGGCGTCTTGGAAACCTATGTTTGGGAATCCAGCGATCATGCTCCGCCGACGGTCAATTTCGACGGTGCCATAAGGTTCGGCCGCTTTGTCTTCGAGGGCGATGCGCAGGTAGGTCAGCGTTTTGGATTAGCCAATAGCCAGTATAAATTCACTCGCAACTATGCACGGCTTGTCTATGACGAGCCTGAGGATTACCGCCGCTGGTTCGCGGGCGATCTCGATACCGAAACGCGCGGCTTTCAATCCTATGTTCAGATGGGCGGCATCGGCGTTCTGCGGCAGCGCCGCCGTTTCAACGCGTTCCGCTCGGCGGTCCTGCAAGCCGACCGTCAGCTCATTCTGCAACGCGACTCCACCGTGCGCTTCCTGCGCAATGGAACCTTGTATCGCGAATTGCGCCTGCAGCCGGGCCGCTATGATTTCAGTTCGCTACCGCTGATTGCGGGAAGCAACGACATTCAGATCCAGGTCACCGACAATAGCGGCGCGGTACAAAATCTCTCGTATCAGCAATATCTCGATCCGATCGACCTCGACCCGGGCGACTTCGAATATGCGGCGTATCTTGGTCCTATTAGCCGGACCTTCGGTGGCGCGCCCGATTATCGCGGCACGGTTGCTTTCAGCGGCTTTTTCCGCAAGGCCTTCTTCAATGCTCCCGCCGTTGGCATAGGCTTTCAGGCGAGCAAAGACGTTCAGACCCTAACCGGCCAAACCCAGTTCGTACTTCCCAACGGCGGGCGCTTGCTTCTCGATGCCGGCGCCAGTCACGCGAAATCCGTAGGTGGCGGTTTTGCGGGCGGCGTCAGCTATGAACATTTTTTCGATCGCGGAAATAACTCCGATACACTGACGGTCCGTGCAGATTACTATTCTCCGCGTTTCTCTACCTTGAGCAACATTGACGCGATCAATTCGTCGGCCTTGACGCTCTCGGCACAATATACGCGGATGTTCAGCGAAAAATTTATGGTGTCGACCAATGCGTCCTACATTCAGGGTCGCAACGGTAACGGAAGAACATATCGCGTGGGTTCGACCGCCTATTATCGGTTCGATCGCAAATGGACGCTGCGCGGCGGAATCGACTATGCGCGTTTTCCTGCCAACTTTTCCACGGGCAGAGGTGTCAGCTTTAACATCGGCATTGTCTTCCAGCCCGATTATCGCAGGCGGGCGGAAGCGCGTTTCGAAAGCCGCGATCACCTGACGGAACTGTCGTACAATCAAAGCAGTCAGAATCTGCTGGATAGCGTCGGCTTCGGCGGCGTTGCCGCTTATGAGGATGGGCAGGTCCGCGGGCAGGGCTATGCGACCTATTCGGCCAATCGCTTCGATGCATCGTTCAGCCATGCGACGTTCGGACCAAATTTCTCGCGCTTTGCCGACGTCAACGCAACCACGGTTCGGCTCGGCACCACCATCGCTTACGCCGACGGGGTGGTCGGGATCGGTCGCCGCATCAACGACAGCTTCATGCTGCTCAAGCCCTATGACAATCTCGGCAAACGCAGCGTGGTAGTCGGGCAATCGCTGGCGAAGGACGACTATATCGCCCGCAGCGGCGCACTGGGCGCCGCAGTCGATAATTTCCTCGGCTCCTATGTCGCGCAATCGGTCCAATATGATGTAGAAAATGCACCGCCGGGCTACGACATCGGGACCGGCGTCATCCGCGTGAAGCCGCCCTACAAGAGCGGCTATGTCGCGCGGATCGGCACCGATGCATTCGCCACCGCCATGGGAACGCTCGAACTGCCCGGCGGAAAGCCGGTTTCGCTGATCGGCGGTCGCGTCACCCTGCTCGACATTCGCGCGGGCGACGCGCCCAAGCCCATTCCCTTCTTTACCAATTCGGTCGGGCGCTTCGCCGTGCCCAGCCTGATACCGGGACGCCGCTATCTGGTGGAAACCTATGGGCCGAACGGGACGATCGACAAGTCGTTCGAATTTTCCGTCCCGACCGACACCGACGGTCTTGTGAAACTGGGGACCGTACTCCCCGGTTCGAAGAATTAGGAGGCCATGATGCTTCGCAAAGCCCTGTTTCTTGTCGCGGCGATGACCGCGGCCCCCGCATTTGGCCAGACCGCGGCACCTCAGGCGATTCGTACCGATTGCCTCGTACGCATGAGCGCCGTGCCCGCGGCATGGATGATCCGGGGATACGATCCCTTCGGCACAGAAATTCCGCAGGCGACGTTCAACGTCACGTTTATCAACGATGGCGGCTCCGAATGCCGCTTCGTGCCCCTTTTCGAGCTGTCCCAGCCGCCCTTCGGGCTGTCGAAGGGCACGGGCAAGCCAATCGACTATGCGCTTGTCAATCTAACCGACGCGCAAGACATCACACCGCGTGCCGGGCGCTCGTTGCGCACGCCGTCGCTTCGCGAGCTTGTGCTCGCTCCGAATGAATCAAAGACATTGCTCTACAAATTGGTCGCGGACCCCGATGATGTACGCGAAGCAGGCACGTTCACGCAGGACGTCATGATCGAAGCGCAGGATCGCAGCTTCCGGTCCCTGGGTGGCACGCGCATCGTGCTGGGGCTCGAAGTCCTGCCATCGGCGCGCATTGGACTTGCAGGCGCCTATTCGATGAACAAGGGGCAGGCCCTCGTCGATCTGGGCGAACTGCGTACCGGCGCCGCTCCGGTGCCGCTCCAATTGCGCGTGAGTAGCACGGGTTCCTACGATCTTCAGGTCACCTCGGCAAATTCGGGCAAATTGCGCCTTGGATCCACGGAATGGGTGGTTCCTTATTCGGTTTCCATTGGAGAAAGAACGGTCAACCTTGTCAGCCCGAGCCAATTGTCCGGGCCAAATGGCGCCGGATACCATCGGGATTCGTTGCCGATACAATTCATGATTGGAGACGTGAGCAACCGGCGCGCGGGCACATATAGCGACGTAATTTCGATTTCCGTTACAGCACGCTAACCCGTCGTTGCCGCCGCTTTCCTTCTTTGCCAGCGGCACCATGAGGAAACGGCCGGACATCCAGGGTTGACCGGCACACTGGCCGTTTCGGTAGCGGCCTATGGACGCGCGTCGCGCTTCACCCCAATCGCGTGTCGATCGGCAGGCCGTTCTTCAACGTCAGCGTCACCGGGGTGCGCTCGGCGATGTCGGCGAGCCGTGCTTTCTGGTCCTCGTCGAGCCCGGCGATGGTCAGCGTCCGCGCGATGCGACGCTCCTCGACGCCGTGCAGGCGCAGCCCGACCTCGAGCGATTCCATCGGCCAGCCCTTGCGATCGGCATACATGCGGAGCGTGATCGCGGTGCAGGCGCCAAGGCTCGCGAGCAGCAGGTCATAGGGCGCGAAGCCCGCCCCCTGCCCGCCGAGCGCGGGCGGTTCGTCCGCGACGATCGCGCGGCCGCCAACCTCAATCTCGGTCCGATAGCGGTCCTGCCCGATCCGCGCGACCCCCTGTGCCATGACCTTGCTCCCTTGCTTTGCGCACCGTCCGGCGCTCCGCGCAGGGATGCGCCTTCAAGGCAAGCGATGCAAGGCGCGCCGGGCGCGTTTCGCCTCAGGCGGGATCGGGCGCGGGCCGCCGGGCGTAGACGCCGAAGGCCGCAATGATCGCGTAGCAGGCGGCGGGAAGCAGCAACGCAAGCCCGAGGTGGCCGGTCAGGTCGGCCAGCGCGCCGGTCGCGAGCGGGACGACCGCGCCGCCGAAGATGGCGACGTTGATGATCCCCGATCCGTCGGCAGCGCGCGGTCCGAGCTTTTCCGACGCGAGGCTGAAAATCGTCGGGAACATGATCGCGTTCATCAACCCGATCGCGAGCAGGCTATAGCCCGACAACGCGCCGGTCGTGTTGACCGAAACGAGGATCAGCAGGATCGCGCCAAGCGCAACGCCGGCGAGCAGCTTGCCCGGACTGACGACGCGCATCACCGCCGACCCGATGAAACGGCCGAGCATCGCGCCGCCCCAATAGAGGCCGATCAGCTTGCCCGCGGCCTGTTCCTCCAGCCCCATGACATGCGCCTGCTTGAGGTAACTGACGATGAGCGAACCAATCGACACCTCGGCACCGACATAGAGGAAAATGCAGAGCGCGCCGAAGCCGAAGCGCGGCCGCTTCAGCAGGTCGAAACCGGCCAGCCCGGCGCTGGCTTCGTGCTTCTCGCCCTTAAGTCGCCCCCGGAACAGCCACACCGCGGCGGCCACGACGGCGAGCGCCGCGGCGATGCCGAGATAGCCGTGGACGATCGCCTGGCTCTCGGCGGTGCGATAGGCGTCGAGCTCGGCGCCCGAAAGCTGGTCGGCGCTGACCTTGGCCAGGCCGCCGAGGATGAGCGCCGACCCAGCGATCGGAAAGATCGTCGTGCCGAGCGAGTTGAACGCCTGTGCAAAGGTCAACCGGCTGTGCGCGGTCTCGGGCTTGCCGAGCAGCGAGATCAGCGGATTGGCGACGACCTGGACGATCACCACCCCGCTCGCGAGCACGAACAACGCGAAGAGGAACAGGCCATAGGTGGCGGTCCGCGAGGCGGGGATGAACAGCAGGCAGCCGACCATCATCGTCAGCAGCCCCGCCACCGCGCCGCGCATATAGCCGATCTTCTTGACCAGCTTCGCCCCCGGAATGCCGATCAGCAAATAGGCGGTGAAGAAGCAGAATTGCACCAGCATCGCCTGCGTATAGTTCAGCGTGAACAGCTCTTTCAGTTTCGGAATGATCACGTCGTTCAGCGAGGTGATGCCGCCGAAGATGAAGAACAGCCCCATCACGAACAGGCGCAGTTCGGGCGCGTCGACATGCGTCCCGCCGCCGGTTGCCGCGGCCGGGTCGCCGCCAGGCCCAATATCCGGCGCCAAAGCCATCGCGTCTCTCCCCTTTATCCTGTTCTATGCTGGCCCTTTGCGGGTCTGGTCATTTTGCCGCGGGCGGACAAGCCAGATTTTCGCCGACGGCCTCGACATTCGTATTCACCAGCGTCACCGCCAGCCCCTTGTCGCCACTGATCGTTACGGGCGCATCGACGCGGGTCAGATCGGCGCCCGCGTCGGCGAAGCAGCGCAGCGGGATCCTGATCGTCGATACCTTGCCCGCAGGTGCGGCCCCCACGAGCGCGCTCAGGTCGGCGCGCGCGCTCCCGAACGCCAGCGTCGCCGGACCCGCTGCGTCGATCCGCCAGTCGATCCTGAGCGCGAAGCTGTTACCCAGCTGGCGCGTCATGTCGGCATTGGGCCCCGACAGGCGAAACGAGGCGGGGCCGCTCCACACGAAGCTCTTCCCATCCTCCTGCGCCGCGACATCGACCGAGCGCGTCCTGAGCAGGCCATAGCTGCTGTCGAGCGGTCCCGATTCGACCTGCCGCGACCCGCCGGCATCGACGACCGACAGCGTCCACGGCGCCCGCGCGCGACCGCCCGAAAAGAAATTCTCGACATTCAGCATGCCCGCAACGTCGATGCCGGGCTTTTCGGAGAGCAAGGGCACTTTGGTCCTGTCACCATAGGCAAGGCCATAGCCCACCTCGAACTGCGGCTTTTCGACCGGCGAGCGCGCGTCGGCAGGCCAGGCGAAGGGCAGCTTGCCGGTGAAGCCGCGCGCGGTCTTGCCATCCTTGCCCGCGACGAGCACGTCGGCGACACCATCGCCCTGCGACCCCGGAAGCCATGCGGCAACGAAGGCGTCGGCGGCGTTGATCTCGGGATTGGTGAACATCGGCCGCCCCGACAGGAACACCGCGACGACCGGGATGCCTGCCGCCTTCAGCTTCTTCAGGACGCCGAGATCCTTCGCCTCGGCGGGCTGATAGTCGAGCGTCGGGACGTCGCCCTGAAACTCGGCATAGGGATGTTCGCCGAACACGACGACCGCGACGTCGGGCTTTTCCTTGTAGACGCCATCGTCGGACAGCGTCGCGATACCGCCCGCGTCGCGCACCGCCCGGTCCATCGCCTCCCAGATCGTCTGGCCGTTCGGGAAGTCTGCGTGCGTCACGTCGGTGCCCTGCCAGCTGATCGTCCAGCCGCCCGATTGCATCGCCATGCTGTTCGCGCCGGGTCCGGTGATCAGGACGCGCGCGCCGGGCTTGATCGGCAGTACGCTGCCATTGTTCTTGAGGAGCACGAGCGACTTCGCGACCGCCTCGCGTGCGATCGCCAGATGCCCGGGCGCTCCGACGGCTGCGACGTCGCCGCGGTCGACATGCTCGATGTCGAACAGGCCGAGCTTGTATTTGACGCGGAGGATGCGGCGCACCGCATCGTCCAGCCGCGCCGCCGGGATCGTTCCGTCCTTCGCCTGTCTGACCGTGGTCTCGTACAGACCCTTCCAGCTGTCGGGGGCCATGAACATGTCGAGCCCGGCGTTGATCGAGCGGGCGCAATCGGTGATGCTGCACCCCGCGACCTGCCCATGCCCGTTCCAGTCGCCGACGACGAAGCCCTCGAAGCCCATCTTGCCCTTGAGCGCGCCGGTCAGCAGGCCCTTGTTGCCGTGGTTCTTGACGCCGTTCCAGCTCGAGAAGCTGGCCATCACGGTCAGCGCCCCGGCGTCGATCGCGGCGGGATAGCCCTGCGCATGCTTCGCGATCAGTTCGGCCTCGCCGATCCGGGCGTCGCCTTGGTCCTTCCCCTCGAAAGTCCCGCCGTCGGCGAGATAATGCTTTGCGGTCGCGGCGACGTGCGTACTATCGACCGGGCGCCCCTGGGCGAGCGCGCCCTGCAAGCCGAGCACCATCGCTTTCGCATATTCGGCGACGAGCTTCGGATCGGATGCATAGCCTTCGTAGCTGCGGCCCCAGCGCAGGTCCTGCGGCACCGCGAGCGTCGGGGCGAAGGTCCATTCGATGCCGCTGCCCGCGATCTCCGCCGCGGTCACTTGCCCGATACGCCGGATAAGGTCGGGGTCGTGCGCGGCACCGAGGCCGATATTGTGCGGGAACAGCGTCGCGCCGGGGATATTGTTGTGGCCATGGACGGCATCGACCCCGAAAATGATCGGGATCGCGACGCCATTGGCCTGCGGCTGCAGCGACGCGGCGCGGAATTCGCCGACCAGCTTCGCCCAATCTTCCGCGCTCGATCGCTCGTTGCCGTTCGGGCCGCTGTTGCCGCCCGCGAGGATCGACCCAAGCGGCCAGGTTTCGAGATCCCTGGGCGTGATCGTGCTGATATCGGCCTGGACGAGCTGGCCGACCTTTTGCTCGATCGTCATCTTCGCGATCAGCGCGTCGATCCGCGCTTCGGTCGCGGCGTCGGTGATCGCGGCGGGACTTTTCGCGGCGGGCCAGAGATCGGGATGGACGGTTGCCGGACCGGACGCGGGGCTGTCCGCCATCGCGCCGCCGGCGGTGTCCGCCAGCAGCAGCGCCGTCGCCAGAGCCATCGCCTTCCGCATCGTCTCTCCCATCCTCATTTTATGTGAACGTTATCAATTTCCTCTCGCACAGCCCCGTCGCGAAATCAAGCATCCTGTTCGGCGGAAAAAAATCAGGCCGTGTGCGGCATCGTGACAAGCAGCACGACCGCCGCCCCCGCCAGCGCGGCGAGCAGCAGGAACAGCACGCCGAAACCGAAGCCCGGGACCAGAGAGATCGTCAGCCACGGCATGATCAGCGACGGGATCGTGTTGGTCAGGTTGAAGAAGCCGAGATCGCGGCCGCGATGCTCGGCGCGCGGCAGGACGCGCAGCGTCTGCGCGGCATGGAGCGACAGGAAAGCGGTCGTCGCAATGCCGAAGACCAGATAGGCCGCCTTCGCCGAGGCCGGATCGCGCGCGATCGCCATGCCGACGAGGCCCGCGCTCGTCACGATCGCAGCCGCGGCGAGCGGCACGAACGGCCGGTCATGGCGGTCGGCCCAGCGTCCTGCGAAAAGGGCAACGGGGACCGCGATGGTCAGCGCGAGGCTGAACAGCCCGGCCTTCGCGCTGTCCCCCATCGCCGGGTCGATCGAACGAAACCAGAAATAGAGATAGGCGAACAGCGCCGCCTCGGCGATCTGGACGAGCAGTCGGGCGAGCCACATCCGCACCGCGGGCTGGACCGCGCGGACCGGCGGACAGGGGCCGGCCTCATCGGCGCGCATCAGGTCCGGAAAGGGAGGCACCCGCCCGAACAGCAGCAGGGGCAGGATCGCCGCCGCGACGAGCAGCGCAATCGCGGCAAGCCGCTGATCGAGCGACCCGAGCTCCGGCAAGGTGACGAGCGCGCCCGACCAGGCGCCGAGCGCGGGCGAGAAGGCGAGCAGGCCGCCGAGCAGCCCTTTCTGTTCGTCGGGCACGACATCGCCTGCCCACGCCGCCAAGGGCCCGAGGATCATGTTGAGCGCGAACTGCCACGCGATCAGGGTCAGGATCAGCGCGGCCATATCCTCCGCGCGCGGCACCAGGAGCAGCAGCGCGCAGGCGAGCGCCAGCCCCACCGCCACCCATGGCCGCCGGCTCCGCGTCCGGTCGCTGAGCCAGCCGAACAGGATGCCGCCCAAACTCGCGGCGAGCGCACCGAAAAAGGTCAGATAGCCGAGCCATTCGACATCGCGCGCGCCGCCGAGCTCGGCGACGCGCGCGGGCAGCAGCAGGGTCAGGAAGGGCACATAGGCGATCGCGCCGCCCGCCGCGGCGAGCGCATAGAGCAAAAGGAAGCGCATCGACTGGCGACGCGGCGGCGCGCCGCCAGCCACGCCCTCAACCACCGGGGGGCGCCGCTGTCGATCCGCGTTCGATCAGACCGCCGCCGACCACCGTCGGCGCGTCGGGCAATTTCTCGCCGCGCTGTGCCGCGATGATCAGTTCGACCGCGCGCGCAACCGTCGCCGCCACCGGCTGGTCGACCGCGGTCAGCGGCGGCTGGGCGAAATGGACGATCGGCGTGTTGTCGAAGCTGACGAGCGACAGGTCGCGCGGCACCTCGAGCCCGAGCTCGCGCGCGATCTCGAGCGTCGCGAGCGACATCTGGTCGTTGCTCGCGATGATCGCGGTCGGCGGGGTCGCGCCGCCAAGCAACGCCCGCGCCGCGGCTTCGCCCGAAGCATAGCTGAAATCGCCCTCGGCGAGTAGGCCGTCGGCCGGGAGTCCCGCCGCCGCCATCGCGGCCTTCCAGCCGTCGATCCGCCAATGGCTGAGGTCATATTCGACCGATCCCGATATGAAGCCGATGCGCCGGTGGCCAAGCCCGATCAGATGCCGCGCGGCGCGCGCCGCCGATCCTTCGTCGTCCATCGTCAGCGCGATCCCCGCCTCGCCGCCGTGCGAGCCGATGCGCGCGAAGGGAATCTTCTGCGCATGGAGCAGGTTCACGATCAGCGGATTGTCCGAGTGCGGCGGAGTCAGGATGACCCCGTCGGGCTGCAGCGCCGCGATCGTCGCGCGCAGCTCGCGCTCGACATGGTCGCTGTGCGTGTCGACGAGCTCGAAGATCATCCGATAGCCATATTCGGCGCATTTCAGCATGCCGCCGAACAGCATCTGATCGACCCAGTCGGTGCCCTGCCGCGCCTTCCAGTCTGCGATCGTCCGTTCGCGATCATTGATCGCGAGGATCAGATAGGATCGCGACCCGCTCATCCGCTGCGCCGCGATCGACGGGACATAGCCGAGCTTGTCGATCGACGCCTGCACCCGTTCCTTCATTTCGGGACGGACGTTGGGCTCGTTGTTGATGACACGGCTGACCGTCTGCAGCGACACCCCCGCGTCGGCCGCCACATGCTTGATCGTCACCGATTGCCGCCGCCGCCCCATCAGTCCGTTCCGTTCCCCACAACTTCACATGACGCCCTGCTAGCGCCGTCACCCCGGCATTGCCAGTCGGGAAGCCGCTCGATTCCTGTCTTTCCCGGCACGATCACGCCGCCTGCGGTTCGCTGGCACCGCAATAGCGCGCGACATAGGCCTGATGCTCGGGCAGCGTCGCGGCGGTGCGCGCGATCGTGTCGCGCAGCCCCGCCATGAAGCGTTCGAGCTCGTCGTCGGACAGCTTCCCGGCGATCGGGTGCCAGCTTTGCGGCTCGACCCCCTGCCCCATCATCACCTGCACCCAGCTGTTTTCGGCGAACAATTCCTCATTCTTGCGGAACGTGCGGCCGGTTTCGCGGAACAGCTCGATCTTCTGCTGCAGGCTGTCGGGGATCGGCATCGCCGCGACATGCCGCCAGAAGGGGCTGTCGCGGCGCTCGGTCGCCTTATAGTGCAGAATGACGAAATCGCGGATCTGTTCGATGTCCTGGCGCTGCTGCTCGTTGAACTCGATCGCGTCGCGCTCGCTGACGCGGCCGTTGGGCATCAGGCGGATGAAACGGAGGATCGCGCGCTGAATCAGGTGGACGGTCGTCGCCTCGAGCGGTTCGACGAAACCGCCGGCCAGCCCGACCGCGACACAGTTGCGATACCATTGCTTACGCCGCACCCCGCCGCGAAACTTGATGTCGAAGGGCTCGATCCGTGGCGTCCCGATGCTCGACATCAGCCGGTCATAGGCCGCGTCGCGCGACAAATAGCCGCTCGAATAGACGATGCCCGCGCCCATCCGATGCTGGAGCGGGATGCGCCATTGCCAGCCGGCGTCGTGCGCGATCGCCCGCGTATAGGGCATCGGCGGCCCCAAATGGTCCGACTGCACCGCGATCGCGCTGTCGTTCGGCAGCCAGTGCCCCCAATCCTCGAACCCGGCGTGGAGCGCTCCGTCGATCAGCAGCCCGCGAAAACCCGTGCAGTCGACGAACATGTCGCCCTCGACGCGCCGCTCGCCATCGAGCAGAAGCGCGGCGATATTCCCCGTCTCGCCATCGAGTTCGATCCGCCCGATCTTCCCTTCGACCCGCTTCGCACCATCAGCCTCGGCCAGTTTACGGAGGAACCGGCCATAGAGCGTCGCATCGACATGATAGGCGTAATTCATCCGGTCTTCGGGCAGATGCGCGAACTTGCCCTGCAACCCGGCGACGAGTTCGAGGCAATAGTCGTCATAGCTATGCGGATAACCCTTCGCCCGCGCGCGCAGCCAGAAATGCTGGAAGCCTGCCGACCAATGATCTTTTCCCGACAGGCCGAAGCTGTGGAAATAGCTGTGTCCGTCATATTTCCAATTGTCGAACAGGATGCCGAGCTTGAAGGTCGCCTGCGCCGCGCGCATGAAGTCGGGTTCGGGGATGCCGAGGATGCGGTTGAAATTGACGAGCGGCGGGATCGTCGATTCGCCGACCCCGATGGTGCCGATCGCCTCCGATTCGACGAGCGTCAAGTCGATCGTCCGGCCCATCGTCCGCGCGATCGCCGCGGCCATCATCCAGCCGGCGGTTCCCCCTCCAGCGATCACCACGCGGGTCGGCTTCGGCTCGTTCATCGGCTCAATGTCCTCAACAAAAAGGCGCGCAGCCGCCCCGCGCTTTCGGAGGTCAGCGGGGCGAGGATGCTGCGCGCGGCCTCGGGAATATGGTCGGTGACGCCGCTGCCGGCATCGAAGACATAATGGTCGAACAGGTCGCGCCAGATCGCGCGATCCTCCACCGGCAGATCGCGGATCGCGAGGATCGCGTGATTGAGCGCCTCCTGCGGCTGGCCGAGCCAGGCGGGAGCGCGCCGCCACCAGTAGTTGACGAGGATGTTGAAGTCCGCGAGCCCTTCGACATGGTGCCACCACATCGACGGGATGAAGATCGCGTCGCCGGGGTCGAGAAGCGCCGTCTGCGCATGCGCCATCGCCTCGACGAAGCGCGGATACGCGGCGAGGTCGGGCGCGGCGAAATCGACCATGCTCACCGCGCGCCCGGCGGGCGTATTGTCGATCGGCCCCAGATAGAGGTTGCGGAACTGATCGGGCGGAAACAGCGTGAAGCGGCGGCGCCCGACCGCGCAGCAGGCGAGATTGTCGGGATAGTCGTTGTGCGCGGCGATCCGCGTCCGCGTCCCGATCCAGATGCTCTTCAGCGGGTCGCGCGCGCCGAGATCGACCGGATTCGCTTCGTCGAGTCCGTCGAAATGCGCCGGTATGTCGATCGAGCCCAGATAAACGGTGCGGATGTCGCCGAGTGCCTCGCCCTTGTCGATCCCCGCGAAGATGTCGGCGAGCTTGCCGGTGCCGCTGCGGAAATTCATCGCCACGCCGTCGGCGTCGTAGAAGAGCCGTCCGTCGTGTCCCGGCGGGCCGATCGACACCATGAAGGCGCGGTCGCGCGCATGGTCCAGCAGATAACGCCGCGCCTCCCGCGCCGACACCTTGCCCGCCGCGACGAGCGGCCAGTCGGCGACGAAGCCGCGCAGCACGAAAGGCTCGCGCGCCTCATCGAGCAACGCATCGAGTCCGCCCGCGCCCCGCCAGTCGCGCTCGGGGACGCGCGCCAGGCGGTCGTAGATCGGCGTATCGCGGTCAGCCATCGCGCTGCCGGCGGTTCTTGCGATCGACGAGCGGCCTGATCTGCGCGAGCGAGGCGACCGCCATGAAGATCGGCATCAGATGTCCGGCCTCGTGCAGCCTGCCCGCCGCCGCGGCGTCGAGGGCGCGAAGGCGCGCCTCGCCGATGATGTGGAAGCCGACGAGCGAGCTTAACGATCCATCGTCCAGCGTGACCTCGAGCGTGAACGGCTCGAGCAGTTCATGCTCGGCAAGCGCGGCGAAGAAGGCCTCGCTCTCGCGATACCCCTCGTCGAGGTCGCCGAGCTTTTCGGCGATGTCCTCGAGGAAAGGCGTCGGCAGGCCGTCGGCATCGAACAGACGCTCGCCCGCATCCCTACCGGCGGCAGCGATCCGCGGGTGCGCGAGGTCGATGTGCACCTGCGCCGACGCCGCGCCATTCGCCGCCCGGCCGACGAGGAAGGGCTGGATCGCGAGCGACAGCGGACGATAGCCCGCATCCCAGCCGGCGGCACCCAAAAACAGATTCTCGCCGGTCTCGAAGCCGAGCAGCGCAACCGCGAAGAAACGCTCCTGTCCCGTCTCACGGCGGAAGAGGATCGGGAAATGACCCTGGACGCGTCGGAATTCGGCCGGAACGGTGAGCGCCGCCATAACCCCGTCGCCCAGATCGGCCCCCGCATCGACGCGCACGCGAAGGTCGCGGTGGGCCCTGCTGTCGAGGATCGCGTGGCTGGTCATCCCCTCTCTCTTTTCCTCATTTCGGACGTTGGGAACGTTCCTACGCCGCCCGCTGCGGCTCGTCACGCAAAAGAGCCGCACCCCGGAGGCGCGGCTCTCTCGCCGGCAGCAGCGGGGAGGGGGCGCCGCGCCTAGAAGTTAAAGCGGATGCCTGCGGCGTAGCGGGCAAAGCCCGGCGATACGAAGGTCACGTTATTCTTGCTTCGCATATGCGCGCGCCGTCCCTCGCCCGTCAGGTTGATCGCCTCGACGAAAGCCGTGAAACCCGGCATGAACTCGTAGCTCGCGCTGGCGTCGATCTGCCAATAGGCCTCGACATAGGTCGGGTTTGGCCCCGTCGATTGCAGGAACTTGTCGCGCCAGTTCCACGCAACACGCGCCTGCAGCCCGTTCTTGTCGTAATAGGCGACCGCATTGGCGCTGTCGGAAAGCCCGGTGAGCGCGAATTGCGGCACCGACGCCGGCTGGCTATTGTCGTAGACCGCGTCGCCGTTGACGATCGTATAATTGAGCAGGACGCCGAAACCCGTATCCCAGAAGGCGTGCTGGAGCGCGAACTCCCAGCCGTTGAGCGAGGCGGTCTGGTCGCTGTTGATCGGCTGCGTGATCTGGAAATTGAGCGCCGGATCGTCGGGAAGCGTATCGATCGTCCCGACGTACGTGCCGGGTCCGCCGCCGCTGATGTGAACCGAGTCCGGATAGTTGGCGAAGATATACTGGCGGATCTGCGCCACCGTCGCATTTTGCCCGAGCGCCGCGACCGCCGCATTCCAGCGCGGTCCGTTCACCGGCGTCCTCAGCCCGAACGCCTCGGTATCGACGCGGGTGGTCGAGATGAAGTTGCTGACGTCCTTGTGGAACCAGCCCACCGACACATAGCTGCCGGGCGCGTAATAATATTCGGCCGACAGGTCGATATTCTTCGACTTGTAGGGAACCAGCCCCGGATTGCCCTGCGCGCCCGTGCCGCCGCCGACGCGGAACAGCGTGTCGAGCGTGCGGCCGCCCTGCATATTGGCATAGTCGGCGCGGGTGATCGTGTGGCTGTACGACGCGCGCAGCTTGACATTGTCCAGCGGCGATACGTCGAGGTCGAAGGCGGGCAACCAATTCTCGTAGGAGCCCTTGAAGCGCGTGAAGGCGCTGTCGCCCGAGAAGATGATGTTGAGCTCGTTGTCGCCGACCCAGCGCGTCCCGGTCGGCACCGGCACCAGCGCCGCCGAGGAAATATCGGTCGCCTCGTAGCGGACCCCGGCGACGAAATGGGCGGGATTATCGAAGAGGTCGAACCTGGTCGCCACCTGCAGATAGGGCGCCAGCGTCTTTTCGGTGATGCGCCGGTCGGTGTTGTAGGCCGCGATACAGGTGCCGGGGATTGCCTGCGCGCCCGTCTGCGGATTGCTGCACGTCCCGTAGAGACCCTCGATCAGATCGGCCATCCGCTCGAAATCGAACTTGTAGAAGCTCTGGATCATTCCGGATTGGGCGAGTCCGGGGAATTTGTCGGGCAGCGTCTCGAGCTCGAAAATATCGTCGGGGATGTCGGATGCGGGGCCCGCACCGCCCCAGGTGTCGTTCTGGATCGTGCCGAATGCCGAGCGGACCTTGTTCTCGACATAGGAGACGCCGAAATCGATGCTGTCGAGGAAGCCGCCCTCGTGATCGTAGCGGCCGTGCAACTGCACCTGATTGATCTCGTCGCGGAAATAGGCGGCGCGGAAGGCATTGCCCGTCGGCTGGATCAGCGCCGCGTCGAGCGGATCGACGCCCGGATACATTGCGTATGAGATCACCGGCAGGTCGTTCTCGAAATTGACCGCCTGATTCTGGATGCCGAAGATCGCGTTGCCGACCGACATGCTCGACCCGAAGCGATTGACCGGCTTCACCGTCGCGGTCGAATGATGCGCGTCGAGGTCGATCGTGATCCCGTCGTCGCCCTTCCAGGTCAGGTTGAAACCCAGCGAGCGGTTTTCGGCGCGGTTGTCGGTAAGCCCGCCGCTGTACGACAGGTCCTTGCCGCTGTTCAGCGCCGTCTCGCTCGGCGGCGCGGCGGGGGCGGCGAAATGTTCGGAATAGAAGATCGGGCCCGCGACCGGACCATCGGTCCACGCGCTCGTCGTGTCTTCATGGTTGAACCAGATGCCGACATTGCTGTTGCGGGTCTGCACCGTGTTGCGCGAATAGGTGTAATCGAGCGTCGCGGTCAGCTGGTCGGTGGGCCGGAATTGCAAGACCGCCTGCCCGTTGATGCGTTCACGGTTGACGTCATTGAGGTCGTAGGATGCGTTCTGCGGCACCTGATAGACGTCGTCGGGCCCGGGACGGTTGGTGATGTTGGCGAAGCGCGGGTCGCCGGGAAAGGCCAGCCCGCCCCACATATTTTCCTCGGACCCCAGATAGCCGTCGCGCCAGCCGACATTGGCCTTGTTCTCGCTCGACTTGCGCTTC
The DNA here is from genome assembly GCF_041916015.1 of Sphingopyxis sp. Classification (GTDB taxonomy): domain Bacteria; phylum Pseudomonadota; class Alphaproteobacteria; order Sphingomonadales; family Sphingomonadaceae; genus Sphingopyxis. Next base: position 1,475 of record NZ_JAYSAH010000003.1, on the reverse strand, counting down.
TGGTACGATCCGGTGATCAGGATGCCGATCGTGTCGTCGGCGAAGGTCGTGCTGAAGATGCCCGAGATTTCGGGCGTGATCGGATGCCCCTCGTTGCGCGAACTGTCATAGACGCCCTTGACCGACAGGCTGCCGTACATACCCGGCTTGTCGAGCGGACGCGGGGTGCGGATGTTGATCGTCGAGCCGATGCCGCCCGATTCGATCGTCGCGCGTCCGCTCTTGTAGACCTCGACCGCGGCGATGCCTTCGGACGCGAGATTGGCGAAATCGAACGAGCGCGACGAGGGCGCGCTGCCGCCGTCGCCGATGATCGCGGTCGGCATCTGGCGGCCGTTCAGCGTGACGAGGTTGAATTCGGGGCCGAAGCCGCGGACCGTGACGGTCGAACCTTCGCCGTTCGAGCGGTCGATCGAGACGCCGGTGATGCGCTGGAGCGATTCGGCGAGGTTGGTGTCGGGGAATTTGCCGATGTCTTCGGACGAGATGGCATCGACCACGCCCTGCGCGTCGCGCTTGATCGCGGTGGCGGACTCAAGGCTCGCGCGGATGCCGGTCACGACGATCTCGTCGCCGGGGCTCACGCCGTCCGCCGGCGCCTCCTGCGCCATTGCGGCCCCGGCCGCGCCCATCAGCGACAGCGCCGACGTGCCGACCAGCAATTTGGCGAGCCAAAGCCTGTGCGAAGCCTGCATCCCATATCCTCCCGTTGAACCGTTCTGTTGACGGCATTGGCAATGTGAACGTTCACCTAAATGATAACGTTCTCTTTGTCAATTCGCCCGACCGAGCGCGCGACACCGGAGCGCTGCGACTGAACCACCATCGGACCGCCGCCGTCAAGGGTGGGAGATCCGGTCGGATAATATATTTAAATAGTTGAATTAAATATATTATTATAAAATCAGAAGGCGCATTCCATCGATTGGCGGCCGCGCTTCGCGCACCTGGCGGAACGCGCTCTGATTACGAATGCAAAGCCACGGCAGCGATGATTTCGATCAGGAAAATCTGCGGAACCCCGGCTGTAATGATGTCGATACCCTGCCACGATCGCCGCCAACGATGAAACGCCCCTCCAGCAAGGTTTCCGAACTGCCGCCGATCAGGATCGTGAATGTTCCGGCTTCGACTGCGGGAGCCAGATTTGCATCGAGCAGCTCGAAATCGCTGCCCCCCAAGGTAAAGCGAACATATTTCCGCTCGCCGGGTGCCAGCGCGATACGGGTGAAACGCTTGAGAGCCTTTACGGGGCGCGTCGTGCTGGCAACATCGTCGCGCAGATAGAGCTGGACGACTTCCTCGACCGGATGCCGCCCTTCGTTCGCGATCCAGAATGGTGACACGCCTCGAAGAGGAGACCCGGATCGGCAAGGGCGGGACCCTGGCGGCGCAGCTGTCGCGGCTCGACCTGGTGGTGCTCGACGAGCTTGGATATCTGCCGTTCGCACGCTCGGGAGGACAGTTGCTGTTCC
>NZ_JAYSAH010000002.1:0-15683 GCF_041916015.1 Sphingopyxis sp. | reverse complement strand
TTCAGCGACGCCGCCTGATCGATGTACGGCGTGCGGTCGGCGGCGAGTTCGAGCAGCCAGCGCTGGTCGATCTCGAAGCTGGTCTTGTAGCAGTCCTTCTCGTCCTGCGTCAGGAAGTCGAGGTGCTGGACGCTGCCGCCCTTTTCGAGGATCGAATTCCACACCGCGTCGCTGTTCTTCGCCTTGTCGACGAGGAGCGCTTCGAGGTGCGGGTTGCGGATCGAGAAGCTGCCCGACAGCGTCTTGTGCGTGTAGATGTTCGCCGGGATCGGCTCGATGCACGCGCTGGTGCCGCCGCAGATGATGCTGATCGACGCGGTCGGCGCGATCGCCATCTTGCAGCTGAAGCGCTCCATCACGCCCTGATCGGCGGCGTCGGGGCAGGGGCCGCGTTCCTTGGCGAGCAGCATCGACGCCTGATCGACCTGCGCGCGGATATGCTTGAAGATGCGGAGGTTCGACGATTTCGCCATCGCGCCCTCGAACGGCAGGCCGCGCGCCTGGAGGAAGCTGTGGAAGCCCATGACGCCGAGACCGACCGAGCGTTCGCGGCTGGCGCTATATTTGGCGCGCGCCATTTCGGGCGGGGCGCGGTCGATATAGTCCTGGAGGACATTGTCGAGCATGCGCATGACATCCTCGATGAACTGCTTGTCGCCGTTCCACTCGTCCCAGGTTTCGAGGTTGAGCGACGAGAGGCAGCAGACCGCGGTGCGATCGTTGCCGAGATGGTCGCGGCCGGTGGGCAGCGTGATTTCGCTGCAGAGGTTCGAGGTCGATACCTTGAGGCCGAGGTCGCGATGATGCTTCGGCATCATGCGGTTCACCTGGTCGATGAAGATGATGTAGGGTTCGCCGGTCGCGAGGCGCGTTTCGACGAGCTTCTGGAACAGGCCGCGCGCGTCGACGGTGCCGCGGACGCTCTGGTCCTTCGGGCTGCGGAGGTTGAATTCGGCGCCGTCGCGGACGGCCTCCATGAACTCGTCGGTGATGAGGACGCCGTGGTGGAGGTTCAGCGCCTTGCGGTTGAAGTCGCCCGACGGCTTGCGGACCTCGAGAAACTCCTCGATCTCGGGGTGCGAGATGTCGAGATAGCAGGCGGCCGAGCCGCGGCGGAGGCTGCCCTGCGAGATGGCGAGGGTGAGCGAGTCCATCACTCGGACGAAGGGGATGATGCCGCTGGTCTTGCCGTTGAGGCCGACGGGTTCGCCGATGCCGCGCACCGCGCCCCAATAGGTGCCGATGCCGCCGCCGCGGCTGGCGAGCCAGACATTCTCGTTCCAGGTGCCGACGATGCCCTCGAGGCTGTCGTCGACCGAGTTCAGATAGCAGCTGATCGGCAGACCGCGGCCGGTGCCGCCGTTCGAGAGAACGGGGGTCGCGGGCATGAACCACAGGCGCGAGATATAGTCGTAGAGGCGCTGCGCGTGGTCGGCATCGTCGGCATAGGCCGCGGCGACGCGCGCGAAGAGGTCCTGATAGGATTCGCCGGGGAGGAGATAGCGGTCCTCGAGCGTTTCCTTGCCGAAGTCGGTCAGGAGCGAATCGCGGCTGCGATCGACCACGATGTCGAATCGGCGCGCGTGGACCGCCGGCTCGCCGGCGTCATTGAGCTTCGCGGCCGGCGAATCACTCTTCGATTCGCTTGCTGCCGGAGCATCATTCTTAGCCAGTTCCATCGTCGCCACGTCGTTCGTCTCCACCCGCTCGGTCTCGCGAAAATCCATCTCAAACGCCCCCGTTTCCTGACGCGCCAGCGGCGCGTTTGTTCCTGTCCTGTTCGACTCGGGGCGAAGCCCCGGTCTTAGCATCTAAACCGTCCGCCGGGGCACTTATTTTCGGGCGCAAAAGGGGTTTTTCCGCGCCCATATGCGATGGGCGACGGAAATCCGCCACTTTCGGCCCGATACTATTTATTGGGGTGCCCCCGTGGTTGACCCACCATCCATAGTGCCACGTCGGCGCGGCGATGCAAGACGGTAAATGACAGATTGAGGACTCGACTCGTCGATATTTTGATTCGGCTCGTCGCTCCGAAAAGGCGTTTCACGGCATCGCGCCGCGCTTTTCCCGGGGGTTGGGGCGAGCCAGCCGGCGCGTGAAAAAAATGCTGCTTGCGAAGCCGGCAAGGCGGGTGCGTCGAGGGCAAAGAAAAAGGGCCCCGGAAATGTCCGGAGCCCTTTTTTGATTTATTTCCAGGTTAGGCCGAACCGCCACCGCTGCCGGTGCCGCCGCCACCCATGAATCTCCAAAACCAACCCATTTCAGATACTCCTGTTGGCACTGCCCCACGAAGAACAGTTAACGGAGCATATACCTTAATGAGTAAGGTAAATCGAGTCTTAACTATAATTACCGATGGGCGATTGCTGCCAATCTGGCAGCTATGCGGTCCGGCTGTGGGGGAGGGTCGAGAGGCTGTTCACCAGCTCGGAGAATAGCTGCGGCTTTCCAAGCAGATACCCCTGGCCGACGTCGCAGCCCAGTTGGTCGAGCAGCGCGAGCGTCGGGGCGTCCTCGATGCCCTCGGCGACCGCGACGGCGCCGAGGCGGTGCGCCAGATCGATCGTCGATTTGACGACTTCGAGATTTCGTTGCGAATCGCGCATCGTCATCACGAATCGCTTGTCGATCTTGATCTCGTCGGCCTCGATCTCGGTCAGATATTCGAGGTTCGACTGGCCGGTGCCATAATCGTCGATCGACAGGCGGATGCCCGCGCGGCGCAGCTGCGCGAGCGTCTGCTTCGCCTGGCGGCTGTTCTCGATCTGCGCGGTTTCGGTAATCTCGATCGTCAGTTTCTCGGCCGGCAGACGATGCGCGGTCAGCATGACGCGGATCGTGCCGACGAGGTCGCTGTGGTCGAGCAGGGTCGCCGAGAGGTTGACCGACATATGGATGTCGAGCCCGCGCTGCTGGAGGTCGGCGGCCGAACGGATCGCCTGGTCCATGACGAACAGGGTGAGCCGATAGATGTCCTGGCTCTTTTCGGCCTGGACGATGAATTCGTCGGGGGGAATCGGGCCGCGCGTCGGGTGGGTCCAGCGCGCGAGCGCCTCGACCCCGACGAGCTGTTTCGTCGCGATTCCATATTGCGGCTGGAAAGCGACCCAGATGTCGCCGCCGGTCAGCGCATCCTCAAGCTGCGAGTGGAAGGAGAGCTGCCAGCCGGCATCCTCTTTCTCGCGCGGGGTATATTTGGTCCACAGCGAGCGGGTGCGGATCGACCGTTCGGCGGCGACGAGCGCGGCGGCGAGGCGCTGTGCGTTCGAGCCTTCGAACTCGTCGTTGACGCCGAAGGCGATTGCGACGTCGATGCGGAGCTCGCCGATCGTCAGCGGCGCATTGAACAGCGCGGCGAGCCCGGCAAGCTGCCCCTCGATCTGGCTGTGCTGATAATAGGGCACGAGCCAGGCGAAGGTGCCGTCGAGATCATGGTGCAATACGGTGCCTTGCGAGGCGAGCTGGAGGCGGCGCGTGACCTGTTCGACGAGCTGGCCGATGCCGTCGCCGGGAATGAAAGCCGCGAGATCCTCGAAATTGACGACCTTCGCGGCGATGACGGTCGAACTTCCGAAAGCCGCCTGCGAGCGCAGCGCTTCGAAATTGGGAAGGCCCGAGACGGGGTTTTCGCGCTGCGCCGAGTCGCGGCGGCGGCTGCGCGACACGTTGGCGCCGATGGCGATCACGAAGAACAGGCCGGCCCCGATGGACAGCGTGACGAGCTGCGTCGCGAGCAGAAGCTGGGTGGCGATGAGGCCCGTGGCAACGGCAAATCCGAAACCGTTGAACCATCGGCCGCTGCCGCTGCCCCGCAGCAGCATGGGGAGCGTCGCAAGGGCAGCCAAAGCGAGCAAGGGAAACCAGCCCAGATTGACGGGGTTGCCCCGCCGCAGCGTTTCGGCGGCGATCAGATGAATGTAGGCGCCCGGTACGAGATCGTGCCCCGGCAGATAATGCCGATCTTCGAGGCGCGATGCTGTCGGGGCGAAGATGATGTCCTTGCCCGCCAGTTCCCTGGGGCCCACGGTTCCATCGATCACGTCGATCGCGCTATACTGACGGATACTGGTCGTGCGGTAGGAAAAGTCGATGCGGAACTCGGAGGGCTCCGGCGCCGTCTTGTTCGCCATGATCGCCGAGAAGCTGGGCAGCAGACGCCCCTCTGTCAGGTACATCAGCGGCACGTCCCAAACCTGCCAGAACTGATATTCCCATGCGATGCTCGCTCGCTGAGCCCGGGTGCCGAAGGACGGATCTGGAAAGATGGTGACGAGTTGATCGGTCCCGGGCACCGACCGTGTCGGCACGGCCAATACGACGCGATCCCCCATGGCGCGCACTGCGGCGCTGATGCTTTGCAGTCCGCCATTATTGTCGGGGCGTTGATAATCGAAATCAATGAACAGCCGCTTGGGCCGGGCGCGATCGATGGCGCGGATCAGCCGCGCATGATCTTGCCGGGTGAATTCACCGCCCCGCGATTTTGCGAGCGTGCGGTCGTCAACCCCGACAACGACGATGCTGCCGGAGACGTCGCGATAAGCGACGCGGCTGGTCAGCATCGCCATGATGCGATCGGGCAATTCGCCCGCGCCGCTGATGCCCACGACGACGCTGAGCAGAAGCGACAGCGCGAGCGTGCGCCAGCTGACGATCATCTTCTGTCCGAGCTTGGGCACGCGCTTCTCCGGCAATTGCCGGATGCATTTATTCCGACTTGGTTATCATCGCGTTAATCATGGAGGCGATCCGGCCCCCTCGCAACGGGCGAGGAGGCGAGGATTTCCGCCAATCTCAGCCGATCGCGGGGAGCGGCGCGAGCGCCGCGTCGCCAGCAAGGGCCGACGCCGCGAGGCCGGTCGCTGCGGGGACGATCTGCTCGATATAGAAGCGCGTCGAGGCGATCTTCGCGTCGAGGAAGGCGGCGTCGCCCCCGCCCGCATCGAGCGCCGCCTTTGCCGCGCGATGCTCGATTGCCATCAGCCAGCCGCAGGTCGCGGTCGCGAGCATGGTGAGATAGGGGTAGCTGCCCGCGAGCCGGTCGGGCGTGTTCGCCTGTTCGAGCCAGTCGGTGACGTGGCGGCAGCTTTCGGCGAGCTCGGCAAGCTGCAGGAAATCGGCGGCGCCGCGCGCGATGTCGTCGATCAGCGAGCGCACCCCGTCGCCGCCCGCGAGGCCGAGCTTGCGTCCGACGAGGTCGGCGGCCTGGATGCCGTTGGTGCCCTCATAGATCGGCGCGATGCGCGCGTCGCGATAATGCTGCGCAGCGCCGGTTTCCTCGATGAAGCCCATGCCGCCGTGGACCTGCACGCCGAGGCTCGCGACCTCGCAGCCGATGTCGGTCGCATGCGCCTTGGCGAGCGGGATGAGGACATCGGCGCGGAGCGCGGCGGTCTGGTCGCCCAATTTGCCGAAGTCGGTCTGCGCCGAGGCGTAATAGATGAGCGCGCGCGCGGCCTCGGTCTGCGCGCGCATCCGCCAGAGCATGCGCTTGACGTCGGGGTGGTGCTCGATCGTCACGGGGGTGCGGTCCGCCGAGCCCGCGAGCGACGACTGGACGCGCTCGGCGGCATAGCGCTGCGCTTGCTGCAGCGCGCGCTCGGCGATCTGGACGCCCTGACAGCCGACCATCAGGCGGGCGTTGTTCATCATCACGAACATCGCCTTCATGCCGCCCATCTCGCCGCCGACGATCTCGCCGAGGCAATCCTCGCCCTCGCCATAGACCATCACCGCGGTCGGCGAGCCGTGGATGCCGAGCTTGTGCTCGATCGAGGCGCAATGGACGCCGTTCGGGATCGTCGGCTTTCCGGTGTCGTCGAGGCGGTATTTGGGGACGAGGAAGAGCGAGATGCCGCGGGTTCCCTCGGGCGCGCCGGGGGTGCGGGCGAGGACGAGGTGGACGATATTGTCGGTGAGGTCATGCTCGCCGAAGGTGATGAAGATCTTTTGCCCCTTGATCCTGTAAAGGCCCGCGTTCGGGCCTTCGGTGACCTTTTCGGCGGTCGAGCGGAGCGCGCCGACGTCGCTGCCGGCGGCGGGCTCGGTCAGATTCATCGTGCCGTTCCATTCGCCGGTGACCAGCTTGGGGAGCCAGGTCCGGCGCTGCTCCTCGGTGCCATAGGCCATCAGCGCGTGGATCGCGCCGGGGGTCAGGATGCTGCAGAGGGTGAAGCCCATGTCGGCGGTGCCGAGCGCCTCGATCACCACGGTCGCGAGGGTGAAGGGCAGGTCCTGTCCGCCATATTCGCCGGGGCCGTCGAGGCTGCCCCAGCCCGCCTCGACGAACTGCCTGTAGGCGTCCTTGAAGCCCGGGGGCATGGTGACCTTGCCGTTGTCCCACCTGGGGTTCTGGACGTCGCCGACGCGATTGAGCGGCGCATAGACCTCGGCGGCGAAGTCGCCGACGCCGGTGACGATCGCCTCGACCATGTCGGGGGTCGCGGCGGCATATTTGTCGTGGGCGGCCATCGCGTCGATGCGCGCGATGTGGTTCAGGACGAAAAGCTGTTCGGTGACGGGCGGCGTATAGGTCATGGCGGCGGCACTTTGCTGGTGAATATCGTTGCGCGGGCGCTATAGCGCGGCATGGCCGACGATCAAACGCCGATGACGACCCTGATCCTCCCTTTCGGCGCGGAGGCCATCGCGCGCGCCGGGGGGCTGGTCGGCGAAGGGCTGCCGGTCGCGGTGCCGACCGAGACGGTGTACGGTCTTGCCGCCGATGCGCGCGATTCGGCGGCGGTGGCGCGCATCTATGCCGCGAAGGGGCGGCCCGGCTTCAATCCGCTGATCGTGCATGTGCCGTCGCTGGCGGTGGCGGAGAAGCTGGGGGTGTTCGGCGAGGCCGAGCGCGCGCTGGCCGAAGCCTTCTGGCCGGGGCCGCTGACGCTGGTGGTGCCGCGCACCCACGACTGCCCGGTCGCGAGCATCGCGACCGCGGGGCTGGGCACGATCGCGATCCGCGTGCCCGCGCACCGCGCGATGCGCGCTTTGCTCGAGACGACCGGCGCGCCGCTCGCGGCGCCGAGCGCCAATGCGAGCGGGCGGGTAAGCCCGACGAAAGCCGACCATGTGCTCGCGAGCCTCGACGGGCGGATCGCGCTGGTGATCGACGACGGACCGACGCGTGCGGGGGTGGAATCGACGATCGCGCGGGTGAAGGACGGCGCGGTCGAGGTGCTGCGGCCGGGGCCGGTGACGGCCGAAATGTTGGAGGAAGCCAGCGGCTTGCCGGTCGGAGGAATCAAGGGATCGGAGGTCGTCGCGCCGGGGATGCTGGCGAGCCATTATGCGCCGGGCAAGCCGGTGCGGTTGAACGCCGCTGCGTTCGAGCCCGACGAGTTCGGGATCGGGTTCGGGGGGCTGGCGGGGGACTATCCGCTCAGCGCGGACGGTGACGCGGTGGAGGCGGCGGCGCGGCTGTTCGATGCACTGCACGCAGGGGCGGCGAGCGCGAAGCCGAAGATCGCGGTCGCGGCGATCCCCGATGAAGGGCTGGGCGCGGCGATCAACGACCGGCTGGCGCGGGCGGCGGTGTGATTTTCTGTTCACGCGGAGACGCGGAGACGCGGAGAATGGCCATGGGCCAATAGGCTCAGCCCTATTTCGATGGCGCAGATTATGCGCGGTCAAAGGAGAAAGCCGCTTCGCGGCAAGCGCGACCTCTCCGCGCCTCCGCGGCTCCGCGTGAACCTGTTTCAGGCCGCCGCCGGGTCCACCGGATCGCCGTGCGGGGCCTTGCGCGCGACGATCAGGCAGGCGGCGACGATCAGCACCGCGCCCGCGATCGTCGGCAGGGTGACGGGCTCGCTGTAGAAAATCCAGCCGAAGAGCATCGCCCAGAGGAAGCCGGTATATTCGGTCGTCGCGAGGATCTGCGTCTCGGCGCGGGCATAGGCCCAGCTCAGGAGCAGCAGCGAGATGGTAGCGAGCGTCGCGGCGCCGAAGATCGCCGGGGCGTGCGCCGCGCCGGGCTGGACGAGGAACCAGGGCGCGCCGAGCGCGAGGAAGAGGGTGACGAACAGGTTCTGGAAGAAGGCGATCTCCATCGGTCCCGCCATCTTCGCCTGCCGCCGCGCGAGGATGAGGTTGTAGGCATAGCAGACTGCCGACAGGAAGACCGCGCCGATCGCCCACAAGGCTTCGCGGTCGTAGGCGCCGCCGAGCTTGCCCGCGACGATCACCAGCACCCCGGCGAGGCCGAGCGCCGACGCCGCGATCGAGCGGCCGCCGATCTTTTCGCCAAGGAAGATCGCCGCCATGTAGAGCGCGAGCAGCGGCGCGACGAAGGCGAGCGCGATCGCCTCCGCCATCGGCAGCCGCGCGAGCGCCCAGAAGAAGCCGAGCGCCATCATCGCGACGAACAGCGAGCGCACCGCATGGATGCGCATCGCCGCGCGCCCCGGCATCGCCGGCCGCATCGCAAGATAAAGGACGCCGCTGAGCAGCGTCCCCGCGCCGGTGCGCCAGAGTACGGCGTTGTACGCGCCGATGCCGATCGACAGCCCCTTCATCAGCACATCCATCGCCGAATAGGTCGCGATCCCCGCGCAGGCGACGAGGAAGGGGACGACGGGCGAAGGCGAATCGGGGCGCATGGGTGGGCTGTAGAGCCGGATGACATGGGTTGGAATCGTCATTGCGAGCGGAGCGAAGCAATCTCCAGCTATCGGCCTTGCGCAAGGCCGATAGCTGGAGATTGCCGCGTCGCCTTCGGCTCCTCGCAATGACGACCTGAATAAGTCGAGGAGCCCTTTCTACTCGATTCCGTCGGTTCGCCGGATGAAGTCGGCGACGTCGCTGTGCATTTCGCCGAGCAGCGCGGGGTTTACGTAGACCATGTGGCCCGAGGCGTAATATTTGTATGCGATGTTCGCCTGCAGTTCCTTCGGGACGGGCAGGTGGCGCAGTTCGTATTTCCCCGCGAAATAGGGGGTCGAGACGTCGAACCAGCCGCCGGTGACGAGCAATTTCATCTTCGGGTTCTGCTTCATCGCGACCGCGAGGTCGGGGAGGACGTTGGGGAGCGCGATCAGCGCGCGGTCGGCGCCGGGCGGGCGGTGCTTGTAATCCCAACTTCCATAGACATCGAGCCCGCCCTCATAATGCGTCGCCGCACCATAGCCGAGCGTGCCGCGGACATAATCGTTGAAGGCGGCGGTATAAGCGGCGCCGATCGCGCTGCCCTGCGGGTCGTTCGAGGCGACCTTGCTCAAGGGGTCGAGCGTCGCGCCGGTGAAGCGCGTGTCGAGCGTGCCCGTCGTCAGCCCCTTGTCGGCGAGCAGTTCCTTTTGCAGCGCGCCATATTCGATGCGGAGGTTGGTCCTGAGAAGATAATCGACGGGGAGGCCGGTGTAGGCGTGGAGCTTCGCCGCGACCGCCTGCCGCTCGGCGTCGGTGAGGTCGTTGCCCTTCATCAGCGCGAGCGTGTAGTCGGTCGTCGCGAAGGCCTCGGCCTCGGCGAGCCACGCGGCGAGGTCGCGGCCCGCGCCGGCGCGCTTGTGATACCAGGCGGTCGCGGCATAGGTCGGGAGCGAAACCACATAAGGGAGATCGACCCCCGGATTGACCTGCGGATCGTCGGGGATCAGGTCCCAGTTGAGGATGTCGGAGAGCAGGATCACGCCATTGAGGTCGATGTCCTGTTTCTGCAGCGCGAGCGTCATCCCCGCGGCGCGCATCGTCCCATAGCTTTCGCCATAGAGATATTTGGGCGATTTCCAGCGGCCGTATTTCGACAGGAAATCACGCACGAAAACGGTGAAGGCGTGGATGTCCTGGTCGACGCCGAACCACGCCTTGTCCTTGCCCTTCCCCGCGACGCGGCTGAAGCCGGTGCCGGGGGCATCGACGAAGACGAGGTCGGAGACGTCGAGCAGGCTCCGGTCGTTGGCGACGGTGCGATAGGGCGCGCTGCCGTGGGCGAGGTCGGGGGTTTCGACGCGCACCGGGCCATAGGCGCCCATGTGGAGCCACAGCGTCGGCGAGCCGGGGCCGCCGTTGAACAGGAAGGTGACGGGGCGGCTGTCGGCGGGCGCGCCTTCCTTGAAATAGGCGGTGTAGAACATCGAGGCTTCGGAGTTGGGGACGTTCTCGGCGGCGTCCTTATCGCGCTGGCGCTCGATGGGAACGGTATCGTCCCAGCCCTTCGGGTGGATGACGAGCGTCCCCGCGACGGCGCGATAGGGGATGGCGACGCCGCCGACCGTGACCGAGCCGCGGCTTTCGACTTCGGTCGGGGCGAACATCGGTTCGTCGGGGGCGGGCTTTTCGGTCGCGGGGCGCGCTTCCTTCGACTGCGCGGTGGCGCAGCCGGCAAGGGCGAAGGCGAGCGTGGCGGTGGTGATGAATTTCATGCTGTATCCTTGGCTACCCGTCATGCAAATTTCACCGTCATTGCGACCCCGGCGAAAGCCGGGGGGAAGCAATCCCCAGCCATCGGCCTGGCGTAAGGCTGATGGCTGGAGATTGCCGCGTCGCCTGCGGCTCCTCGCAATGACGGTGAAGCGCAATGACGGGGACTTGTCAAAAGCGCGCCTGTCCGGCGCCGTCGATGTTGAGTTTCTGCCCCGAGCAATAGGGGTTGGCGTCGCTGACGAACCAGAGCACCGCCGCGGCGACGTCATCGGGCGTCGGGACGCGGCCGAAGGGGAATTTGGCGTCGAGGTGGTGGATGTCCTCATTGCCGGTGATCGCGCGGGCGAGGCGTTCGCCCATGTCGCTGACGGTCAGCGAGGGGGCGACGATGTTGACGCGGACGCCGTTCCGGACCTCTTCCTTGGCGAGGGTGAGCGCGAGGGCTTCGCCCGCCGCTTTCGCCATATTATAGGGCGCGCCGTTCGCGGCGTAGCCGAGCGTCGCGACGCTCGAGATGACGACGATGTCGCTGCGCGGGTGCTGGCGAAGCTGCGGCAGGCAGAGGCGCGAGATGCGATGCGCGCCGACCGCGTGAATGGCGAGCAGTTTCTCGACCTCGGCGGCGTCGGTGTCGGCGACCGTGCGGCCGCGGCTCGCAATGCCGGCATTGTTGATCAGGATCGAGAGCGGGCCGAAGTCGGCCGCGATCGCGGCGACCATCGCGGCGGAGGCCTCCTCGTCGGCGACCGAGGCCTGCCAGGCCTTCGCCTTGCGGCCGAGCGCCTGGATTGCCGCGACGGTTTCGGCGGCGGCTTCGCCGTCGCGCGTGTAGTTGACCGCGATGTCGGCGCCCGCCTTCGCCAGCGCGAGCGCGATGCCGCGCCCGATGCCGCGCGACGCGCCGGTGACGAGCGCGGTGCGGCCCGCGAGATTCAAATCGGTCATTGCTCTCCCTCTTCCATCAGTTCGGCATAGATTTTGTCGTCGCTGCGGCTCGCGGCGTTGCGCCATTTGGGCGCCGCCTTGCGGTTCAGCACATGGCCCTTGGCGTCGAGGATCGCGACCGTCGGGGTGCCCTTGATGCGGAAGCCGAAGCGCTTCGGAACCTCGGGGTGCCGGACGAGGCCAGCATGCGGCATGCCGATGTCGGCGAAGACGATCTGGTAGCGGGCGCGCACCGGCGCGAAGCGGTCGGTCGCGATCAGGTTGGCGAGCCAGGCACTGTCGTGACAGCCGTTGGTGCCCATGACGAGCAGGACGCGCTTGCCCGAGGTTTCGGCTGCGGCGAGCGCGGCATCGATCGCCTGCATGGGGTCGGCGCCGGGATCGAAGGCGTCGGTCTTGTAGGGTTCCGCGACGCCGGCCATCGGACGGGCTTCGCCCGCCAGAGTGGAGGCCGGGAGGAGCAGAAAGGCAGCGAGCGGGAGGGCGATGGCACGGGTCATGGTGCGACGATAGCAGGGCGGATATGAGTGTGAACCCCTCTCCCCTTGCGGGAGAGGGATGCGCAGACTTGCCAGCTTGCTGGCTAGTCGAAGCTGGGTGAGGGGGATGCGCTCGCATCGCGAGCGCGCGAGCCGTAGGCTCGCAACCCCTCATCCAACTGCGCCTAACGCCTTCGGCGCAAGGCTTCGTATCCTTCTCCCGGAAGGGGAGAAGGGAGGTTCAATCACATAGTACATGACGTTTCCGTCAACGTCAGTTAGCTTCGGCACCATGAGCTGGAAAAAAGAAGTCGACGAACTCGCCGCGCGGCGGGCGATGGCCGAGAAGATGGGCGGCGCGGAGAAGGTCGCGCGGCAGCATGGGCGCGGCAAGATGGACGCGCGGGCGCGGCTCGCGGCGATCGTCGATCCGGGGAGCTTTCGCGAGATCGGCAAGATCGCGGGGCGCGGCTCCTATGGCGCCGACGGCGCGCTCGAAGATCTCGCAGCGTCGAATTTCATCTTCGGGCGTGCGAATGTGGACGGGCGGCCGGTCGTGGCCTCGGCCGACGATTTCACCGTGCGCGGCGGCGCGGCCGATGCGGCGCTGCACCGGAAATTCATCCAGTGCGAGGCGATGGCGCACGAATATCGCCTGCCGCTGATCCGCATGATCGACGGCACCGGCGGCGGCGGCTCGGTCAAGACGCTCGAGGATATGGGCTATACCTATATTCCGCATGTGCCGGGGTGGCACGAGATCATCGCCAACCTCGACACGGTTCCGGTCGTCGCGCTCGCGCTCGGGCCGACCGCGGGGCTGGGCGCGGCGCGCGTCGTCGCGAGCCACTACAGCGTGATGGTGCGCGGGCTGTCGCAGCTTTTCGCGGCGGGGCCGGCGGTTGCGGCGGCGATCGGCGATACGCTGGACCGCGAGGAATTGGGAGGCACCGACGTCCATACGCGCAACGGCGTCGTCGATGACGAGGTCGCGAGCGAGGCCGAGGCGTTCGCAGCGGCGCGGCGGTTTCTGTCCTATCTGCCGTCGTCGATCCACGACCGCGCGCAGCGGACGGCGTGCAGCGATCCGGTCGATCGGCGCGAGGAGGCGCTGCTGTCGATCGTGCCGCGTGAGGCGAAGATGGTCTATTCGATGCGGCGGATTGCGAATGCCGTGTTCGATGCGGGCAGTTTCTTCGAGATGGGGTCGCGCTGGGGGCGCGCGGCGATCACCGCCTTTGCGCGGCTCGATGGGTATCCGGTCGCGGTGCTCGCGAGCGATCCCTCTTATCTCGGCGGGTCGTGGGACGCGAAGACGAGCGAGAAGGCCGAGCGCTTCGTCAAACTGGCCGACCAGTTCCGGCTGCCGATCGTCCATCTCGTCGACAATCCGGGTTTCATGATCGGCGGCGAGGCCGAGCGGACGGGGACGATCCGCTATGGCGTGCAGGCGATGAACGCCATCTATCGCGCGACGGTGCCGCTGGCATCGGTCGTGGTGCGCCGCGCCTATGGCATTGCGGGGAGCGCGATGTCGAACGCCGAGCGCTTCCAGTACCGCTTTGCCTGGCCGTCGGGCGACTGGGGCAGCCTGCCGATCGAGGGCGGGGTCGAGGTCGCGTACAAGAGCGAGCTCGAGGCGGCGGAAGACCCGATCGCGCATCTGGAGGCGATCCGCGAGCGGCTCAATCGCGTGCGCTCGCCGTTCCGGACAGCGGAGAAATTCGGGGTCGAGGATATCATCGACCCGCGCGATACGCGGCCCTTGCTGTGCGAGTTTGCCGAGTTGGCGTGGCGGGTGGTGGGGTAGCGGGTGCCGAACAGCCGTTCGTAGAAAAAGGCTCGTCATTGCGAGCGAAGCGACGCAATCCGGAGCGGTTGACGCGACTCTGGATTGCCGCGGGCCTTCGGTCCTCGCAATGACGAGGTTGGGGGAGGGCCTATGACCACGGCGCGCCATTATGGCATGGACTGGCTACGGATCGGCGCCTTCGCGCTGCTGATCCTCTATCATATCGGCATGTATTTCGTGCCGTGGCACTGGCATGTGAAGATCGACCCGACGATCGACTGGGTCGCGATCCCGATGCTGGCGACGAACGGCTGGCGGCTGCCTTTGCTGTTCCTCGTGTCGGGCTATGCGAGTGCGGCGCTGTTCGGAAAACTTGGCGGGGCGGGAGCGTTCGTGCGGTCGCGGAGCGCGCGGCTGCTGATCCCGCTCGCCTTCGGCATCGTCGTCGTCATCCCGCCGCAGCCGTGGATCGAACTGATGGGGCAGCATGGCTATGCGCAGGGGCTGCTGCACTTCTGGACGGCGGATTATTTCCGCTTCGGGGCGCTCGACGGGATCATCCTGCCGACGTGGCAGCATCTGTGGTTCGTCGTCTATCTGTGGGTCTATACGATGCTGGCGGCGCTGCTGCTGGCGGTGGTGCCGGTCGAGACGCGCGCGAAGATCGCCGACCGCGCGGCGCGTTGGCTGGGAGGGTGGGGGCTGCTGATCGTCCCGATGCTGTGGTGGATCGCGGTCTATGCGGTTTTTCCCGATCATGACGAGACGCATGCGCTGTTCGACGACGGGCCATCGCACCTCCATTATCTGATGGCATTCGGGATCGGCTGGTTGCTGCGCGTGCGTCCGCTGCTGTTCGGGGCGGTCGCGCGCTGGTGGAAGGCCGCGGCGGTGCTGGCGGTGCTCGCCTTCCTGCCGGTCGCGTGGGTCGAGTGGAACTGGCCCGGCGATACGGTCGCGCCCGGCTGGGTTTTCCCGCCCTATCATGTCGCGCGGCTGGTGCAGGGCTGGGCGGCGATCATCGCTTTCGCCGGGATCGCCGACCGCTGGTGGAACCGCGACCATCCGTGGCGCGCGACGCTCGCCGAGGCGGTGTTTCCCTTTTACATCATTCACCAGACGATCATCGTCGTGACCGGCTGGTATCTGAAGCAGGCGGGGGCCGCGGCGCTGCCAAGCTTTGTGGTGCTGCTGGCGGCGACGGTCGGCGGGTGCTGGCTTTTCTATGCGATCGGGCGCAGCATCGGCTGGCTGCGGCCGCTGATCGGACTGCAGCGGAGATAGGAGAGGGGCATGGGTGCGCTCAAGGGGGTGATGGCGGTCGTCGGCGTCGCGGCGATCCTGATGGGCGGGTTGTGGATGCTGCAAGGGCTCGACATCGTGCGCTGGCCGGAGAGCAGCTTCATGCTCGGCGACCGGGTGTGGACGCGCAATGGCGCGGTTCTGGCGGTCGTGGGCGGATTGCTCGTCTGGTTCGCGCGCAAGCGCCGGGATTAGGTCACGGCCAGCTTCGCCAGCGCTTCGCCATCGACGCGCATCACGGTCCATTCGTCCATCATCCGCGCGCCGAGACTCTTGTAGAAGCCGATCGACGGGGCGTTCCAGTCGAGCACCGACCATTCGAGGCGCGCGCAGTCGCGCTCCGTGCAGAGCTTCGCGAGATGCGCGAGCAGCGCCTTGCCGAGGCCCGAGCCGCGCGCTTCGGGGCGGACGAACAGATCCTCGAGATAGAGGCCGGGGCGTCCCTCGAAGGTCGAGAAATTGTGGAAGAAGAGCGCGAAACCCTGCGGCACCCCGTCGATCTCGCCGATCACCACCTCGGCATAGGGGCGCTGGCCGAAGAGTTTCTCGCCGAGCTTCGCCTCGTCGAAGCGGACTTCGTGGGCGAGCTTTTCATAATCGGCAAGGTCGCGGATGAACTGCGCGATCAGCGGCAGATCGGCGGGCGTGGCGGGGCGGATGGAAAGGGTCATGCCCCGGTGCTCTGTGTGGTCAGCGGCAGGCTGTCAACTTTCGGCCGGAAGGGAAGTCAAACCTAATACTCCCGTTCGTGTCGAGCGAAGTCGAGACACGCGAAGGCTGGCGCTTCCCAAGCGTGTCTCGAC
>NZ_JAYSAH010000001.1:0-19796 GCF_041916015.1 Sphingopyxis sp. | reverse complement strand
TGTACCCACCGAGTCACTAACGAACAGAAAACCGAGACTTCTGCGCCTTTCCGGCGATTTGGTGACCCCTACGGGACTCGAACCCGTGTTTTCGCCGTGAAAGGGCGACGTCCTAGACCGCTAGACGAAGGGGCCGTCAAATCGGTGAAGCGGCGCCTTAGACGCGCCTTTCCGCTCGGTCAAGCGCGGGGGCGAAAATATTGGCGCGCCGACGTCGGTCGGCCCTTAATCCGCCCACGCCGCGTCCTCGAGATGCAGCTCGGCGGCAGGGCGGCTGCCCCAGTCGTCGCGTTTCGCGCGTCCGGCGAGCCACAGCTTGCGCCCGCGCGCCTTGAGCAGGGTCTGGCCGAGCTCGCTCTCGGCGCTGCGGAAGGCGATCGCCTTGAAGCGCGCGCCATCGTCGCCCGATACGATCAGCCGGACATGATCGGTGCCGACGATCCCCGATTCGACGATTCGCACCGGCCCCGTCGCGACGCGCGGCGCAGGCCAGCCGGCGCCGTAAGGCCCTGCGCTCTCGATCGCCTCGCACCACAGCGGATTGATCCCGCGCGGCGCGAGCACCGCGTCGATCAGCAGCGACTTGTCGCCGCTCGCGCGCTCGACATCGGCGGCGAGGCGGTCGTTCAGGAACGCGCCGAGCGCATCGACCTTGCCCGCCTCGACAGTCAGCCCCGCTGCCATCGCATGTCCTCCGCCCGCGACGAGCAGCCCCGTCTCCTTCGCGGCAAGGATCGCGGCGCCGAGGTCGACGCCCGAGATCGAGCGGCCCGATCCCTTGCCGATGCCCTCACCATCGACCGCGATGACGATCGCGGGGCGGTGCAGCTTTTCCTTGAGGCGCCCGGCGACGATTCCGATCACGCCCGGGTGCCAGCCCTCGCCCGCGACGATCGCGACCGGGGCGTTGGCGCAGGAGGCACTCGCGGCGATCGCCTCGTCGAGCACGGCAGCCTCGATCGCGCGGCGCTCCTCGTTAAGGCGATTGAGTTCGGCGGCGATGTCGGCCGCCTCCTGCGGGTCGCCGGTGGTGAGCAGCCGCACGCCGAGGTCGGATTTGCCGACGCGTCCGCCCGCGTTGATCCGCGGCCCGAGCGCGAAGCCCATGTCGCTCGCGCTCGGCGGCCGGGTCAGCCGCGCCGCATCCATCAGCGCCGCCATGCCGATATTGCCGCGCTTCGCCATCACCTTGAGGCCCTGCGTCACCAGCGCGCGGTTGAAGCCGGTCAGCCGCGCAACGTCGGCAACGGTGCCGAGCGCGACGAGGTCGAGCAGCTCGATCAGCGCGGGTTCGGGCCGGTCGCCGAAATGCCCGCGCGCGCGGAGGGTGCGGAGCAGCGCCGCGCCGAGCAGGAAGGCGACTCCGACCGCGGCGAGATTACCGTGGATCGCGGCCTCGGCGTCCTCGTCAAGGCGGTTGGGGTTCACGACCGCGAAGGCATCGGGCAGCATCGTCGCACATTGGTGATGATCGACGACGATCACCTCGACCCCCGCCGCTTTCGCCTCGGCGATCGCGTCGAACGCCTGCGCACCGCAATCGACGGTGACGACGAGCTTCGATCCGGCCTCGCCGATTTTGACCAGCGCGGCGCCCGACGGGCCATAGCCCTCCATCAGCCGGTCGGGGATATAGGCGCCGACCGGCACATCGAGCGCGCGGAGCAGGCGGACGAGCAGCGCCGCCGAGGTCGCGCCGTCGACGTCATAGTCGCCGAAGATCGTCACCGCCTCGCGGGCCTGTACGGCATCAGCGAGCCGCGCGGCGGCGGCGTCCATGTCGCGGAAAAGCGACGGGTCGGGCATGAAGCCACGCAAGGTCGGGGTGCGCTGGCGCTCGATATCGTCGCGCGCGACCCCGCGCGCGAGCAAAAGCTGGGTGACGAGATCGTCGGGGGCGAGGCTTTCGCCGCCCATCTCCGCACTCGTCCGCCGCCAGTGCCACGGCTGGCCGAGGATCGAACGGGTGATGCCGAGCGCTGCTTCGGTCATGCCCGCACTCCGGCGGTAAGTATGCGCGCACGCAGATCCTGCGCGGTGCCAAGCGGAATCGCGGGGATTTCGTGCGATCCGAGCGCGCTGCCGCCGGGAACGCCGAAAACGAGGGTCGCGAGGCCGAGCGGGCGGAGGATGAGGTCGGTTTTGAGGTCGACGCTCTGCACCGAGGCGTGGGGGAGCAGCGTCGTGCGGGGTTTCCAGAAACCGCTGCGGATCGCGACGATGTCGCCGAGATCGGTCCATTGGTGGAAGCGCGTGCCGAGCAGCGCGAAGGCGGCGATCAGAACCGCCGCTCCGACCGCGATCCAACCGACGGGCTGGCCGAGAAAGACCGCGACGCTGCCGCCGAGTGCCGAGCAGGTGGCGCCGACGAAGCCGCCGAGCGCAACGATTGTGTGGCTGTGCGCCCAAGGCCGACCGGGCTCGGGGCGACGGATCGCGATCTCGTCCAGCACCGGGTCGATCTCGGCAAGCGTGCCGAAAGGGACGACCTGATGGTCCCTTTCCTTTTCGCCGTCGCTCGCGAGGCTCTGCAGGCGCAACTCGTGCCAGCCGAAGCGCCGGCGAAACCAGCCGGTGACGAGAATCGCCGCCTGCACGCGCTTCACCGGCACCGCGACATCGGTGCGCGTCGTGAGGCCGCGGGTGCGGCGCAGCGCGCGCGGCTCGCGCGTCAGGCGGAAATTCCAGTTGGCGAAGACCATCGTCGCGATGCCGCCCGCGAAGCCGATGAGGATCAGCGAGATCGCCGCCCCGACCCCGGCGATCCAGCGATGCGCGAGCAGCCAGCTGTCGAGCCCGTAGCGCTCGGCGAGCGCGATCCAGTCGACCGGGTTGAAGATGTTGAAGTCGAAGGGCAGCAGGCCGTCGAAGAATTGCATCGCGGCACCGACGATGGCGAGCGCGGCGAGCGAGAAGTTGAACAGGCCCGCGATCAGCAACCGGCGCGGACCCATCGCGAAGAGCAGCCGGTCCTCGGCGGCCGGTGTAGTGTCGGCCGCATCGGCGGCGGGTGCGGCGACCGGGGCGCTGCGGTGAGCACGGATCGTCGCGCGCAGCGCCTCGGCGGCGTCGAGGCCGATCGCGTCGAGGGTCGCGTCATTCTCCTTGCCGCCGCCCGCGCCGGTCTCGAACCCGACCTTGGCGATGCCGAGCGCGCGCGCGACCAGCCCCTGTTCGATGCCGACGTCCTGGATGCGGTCGAAGGGAATGGTGCGGTGCTGGCGCGACAGCACCCCGCTTTCGATCACGATTTCATCGGTGCCGACCGCGAAACGGAAGCGCAGCCAGTGGAGCCACGCGAAGACGAGCGAGACCGCCAGGAAGACGAGCAGCGCCGGGACGACATAGGCCCATTTGCCCGCGATCCCGATCGCCGCGAGCGCCGGGATGAAATTGAGCGTGCGCGGCCCGAGCCGGGCGATCGAGAGCGCAAGCGTCGCGGGATGGAGCCGCTGCCAACCGGTTTCGGGAGCGGGGTCGCTGTTCATGCGAAATCGGTCTGGATATGGCGGCGGATCGTCTCGCGCATCGCGGCGGCGAGGTCGGCGTGGAGTCCCGGCAGCGTCACCATGGAGTTGTGGGTGCCCGAGGTATGGACGACGAGGTGCGACAGGCCGAACCAGCGCTCGACCGGGCCCTGCCCGACGTCGATATGCTGGACGCGCACGAAGGGAACGATCGTGTCGGTGCGGAACAGCCACCCGTGCGCGACGCGGAGTTGCCCCTCACCGATCTTGTAGCCCCAGCGCGCGACGCGCCGCGCCGGAACGGTGACGATCGCGATGATCGCGAGCAGCCAGGATGCGACGGTCAGCAGCCCGAACGGCCCGTCGATCTGCGGCATGACGAGAAAATCGACGAGCGTCGCCACGATCGCGAGCGGCAGCATCTGGAGCGCGATCGTGATGCGCAGCACATGGGTAAAGGCCGGATCGACCGGGTCGAGCCCTTCGCTCGCGTTGAGCGCGTCGGGCGCGAAAGGGTCGGTGGGTGCTGCGGGCGTGTCGGTCATGCTTCTTCGTTAGAGCATGATCGCTGTCGATGGAATCCTGTGCGTGTGCCCCCGCGAAGGCGGGGACCCATCTCCCGCTGGTTCCGTTCCGCGCCGACCGGAAATGGGGCCCCGCCTTCGCGGGGGAACGGCCTCTATTCAACGATGGCCTTTCTCGCCCTTACGGCTCGACCACATGGAAACGCGGATCGGCGGGCGGATGGAGCGCGAACCAGGACAGGAAAGCCATTTTGTCGCCGTCGATCCGGATCGCCCCCGACTGGAGCAGCGCGGGAAATTGCGCCTGCCCCAGCATGACATCATCGAGCGTCTTCCGGTCGATCGTGACCGTCGCGGTCGGCGCGGCGTCGGTCACGCCGTAGCGCGGGAATTCGACCCCGCCCTCGACGACCACCGCGACCGCTTCCTTGCTGTCGGGCAGCACGAACTGGAACGTCCCCTTGAGCGCGCCGCCCTTCGGCGCATCGAAGCGGGTCGCGAGCGCGTCGAAAAAGACGGCGGTCGGGATCGCGCTGACGAAGCTGCGGCTCTGCCCGTTGCTCGTCGACGCAGCGATCGCATTGCCGCGCAGGCTCGCGGCGGCGGCGAGATAATAGTTGCGCCACGCCCCCGACTCCGCCTGATAGCCCATCTGGTCGTAGGCCGAGGCAAGCGCCTCGCGCGCCGCCTTGTTGGCCGGATCGGCGAAGACCAGCTTGTTCAGAAGCTCCGCCGCCCAGCGATACTCGCCTGCCGCGAGCGCCGCCTTGCCCGCCGCGAGCAGTTTGTCGGCGCCGCCCGCCAGCGCGACATATTTGGGCGCCGACTGCTCGGGCGGCAGCGGGTTGAAGTTCGCGGGGTTGCCGTCCCACCAGCCGAAATAGCGCTGGTAGGTCGCCTTCATGTCGTGGTTGAGCGTCCCGTAATAGCCGCGCGTCGAAAAATCGCGCCCCTGCACCGGCGCTTCGGGGGTCTGATCGGCGAGTTCGTGCAACGTCGCGCCGCGATTCGCGAGAAAAAGCGTGCGGTCGTGGACATAGCGATAGGCGTCGCGCTGGTTCGCGAGCAGCGACGACACCTCGCCCGTCCCCCAGGTGGGCCAGTGGTGCGATCCCATCGCGACCTCGGCGCGGCCGCCCCATTTGAGCAGCATCGCATCGATCACTTTCGACCAGCGCAGCGCATCGCGCACCTGCGCCCCGCGCAGGGTCAGGATATTGTGAAGGTTGTGCGTGACGACCTCGGTCGTGTGCAGCGCCTTGTAGGCGGGGATGTAAAAAACGAATTCGGCGGGTGCTTCGGTCCCGCCCGCGTCCATGAAGTCGAACGCCAGCCCGTCGATCGTCAGCGGGCCGCCCGCCGCGCCGACGGTCTCGGTCGGCTCCATATAGCCGACCGTCCCCGACGACAGCTTCGGTCCCAGCCCGGTATCGACCTGCCCGCGCGGCCCCGGCGGCAGGATCGCGCCGAACATGTAGAGCGCGCGCCGCCCCATCGCGGCACCGGCAAGGACATTTTCCGACGTCGCTTCCTCGGAGAAGCCGTGCGGTGCGATGATGCGGACCTTGCCCGCCTTCACATCGGCCGCGCCGACGATGCCGCCGACCCCGCCGAAATGGTCGCTGTGGCTGTGGCTGAAGATCACCGCCCTGATCGGGCGCTTGCCCTCCCTGGCACCGATATGGTCCTCGAACAGCTTCCACCCCGCCGCGGCGGTTTCTTCGGACAGCAAAGGATCGACGACGATCCAGCCCGTCTTGCCGCGGATGATCGTCATCACCGAAATATCATAGCCGCGGACCTGCCAGATCTTGCCCGGCACCACCTCGAACAGTCCGTGCACCGCGTCGAGCCGCGCCTGTCGCCACAGCGACGGGTTCACCGTATCGGGCGCCTTCGCCTCGCTCAGAAAGGCATAGGGCCGCCGGTCCCATACCGGCTTGCCGTCCTTGTCGAGGATCACGCCATCGGCAATCTCGGCGAGCTTGCCGCGCGTCGCATTGGCCTCGTCGCGCGGATCGTCGAGCGGCAGGCGTTTCGCAAGCTCCGCCTGCGCGGCGCGGGTCGCCTCGCTCGCATCATCCTGCGCGAGCGCCGCGAACGGCAAGCAACCTGCGAGCAGCAAGGTGGTCAGTCGGCGCATCGTCTCTCTCCCCTGTTGGCGCCCAGCTTGCGCCGCGCCGTGCGGCTTGGCAAGCGAGGGTCCGGCATACCGGCGGGGGCAGGATAGAGGATCGGCGAATGGAAGAATGCAAACTTCTTGTCATTTGGCACAGCCGCACCGGCGGCAGCCGCGCGCTGGCCGAGGCGGCGGCGGGCAGTGCGGCGGGCGCGCGGCTGGTCGCGGCCGATGATGTCACTCCCGAGCTGCTGCAAGCCGCGGGCGGCTATCTGTTCGTTGCTCCCGAAAATCTCGCCGCGCTGTCGGGCGCGATGAAGGAGATGTTCGATCGCTGCTATTATCCGTGTCTGGGGAAGCTGGAAGGCCGCCCCTATGCGACGATCATCTGCGCGGGCTCCGACGGCGAAAATGCCCAGCGCCAGCTCGACCGCATCGCGACCGGCTGGCGGCTGAAGCGCGTCGCCGATCCGGTGATCGTGAACACGTCCGCGCAGACGCCGGAAGCGATTCTGGCGCCGAAGGCGATTCCGGCGGATCGGCTCACCGAAGCGCGCGATCTGGGGACGGCGCTGGCGGAGGGACTGGCGGCGGGGATATTTTGAAAGAGGCCGGGCAATTGTCAGGTCTACTTTGGGGGTGGGGAGCGGACGCCGCCCTTACTTTACTTCGTCATCCCCGCGAAAGCGGGGACCCAGAGCGTCCGTCCGCTTACCCATCCCTGGGTTCCCGCTTTCGCGGGAATGACGAACGCAGAGTGCGCGGCCGCAATCGATCGCTTCCGGTCGAAAAGCGGCCGGGCTGCCGATAGCCCGGCGATCTATTGCTGCCCCTCGTCGCTCCCCAGCGACGCACGCTGCGAATCGAGGACGATGATCCGCTGGCGCATCGCGTCGGCGACGCAGGCGGCGTCGCCGCAGGTGTCGCGCTGGCCGATCCGCCAGCCGCGCTGCTCGGCGGCGATCTGCTGGCGCAGCGGCCCCGCGGTGCGGTCGAGCTGCTTGTAGGCGCGGTTGAGCTCGCGATCGAGCGCCGCGAGCTCGTCGTCGCCGCAGATCAGCTTCTCGGCGCGCGTCGCGGCATATTTGCAGTTGAAGCTCGGCGGAATCTTCGCGGCCGGCATTGCCTCCGCCGGTTCGGCAGGCGCCGGCGATGCGGGCGTGGCAGCTGCCGGCGCGGGAGCCGCCTCGGGCGAGGATGCCGCAGCGGGCGCGGTCGTGGCGGCTACATCGGCCTTCTGCTCCTCGCCCCCGCGCATGAACAGCATCGCGCCGAGCACCGCGACCGCGATAAGCAGCGCGCCGATCATCAGTGTCTTCGCCGACCCGCCCTTGGGCGCGGCAGGCTCCGACGCCTGGGTCAGAATCGCGGCATGGAGGTTATCGGCGGCAGCGGACGCGGTGGGCGTTGCAGCGGCGGTTGGGGGCACGCCGGGTGCCGCCGTACCCGCAAGCTGGTGCGCCTTCGCCGCGATGCGCGCGATCGAATCGTCCCGCTTTTCCAGCCAGTCGATCCACTGCGCGCTTGCCAGATGATAGGCGAGGTCGTCGGGCACGATCTCCTCGAGCCGCAAGGGGATGATCGCCTTGTGCGCGCTGTCGGCGAGGATCAGCTCGCGCTTCACATGCGGGCTCTTGTCCGACTGGCTGCAGAAAAGCAGGAGGACGCCCGCCGAGTCGCGGATCGCCTTCATGATCGCGGTGTCAAAGGCTTCGCCCGGTCCGACGTCGCGCGGCGCGATCCAGCAATCGACGCCGTGGCGCGCGAGCGCTTTCTCGACGTGCAGCGCAACCTCATATTTGCTCGAATGGTGGCTGACGAACAGCCGCGGACGCTTGTCTTCTGTCATCGCCGCCCCTTTCGCGGTTACTCGTCCTTGCGAGCGTAGCGAAGCAATCCAGAGCGGTCTACGCGCTCTGGATTGCCACGCGGCTTCGCCGCTCGCAAGGACAGCCAATCAGAGCCGCGAACCGCTCGCGACCCTTCAGCCCGCCCGATGTTCGCCCTTGACCCAGCGCACGGTGCCCGACGAGGCGCGCATCACGACGCTTTCGGTGGTCAGGATGCCGCCGCGGCGATGCTTGACACCGCGCAGCAGCGACCCGTCGGTGACGCCGGTCGCGGCGAAGATCACGTCGCCCTTGGCTAGGTCGCCGAGGTCGTAGACGCGGTCGAGATCCTCGATCCCCCATTTCTTCGCGCGCAGCCGCTCGTCGTCGTTGCGGAACAGCAGGCGGCCCTTGAACTGGCCGCCGACGCAGCGCAGCGCCGCCGCGGCGAGCACGCCCTCGGGCGCGCCGCCCGAGCCCATATAGATGTCGATGTTGGTTTCGGGGTTGGTCGTCGCGATCACCCCGGCGACGTCGCCGTCGGGGATCAGCGCAACGCCGCAGCCGATCGCGCGGAGCTCGCTGATGATCACCTCGTGGCGCGGGCGGTCGAGGACGCAGACGATGATGTCCTGCGGCGCGACGCCCTTCTCGCGCGCCACCGCCTCGACATTCTCGCGCACGCTGTTGTCGAAATTGACGATGTTCGGCGAAAAGCCTGGGCCGGTCGCCAGCTTGTCCATATAGACGTCGGGAGCATTGAGCAGGCAGCCTTCCTCGGCGATCGCGAGCACCGCGAGCGCGTTCGGGCCGGCCTTGGCGGTGATCGTCGTGCCTTCGAGCGGGTCGACCGCGATGTCTATCTTCGGGCCCCTGCCCGGCGCGTTGCCGACCTTCTCGCCGATATAGAGCATCGGCGCCTCGTCGCGCTCGCCCTCGCCGATGACGATGGTGCCGTCCATGTAGAGGGTGTTGAAGGCATCGCGCATCGCCTCGACGGCGGCGGCGTCGGCCGCCTTTTCGTCGCCGCGCCCGATCAGCTTCGCGGCGGCGATCGCCGCGGCTTCGGTGACGCGCACCATTTCGAGCACGAGCACCCGGTCGAGGTTGCTGCCGCTGCTGTCCGTCATTGCCCTGACTCTCCGTCTTTACTTGTTCCGCCCCGTCGGCATGGTGGGCGCCATATGGCCGGTTGCCCCGCTTGTCGAGAATGCTTCGCCCGATTCGGTGCGGCTTTTGCGCTGTATTGCGTCGTGGGCATGACGGGCGTGCCTTCGGCGGCGCAGACGGTGGGACCACCCGCGCCGCCGAAGGCCGAGTCCGGGGCCGACGAGGCCATCGCCAAGGCGAAGGAAATGACCGATCCCGTGCGGCGCTGCACGCCGTCGAGCGACGGCACGATCACGGTGTGCGGCAGCGACACCGAGAAGCACCGGCTGTCGCCCGAGCTGCGCGCGATCGCCAACGAAGGCCGCGAGGCGCCGCCCAAGCTCCCGCGCGCCGAAGCGAAGGCGATGAGCCTCGACCGGCTGCCCTACAACTGGATGCCGATCGGCGGCCGCTATCCGCGCGGCCCCGAATATAATGCGCTCTACGAAATGGCGAAGCGGGCGACCGATCCCGATCGGCAGGACGCACCGCCGGCCGAAACGCCGCCCTAGAGCGCCAGGATCGGCATGTGCATCGGGGTGCCGACGACATGGTCCGACGCGGCGAGCGTCGCGAGCGCGGCGTCGATCGCACTGGCCGGTCCTTCGTGGGTGACGAGCGCGATGACCACGCCAGCCTCTTCGTCGGTGCCGCGCTGGATGAAGCTTTCGATCGAGACGCCGGCGTCGCGCATCGCGGTCGCGATCTCGGCGAGGACGCCGATCCGGTCCTCGACGATCAAACGGACATAATGTTTGCCGACGCGCGCGCCGGCGTCGGCGGCGGGGGCGGCGTCGAGTGCGTCGACCGGCATCGCGAAGGCAGGACCATACTCGTCGCGCGCGATGTCGATGATGTCGGCGACGATCGCCGACGCGGTCGGCCCTTCGCCCGCACCCGCGCCCTCGAAGAACAGGCGGCCGACGAAATTGCCCTCGGCGACGACCGCGTTGAGCGCGCCCGGCACATAGGCGAGCGGATGGTCGGCGGGGACGAGGCAGGGCTGGACATGCTGATAGAGGCCGCTTTCGTTGCGTTCAGCCATGCCGATCAGCCGGACGCGGTGCCCCAATGCTTCGGCTTCGCGAATATCGGCGGCGATCAGGCCCCGAATCCCATCTGCCGTCACAGCGCCTATGTCGAGCTTCGTCCCGAAGCAGAGCGCAGCGAGGATCGACAATTTGTGCGCGGCGTCGATGCCGTCGACGTCGAAGGTCGGATCGGCCTCGGCATAGCCCTCGGCCTGCGCGGCGGCGAGCGCGTCGGCGAAGCTCGCGCCGTTCCGCTCCATCTGGGTCAGGATATAATTGCAGGTGCCATTGAGGATGCCATAGACGCGCGCGATCTGGTTCGCCGACGCGCCTTCACGGATCGCCTTGATCACCGGGATGCCGCCCGCGACCGCCGCCTCATATTTGAGCGGCGTATCCTTCGCCTCGGCGAGCTTCGCAAGCCCCAGCCCGTGATGCGCGATCATGGCCTTGTTCGCGGTGACGAGCGCCTTGCCCGCGCCGAGCGCGTGGCGCGCGATTGTCAGCGCCGGACCGTCGGCGCCGCCGATCATCTCGACCACGACATCGACGTCCCCGGCTGCGACGAGCGCGTCCATATCGTCTTCCCAGCGATAGCGCGACAGATCGACGCCGCGATCCTTGTGCCGGTCGCGCGCCGACACCGCGACGATCTCGATCGGCCGCCCGGCGCGCCGCGCGATCAGGTCGCGGTTGGCCTCGAGCAGCTTGACGACGCCGCCGCCGACGACGCCGATCCCCGCGAGCGCGACACGCAGCGGCGGGCGGGACGCGGCGGAAGCGAGAGACGAGGACATGGGAAGGCACTCCATCAGGGCGCGGGCGATCCCCGCGGGATGCGAGGCCCCTATCGGCTTTTCGGGCGGAGGCAAGCCCGGACGATGGCGGCGGGCCTTTGCGGGCCCGATTTCGCCCCATATGACAAGTCGCCGTTAACCATCGCGGTGAAGCATATCCTCATCTCGCTCGGGCATGGCTCGCGGGATGAGGCTCAGCATTTCCACGCCTGCCTGTTGGTGGCTCGCCATGGCCGCCATGCTGTCGTCCGCAACGCCGGCCGCCGCGCAGGCGTCGGCAGGCGGCGACGCCGCGCGCGAGCAGAATGGCAAGCCGGTCTGGTTCGGCGCTATAGAGTGCCGAAAGGTGTCGGGACAGCTGCCGGGCCGAGCCGCCCCCGCGGAAACAGCCGCGCCGGCAACCCCCAGCGCGCTGGACCTGATGCGGCTGCGTCAGGAGGGCAAGCTGCCCGCGCCCTTTCCGAAAGACGGCGACAGGGTGATCGTCCCTGCCGGAGCGGCCGGCATCGATCCGCCGCCGCCCGCCCGGTGCGCCTCGACCTTCTCCGTTCCCGACATCGACCCCGATGCCGAACTCGGCACGCTGGCCATCCCGGTCGATCATACGAGCTTCGACGCGCGCTGGAACCGCGTCCGCCGCGCCGCGCCCGCGCGGCTGATGACGGCCGGGCTGCAGCGGGCGGGCGTCACCCGCGACCTCGACGAGACGGCGGTCGTCGAGCGCATCAATCTGTGGGTCAATCGCCACATCGCCTATGCAGGCGACGACCGGACCTATAGCCGCGACGATTTCTGGGCGACCGCCGCCGAGACGATCGCGCGCGGCACCGGCGACTGCGAGGATTTCGCGATTCTGAAGATGCAGCTGCTGCGCGCCGCGGGGATCGGCGGCGATCGCGTGAAGCTGATGCTGCTGCGCGATCTCGCGGTCAACGCCGACCATGCCCTCCTCCTCGTCCGGTCGCGGACGGGCTGGGTGGCGCTCGATAATATGACCGATCGCATCTACGACGGAAGCCGGCCGAACGCGATGCGGCCGATCCTGTCCTTCAGCGGCGCTCGCCGCTGGGTCCACGGCTATCGCGACGCGCCGCCGGTGCCCGTGGTCGCAGCCCTGCCCGCTACCGCCAAGGCAGTATCGCCGACAAGGGCGGACCGGCCTCCCGCGCCCGACGTCCGCCTTGCGTCCAAATCCGAACGCGACGGGGCCGAGATTGCCGGCCTCGAGGCCGATCGGCCTATCGCGGCGAACTATCGACTGGCGCTGGCCGGTCGCGCCGTGACGCTCGATCCTCGCCGATGATCTGACGGGCGCGTATCAGGCCCCGATCGGCCGCGCCGCCCCGGCCCATTGCGTAATCACCGCTGTCGTCGGCAATGTAAAGAAACCGCCGGGCCCGTTGCGTTTCGGGGCCGACTCGGAGTCGGGACATAGCGCTCCGATTCGCGAGCTTTGAACAAAAGTGTTAACACAAGTCACTAATATTAAGGGTTATTGACGGAAAATTGCGAGCCCCGCGCGCTGTGAGCCAGCCGAAAGGGTAAGCAGGATTTTCCATCTGCCCTGCAAATATGTTATATGTAACATATTGGGTTTATTCCGGTTAAGCCGGTATCGCCGCACAGGAGGGACCAGATGGCGGCAGGCGGGCCATAATTCCGGCTTACCCCTTAAGGGGTAGCCAGGAGATTCCCCGTGGATTCCTTAAGTTACTGGTATAACCATATTTGCAGTAGTTCGTCGAAGACATAAAGATCTTAACAAAAACCAACAGGGAAAGGAGGATCGACACAAGGTCGCAGTCGATCGAACCTCGATGGAATGGTGGGTTGCCTGACTGAAACTTTTCAGAGGGGCGGGTGATGTCGAAGGTTGTACATATTTCGCTGCTTGCGAAAAATGAGATTGCACGAGAGGGACTGAGAAAGATACTTTCGGGCGAAAGCTTCCAGATCGAAACCTCGGTTTCGGATGTGGCGGCGCTCATGACCGCGCAGGGCGGCATCGAAGGGGACCAGGACGATCACGTCATCGTGATCGACGGCGGCGGCAGCAGCTTCGCGCTCGACGCCTGCCGCAAGCTGGCGGCCAAAAGAGTGCATGCGCGGCTCGCGCTGCTGCTCGATCAATATGCGTTCGAGGACGTGGTGGAGGCGTTTCAGATCGGCGCCGACGGCGTCATCATCAAGGAAATCTCGTGCGCGCCGCTGACCGAGTCGATCCGGCTGATCGCGCTGGGCGAGAAGGTCTTTCCGTCGCAACTCGTCACCAACCTGACCAGCTGGATACCGGCTGCCTCCGCGGGCGACTGGAAGAGCAGCGCCGCTGCGGTGGGGTTGTCCGACCGCGAAATCGAAATCCTCGAGAGCATCATGGCCGGGATGGCGAACAAGGTGATCGCGCGCCAGTTCGGTATCTGCGAGGCGACCGTCAAGGTCCATGTGAAGGCGATCCTCCGCAAGCTGGGGGTCGAGAACCGCACACAGGCCGCGACATGGGGCGTGAAAAACGGTTTAGGTGAACCGGTGCAGCTCAATTTGCGGGAGGTGAGGCCGGTGCGTGCCCTCCCCAGGCTGACGCCGGTATCCGGGCGGGCGGCCTGACGCCAAGCCCTCGGGACGACCGGGCAACGCACCCCCGATCCTCCCCGACAGCCCCGGCGCCGTCCTGCGGCGCGAGGACTTTTCATACCCCCCGCATGCGAGCGTCGGCGGCCGGCGTTCAACGTTCGGTGAAAGCCTCCGACCGCGCGCGGAGGAAGGGCTTGAACAAATAGCTCAGCACGCTCTTCTTGCCCGTGATGACCTCGACGTCGCAGATCATGCCGGGGGTGATCGGCAGGCGGCGCTTGCCGCTGGTCAGATAGGCGGCGTCGGTTTCCACGACGACGGTGAAATAGGCCTCCTTGGCCGCCTCGTCATAGATGCTGTCGGGCGAGATCTGGACGACGCGGCCCGACAGCCCGCCGTAGATCGCAAAATCATAGGCGGTGACCTTGACGTTCGCGCGGTCGCCGACCTTGATGAAGGCGATGTCGCGCGGAGCGACGCGCGCCTCGACGAGCAGCTTGTCGCCGACGGGCACGACCTGCATGATCTTCTGCCCCGCCTGGACGAAACCGCCTTCGGTGGTGACCTGGACATCGTTGACGATCCCGTTCGCGGGCGAGCGGATTTCGCTGCGCTGCCGGCGTCCGGCGGCACCGCGCAGCGATTCCGAATTCACCGCCATCTTCGCCATCAGCTGATTGCGCTCGTCGAGCGCTTCCTGCCGGAACTGGAGCCCGGCCTCCGCGACCTGCGCCTGCGCTTCGCTGATCGCCGCGGCGGCGCGCGAGGCGGCCTGCTGAGCTGCGGCGAGCTTGCCGCGGATTTCGGTCGCCTCGCGCTTGGCGTTCAATAATTCGGTCTGCGGCACGATCGACTTGGCGGCGAGCGGTTCGAGCATATCGACCTGATTCTGCGCGAGCCCGAGGCTCGATTTCAGCGAGGCGATCGTCGCCTGCGCCTCGTCATAATCGCGGCGGCGCTGTTCGACCGCGGCGCCGAGCGCCGCCTTGCGGCTGCGCAGCGTCGCGGCACGGGCCGATTGCAGCGCCGCTTCCTGGCTGCACTCGGCCGCTGTCTTGCCGCTGGCGCCCGCTGCGCAATCGGCCCCGGCGGCGCCGTCGCCCTCGCGTCCCAGCCGCGCAGCACGGGCGGCGAGCGAGCGGTTCTCGGCCTCGATCTGACCAAGCTGCGAGGCGGATTCGGTGTCGTCGAGGCGGACAAGCAATTGCCCCTTGCGGACCGGCTGGCCCGAGCGGACGACGATGTCGAGGATCGTCGCGGGTTCGGACGACTGCACGACCTGCGCCTTGCTCGACGGAATCACCCGCCCCTGCCCGCGCGTCACCTCATCGACCTTGGCGAAGCTCGCCCAGCTCACGAAGACGAACATCCCGACCCCCGCCGACAGGATGACGCGGCGGGTGCCCACATATGGGCGCGATCTGATCATATACCCTTCTCCCCTGACGCCAGCTCATATTCACCGGCCTGCTGGCGGGCCATCATCCGCGAGGCGCGGCTCGCTTCCTCGGGCTCGGGGATCGCCAGTTCCCACCCCTTCGACGGATCGAGCCGGCCGCCATTGTCGTCATCGGCGCGGCGATCCTGCAATGCGCGGACCCGGTCTTCCGACGAGGCATAGATCAGCCCCTGCCCGGGCGCGCCGTCCTTCGGCCGTTCCACCGCGCTGCGCGGCAGGATCGCCGGGATCGCCTCCACCCCGCTGTAGCGGCCCGAAAAGGCGGCCGGCATCCCCCAGCGGCCGGGCCAGCGGTAGAAGATATGCGCGCCGATCTGCGCGATCTTGACCAGCTTCGGCGCCCAATAAGGCGAAACATAATTGGCGTGATAATGGGTCGAATAGCCGACCGAGGGCTCGACATAGCCGTTCAGGGCGGCGAGCGCGACCGCCTCGGCCTCGCGCCACGCGGCCGGATCGGGGCGGCGTCCCAGCGAGCCGTCGCAGGTGAAGCTGAACTGGCACACCGGCCGGTTCACCCCCTGATAGACGACGCCGCACACCGATTTCGGGAAAGCGGGATGCGCCGCGCGATTGAGGACGACCTGCGCGACCGCGCGCCGTCCGGCGATCGGCTCGAAGCCCGCCTCGTAATAGACCGCCTGGGTCAGGCATTTGAGCGCGGTGAGCTGCGCGATCCGGTCGGCGGTGACCGGATGGAAGGGCCGCGCCGACACGACCGGCCCGTGCACGAAGGGGATCGCCTGATTGAGCGTGATCGCCTTTTCGGGGGTATAGGCAGGTGTCGCGGCCGGATCTTCGGTCAGCGCGATGAGCTGCCGCATCTCGCGGTCGGGAACGAAGCGGGGCGGCGCCTCCTGCCGGGCATAGCCGTGATCTTCGGCCCCGAAGGCATCGAACAGCCGCGCCCAGATCGCTTCAGAGGTGAGCAGCGAGACGAACGCCGCGATCCCGAGCAGCCACAGGATCGTCCGCCGATTGTCGTCGGCCTCGCGCGTTCCATAACGTGGGGCGGCGAGCGCGCTCATGCCAGCGTCCGCTGCGCCAATATCGCGTCGCGCGGTCCGTCGGCGACGATGCGGCCATTGTCCATGACGATCAGCCGGTCGACGAGGCCAAGCACCGCCATCCGGTGCGTCGCGACGATCAGCGTCTGGCCCGGCGGCACCGCGGTCTTCAGGCGCTCGACGAACAATTGTTCGGTCTGGCTGTCCATCGCGCCGGTCGGCTCGTCGAGGAACAGCAGATGCGCCGGCCCCATCAGCGCGCGCGCGAGGACCAGGAAGCTGCGCTGCCCGCCCGAGAGCCGCGCGCCGCGTTCGCCGATGTGAAAGTCGAAGCCGGTCGCGTCGCGGCCGAGAAAGCCGTCCGCGCCCGAACGCCGCACCGCCTCGATGACGCCCGCGTCGTTCGCGTCGGCAGCGCCGATCAGCAGATTTTCGCGCACCGTGCCGCTGAACAGTTCGGCATCCTGCCCGACGAAGCGCAGCGTCGAGCGGAGGTCGTGCGGATCATATTGCCGGCTTTCGAGTCCATCGATGCGATAGCTGCCCGCGGCCGGATCATAGAGACCGCAGAGCAGCCGTCCGAGCGTCGACTTGCCCGATGCGACGCGGCCGATCAGCCCGATCCGCTCGCCCGGCTCGATGACGAGATCGATGTCGGCGAGCGATTCGCGGTCGGTGTCGGGATAGCGGAAGCCGACATGCTCGAGTTGCAGGCGGCCGTCGCGGACCTCGGGCGTGATCGAGTGGCTGCCCTTTTCGCGCTCGTCGTCCTGGTCCATCAGCGTCTGCAGGCTGTTCAGCGTGACGAAGGCCTGCCGCCCGCGCGTCATCAGAAAGGCGAGCTGGCCGACCGGGGCGAGCGAGCGGCTGGCGAGCATCACCACCGCGATGATCGCCCCCATCGAGATGATGCCGGCGTTGAAGAGATAGAAACCGCCCATGACGAGCGCGATGCTCGTCCCCTGCTGGCAAAGCGTCGCGAGATTGACCGCGGTCGCGGTCAGCTTGCGCATCTCCTCCTGCGTATAGGCGTTGGACGCCGACAGCCGCCGCCATTTGCCGAGCATCCGCCCCTCGGCACGGCAGGCCTTGACCGTTTCGAGGCTGCCGATCGTCTCGACGAGCGTCGTCTGGAGCAGGCTCGCATCGACCTGCGAGTCCGCGACCGCAGCACTCATCCGGCGTTGCAGCCGCCAGCCGAGCGCGAGCATGATCGCCGCCGCGACGACCGGAACGATCGCCAGCCAGCCGCCGAGCACCGCGATCAGCCCGACAAAGACGAACAGGAACAATATGTCGGTGACGAGGACGATCGTCGTCGAGGCGAAAAAATCGCGCACCTGCTCATATTCGGTCACCCGCCGCGCGAGCGCGCCGGTGCTGCCGCGCTGGGTCGAAAGCGGCAGGTTGAGCACCTTGTCGAGCAGCCGCTGCGACAGCCGCGCGTCGATGCCGCGCCCGACCTCGTCGATCAGCCCGGTGCGCGCGAGGCGCAGGCTATATTCGACCGCGATCGCGAACATCGCGCCGAGCGCGAGCACCCAAAGGCTCGACGCCGCCTTGTTCGGGATGATCCGGTCATAGACGTTCATCGTGAACAGCGGCATCGCGAAGGCGAGCAGATTGATGAGCAGCGAGGCGAGCATCACATAGGCATATTGGTCGCGCTCCTTGCGGACCTCGCTCCAAAACCAATGCTGGCGCGGCGCCTCGTCCCACGGCCGCTCGTGCATCCTCTCGCTCGCGGGGTCGTGGCGGACGACCACGCCCTGCCCCGAATAGGCGGCCTCCAGATGCGCGCGGTCGATCCGGATATCGGCGCTGCCCGCGGGTAGCCGGACCGTGCATTCGCCATCGTCGAGCGCGGTCACGATCACCGGGCGGTCGTCGCCGAGCAGCAGGATCGCCGGCACGTCCTGCCGGTTCCAGCCGGCGAGCGGCCGGCGCACGAGATGGCAGCGCAGGCCCACGGCTTCGAGCGCATGGTCGAGCTGGTCGAGCGGCACGAAGCCGTCCTCGTCGAGCGCGAGCCCCTTTTTTATCCGCGCCTCCGAAAAGGGACGCTCGAACATCTCCGCGATCCGCGCGACCGCGCCGAGCAGCTCGTCGCTGTGCGCCGGGTCGGCCTTCCATGCCTCGAAGCTGGCAAGCGGCGGCGGCGACCGCCGCGCGCCACGGGGGTCGCCGGGATAGTTCATGTGGGGTCCCGCATCGCTTCGGGGTTCATCTCGGGCGCCGGGGCGACCCGGTAACGCTCGCGGGCGTTCGCCGTCGCGGCCTTCGGCGGCTGGACCTCCATCGCCGCGAGCAGATCGTTGAGCGCCGCCAGCAGCTTGAACTCGGCATAGAATTGCGCGAATTTGGCGGTCTCGGCACGGACCTGCACATTATAGCGGGTGTTCTGCGCATCGAGCACGTCGAGCAGCGAGCGGCGCCCGACGTTGAACTGGGCGCGATAGGATCGCAGCAATTCGTCCGAAACCCGGCTTTGCTCGTCGAGCTCCTTGACCAGCTTGCCCTGCGCGTCCCAGGTGTTCCACGCGACGCGCACATCCTCCTCGGCCTCGCGCGTCATCTGATCGAGGCGGAAGCGCGTCTCGCGCTCGCGGCGGTACATTTCCTGCACCTTCGATTTCTTGACCCCGCCGTTGAAGATGTCCCAGCGCAGCACCAGCCCGGCCTGCAGATCGTTGGTCTCGCCGCGGAAGCCGTCGATATCGTCGCCGATCCGCGCATTGCCCTCCAGCGAGAGCGTCGGCATCATTTCGGCTTTCGCCTTGGCGACCATCGCGTGCGCCGCATCGACGTCGGCATTGGCCTCGCGGACGCGGGGGTTGCGTTCGCGCGCGCGCGCCAGCGCTTCGTCGAGCGTTCCGGGAATGGCGTTCGCCAGCGACGGCGGCAGCGTCGCGCCGTCGACCAGGTCGAGCCCGGTCAGCGTCCGGAACGAGGCCGAGGTGTTGACCAGATCGAGATTGGCCTCGGTCAGACGCGCCTGCGCCGCCTGCTGCCGTTCCTCGGCCTGCTGCTGGTCGGCGATGCTGAGCGATCCCTTCGCGACGCCTTCGCGCAAATCGGCGACCAGCTTGCTGTGGAAATCGATATTGTCCTCGGACGCGGCGACGATTCGCTGTTGCAGCAGATAGTCGAGATATTGGCGCGTCACCTGCAGCGCGACGAACTGCGAGCGCTCCTCGACGCGAAAGGCCGCGCCGTCGGTGCGCGCGGCCTGGCGCTTCACCTCGTTGCGCTTGACCCCGCCGTCGAACAAAGTCTGTTCGAGCCGCAGCCCGGCCTCCGCCGGATAGAGCACGTCATCGGCGATGCCGAGCGCCCGCCGCGTGCCGTTCTCGAGCCGGCGCACCCCCACCGATCCCTCGACCGAAATGCGCGGCAGGAACAGGCGCTGCGCCTGTTCGCGTTCGAATTCGATCGCGGTCCTGTTCTCGACCGCCTGATTGATTTCGGGGTTCGTCTGCATCGCGGCCTCGACCGCCGATTTCAATTCGAGCCGCTGGGCTTCGGCGGGCCGCGCGATCACGACGATCGCCGCCGCGGTCAGCAACAGGGCTGCGGTACGGGTTTTCGACATCTTCCATCCCCTGCTTCCCTCCATCGGCCAAAGCCGGATGGTCAGGATATTGGCTCTGCTATGCTCTTCGGGTTGCGCCCTTTTTCCTTGTTGGCGGCTTCGGGCCGCATCCTCATGCGTGGCCGGCCGCGGCCGCCTGTTCGAGCTGCGCCGCGACATGCTGATCGGCGAGGCTGATCATGAAGCTGTGCCCCGCCGGCAGGGCCGCCTCGATGGGCGGTCCGCCGGTCGCGACCGCGAGCAGCGGCGCG